>JBBQYX010000032.1:0-32265 GCA_038208295.1 Candidatus Nanopelagicales bacterium | reverse complement strand
CCGACCCGGCCGATCCAACTGGTTATCGCGGGCAAGGCCCACCCGGCCGACGACGGCGGCAAGCGGCTCATCCAGGAACTGGTCCAGTTCGCGGACGACCCGGCAGTTCGGCACCGGATCGTGTTCCTGCCGGACTACGACATCGGCATGGCCACCGTGCTCTACCCCGGCTGCGACGTGTGGCTGAACAACCCGTTGCGCCCGCTGGAGGCCTGCGGTACCTCGGGCATGAAGGCCGCGCTCAACGGTGGCCTGAACCTGTCGGTGCTCGACGGGTGGTGGGACGAGATGTATGACGGTCAGAACGGCTGGGCGATCCCGACCGCCGACGGTGTCGATGACCCGGATCGCCGCGACGACCTGGAGGCGGCTGCGCTGTACGACCTGTTGGAGAACAACGCCACCGCCCGGTTCTATGACGTCGACGCCGAGGGCCTGCCGCAACGCTGGATCGAGATGGTCCGGCACACCCTGCAGACGCTGGGGCCGCAGGTGCTGGCCAGCCGCATGCTGCACGACTACGTCACCCGGCTCTATACCCCGGCGGCGCAGGCGGCGCGGGCGGCCAGTGCCGACCGGCACGAGCTGTCCCGCAGCCTGGCGGCCTGGAAAGCCCGAGTCCGCCCGGCCTGGTCCGGCGTCGCCGTGGAGCACGTCGACGCCGGTGTCGTGGGGGACGACCTGCTGGTCGGGCAGTCAGTGACCGTACGGGTGTTCGCCGCCCTCGGTCAGCTCACTCCCGATGACGTGTGTGTCCAGCTCGTCTACGGCCGGGTCGACGCCGGGGACACGATCGTCGCCCAGCAGGTCGCGACGCTGGCGCCGGTGGAGACGTTCGAGGGCAACCGCTGGCGCTATGAGGGCACCGTCGACCTGGACCGGACCGGTTCCTTCGGTTACACCGTACGGATCCTGCCGTGCCAGAACGGACTGGCCTCGGGCGCAGAGATGGGCCTGCAAGTGCTGCCGCCTGAGACTGTCGGACTGGCCGAGGGCGATCTGCGCTGAGGGGGCTCCTGCGCTGGCGCCCGGCTGGCCCGGTCGTCAGCGCAGGGGCGGCACTGCGTGCTGTCCGGGCAGGGGCGTCGGTTCGGGCACTCAGCCAGCGGTGACCTGCAGAAGCAGCACACTGCGGGGGGCCAGCAGGACCAGGTCTCCGGCCGCGTCGGTCACTGCCGCCTGCGGGGAGGCAGCACTCGCGGGGACAGGCCCGGCGGAGGCCGCAGCGGGGGAGTGCTCGTCGGCGGTGTCCAAGATGCGCTGATACGCCTGCCCGAATGGCACGCCGGGGAGCACGAAGGGCTGCGGCGCGGTGCCGCCGTGCAGGAGCACCAGGAAGGGTGCATCCGTGAGGTGTTGGCCCTGGTGCCCGCGGGATCGAATGTCGCCGGAGAGGTACATGCCGATGGTCTGCCCGGCCGGGTCGTGCCACCCGGACTCGCGCAGTTCGGTCCCGTCCGAGCCGATCCAGGCCAGGTCCTTCGCGCCACCGTCGCGTACGGGCTGGCCGTCAAAGAAATAGCGCTGGCGGAACACCCGGTGCTCGCGGCGCAGCCGGATCACCCGGCGGGTGAACTCCAGCAACTCCTGCTGCCAGTCCTGTAGCTGCCAGTCGAGCCAGGAGATCTCGTTGTCCTGGCAGTAGCCGTTGTTGTTGCCGGCCTGGGTGCGGCCCATCTCGTCCCCGGCGACCAGCATGGGGACGCCGGTGGACAGCAGCAGGGTGGTCAAGAAGTTGCGCAGTTGCTGGCGCCGAATTCGGTTGATCTTGGGATCGCGCGTCTCGCCCTCGGCGCCATAATTCGCCGAACGGTTGTTGTCCGTGCCGTCCCGGTTGCGCTCGCCGTTCGCGTCGTTGTGCTTGCGTTCGTAGGTGACTAGGTCCCGCATTGTGAATCCGTCGTGGGCTGTGACGAAATTGATCGAGGCGTACGGCCGCCGGCCCTCTGAGGCATACAGGTCGGCGGAGCCGGTGAGCCGCCAGCCCAACTCGCCGACGCCTCCGCGGCCGCGCCAGAAGTCCCGGATGCAATCGCGGTACTTGTCGTTCCACTCCGTCCACAGCGGAGGAAACTCACCGACCTGATAGCCGCCGGCCCCGACGTCCCACGGCTCAGCGATGAGTTTCACTCGGCGCAGGACGGGGTCCTGTTGCACGGTTGTGAGGAAGTTTCCGAGCATGTCGACGTCGTGCATCGACCGCGCGAGGGCGGAGGCAAGGTCGAAGCGGAAACCGTCGACGTGCATCTCCTGCACCCAGTAGCGCAGCGAATCCATGATCAGCTGGAGGACCCGGGGCTGGGAGGCGTTCAGGGTGTTTCCGCAGCCGGTGTAGTCGGCGTAGCGCCGGCCGCCGTCGTTGAGGCGGTAGTAGCCGTCGTTGTCGAGGCCGCGGAAGGACAGCGTGGGTCCGATCTCGTTCCCCTCGGCCGTGTGGTTGTAGACGACATCCAGGATCACTTCCAGCCCGGCAGCGTGCAGGGTCTGGACCATCTGCTTGAACTCGCGGACCTGTTGGCCCCGGCTGCCGGTGCAGGAGTAGGCGGCATGGGGAGCGAAGTAGCCCAGTGAGTTGTATCCCCAGTAGTTCGTCAGCCCCTGCTCCAGCAGGTGCACCTCGCTGACGAAATGGTGCACCGGAAGCAGTTCGACAGCGGTCACGCCCAGGGACACCAGGTGGTCCAGCGCCGCCGGGTGGGCCAGTCCGGCGTAGGTCCCCCGCAGGTGCTCGGGGACCTTGGGGTGCCGTGCGGTGAACCCGCGTACGTGGGTCTCGTAGATGATCGTGTCGCCCCAGGACGTACGCGGCCCGGTGTCGTCGCCCCAGTCGAAGTCGTCGCGAACGACCACGGACCTCGGCACGTAGCGCGCCGAGTCACGGTCATCGCGGGTCAGGTCGTCGCCGGTGTGCCCGAAGACGGTGGGGTGCAGTCGGAAGTCGCCGGTCAGGGCCTTGGCATACGGGTCGGCCAGCAGCTTGGCCGGGTTGTGCCGGACGCCGCGGGCGGGGTCCCAGGGTCCGTGCGCGCGGAAGCCATACCGTGTCCCGGCTCGCAGGCCGGGTACGTAGGCGTGGAAGACGTGGAAGGTCCGCTCGTCCAGCGGGATGCGCGTCTCGGCGCCCCGGTCGTCGAACAGGCACAGGTCGACCCGCTCGGCCGACCCGCTCCACACCGCGACGTTGGCCCCGGACTCGTCGACGGTGACACCGAGGGGGTCGGCGGAGCCCGGCCACACGGGCACGTCGCTCACGCCACCCTCCCCAATTTGTCGTTGACTCCGGCGTCTGCGGCGTTGCCGGCGGGCAGGTGAGGTTACCGGTCACGCGCAGCAGTCGTCGGTTCGGGGCGAGCGACGGGCCCCATGGTCAGACCAAGACAGGTCGGATGGCCGGGCGAGCTTTCGGGGGACAGGGTCAAGGCGGCTGGGAAATGGTCCGAGACACTGGGCATGACCTCGACCCGAGGACTGCACAGCGGCCACCGCACCGGCTCGATCCCGCCTGCACCACGGCGACGACTAGCGGCGGGGCTGCGGACGGTCGTCCTGGCGGCGATGAGCGCGCTGCTCGTGGCCGGGGCGGCCCTGCCCGGCGCAGCCACGTCGGCAGCGAGCACACCGGCAGTCTCGGCACCGGCAGCGCCCGCTGCGCTGGTCCGTACCGGTGAGGTCGCCGCAGACGCGACCCGGGCCTACGTACTGAACCGGGTGCGCACCAACGACGGGCGGGCCATGACAGTGCGCTGGAACCCCTGCCAGCCTCAGGTGACCTACCAGGTCAACCCCGCTCGGGCGGCGGGGACCGTGGCCGGGCGGGCTGCGGCCGTACGGGATGTGCACACTGCCTTCCGGCTGCTGTCGGCGGCCAGCGGCATCCGCTTCGTCAGCCGGGGCCTGACGAGCAGCATCCCGACCGGATCGACCTGGGCCGCAAAGAATTCGGCCGAGATCGTGGTGGCCTGGGTCGACCAGGGTCGGGCTGTCACGCGCAGTTCACTGCTGGGCCGCTTCACCAACGGGGACGCCGCCGGAACGGGGGGATACGCCTACCGGTACTGGTCCAGCGGCAACGGCTGGCGCGGCGTCATCGGTCGCGGCTATGTCGTACTGGACGCCCGACAGAACTCCGGATTCCGAGCCGGTTTCGGTGCCGGTGTGACCCGGGGCAACCTGCTGCTGCATGAGCTCGGTCACGTCGTCGGACTGCAGCACACCAGCGACCGGAATCAATTGATGTATCCGGTCCTGCTGGGCCGGGCCCGCAGCGGCTACCGGCCCGGTGACCTGGCCGGACTGCGGGCGCTGGGTCGCAGCAGCGGCTGCGTCAGCAGCCTCGCCCAGGGCTGGCCGGACCTGTAGTCGCAGCCCCCCGGACCCCCCGACCCGTCGCCGGACTGCAGGGCGCTGGAGCAAGGCGCCGGGGGGCCATGGGTCTGCGCAGCTGCTGGCTAGGCTCGAGTCGGTTCCGGATGTCCCGGAACGACCGGGTCGGTGGCTGCGGGGCGCCCGCGCACTCGATGACGGGGCGCTGACGCGGAGGTCGTCCATGGGTGAGTTCGTCGGTCTTGAGGTCCGGGACGGAGTGGGCACGATCCGGCTGGACCGGCCCCCGATGAACGCGCTGAGCGCCGCCGTCCAGGACGAACTGCGCGACGTCGCCCGAGAGGCGTCGCTGCGCTCGGATGTCCGCGCAGTGGTGGTGTACGGCGGCCCCAAGGTCTTCGCCGCCGGCGCCGATGTGAAGGAGATGGCCGGCTGGGACTACCAGGCGGCGGTCGACCGGTCCGCCGACCTGCAGGGCGCCTTCACCGCGGTCGCGCGCATCCCCAAGCCGACCGTCGCCGCCATCACCGGGTACGCGTTGGGTGGCGGCTGCGAACTGGCCCTGTGCACCGATCTGCGGGTCGCCGGGGACAACGCCAAACTGGGCCAGCCAGAAATCCTGCTGGGCATCATCCCTGGCGCCGGCGGGACGCAACGGCTGGCGCGGCTGGTGGGCCAGGGCCGGGCGAAGGACCTGATCCTCACCGGGCGTTTCGTGAGCGCCGAGGAGGCACTGCGGATCGGGCTGGTGGACCGAGTGGTGCCGCCGGACGACGTGTATACGGCGGCCGTCGAGCTGGCTGCCCGGTTCGCGGCCGGGCCGGCGTACGCGTTGCGCGCCGCCAAGGAGGCCATCGACCGGGGGATCGAGACCGACCTGGACACCGGCCTGGAGATCGAGCGGATTCAGTTCGCCGCGCTGTTCGCCACCGCGGACCGGCGCATCGGCATGGAGTCCTTCGTGGCCGAGGGTCCGGGCAAGGCCCGGTTCGAGGGTCGATGAACGCCGTCGTACCCGCGGCGGACACCACGCCGGACACTTCTGCGGCCACTTCTGCGGCCACTGCGGCAGACATGGATGCGCTGTGGGCTGCGGCCGCGGACCCCAAGACCGCCAACGTCCTCTACCACGACTGGGAGGCGACGAACTACGACGAAAAGTGGTCGATCTCCTACGACGAGCGCTGCATCACCTATGCCCGCGACCGGTTCGCGAACATCGCTGGAACGCAGGACTGGCCGTACGGAAACGCGCTGGAGATCGGCTGCGGCACAGGCTTCTTCCTGCTCAACTTAAGACAGGCGGGAGTTTTGGTCGAGGGTCACGTCACGGATATCTCCGCCGGAATGGTCGAGGTAGCCCAGCGCAACGCCCGGGGCCTGGGGTTCGAGGTCGAAGGCCGGGTCGCTGACGCCGAGACCCTGCCGTACCCGGATGAGTCGTTCGACCTGGTCGTGGGACACGCTGTGCTGCACCACATTCCTGATGTCGAACAGGCCATGCGGGAGGTCCTGCGGGTGCTGCGTCCGGGCGGTCGGTTCGTGTTCTGCGGGGAGCCGACCGAGCGGGGCGAGTGGGTGGCGCGGCGGCTGTCGCGGCTGACTTGGGAAACCACGATCAGGGTGGCCCGGCTGCCCGGTCTGCGCGGCCGGTGGCGGCGGCCGCCGGAGGAGCTGCAGGAGTCGAGTTCGGCCGCGGCCCTGGAGTGGGTCGTCGACCTGCACACCTTCGACCCGGATCGGCTGGCCGCTACCTGCATGCGGGCCGGCGCCGTGGATGTCCGTACCGTCACCGAGGAACTCACCGCATCCTGGTTCGGCTGGCCGGTACGAACCTTCGAGATCGCCGTTCCCACGCAGGCATTGGGCCGACGTTGGGCGCTGTTCGCGTTCGGCGGCTGGACGGCGCTGTCCTGGGTGGATGAGCACGTGTGGTCGAAAGTGATTCCGGCGCAGTTCTTCTACAACGTTTGCGTGACTGGCGTGCGTCCGTGACGGTTGGTCCTCGGCGGATCGGCCGGGCACCGCGGCACCCGGCGCAGGCCCGGTTCGTGACTCTCGCGTCGCTGCGCTGGATCGTGCGGAACCGGGCCTGGTCCTGGTGGTACCTGGTCCGGTACGGGCGTTTCCTGCTGCTGCGGCTGCGTCATCCGCACATCGTCACCACCGGTTTTGTTTTCTTGGGACGTCGCGTCGAGGTCTACGCCCGCAAGGGATATGGACGGTTGGTACTCGGCCGCTGGGTGCATCTGGGCGACGAGAACAGATTGCGCTGTCACGAGGGAACTCTGACCGTCGGTGACAAATGCGTGTTCGGCCGGGACAACACCGTCAACTGCTATCTCGATGTGGAGTTCGGCGCCGGAACGATCGTCGCGGACTGGGTATACGTCTGCGATTTCGACCATGTCACCGCGGACATCCACGTACCGATCAAGGATCAGGGCCTGGTGAAGTCACCCGTCCGGATCGGTCCGGACGTCTGGATGGGAACCAAGGTCAGCGTTTTACGCGGGGCGTCGGTAGGCCGCGGCAGCGTGCTGGCGGCGCACGCGGTCGTCCGTGGCGACATCCCGGAATTCGCCATTGCCGGCGGCATTCCGGCTCGGGTGTTGAAGGATCGCCGGGTGGAGTACGCGGCCACCGAGCAGACCCGCACAGACGTTGCCGACATCGCCGCGAAGACGGCCCGAGCCGCCGAGGACATCAGCCGCTCGGCCGCCACCCACCAGCCGCAGCCGTAGGACACGAGCGGTCCAATGCGACCGGCATCAAGCGGCCCCGGCGGGTTCAGGATTGCAGCGCGGGTGCCTGATCCTCGGCAGGTGGACCGTCCACAGCGGGACCGGGTAGACGGTGGGCCTCGGGCGGCAGGGCCGCAGCCCCCAGCAGATTGAGCCGGGACCGGCGGTAGGTCTGCTCCGTCTGCTGCGCGATCTGCGCCCAGGAGTAGGTCGTGGCTAGGTCAGCACGGGCCCGGTCGGCTCGCTGCGCGGACAGGTCCGGGTCGGCCAGAGCCCGGATCAGCACCTCGGCCAGTGCGCCGGGGTCACCAGGAGGGAACAGCAGTCCGGTGACGCCGTCGCGGACGAACTCGGGCAGCCCGCCGGTGGCGGCGACGACCACCGGGGTGCCCAGCGCGGCCGCCTCCAGCGCGACCAGGCCGAAAGGTTCGTACAGGCTGGGCACGACGGCGACGTCAGCGGCGGCCACGACGGCATGCAGGGTCTCCTCCGGCAGCCAGCCGGTGAAGGTCACCCGGTCGTCCAGGCCGCCGCGTGAGACCTGTGCGGTCAAGGCCTCGGACTGCCCGCCGCGCCCGGCCACCACGATCCGGACATCGGGTTGGCTGCGGACCAGCATGGGGACGGCGTCGATCAGGGTCTGCACGCCCTTCTCCCACTCCAACCGCCCGCTATAGACCACCAACGGACCATCCCCACCGGGGATGCCGGCGCGGGCCGAGGCCGCCCGGCCCGCCGGCAACGTCCACTCCGACAGATGAATGCCGTTCGGGATGACGTCGACGCGCTCCGCGGATACGCCGAACAGGCGAGAGACCTCCGAGCCCATGTACTCCGAACAGGTGATGACCCGTTCGGCCGCCCGGGTGAGCCGGATCTCGGTGTCGTGGATGGTGTGCGACAGCGGGCCCGGCAGCCAGCCCTGATGCCGGCCTGACTCCGTCGCGTGCACCGTCACGATCAAGGGTGCCTGGACCCGGTGCGCGACCGCGGTCGAGGAATGGGTGACCGGCCAGTCATGCCCGTGTACGACATCTGGCTGCCACGTCTGGGTCAGGTGCAGCCCGCCCGCGACGAGATCGCGCTCCAGAGCGGCCACCCATTCCAGCAGCGTGTCGGTCGTGAGCGGGCCGTAGGGGTGCCCGGGGGGTACGCGCACCACGCGGACGCCGTTGATCCGCTCGTCGACGCCGTCGGAGTCCCCGGCCTGGGTCAGCACGACGACGTCGTCCCCCGCCTGCGCCTGAGCCTCCGCCAGGGCATGCACCACCCGACCCAGACCGCCGTAGACCACCGGGGGGTACTCCCACGACACATGGAGAACCCGCACGTCCGCGATCGTAGGCACCCGGGGTCGGCCGTCGCCCGGTGACTCCCAGGTCGGTGCCGAATCGTGCCCGCCGGCCCGGCCGACCGGATTGCCGGAAACCGCCCTTCAGAGCAGGCGAGCGTCCAGGTGCCCGAAGGGGCCGTCGCGCTCGGCCTGGGCGGCCGCTTCCCGGGCCGCGGGTGCGTCCCGCCCGCTGGCGCGCAGGTCCAACAGCCGGCGCAGCGCCGCCCGATGGCCGTCGGCCCGGTCCCGTGCGTAGCCCGCGGCGCTGTCCTTGGTCACCATGAACGCCCAGTCGCTGGCCACGGTCAACAGCAACTGACGGGCGATCTGGTCGGCGACCGGGTCGCGTGCGGTGTCGCCGGTGAACGCGGTGCCGCCGAGCGGGTGCGCGCGGCGTTTGTCCAACCCGGCCAGCGCATCCGCCTCAACGTCCTGATCGGCGCGCACCAGGTCGGCGACATCGGGGCCGGTCCACACCCGCCAGTCCTTGCCGGATCCCCACGACCCCGCCGGGAGCTCGACCGATCCGGCCACCGCCCCGGCTGCGCGGGCACCGGCGAGCGTGGTTACCCGGATGCCGGCCGTCGGTAGCAGCCGCAGCACCGCCTCCAGCCAGGCCGGCCCTTCGTGCCACCAGTGGCCGAACAACTCGGTGTCGTACGCCGCGACCACCAGGCCGGGCCGGCCGTCGCGACGGGCCGAGACGCCCTGCAGACGCCGGCGGACCACGTCGACGAAATCAATGGCGTCCTGGGTCACCGCCGTGGCCGCGCGCGCCGGGTCGTAGGGCGCTTTCTGGTCTCCACTGCTGTGCTGGCTGGTGACCCGCGCCCAGCGGAACCCGGAATCGGGATCCACCTGGTGGAAGTCCCGGTACCAGCGTCCCCCGGGGTAACCCTTGCGGGGGGACCAGACGCGGTAGGTCACCTCCAGATCGCGGGCGAAGGCCACGACATCGCTGCCGCCCACGGTCCAGGCGTCGGCGGTGCTGCGCCGGGCGTGCAGCAGCGTCGGCCCGTCGACCAGGAAGTACTCGATGCCGTTGGCCGCGTAGATCTCCTCCAGGCCGGGACGGTAGGCGCATTCGGGCGCCCAGATCCCGGCGGGGCGGGTCCCCCAGCGCAGCCGCGCATCGTCCAGGCCGGTACGCAGCGCGAACGAGGTGACCCGGGGATCTCGGATGGGCTGGAACGGATGGGTCGCCGGCCCCCCGAGCAGTTCCACCGCGCCAACGTCGGCGAGTCGGCGCAGCGCCGGGGACAGCCCGTGCCGACCGCGGTTCTCGAAGGCCGCCAGGGCCCGTTGTGAGGCGGTGAACTCGTGCGACGCCAGACCATCCGGATCACCGCGGGCGGCCAGCCCCTCCGCCCGGGCCTGCCAGAAACCCAGCCAGGTGTGGTGCTCACGCAGGGCGTACGGATCATCCAGCTGCGCCGCGAGCACGGGAGTGACGCCGAGCGTCAGCAGATCGGTACGACCCTCCGCAGCCAACCGCTCCAGCACCTCCAGGACCGGGTGGTAGGAGGACGCCCACGCCTGGTGCAGCCACTCCTCACCGACCGGCCAGGCGCCGTGGTGGGCAAGCCAGGGCAGGTGCGCGTGCAGGACGAGGCAGAACGTCCCCAGCGGCTCAGCCATTCGCGTCGCCTTGTTCTGCGGGAGGTGATGACTCCGGACGGTGCCCGACGACCACGAGGTCCTGGGCCGCATCGGTTTGGTCATCGAGAACGAAGTCGTGTCGGGTCACCGAGGCAACAAAGGACTCCAGCAGCGGGGTCCAACCCGTGCGTCCAGGCACGTTCAGCTCGGGCGACTGACCGTGCTCGGCCGGCGGACCGTGCTCGGCCAGGGCCGCGTTGATCTGCGCGCTGACCACCGAGCCGTGCTCAGCTTCCCAGGCCGCCAGCCGGGGGCCGTGGTGCAGCCCGTACACCCGTACGTCGGCGAACCCGGCCTGTCCGAGCAACCGCACCAGCTGCGCGGCGTCGAACTCCTGCACGTGGAACGGATTTGTCGGTCGTTGGCCGGGGCCAAGGCCAGGGGAGAAGACCGGCCGGTTGGGGGTGCTCAGCGCCACCAGGCCACCAGGGTGCAGCAGCCGCCGGCAGCCCCGCAGGAAGCCTGGCAGGTCCCACAGGTGCTCGATCACCTGCAGGCTGACCACGGCATGTGCAGCGCCGGTACGAACGGGTAGCGCCGCCAGGTTGGTACGTACCACCGACACCTGCGGATAGGCCGCCGCGGCGTGCCGACAGGCGGCCACGTCCAACTCCAACGCCAGCACTCGCCAGCCTGCCTGTGCCAGACCGGCCGCGCCGTAGCCCTCACCGGCACCGGCGTCGATGAGCACGTCGGCTGCGCAGTCGGCTGCCTGCACGCAGGCCAACGGCCCGCCTGCGAGCCAGGAGTACACGGCCTCGTGCCGGGCGAACCAGTACGCCTCGCGGTCGATGCCGGGCACGGTGCGTTCCCCGGTCAGCGGTAACCGCTCCCGGGACGCCCCGGCTACGGACGATGCGGTAGGGGACGATGCGGTAGGGGACGAACTTCGCAGGTACGAACCGCTGGGGGATGATCTGGTTGGCTGCCGACCTCGGCTGAGCCCGAACGCAAGCACTGCTCTCCCAGGACGAGGTGGCGGGTCGGGTCGGATGGCCCGTGGACGCTGAGGCTACCGGCCGGTAACATCCGGGTCATCCGGCCGGACACTTTGCCCGTCCCCCGATCGGCACGAGTCGGTCGCGTCCGGCATGCTGGACACCAGCCCGCCCGGGCTGCCATCAACCGTGGTGCATGCACCCCCGTACGGCACAGGCCGTGCGGAGCGACACGTCGCCGTCGAAGCGACATGGGAGGTCGGCCACCGGCTATGAAGATCGCTGTCTGCATCAAGCAGGTCCCGGACACGTGGGCCGAGAAAAAGTTGGACCCCTCGGACAAGACCCTCGACAGGGTCTCTGCCGATGGCGTCATGAACGAGGTCGACGAGTACGCCGTCGAGGAGGGGCTGTTGCTCACCGAGGCTCACGGCGGCGAGGTCGTCATCGTCTCGATGGGCCCCGCCCGGGCCGCCGAGACGGTCCGCAAAGGCCTGAGCATGGGTGCTCATGCGGGCATCCATCTGGTCGACGACGCGCTGCACGGCTCCGACGCCCCGGCCACCGCATACGCGTTGGCCAGCGTGTTGCGCGACCGCGACTTCGACATGGTCATTTTCGGCTCGGAGTCCACCGACGCGCGAATGTCCGTCGTACCAGCCATGGTTGCGGAGAACCTGGGCTGGCCGCAGCTCACCTTCGCCAACAAGGTGACCGTCGACGGCAGTGCCGTGCATGTCCAGCGGGTCACGGATTACGGCTATGACGAGGTCGAGGGGGCCACCCCCGTCGTCGTCTCTGTCGTGGAGAAGACCAACGAACCTCGCTATCCCTCGTTCAAGGGGATCATGGCCGCCAAGAAGAAGCCGGTGGAGACGGTCTCCATTGCCGATGCCGGCATCGAGGCGGCCAAGGTCGGCTCCGGCGCAGCCTGGAGTGCAGTCGAGGACTTCGCCGCACGGCCGCCCAAGGCTGCCGGGGTCGTGGTCGACGACGAGGGTGCCGGCGGCGTCAAGATCGCCGAGTTCCTCACCACCAACAAGTTCATCTGATCGCGACGTCCACCTCGTTGCTGGAAAGGCAGGTTCTCACCCATGGCTGAGGTTCTCGTACTCGTCGATCATGTTGACGGCGCGGTCAAGAAGGTCGCCTTCGAGTTGCTGACGATGGCACGGCGGCTCGGCGAGCCGTCTGCAGTCGTCTGCGGCGCCAACGCAAGTGCCGCGGTCGAAGCGCTGGGCGAATACGGCGCGGCGACGGTCTACGTCGCCGATGACGCCGAGATGGCCGACTACGTGGTCGCGCCCAAGGCTGCCGTACTCGCCAAGCTGGTGGCCGAGAAGTCCCCAGCGGCCGTCCTGGTCTCCTCCTCCGCGGAGGGCAAGGAGGTCGCAGCGCGGCTCGCGGTCCGGATTGGTAGCGGCATCATCACCGACGCGGTCGACCTGACCGCCGAGGGCATCGCCACCCAGAGCGTGTTCGGCGGCTCCACCATCGTGCACTCGAAGGTCACCAGCGGGACCCCGATCTTCACCGTACGGCCGAACTCGATCGCCCCCGAGGCGGCACCCACCCAGGCCACGGCCACCCACGTCTCCGTCGAACTCACCGACGCTGACAAGGCCGCCAAGGTCACCAACCGCGTCGTCGCGGTCAAGGAAGGGCGGCCGGAACTGGCGGAGGCGGCCATCGTCGTCTCCGGCGGTCGTGGCGTCGGCAGCGGCGAGGGCTTTGGCGTCATCGAGGCCCTAGCCGACAGCCTCGGCGCAGCGGTCGGCGCCTCCCGGGCCGCCACCGACGCCGGGTGGTACCCGCACAATCACCAGGTGGGACAGACCGGCAAGACGGTCTCCCCGCAGCTGTACATCGCCAGCGGAATCTCCGGTGCCATCCAGCACCGCGCCGGTATGCAGACCTCCAAGACGATCGTCGCCGTCAACAAGGACCGCGAAGCGCCGATCTTCGAGTTGGTCGACTTCGGGGTCGTGGGCGACCTGCACTCGGTCGTCCCGCAGCTGACCGAAGAGATTGGCAAGCGCAAGCACTGATTTTTCCTCTTGACCTAACCCCCCGAGCCATTCGCGGCTCGGGGGGTTAGGTCGTTCTCAGGGGGTGACAGCTGCTGGCCCGCTCGGCGGGTGGGATAGCCCAGCGCGGGTACGCTGGCGCCCGTGGTGTACCTCGACCATGCCGCCACCACGCCGTTGCTCCCCGAAGCCGTCGCCGCCTGGACCGATCAGGCCACCCGGCCGGGCAACGCGTCCTCGCTGCATACCTCCGGGCGCCGGGCGCGGCGCGTCGTGGAGGAATCCCGCGAGGCCATCGCTGCGGCCCTGCACGTACGACCGGTCTCGGTGGTCTTCACCGGGGGCGGGACGGAATCGGACAACCTGGCCGTCAAGGGCCTGTACTGGGCGGCCCGGCAGGCCGACCCACGGCGCCGACGCATCATCGCGGCCCGAATCGAGCACAAGGCAGTGCTGGACCCGATCGACTGGTTGATGCGCCATGAGGGCGCCGTCGTGGACTGGTTGCCGGTCAGCGCCGACGGCCGGGTGCCCGCGGCGGCCGTCGACGAGGCGATTGCCGCCGATCCCGGGTCGGTTGCGCTGGTTACGCTCATGTGGGCCAACAACGAGGTGGGCACCGTCCAGCCGATCGCGGCCGTGGCGCAGATCTGCCGGGAGTACGGCGTGGCCTTCCACACTGATGCCGTGCAGGCGGTCGGGCAGCTGCCGGTGAGCGCCGAAGACATCGATGCGCTGACCTTGACGGCGCACAAGGTCGGCGGACCGACCGGTGTGGGTGCCCTGGTGCTGGATCGGTCGCGAACCGTGGAGCCGCTGCTGCATGGCGGCGGCCAGGAGCGGGACATCCGCTCCGGGACCCTCGACGTTGGTGGAATTGCCGCCTTCGCGGCCGCACTGCGGTCGACCGTGGCGCGTCGGCCGGCGGAGGCCCTGCGGCTGGCACGTCTACGGGACGACCTGGTGACCCGGATCTTGGCTGCAGTCCCCGACGCCGTGCTGACCGGTCCGGTCGGCATGGGCAGCGAGCACCGGCTGCCCGGTATCGCGCACCTGTCGTTCCCGGGCGCGGAGGGCGACTCGCTGCTGATGCTGCTCGATGCCGCTGGCGTGGAGTGCTCGACCGGCTCGGCGTGCACCGCAGGGGTGCCGCGGCCCAGTCACGTCCTGGCTGCGATGGGCGTTCCGCCGGAGGTGTCCCGCGGGTCCCTACGCTTCAGCCTCGGGCACACGTCGACCGCCGCTGACGTGGACGCGGTGCTGGCGGCGCTGCCCGAGGCGGTCGCCCGGGCCCGCCGCGCCGGCCTGGTCCGCGTCCGCGCGGGGGTCTAAGACATGCGCGTTCTAGCCGCCTTGTCGGGTGGCGTCGACTCCGCGGTGGCCGCGGCCCGGGCGCTGGATGCCGGACATGAGGTGACTGGGGTGCATCTGGCGTTGGCGCGCGACCCGGGCTATGCCGCCGAGGGTGCCCGCGGATGCTGCAGCCTGGACGACGCGCGCGATGCCCGCCGGATCGCCGACGTCCTCGGTATCCCGGTCTACGTCTGGGATCTCGCAACTGAGTTCGAACGTGACGTCCTGGCGGATTTCGTCGCGGAGTACGCCGCGGGGCGTACGCCCAATCCGTGCCTGCGCTGCAACGAGAAGATCAAGTTTGCGGCGGTCCTGGAGCGCGCGTTGGCGTTGGGTTTCGACGCGGTCTGTACCGGCCACTACGCCCGCATCGTTGATGCCACGGCTGGTCGTGAACTGCACCGCGCGGTCGATCCTGCCAAGGATCAGTCGTACGTCCTGGGTGTGCTGGACGCTGAGCAACTCGCCGGAGCGATGTTTCCGTTGGGCGACAGCGTGAAGACCGATATCCGTGCCGAGGCAGCCGCCCGCGGGTTACTCGTGGCGGATAAGCCGGACAGTCACGACATCTGCTTCATCCCCACCGGCGATACGGCCGGGTTCCTGCGCGAGCAGCTGGGCGAGGCCGTAGGCCCGGTTGTCGATGCCGCCACCGGCGAGGTCGTGGGGGAGCACACCGGGGCGTACGGGGTCACCATCGGCCAACGTCGCGGGCTGCGGCTGTCGAGGCCAGCGGCCGACGGCCAGCCGCGCTACGTCGTCGGCACCGACCCGGTCACCCGCACCGTCCGGGTCGGCCCCCGCCGCGCCCTGCAGGTCGACCGCATCGTCGCCCGCCGCCCGCGCTGGTGCGGGACGGTGCCGGCCTCCGATCCGTTCGAGGCCAGCGTGCAGGTCCGCGCCCACGGCGTCGCCGTCCCGGCGACGGTCAAGGTCATCTCCGGAGACTCAGCGGAGGCCACTGTCGAGGTGGTGCTGCATCAGCCGCAGGTCGGGGTGGCGCCGGGCCAGGCCGCAGTGATCTATGCCGGTACGAGGGTCGTCGGCTCGGCGACCATCGCCTCGACCGGTGGGCCTGGCGACTGACGGTAGGTTCCGCGGTGGTGGCGCGCGGTGGAATCTGATCGTGAAATGGCAGCCATAAACCACCGCTCGGTTGGATCATGCTCCCTGTCGTGTCGCCGGTCGCTGCGATTTCAGGCAAGGCCAGAAAGCGTCCGGATGAAAGCCAGTCGCGCCGCAGCGCGCGTCCCTGGTGTGATGTACGGATGCCCACCAGCGAACACGCCACCACCACAGCCGCCGTCACGGCTCGCCCCATCACCCCCGACGAGCTCGACGCGTTCATCGCGGTCGATCAGATGGCTTTCGGCCACACTCCAGTGGTGGCCCGGCCACCGTCGACAAAACTGCTGGAGGTGGACCGGTCCATCGCCGGTTTCGCCGGGGAGCGGATGGTCGGCTGCCTGTCCGCGTACTCCTTGCAGCTGTCCGTCCCCGGTGGTGCCCGGGTCGACACCGCCGGAACGACATGGGTTGGCGTGCTGCCCACCCACCGGCGCCGTGGGGCGCTGCACGCGATGATGCAGGCGCACTTCGCGGAGGTCATGGATCGCGGGGAGCCGCTGGCTGCGTTGTGGGCCAGCGAGCCAGAGATCTACGGCCGTTTCGGGTACGGAGTGGCCAGCCGCGCCCTGGGCCTGCGGGTCGGTGCAGGGTCACTGTCGCGCCGCCCGATCTACGGGGATCGGCCAGAGGTGCTGCTACGCAACGCGAGCGCGGGTCATGAGGACCTGCAGGGGATCTACGACACCGCCGCCGCGCAACGCCCCGGGGCCACGCAGCGCAGCGACGGGTGGTGGGCCAAGGCCTGGTTCGACCCGCCGGAGAACCGGCACGGCAGCAGTGAGCTACGGGTCCTGACCGTCCCGGGGAGGGGTTTCGCCGCCTACAGCACCAAAGGCTGGGACCCGGACGGGGAGCTCACCATCCGCGATCTGATCTCCACCGACCATGCCGCCCGCGCCGCGCTGTGGGAGGTGCTTGTCTCCCACGATCTGATCTCCCGGGTGATCTGGGATCACGCGCCGGCCGACGAACCGGTGTTGGACTGGCTGGGTGACCGCCGCGCGGTCCAGGAGGTCTTTGACCAGCTGCACGTACGGATCATGCATGTCCCTGCTGCGCTGACCCAGCGGACGTACGCGGCCGCGCATGACCTCGTCCTGGAGATCACCGACGACCTCGTCCCCCACGTGGCCGGCACCTGGCACCTGCACGTCGATATCGACGGCACGGCTAGTTGCGAGCGCAGCACCCGGGCGCCGGACATCCGGTTGGGCGTCCGCGAGCTCGGCGCGGCCTACCTCGGCGGCACGACCTGGGAACACCTGGCCCGCACCGGATTCGTGGAGGTACTGCACCCGCACGAGATGCTGACCGCCTCCCGGGCCTGGCTGCACGACCCGGCACCGTGGTCCACCCACGTGTTCTGAGCACAGTTCGGCAGGGCGCTCACGCGGGTAACCTCCGCAGGTGATCACCCCAGTAGCCGATGGACTCCGATGACCTCGCAGATGTCTTGGCCACCTGCGGCCGCAACCGGTGTCGGCTCGCTGCCCGGCACCGCCGCGCAGGAGGCGGCGCGGCTGGTCGTCGGGGAACTCCCCGATGTGCCGCATGTGCCGGAGCTGCCGGGTCGCGGTCCGGGCGCGGATGCCGTCGGGCGGACCGCGGGGCTGCTGTCGCTGGTCACGGCAGATCTGGGCTTGGAGACGACGCCCAGCGGCTGGCGGTTGGCTGCCGGCGGGGGTCGTTCCATGCGTCGCTCCCGGGCGTGGCTGGGGGAGGACCTGGACGCGGTCGAGGAGGCCGCGCAGGGCTTTTCGGGCCTGCTGAAGGCGCAGTTGGTCGGCCCGTGGACGTGGGCGGCCAGCGTGGAACTGCCTGCGGGAGAACGAGTTTTGCGTGATCCCGGCGCTGTGCGCGACGTGGCCTCGGCGCTGGCCCTGGCCGTCACCGACCACGTGGCGGACCTGCGGCGCCGCGTACCGGGTGCGCGGGTGCTGCTGCAGCTGGACGAACCGGTGCTGCCGGCGGTGCTCGGTGCTGGGATCCGGACCGCCAGCGGGCTGGGTCGTTACCGCTCGGTCGAGCCGTCGGTTGCCTCTGCTGCGCTGGGAGCTGTGCTGGGCGCAGCACGTGCGGCGGGCGCGATCCCGATGGTGCACTGCTGCGGCACGGGCGTCCCGGTGGCGTTGTTGCACGGGGCAGGGGCGCAGGTCATCTCCTTCGATCTGGGCCTGGTCGACTCCCTCACCCAGGACGAGATCGGGACAGCCGTTGACGCCGGGGTGCGCTTCATCGTGGGGGCACTGCCCAGCTCGGGGCCCGCCCCCTCGGTGAGCGAGTCGGTCCGCCGGATCCAGGCATGGTGGTCGCGACTGGGGTTCGCGCCCGACCTGCTGCCTTCGGTGGTGGCCATCTCACCCACCTGCGGCTTGGCCGGCGCAGCCCCCGCCGAGGTCATCCCGCTGTACGCGTCAGCGCGGGCCGTGGGCAGGGCGCTGGCCGAACCGGATGCGTTGGCTGAGGAGGACCCGCAACAGAAGGAGCTCCGGTGAGCGGTTCAGAGCAGGCCGACGACCTGCCGGCCGACCCGGCCGCCGAGCCGAATACGCCGGCCGCGATGGCACCCGTTGCCACCCGGGCGCGATACGCGGAACTTGTGGAACAGATTAGCCAGGCCCGGCACCGCTATTACCAGTTGGACACCCCGACGCTGTCCGATGTCGAATACGACGCGCTCTACGCCGAACTCGTTGCGCTAGAAGAACAGTGGCCGGCACTGGTGACGGCGAACTCGCCAACCCAGGAGGTCGGCGGCCGGCGCAGCGAGATGTTCGAGCCGGTGGAGCATCTGGAGCGGATGTACAGCCTGGACAACGTGTTCTCGACTGAGGAGTTGGCCGAATGGGCGGGCCGGGTGGAGCGCGAGATCGGGTCCTTCCCGCCGGTCATCTGCGAGTTGAAGATAGATGGTCTCGCCGTGGATCTCGTCTACGAGAACGGGCGATTGCGCTCGATGGCGACCCGCGGTGACGGTCGGGTGGGCGAGGACGTCACGTACAACGCGCAGTTCATCGACGCCATCCCGAACCGGCTGACTCCGCCAGAGGGCGGGCAGGTGCCGCGGCTGTTGGAGGTACGCGGGGAGGTGTTCTTCCCGCTGGCCGAGTTCGAGCGGATCAACGCCGATCAACTCGCGTTGGGGCGCAGTCCGTTCGCCAATCCGCGCAACACCGCGGCCGGGACGTTGCGACAGCGGGTGGACCGCCGCGAGGAGGAGCTCGCCGCCGCCTGCGCGATCGTCACCGATTCCAGCGGACAGCGCGGGCAGTCGGCGGTGGAGCGGCAGCAGGGCGATCTCGACCGCGCGGTGGCCCGGTTGGCCGGTCTGCGTTTGATCCTGCACGGCCTCGGCGTCCGGGACGGGCTGGCGGTGTCGGAGCAGTCCCAGACGTACGCCCTGCTGGCCGCGCTCGGCCTGCCGGTCAGCGAACGCGCACGGGTGGCCGACGATCTGGCCGGTGTGCAGGAGTTCGTTGACCACTTTGGGGTCCACCGGCACGACGTCGAGCATGAGATCGACGGTGTCGTGGTCAAGGTCGATGACCTGGCGCTGCAGGGCAGGTTGGGGTCGACCAGCCGGGCACCGCGCTGGGCAGTTGCGTACAAGTACCCGCCGGAGGTGGTCCGCACCCGGCTGCGCGACATCGCCGTCAACGTCGGGCGGACCGGGCGCGTGACGCCGTTCGCGGTCATGGAGCCGGCCGTGGTCGCCGGCTCGACGGTGTCGATGGCGACGCTGCACAACGCCACCGAGGTGGCCCGCAAGGGTGTCCTGATCGGGGATCTGGTGTTCCTGCGCAAGGCCGGCGACGTGATCCCGGAGGTCATCGGCCCGGTCGTGGAGGAACGCGACGGGACCGAGCGGGTCTTCGTCATGCCGACCGACTGTCCGGTGTGCGGGACACCATTGGCACCGGCGAAGGAGGGCGACGCCGACATCCGCTGCCCCAACACTCGGTCTTGCCCCGCGCAACTGCGCGAACGGATCTTCCACGTCGCCTCCCGCGGCGCCCTGGACATCGAAGGGTTGGGCGCGAAGGCGGCGGTGGCGCTGCTGGACTGCGGCCTGGTCGCCGACGAGGGTGATGTGTTCGCGTTGACCGCTCAGGATCTGCTGCGCTGCCCGTTCTTCACCCGCGGGCCACGCCGCGGTGAGACCGGACCGCAGCTGGGCGAGAACGCCCTGCGGCTGCTGACCGAACTGGACACCGCCCGGGACCGGCCGCTGTGGCGGGTCCTGGTCGCCCTGTCGATCCGGCACGTCGGCCCGACCGCTGCGCAGGCATTGGCCCGGGAGCTCGGGTCCCTGGACGCCATCGCCGCCGCGGACCCCGCCGACCTGGCCGCCGTCGAGGGCGTCGGAGCGATCATCGCCGAGGCGGTCCAGGACTGGTTCGCGGTGGACTGGCACGTCGCCGTGGTCGAGAAGTGGCGAGCCGCCGGCGTACGGCTGGCCGAGGAGCCCAGCAGCGACGGCCCCGGCATCTTGGCCGGGCTGACGGTGGTCATCACCGGCACCATCGCCGGCTGGACCCGCGATGCCGCCACCGCGGCCGTGCAGGACCGCGGCGGCAAGGTGACCGGGTCGGTGTCCCGCAAGACCGCCTACGTCGTGGCTGGGGACAACCCGGGCAGCAAATACGACAAGGCGCTCGCCCTGGGAGTACGCATCCTGGACGCCGACGCCTTCGCGCTGCTGCTGGACGGTGGACCTGGCAACCTGCCGGCGCCGACCGAGGAGAACTGAGGAGCCCCGAGGAGCCCCGAGGAGCACTGAGGAGCCCCGAGGAGCACTGAGGTTTCGCAGGCCCCGCTCGACGTGCAACGAACCGCCGCGGCGGGCTACGGTGGCGCAGCGGAGGCGGGATCGAGGGGTCGGCCCGTCCACCGTGGCAGGCGAACAGGTGGGGGTGGGCATCGTGACGGGCGCGCCGAAACTGACGCACCCTTCCTTCGTACGTCCCAGTCTGTTCGCTTTTGACTGGCAGTTCTCGGTCTGGGCCGGGTGGGCACTGATCCTTTATTCGGTGCTGCACCTGTCCGGGGGCGATCTGCGGGCCATGGGCCCCGGCCTGGCGATGATCACGTTCGTGGTGGTGATCGGCGAACTGCGCCCGGTAGTCATGAGCCACACGTTCGGCAACCCAGTGTCGATCTCCAGCGCGTTCATCTTCGCGGTGCTCTACCTGTGGGGTCTGGCCCCCGCGATCCTGTTGCAGGCGCTGACCGTGATCATCTCGGAGTTGCTGCAGCGCAAGCAGTTGTGGCGGCTTGTCTTCAACGTGGGGCAGTACTGCGTGAGTATCGCCGCGGCCGCGAGCGTGCTGATCATCGTGGGTGTCCATCCCTCGCCCATCGAGCCCATGAGCGGGCTGTCCGGCCGGGATCTGCCCTGGATCCTGGGGTCCTGGGTGGTTTACCACGTGGTCAACCTTGCCCTCGTCGCCGGATTGAGCCGGACGGCCCGCCAGACCTGGTGGGAGTCGTTCAGCGAAGACTTCTGGTTCTACACGTTCTCCACCTTCGCGGTTCTCGCATTGTCCCCGCTGGTGGTCCTGGTCGAGATGGCCAGTGACGGGTCGTGGGGACTGCTGCCGTTGCTACTCCTGCCGTTGCTGGCGGTCCACAAGACCGCACAGATGTCCCGCGAGCAGGAGCATTCCTCGCTGCACGACGTGTTGACGGACCTGCCCAATCGGACCCTGCTGGCCCGGCGTACCAAGGCAGCAATCGAGGACGACCGCCGAAAGGCGGCCACCGATGAGGCCACGGGCGTGGCGTTGCTGCTGCTCGACCTGGACCGGTTCAAGGAAGTCAACGACACCCTGGGCCATCCGGTCGGTGACGACCTGCTCAGAGTGGTGGCCCACCGTTTGAGCGCAGCCGTGCGTCCGGGTGACGTGGTGGCGCGACTGGGCGGCGACGAGTTCGGCATTCTGCTGCCGGGAGTGGGCTCGCCCGCAGCGGCCGCCGAGGTCGCCGAGCGGCTGCGGCTGACCCTGGCCGAACCGTTCCGGATGTCCGGTGTGCTGGTGGACCTGGACTCCAGCGTCGGGGTCGCCGTGTATCCCGAGCACGGGCGCGCCTTTGAGGAACTGCTGCGCAAGGCCGACGTGGCCATGTACGCGGCCAAGGCTGCCGACGATGGCACCCAGATCTACGACCCGACGTCCGACCCCAATTCCGAGGAGCGCCTGGGCGCGGTCACCGCGCTGCGCGAGGCCATCGCCGCTCATCAACTGGAGTTGCATTACCAGCCTAAAACCTCACTGCCCGGCGGCGATGTGGTCGGCGTCGAGGCCCTGGTTCGCTGGCGGCATCCCGAGCGCGGCCTCGTCCCGCCGGATGAGTTCATTCCGCTGGCCGAACGCACCGGACTGATCAACACCCTGACCGACGAGGTACTGGATCTGGCGCTGCGGCAGGCGCATGAGTGGTGGACGACGGGGCTGCGTATCCCGGTCGCCGTCAACGTGTCCATGCGCGACCTACAACGCCCCGACTTCGCCCGCCGCCTCATGGCTCGCTTGGACCACTACGACGTGGTGGCCGGTGCCCTGATGCTGGAGGTCACCGAGTCGATCCTGGGCGCCGAGCCGACCATCGCGGTCGCCACCCTGCGCGAACTGAGCGCCGTCGGGGTGCGCTGCTCGCTGGACGACTTTGGCACCGGCTACTCCTCGCTGGTGCGGCTGGAACGCCTGCCGGTCGTCGAGTTGAAGATCGACCGCTCGTTCGTCCGGCAGCTCGACGACCCGCGGGCCGACCCGTCCATGGTCCGCTCGGTCATCGGGCTGGCCCACGGGCTCGACCTTCTGGTGGTCGCGGAGGGCGTGGAGACCGACGTGGCGCACGTGTGGTTGACGCGGCTGGGCTGCGATGTCGTTCAGGGCTGGTACATCGCCCGGGCGATGCCCGGTCCTGTCGCGACGCAGTGGCTGCGCAAGCGTTGCGCACTGCCCGCTCCGGGAGGCGACGAGGCTCACCCCGGTCCGACTCTGTACGCGGTGGGCGAAGCCAGCGTCTGACCGGCCCGGCGGAGCTGGCGGTTGAAGCTGCGGGCGTAGCCGCGGTTGCAGATGTCAGGAATGCCGCCGCCCCTAGGATGCTCGCCATGTCCGCGATCACCCGAGCCGAGGTCGCTCACTTGGCCCGGCTGGCCAGGCTCGAGCTGCCCGAAGCCGACCTCGACCACTACGCCGAGCAGCTGGACGTGATCCTTTCGGCGGTGGCCACGGTGTCCGAGGTGGCCGCCGATGACGTCCCGCCGATGTCGCATCCGGTGCCGCTGGTCAACGTGTTGCGCCCTGATGTGGCCCGCCCTGGTCTCGCTCCGGGGGTGGCACTGCAGGGAGCTCCGGCGGCCGAGGACGGCCGGTTCCGAGTGCCGCGGATCCTGGACGAGGAGTGAACGTGGCGAGCACGACGACGACCGATCCGATCCAGCTGAACGACCTGACGCGCCTGAGCGCCAGCGCGCTGGCCGACCTGCTCGGCGCGGGTGAGGTCAGCGCGGCCGAGGCGGTCGAGTCGCACCTGGCCCGGATCGAGGCCGTCGATGAGCGGGTGCACGCCTTCTTGCACGTCGACGCCGAGGCTGCCCGGTCAACCGCCGCGGACATCGACAGCCGCCGCGCCGCCGGGGAACCCCTGGGGCCGCTGGCCGGCGTGCCGCTGGCGCTGAAGGACGTCCTGACGATGCGCGACGTCCCCACCACCTGCGGGTCGCGGATCCTTCAAGGATGGCGGCCGCCGTACGACGCCACGGTGGTGACCCGGCTGCGAGCCGCCGACGTGGTGGTGCTGGGCAAGACCAACATGGACGAGTTCGCGATGGGCTCCTCCACCGAATACTCCGCCTACGGCGCCACCCACAATCCGTGGGACCTGGCTCGCATCCCGGGCGGCTCCGGCGGCGGGTCGGCGGCCGCAGTGGCGTCCTTCCAGGCGCCTTTGGCCATCGGCACGGACACCGGTGGCTCGATCCGGCAACCGGCCGCGGTCACCGGGACCGTCGGGGTGAAACCGACCTATGGGGGCGTTTCCCGGTACGGCCTGGTGGCTTTGGCCTCGTCGCTGGACCAGGCCGGCCCGTGCGCCCGTACGGTCCTGGACGCCGCCCTGCTGCATGCGGCCATCGCTGGGCACGACCCCCTGGACTCCACCTCCATCGATGCGCCGGTCCCGCTGGTCGTCGAGGCGGCCCGGCAGGCCGATGTCGCCGGCATGCGGATCGGGCTGGTGCGTGAACTCGGTGGCGAGGGTTATCAGGCCGGTGTGTCGCAACGGTTCGCCGAGGCGGTCGCGGTGCTGGAGTCCCTGGGGGCGAGCGTCGAGGAGGTGTCGTGCCCGCATCTGCCGTACGCGCTGGGCGCCTATTACCTCATTCTGCCGAGCGAGTGCTCCTCCAATCTGGCCAAGTTTGATGCCATGCGGTATGGCCTGCGCGCCGGTGATGACGGCAGCCGCAGCGTCGAGGAGGTCATGTCTCTCACCCGCGCCGCCGGGTTCGGGCCGGAGGTGATCCGGCGGATCATGCTGGGCACCTACGCGCTGTCCAGCGGCTACTACGACGCCTACTACGGGCAGGCCCAGAAGGTCCGTACCTTGATCACGCGGGACTTCGAGGCCGCGTTCGGCCGCGTCGACGTCTTGGTCTCGCCGACCACTCCGACCACCGCGTTCGCGCTGGGGGACAAGGTGGACGACCCGCTGGCCATGTACCTCAATGACGTCGCCACGATCCCGGTCAACTTGGCCGGGAACTGCGCCCTGTCGCTGCCCGTCGGGCTGGCCCCCGAGGACGGACTGCCGGTGGGTCTGCAGGTGATCGCACCGCCGATGGCCGACGACCGGCTCTACCGGGTGGGAGCCGCGCTCGAGGCCGCCCTGGCGCGGCAGTGGGGGGGTCTGCTGATCGAGCAGGCCCCGGCGCTGTGAGCACCGCCGCGCAGTCGATGAGGAGTCTTTTGTGACCATGCCGTACGCCGAGGCCGTGACGATATTCGAGCCGGTCCTCGGTATCGAGACGCACGTCGAACTCGGCACCGCGTCCAAGATGTTCTGCGGTTGCTCCACCGTGTTCGGCGCCGCCCCGAACACCCAGGTGTGCCCGACTTGCTTAGGGCTGCCCGGGTCCATGCCGGTCGTGAACGCAGCCGCCGTCGAGGCGACGATCCGCATCGGTCTGGCGCTGCACTGCAGCATCGCGACGTGGTGCCGATTCGCCCGGAAGAACTACTTCTATCCCGACATGCCGAAGAACTACCAGATCAGTCAGTACGACGAACCCCTGTGCAGCGAAGGCTATCTGGATGTCGTGGTCGAGGGGGAGACCTACCGGGTCGAGATCGAGCGCGTCCATATGGAGGAGGACACCGGCAAACTTACTCACGCCGGCGGTGCGACGGGCCGCATCCAGGGAGCCAACTATTCCCTGGTCGACTACAACCGCGCCGGCATCCCGCTGATCGAGATCGTCACCAAACCCGTGCCCGGCACCGGCGAATTGGCGCCGGCCGTGGCGAAGGCGTATGTCGCTGAGTTGCGCGACGTCGTGCGCGGCCTGGGTGTCTCGGATGTGCGCATGGAACAGGGCTCGCTGCGCTGCGACGTCAACCTCTCGCTCAACCTGCCGGGTGCCGAGTGGGGTACCCGCAGCGAGACGAAGAACGTCAACTCGCTGCGGTCAGTCGAACGTGCCATCCACTCCGAGATCGAGCGGCAGGCGGCGCTGCTGAATGCCGGTGGCCGGGTGGTCCAGGAGACCCGGCATTTCCATGAGGACACCGGGGTCACAACGTCCGGCCGGTCGAAGGAGCAGGCCGAGGACTACCGTTACTTCCCTGAACCCGACCTGGTCCCGATTGCTCCCGATCCCGCTTGGGTCGAGGAACTGCGCTCAACACTGCCGCTGGCACCCTCGGTGCAACGCGCTGCCCTGCAGTCGGAATGGGGGATCAGCGACTTCGAGATGCAGTCGTTGACCAATGCGGGGGCGATCAATCTGGTGGTCGACACCGTGGCCGCGGGCGTCGAGCACGGTGCTGCCCGTAAGTGGTGGCTGGGAGAGTTGTCCCGGATGGCCAACGAACGCGGGGTCGAACTCAGCGAGTTGCCTGTCAAACCGGCCGATGTACTTCGGGTTGTCGACCTGATGACGGCGGGGAAACTCACCGACAAACTGGCCCGATCGGTGTTCGAGGGTGTTGCCGCGGGGGAGGGGACCCCCGACGAGGTCGTCACTGGTCGCGGCTTGGCCGTCGTCTCCGACGACTCGTCGCTGCTGGCCGCGATCGACGAGGCATTGGCCGCGAACCCGGACGTGGTGGCAAAGATCCGCGGTGGCAAGGTGCAGGCCGCCGGTGCGATCGTTGGCGCCGTCATGAAGGCAACCCGCGGTCAAGCCGACGCCGGCAAGGTCCGGACGCTGCTGATGGAACGACTGGCGTTGGAGCAAACTGGAAACGAAGCCGACTGACGCCGCTTCTCGCTCACGCCACGTATCCGTGGCATCGGCGCCTGCTACATGCTTGTAGCATTGCCGAATGCTCCAGTACTGTGACATCCATGACGCGGCCGCTGGGCGATGTGAAGAGCCTGGGGGCTGCCATCCGGGTGCAACGGCTGAGCCTCGGTTGGACCCAGGCTGAGTTGGGGCGGCGTGCCGCAGTCTCACGTCGATTCGTGGGTGAGCTCGAGGGCGGTGAGCGTACGGGGGCGGAACTCGGCCGGGTGTTTTCGGTATTGCGCGCGTTGGGGGTGGCGGTGAGCCTGGTCGAGCGGGGCAGCGACTCCTTCGATGACGCGCTCCGAGAGGTTCTCGGATGACCGGCACGAGCCTGATGGTTGTCCTGTACGACCGGTTGGTTGGTGTCATCGAACGCGCCGGCGGTACGGTCACGTTTACCTACGACGAGGACTACCGGGCCCTGCCCGTCGCCACTCCATTGTCGCTATCGATGCCGCTGGTGGCCTCGACGTACGGTAACCGGATCGTCGAGGCCTACCTGCGCGGGCTGCTGCCGGACAACGACGGCGTTCGGCGCAGGTGGGCGCAGCACTTTGGGCTGCGGGACAGGGACACCTTCGGCCTCATCGCCGCGATCGGCACGGATACCGCCGGCGGAGCACTGTTCATCCCTGCGGAGAATTACCCCTCGGCCCTGCACGAAGGCTCAGTCATTCCGGTCACCGAGTCCGACATCGCCGATCGGCTCCGTCGCCTGCGCGAGGACTCCGCCGACTGGCTCGGCGACGGTGAACACTGGTCGCTGGCCGGCGCGCAGAGCAAATTCACCCTCCGCGCCGTCGGCGACGGCTGGGGAATCGCGCACGGCGCGGAACCTTCCACACACATCGTCAAGCCCGGCATCAGCACGCTCCCCGGTCAGGCGCTCATCGAGCACGTCAGCATGGCCGCGGCAGCGGCGATGGGCCTGCGGGTCGCGAGGACCCGATACGTGGAGTTCGAGGATCAGCCAGCCATCGTCGTCACAAGGTTCGACCGTCGCGAGAACCTTGGCGGGTGGGAGCGGGTCCACCAAGAGGATTTCTGCCAGGCATTCGGCCTCGACCCCGCCAGGAAGTACGAGAGCGATCGAGGCCCTGGAGTCGCCCGCATAGCTGACCTACTGCGCCACAGCGCAGAGCCGGCGGACGTCGATGAGTTCGGCCGTGCTGTTGTGGTGAACTACTTGCTCGGTGCGCCCGACTCGCACGCGAAGAACTTCTCAGTGCTACTCGCCGGCTCGGCCGTCCGACTAGCCGACCTCTACGACGTCGCGTCCGGACTCAACGCATCCAGGGACGGCCGCCTGCGATACCCCAAGGCTGCGATGTCCATCGGCGGGGAGCGTGCCTTCGGCGAGGTACGGCGCCGCAACTGGGATCGCTATGGAACCGCTCTCGGCGTGCCGGCCGAGAAGGTGCGTCAGTGGGCGATCACCCTCGCTGAGCAATCACCGGCGGCGGTTGCCGACGCGATTGCTGCGCTCCCTGCGCGACGACGCCCTCAGCCGGAACTCAGCCTGCTCGCAGCCCGGGTCCGGCTCCTGAGCCAACTCACCCTTCGCGACCTGGACAACACGGTAGTCGGCCGCCGCAGCGGTCTGTCCGGCTCCGAGACACTCGCCGCCGTGGTCTGACTAGACGTTGCCCCTGCCACTAGCGGCGCCTCGGCGCCTGCTCAGAACTGCTCGTTTTAGCCACTCAGTCCAGGGTCAGCCGCAGGATCCGGTCGTCGCCGTCGCGGACATTGCCGCGGCCGTCGGTGTTACTGGTGACCAGCCACAGCGAGCCGTCGGGAGCCGGCTCGATGGTTCGCAGCCGGCCGTACTCGTCCTGCAGCCACTCCCGAGGGGTGCCGGCGGTGGTCCCGGTCAGTGGGACCTGCCAGACCCGGCTGCCGCGCAGGCTGGCGACCCAGGCGCTGCCGCGTGCGATGGCCAGCCCACTGGGCGAGGCGATGGCCGTCGGGCTCCACGACGCAGCCGGGTCAATGAATCCGTCCTGGTTGCACCCGCCCTCGCACTGCGGCCAGCCGTAGTTGCCGCCCGGCGCGATCAGATTGAGCTCGTCGACGTCGCTGGCGCCGAACTCGCTGGCCCACAACCGACCCTGCGCATCGAAGGCGAGCCCCTGGACGTTGCGGTGGCCCAGCGAGAACACCGCTGAGTTGGGGTCGGGGTTGTCCGGCGCCGGCCTGCCGTTGGAGGTGATGCGCAGAATTTTCCCCGCCAGGTCTTTCGGGTCCTGGGCGCGGTCGCGATCGCCGGTCTCCCCGGTGCCGACATAGACGTAGCCGTCGGGACCGAAAATGAGCCGTCCGCCGTTGTGGATCTGACCCTTCGGGATGCCAGTCAGGATGACCTTCGGCGAGCCGAGCCGATTGCCGTCCCAGGACATCCGGGCGATCCTGTTGTCATCGGCGGCGGTGTAATAGACCAGCGCGTACGTCGGCTGCTTGCCGGGCGGCACCGCGATGCCCAGGAGCCCGCCCTCGCCCCGTGGAACGACACCTGGCACCGTCGTCAGCGTTTCTGGGGCGGCGCCGGAACGCACCCGTACGACCTGGGCGGTGTCGCGTTCGGTGACCAGCGCGGTGCCGTCGGGCAGCATCGCCAGGCCCCAGGGCGCCTTCAGTCCGGTAGCGATCGTGCCGGCGACGGCGAGCCGGGACGCCGATAAGGCAGGGGTCGCCGTCGCAGTCGAACTTCCCGGCGGCGTTGATGCGTTGGTGGTGGGAGCCTCGGCCGGCGGTGTGCTGCTCGAGGTGGCCGCCCACGTCCCCGAACCCGTTCCGCCGGTGGCGCCCGAGGGCGACCCGCAGCCGGCGATCAGCAGACCGGCCCCGGCGCCGAGGATCGCGAAACGGAGGGCTCGGGGACGGGTCCGGGCGATGCGCATGCGTCCAGTCTCACCGCTGGAGGCGACCCTGACACTTCGGCGACGGTGGCCCGGAACGGGGGATGTAGGGATTGTGTGCGGACTCAGCCGTCAGTACCGCTCACCAACCGCGACCGGCAACGCCTCCAGGTCGGCCAACTCCGCCGCGGTGAGCACCAGATCCGCGGCAGCCGCGTTCTCCTGGAGGTAGCTGATCCGCTTGGTGCCCGGGATGGGGACGACCTGGTCGCCCTGGGCCAGCAGCCAGGCCAGCGCCACCTGGGCCGGTGTCGCGTCGTGCGCCCGGGCCAGCTGCGCGACGTGCTCCACAATTCGCTGGTTGGCGCGCACCGCGTCGGGGGTGAATCGCGGGTTCTGTGCCCGGAAGTCGTCGTCGGAGAACGACCGGGTCGGATCGATCCGCCCCGTCAGGAATCCCCGGCCCAAAGGCGCGAACGGCAGGAACCCCACCGCGTGCTCGATGCACCACGGCAGCACGTCGTCGCGCCAGTGCCGCGTCCACAAAGACAACTCGGACTGGATGGATGTCACCGGAAACACCGACTGCGCCCGGGTGGCCTCCTCGACGCTGACCTCGGACAGGCCGATCGCGCGTACTTTTCCGGCGCCGACGAGTTCGGCCAGTGCGCCCCAGGACTCCTCGATCGGAACGCCGGGATCGACCCGGTGCAACTGATAGAGATCGATCCGGTCCGTGCGCAGGCGCCGCAGGGAATGGTCGCAGGAGGTACGGAGGTGCTCTGGCGTGCCGTTGCGGGCCATCACCGCACCATCCTGGGCGACCAGACCCACCTTGGTGGCCAGCACCACCTCGTCGCGGCGACCTTCCAGCGCCCGGCCGACCAGCATCTCGTTGGTGAACGGCCCGTAGACGTCGGAGGTGTCAATTAGCGTCACCCCCAAGTCGATGGCCGCCCGGATGGTGTCGATGCTGCGGGCGTCGTCGCGCTCGGCCGCGTCGTACGCCCAGGACATCCCCATACAGCCCAGGCCGATGGCCCCGACCTCGATGCCGCCCGATCCGATCCGTCGTGTCTGCACGTCCGCAGACGCTAGTCGCCCGGCGAGGGGTGCGGGACTGGTCGAGGTGGCATGGGCGGTCAGGTGCGGTACGCGTCGCAGCGGTGCCGGATGCTGGTGACGGCGGCGAGGTCCGTACCAGCCCCGGCGCAGTACCCCCGCCAACTAGGGTCGCAACCATGACGCGTGACACCGCCGGGATCCCAGACCCAGGCACCCACGATCCGAAGCCCCGTAGTCGGCAGGTGACCGACGGCCTGGAACGGGCCGCCGCCCGAGGCATGCTGCGCGCGGTTGGCATGGGCGATGACGACTGGGGGAAGTCCCAGATCGGGGTCGTGTCGTCCTGGAACGAGATCACCCCGTGCAACCTGTCCCTGGACCGGCTCGCCCAAGCGGCCAAGGACGGGGTGCATTCGGCCGGCGGGTACCCGTTGCAGTTCAACACCATTTCGGTTTCCGACGGAATCTCTATGGGCCACGAGGGGATGCACTTCTCCCTGGTCAGCCGCGAGATCATCGCCGACTCGGTCGAGGCGGTGATGCAGGCCGAGCGCTTAGACGGGATGGTCACCTTCGCCGGCAGCGACTTGTCGCAGCCCGGGATGCTGATGGCCGCCGCTCGCCTGGATGTGGCCAGTGTCTTCGTCTACGCCGGGTCGATCCTGCCCGGCATCGCTCGGCTGTCCGACGGCACCAGCCGCGAGGTCACGATCATCGACGCCTTCGAGGCGGTCGGCGCGTGTGCCCGCGGGCTGATGTCCCGAGCGGACGTCGACGCCATCGAACGCGCCATCTGTCCCGGCGAGGGGGCCTGCGGCGGGATGTATACGGCCAATACGATGGCCGCCGCCGCCGAGGCGATGGGCATGTCCCTGCCGGGGTCGGCCTCCCCGCCGTCGGTGGACCGGCGCCGCGACGGTTTCTCCCGGCACTCCGGCGAGGCGGTCGTACGCCTGATTGCCGGGGGGATCACCGCCCGCGACATCATCACCAAACAGTCGCTGGAGAACGCGATCGCGGTGGTCATGGCCTTCGGCGGGTCCACCAATGCGGTGCTGCACCTGCTGGCCATCGCCTACGAGGCCGACGTGGACCTGGTGATGGACGACTTCCACCGGATCGGCTCGAAGGTGCCGCTGCTGGCCGACGTCAAGCCCTTCGGTCGCCACGTCATGAGCGACGTGGACCGGGTGGGCGGCGTACCGGTCATCATGCGGGCACTGCTGGACGCCGGTCTGCTGCACGGGGACTGCCTGACCGTCAGCGGTCGCACGGTCGCGGAAAACCTGGCCACCATCGACCCGCCGGACCCGGACGGCCAAATCCTGCACGCCGCCGCCACCCCGCTGGACCTGCACGGCGGCATCACCATCCTGTCCGGCTCCCTGGCCCCCGAGGGTGCCGTGGTCAAGAACGCCGGGGTGCCGGTGGATGCCTTCGAAGGTCGGGCGCGCGTCTTCGAACGGGAGCAGTCCGCCATGGCCGCGCTCGAGGACGGCACCATCCGTGCCGGGGACGTTGTCGTGATCCGGTACGAAGGCCCCAAGGGTGGACCCGGCATGCGCGAGATGCTGATGATCACCGCGGCGATCAAGGGTGCTGGGCTTGGTAAGGATGTCCTGCTGATCACCGACGGTCGGTTCTCCGGCGGCACCACCGGCCTGTGCGTCGGCCACGTCGCCCCCGAGGCGGTCGACGGCGGTCCGATCGGGCTGCTCAGCGACGGCGACCTGGTGCGCATCGACCTCAGCGCCCGCACGCTGGATCTGCTGGTTGGCGAGGCCGAGCTCGCCGCCCGCCGCGCGGCCTTCGAGCCGCTGCCGCCGCGCTATGACCGCGGGGTGCTCGCGAAGTACGCGAAACTCGTCGGCTCCGCGTCGCGGGGTGCCGTCTGCGGCTGATAGGCCCTGAGCTGAGGCGATCAGCGGGAGCCGGGCGTGCTCGGCGTACAGATACCGGACAGCCGAATGGGCTTGCGCGCGACGTTCCGAGCTGATCGCCGCGGCGTTGGCTCACTGATGCTGATCGGCGCCCTGCTATGTGCCGAGCTGGTGTAGGCAGGCTGACACGGACCCTTGGGCACGTTCGGGGGGTTTGCTGGTGAGCCGTTGCCCGGTGTCGCGATGCTGCAGGACGAGCAGCTCGTTGGCGTTGCCGGACAGCGTCCACAGGCCGTCGTGAGCCTGGTGGTGGTGGAACCAACAGACGCCGGCGCAGTTGGAGCTGCTGGTTTCGCCACCGTCGGCCCAGTGGACGATGTGGTGGATTTCGTCGATGTGGTTGCGGCAGCCGGGCCAGCGGCAACGCTGGTCGCGGTGCCGGACGGC
>JBBQYX010000031.1:0-32434 GCA_038208295.1 Candidatus Nanopelagicales bacterium | reverse complement strand
CGATGTTGACACGCCGACCTGGGTCGATGAGTTGTTGACATCGACCGTGGACGCGATCCGAACGGAGTCCTTTCCCGCTACCCCGCAGTCGATGTGCACGTTCTGCGACGTCCGGCGGTTGTGTCCCGCTCGCCCTGACGGACAGCAGGTGATCTGACGTGACGTTGAACCGCGCCGAGCCGGCTTCGGCACCCCAGGACCCCGGCCGCCAGGGTCCGAGCCGCACACTCCGGCCGGAGCAATTGCGCGATCTGGTCGGTATCCCGCTGAGTGACGAACAATTGCTGGCGGCCTGCGCGCCCCTCGAACCCGGCGTCATCGTGGCGGGGGCGGGCTCCGGCAAGACCACCGTGATGGCGGCTCGGGTCGTCTGGCTGGTTTCCACCGGCGCCGTGCGGCCGGAGGAGGTCCTCGGACTGACCTTCACCACCAAGGCGGTCGCCGGGCTGCTGGCCAAGATTCGGCAGGCGTTGCGCCGGGCCTGGAAATCGGCGCCCGCGCGATCCGTTACGCCTGCGCACTCCGGCGATCCCATGGTGGCGACCTATCACGCCTTCGCCGCGGGACTGCTGGACGAGCATGGCCTGCGGATCGGGGTCGAGCCCGGTCGGCGGTTGCTGCCGGACGCGCGTAGGCACCAGTTGGCCTATCGCACTCTGTGTCGTACCCAACTGCCCACCGACGCCCTGGCGACGGCACCGGTGGGATTGGTCCGGCTCCTGCTGGCCCTGGACGATCTGCTCGCGGAGTATGCAGTGACGCCGCAGCAGCTCACCTATTTCGATACCGCACTGATCGCGCGGTTGGCGCACGCTGCCCCTAATACCGCGACCCGGACGCTGCTGGAGACGTCCGCGGCTCGCATCGAGTTGGCGGGCCTGGTGGCCGAGTTCCGAGCGGTCAAGCAGGAATGGGATGTGCTGGACTTTGCCGACCAGGTGCGACTCGCCGCCGAGCTGGCGGTCGCCGCACCGCAGGTCGGAGAGGCGATCCGCCGCCGCTACCGGGTGGTCCTGCTGGACGAATACCAGGACACCTCCGTCGCCCAACGGGTCTTGCTCCAGGCCCTTTTCAGCGCCGGTCATCCGGTGACGGCCGTCGGGGACCCCTGCCAGGCGATCTACGGCTGGCGCGGGGCCAGCGTCCACAACATCGACGCCTTCCCCGTTCACTTCCCGGCGTCAGTCCTACCGGCCACCGAGCAGCCGCTCATGACAGTCGAACGGATGAGCGCCGGGCGTCTGTCGGCGGATCCTGCGACACGGCCGGCCGACGATTCGAGGTACGCGCACGCGTGGGCACCACCGGTCGGTGGGACACCGCCGGCTGAAAACTTGACGGTCGGTGGGACACCGCCGGCTGAAAACTTGACGTACGACTGCCTCGGCGTGCCACCGGACACCGGGAACGAGAGATTCGACGCCGCCACGCGACCAGCGACCCGCTATTCCCTGGCCGCCAATCGCAGATCCGGTTCCGCGATCCTGGCCGTCGCCAACGCACTGGCCGAGCCGCTGCGGGCGGAGCACCCCGGCGTCGCCGCGTTGCGCGCGGAGGCCGTCGAGCGGGGGTCGGGTCAGGTCCGGTGTGCCCTGCTGCCGACCTTCGAGGCCGAGGTCCGGTGGGTGGGCGATGAGTTGCTGCGACTGCACGACGGCGGCATCGCCTGGTCGGACATCGCGATTCTCGGCCGGGTGACCGCCGACCTGGTGTCATTGACCCAGCACCTGACTGCGCGAGGGATCCCATGCACGCTGGCGGGAGCCGCAGCGCTGCTGGAGCGTCCGGAGATCGTCGACCTGGTCTCGACCTTGGAGGTGCTGTATGACCCCGGGGCCAACGTCGCTCTCCTCCGGCTGCTCGCTGGTCCCCGCTGGCGGTTGGGCCCGCGGGATCTGGCTGCCCTGGGCAGTTGGGCAGCGGACCTGTCCGGGCACCGTTGCGCCCCAGCAGCCGCCTGCGTCACCGACGCGCTGGTGGCCGCCTTGGCTGATGTCGACGACACGGATCTGCCCGCCCTAGCCGAGGCCATCGACGACATCGCCCAGCGGGTGTCGAGCCTCGACCGCCGACACCGGCAGGAGGCGGTCCCCCTGACTCGGGGTTCCGCCACGCTGTCCTTTGAGGCCGCGCAGCGGGTGGCAACGTGTGCTGCTGAGTTCCGCGGCCTACGCCGCCACCTGGTCGATCCACCGCTGGATCTGGCCCATCGAGTCCTGGAGGTCACCGGTCTGGGACTCGAGCTGGAGTCCAGCCCGACTGCTGCGCGGGACGGCCGCAGTGCGGCGATGGCGGCGTTCCTGGCCCTGCTGGGCGACTTCCGGGGGGTCGACGGGTCCACCGATCTCGGGTCGTTCCTGGCGTGGGTCCGCGACTGTGCCCGCTATGACGAGATGCCTGGAGCCGAGCTGCCCGGGCCGGCCGACGCCGTCGCGCTGCTCACGGTGCACAAGGCCAAGGGCCTGGAGTTTCCGGTCGTGTTCGTGCCCTTCCTGGCCGATGGGGTGTTTCCCGCCCGGCGCGGGCGCCTGCGCTGGCCCAGCGATCGGGCCGGCGTTCCACAGGTGCTCCGCGACGAACCCGCGCCGGCGGTGCTCCGGGACTACCCGCCGGCACAGCCCCAACCGAAGGACCGGACGGCCTTCGACCGGGAATGCCGGCGAGTCGATGAGTTGGAGGAGTTGCGGCTGGCCTATGTGGCCGTGACCCGGGCCGAACGCCTGCTGGTGGCCAGTGGGCACTGGTGGGGGCCTACCCAGCAACGCCGACGTGGCCCCAGCGAGATCCTGCTGGGGATCCGAGCGGCGCTGTCGATGGCCGCGACCCCCCCGACGGCCGCACCTGTTCCGACGGAAGCACCCCCCTCGATGGCCGCAGCCGCAGCCGCGTCCAGCGCCGAACCAGACGACCCGTGGGCGCCCGAACCCGAGCCGGACGCGGTCAATCCTGCTCTCGGTACGGGTGGCCGGTCGCTGCGCTGGCCGCTGCCCGCCGACCCGGCCACAACCGCGGGCCGGGCCGACGGCGCCGCCCTGGTACGCCAGGCACTGCGTCGCGGTCTACGCCCCGCGGACCTGACTGGCGCTGTCTCGCCGCAGCAGCGGGAGCTGGTCGCGGGGTGGGACCACGACCTGGACTTGATCCTGGCGGAACTCGCCCGGGGGGTGGGACAGCAGCGCGCCGTGGCGACGCCCGCTGTGCTGTCGACGACTGCACTGGTCACGCTGGTCCGCGACCCTGATGCCTTCACGTCCCGGCTGGTACGGCCGATGCCCCGGCCACCGTCGCGAGCCGCCCGGCGCGGCACCGCCTTCCACGCCTGGCTGGAAGCCCGTTCGGGCCAGCTGCCGCTGCTCACCTGGGACGAGGTGCCCGGCGCCGGAGACGACGACGCCACCGGCCCCTTGGACGCTGAACTGACCGGACTTCAGGAGGCATTCGAGCGGACCCCGTACGCCCATCTCGTTCCGCACGCGGTGGAGGTGCCGTTCAGCCTGCCGCTGGGCGGCAGGGTCGTCGTCGGCCGGATCGATGCGGTCTTCGCCCGTCCGGACGACGCCCAGCAGCCGTGGGAAGTCGTCGACTGGAAGACCGGCCGCAGCGCCCCTGACCCGCTGCAGTTGGCGGTGTATCGCAGTGCCTGGGCGCAGCGTGTCGGCATCCCGGAGGTGAAGGTCCGCGCCGTCTTCGTGCACGTGGCCGATGCTCGCGTCGAGGTGGTCTCGCAGCTGCCCGATCGGCTTGAACTCAGCCGACTGCTGGCTGGACCGGCTAGTGCTGGCGATCCCGCCGACGGCCCTGCTGTCGGACCTGCCGACGGCCCTGCTGGTGAGACTCAGGTGTGATGGACGATTTCGGGTTCGGCCACCGGCCGGGGACGGGCCCCGATCCTGCCCCGCATCCACTCCCGCGCCGGCTCCTCGACCCACCGCCACATGGCCCAGGCCACCAGCAGGGCGCCGGCCACGAGGGCGACGACGGCGAGTGCATACACCAGGCCGCCGGAGATCCCCGCGGCCTTCAGCGCCGCCCGCCATAGGCCGAACACGACCAGATGCGTCATGTAGAGCGAGTATGAGATGAACCCGCCCAGGACGATCCGGTCGCCGGACAACCACCGGGACAGTCCCCGCCGGGACAAGGCCAGCGAGCCGATCCACAGGATCAATAGGGGCACCAGCAGCAGATGCAGATAGGGCGGCAAGGGTTCGGCGTCCACGGCGGTGGACGTCGCAGGCGGCTGCAGGCTGGGAATCCGGCCGAGCACGATCGCCCCGACAATGATGAGCACCGGCGCAGCAACCGAGATGGTGGTGGCCAGCCGTTCGATCCGGTCGCGTGGGCCTGTGTTGCCCTCGGGAATGAATCTGGCCACGAGCAGATAGGTGATCGCGCCGGCGGTGAACTCGGTCAGGATCCGGTAAGTGGAGCCCCAGTTGTCGGTGTAGTAGGGGTCGCTGCGACCGAACGCAAAGATCATCAACGGCGTGAGGACAACCAGCCACGCGGCTCCGAGCAGCATCGTGGATAGGCGCTGATGGAACCGCCACAACACGAGCACGAGCAGCGGAAACAGCAGATAGGCCAGCCACTCCATCGACAGTGACCAGGCGACGAAGTTCCAGCCGCGCTGCGGCTGTGGACCCCACTCCTGGATGAACAGCAGATTCTTGATGTAGTCCCACGGATTCAGCCAGTCCCGCTGCCGGGACTCAGTGGAACTCACCAGGGACTGCGCCACGACGGCCAGTCCAGCCACATTGAGCATGACGAAATGCACGGGATAGATGCGGGCCAGCCGCAGCCACCAGAACTTCGCCGACCCACGCCAGGTCGCGCGCGGACCCAGCCGGGTGAGGTAGGTGTACGTGAGAATGAAACCGGACAAGGCGAAGAAGAGATCGACGCCCAGCCGCCCCACGCGCAGGACGTCGGCGAGCCCTGGCGCGAGCAGGTTCAGGCGTTCTAAGGGACCCTGCAGGTGGTAGAGCACGACCCATGCGGCGGCGACGAAACGCACGCCGGTCAATTGGCGGATGAAGACAGTCATGGTGACCCGAGTCTCGCACGGTGCTCATCGAACATGGCCGGACGCGCCGCGGGTGGCGACCGCGGCTAGGTTGCCCCACCGTGACCTCGCTGCCACCAGGGCCGATCGCGCGCTCCCCCGGCCAGGTGCTCCTAAGCGACCTGGCGTTGGCTCGTTCCGGCTTGGACCGCGCCGCTGCGTACCGGACCGACGCCAGCTGGCTGGCCAGCAGATGGGCCGACCCCGCCACGCGGGTGTTCGCGGTCAGCCAGGGCAGCGCCCTTGTCCCCGCGGCCAGCCAGGACTCGGACGCACCCGTCCTCGCGGCCCACCCGGAGGCCGACCCGTCCCGGATCGCCCGCCCGACCCTGAGACTGCTTGCGCCGCCGGATGCACCGACCGGGAACCGACTGTTCCTCGGCACGGACCCGCACTCGGGTACCGCCTACTTCGCCGTGGCGGTCGGCCCGGACCTGGCCGCTCCCGCCGGCAGTCGCTGGGCCAATCTTCGGGAGATCGGCGCGGACCTGCCCGACCTGGACGCCGGGCTGCTCACCACCGCCGTCGCGCTGGATGCCTGGCACACCACGCACACGCACTGCCCGCGATGCGGCCACCCCACCGAAGCGGCGTCCGGCGGCTGGCTGCGCCGCTGCGCCGCGGATGACAGCGAGCACTACCCGCGCACCGACCCCGCGGTGATCATGCTTGTTCGCGATCCCGCGGATCGCGCCCTGCTGGGCCGACAGGCACGCTGGCCCGCCGGGTGGTTCTCCACTTTGGCCGGGTTCGTCGAGTCGGGTGAGTCGGCCGAGGCCGCGGTTCGCCGAGAGGTCGCTGAGGAGGTCGCCGTCACCGTGACCGACGTGGCCTACCTCGGCAGCCAGCCGTGGCCGTTCCCGTCGTCGCTGATGTTGGGCTATCACGCGTGGACCCGGGAGGTCGACCTGATGCCCGACGGGCACGAGATCGCCGAGGCGCGATGGTTTACCCGGTCCGAGCTGCTGGCTGCGTGCGAGTCAGCGGAGGTGCGCGTACCGCCGTCGGTGTCCATCGCTCGACGCCTGATCGAGGCGTGGTACGGGTCTCCGCTGCCGGGTGCCTGGTCCCGGCCCTGATAAGCCAGCGGCGACGGAACCGAGAACCTCAGGCGAGCGCCGCCAGCTTGGTCTGAACCTGCTTCAGCGACGGGTTTGTCAGGCTGCTGCCGTCGGCGAAACGCAGGGTGGGGACGGTCTCGTTTCCGCGGTTGACGCTTGCCACGTACGTCGCCGCGGCGGGGTCCCCCTCGATGTTGATCTCTTCGAACTCGATGCCGGAGCGGCCGAGCTGCGACTTCAGCCGAGCGCAGTAGCCGCACCAGGGAGTCGAGAACATGGTCAGGGTCATCGAGAGCGTCCTTCGGGGTCGGCAACTGCGCGGCGGTCTCGGTGCAGCTGGGGTGACGTGCCTGAGGTCGGCGGCCGACGGGCGGCCCACAGCGGACACGGTGGCGGGGGAGGATGCCATAGGTCTCAACAGCGGCAATGCCCCGGGGCTTCCCGAAGTGTCCCGCGTGTGAGGATCGCTGCCATGTCCGTGGCTACTGCTGACGATGTCCTCGCCGGCCTGGACCCCGAGCAGCGGGCAGTGGCCACCGCCGTCGACGGCCCGGTCGTGGTGCTGGCCGGGGCTGGCACCGGCAAGACCCGCGCCATCACCCATCGGATGGCGTACGCGGTGCGGACCGGTGCGCACGATCCGCGCCGCAGCCTGGCGGTCACCTTCACCGCTCGGGCGGCCGGGGAGATGCGCGACCGGTTGCGGACGCTGGGTGTCGAGGGTCTGCAAGCCCGTACGTTCCATGCGGCGGCACTGCGGCAGCTCCGGTTCTTCTGGCCGAGGGTGATCGGCGGTCCACCGCCGGAGCTGCTGGTCAGCAAGGCCCGGTTCGTCGCGGAGGCGGCCGCGCGCTGCGGGGTGTCCACGGCACCTGCCACGGTCCGGGACCTGGCCGCCGAGATCGAGTGGGCCAAGGTGACCCAGACCCCGGCGGCGGAGTATGCAGCCGCCGTCGAGCGGGCTCAGCGTGAACCCCCCGAGGGTGTTCCTGCGACGGAGTTGTCCCGCGTGTACGCCGCCTACGACGAGCTGAAGTCCCGCCGCGGGTATCACGACTTCGAGGATGCGCTGCTGCTGCTGGTCGGAATTCTCGATAGCAGGCCTGACGTGGCCGACGAGGTGCGCGCCGCCTACCGCTGGTTCACGGTCGATGAATACCAGGACGTCTCACCGCTGCAGCAGCGGCTGCTGGACCTGTGGCTGGGTGAGCGGGACGACCTCTGCGTGGTCGGCGACGCAGCGCAGACGATCTACTCCTTCACCGGTGCCACCCCGGCCTACCTGATGGACTTCGCTCATCGTTATGCCGACGCGACCGTGGTCCGGCTGGTCCGCTCCTACCGCTGCACCCCACAGGTGGTCGCGGTGGCGAACGCCGTGCTCGCCGCCGCCCGGGGTCCGCTGGCCGCTCAGCGGCTGACGCTTCAGGCGCAACGTCCGGCCGGTCCGGTGCCCCGGCTGGTCGCCTATGACGACGAGGTCGCCGAGGCCGATGGCGTGGCAGCGGCCATCGGGGGACTGATCACCAGCGGGGTCCCGGCCCGGGAGATCGCGGTCCTGTTCCGCGTCAACGCGGCCTCCGAGGCGTACGAACAGGCCCTGGCCGCCGCCGGGGTCTCCTACCTGGTGCGCGGCGGGGAGCGCTTCTTCGATCGGGCCGAGGTGCGCGAGGCGGTGACCCGGTTGCGCGGTGCGGCGGCAGCCGCTGGACCTGCGGCAGCCGCTGGACCTGTGGCAGCCGCTGGACCTGTGGCAGCCGCTGGACTGAACGGGCTCGGCGAGGGCACCGAAGCGACCCACCGGATGCGGCCGGCTGAAGCCCACGACCTGCCGGCTGCGGTACGCGAGGTGCTGGCCGCGATGGCCTGGAGCGCAGCGCCGCCCGCGGGTCGCGGTGCCGGCCGCGAGCGCTGGGAGTCGCTGGCATCGCTGGTGACCCTGGCCGAGGACCTCGTCGCGGCGGGACGGGTCCGCGACCTGCGCGGCCTGGTCGACGAACTCGACCGACGGCAGACCCTGCAGCACGCACCCATGGCCGACGGCGTCACCCTGGCGTCGTTGCACTCGGCCAAGGGACTGGAGTGGGAGGCGGTGTTCCTCGTTGGCCTCACCGAGGGGATGCTGCCGATCGTGCACGCCGACACCCCGGAACGGGTGGAGGAGGAACGGCGCCTGTTCTATGTCGGAATCACGCGAGCCCGGACCCACCTGTCGCTGTCCTGGGCGAAGGCCCGGACGCCTGGTGGTCGTGGGGGGCGCAACCGCAGCCGATTCCTCGACGACGCCTTTGGCCGGGCGCCGGTGTGGACGCCGGGGGAGACGGTGCCGGCAACCGTGCGCAGCGGTCCGCGCCGGTCCCGCTCCGAACGTGGCCGCAAGCCGCCGGGGCGATGTCGGGTGTGCGGCAAGGCCCTGGTGACGGGCTCGGAGTCCACGGTCGGACGTTGCCAGACCTGCCCGGCCGGTTACGACGAGGCGCTGCTCGAACGCCTGCGCGCCTGGCGGCTGGAGGAGGCCCGGCGTCGCGTCGTGCCCGCGTACGTGATCTTCACCGATGCCACCTTGCTGGCGATTGCCGAGCGGACGCCCGACAACGAGGCGGCCCTGGCCAGCATCACCGGCGTCGGACCGGCGAAACTGGCCCGATACGCCCCGTGTGTACTCGCGCTGGTGTTGGGCGTTCGCGTCCCGGCGCCGGTGGACCCACCGGCTGCCGACGGAATGGAGTGGAAGCCCTGATTCGTTGCAGGACAACGACATCAACGATCCATCCGGCTGGTCGTCAAAAAGTTGAGAAAACCCGATTGCGCCCGTCCGCCGGTCGGGCGTACGGTCCTGTCTGCTCGCCGCGATGTGCGGGGCCTGACGACCGATCGAGGAGGTGCACGTCGATGAAGCTCTTTAACACGATCGCATGCGCTGTCCTGCCGGTTGATCGGCACCGGGGTGGCACGGCTGCCTTCTGCGGCTACAGCACCTTCGGCGCTGTGGCTACCCACGCTGCTGTGGTCACCACCGCCCCCATCGCGGACGCCGACGGCGTCCGTGGTCTGTCCCTGTCGGGCCCCCTGCGGGAGCCGCCTGTCTGAGTTCGTTGCAGACCGGCAGCCCCCACAGGCCGCGGAACCCGATCCGGGATCCGCGGCCTTTGTCGTGGCTCCGGACCGGCTTCCCGAACGCCCACCTCGTCGGCGCCTCAGCGGCCGACGTCGATCGTTTCGACATCTGAAACGTCCGCAGCAGTTGTTGATGGAGGAGGTGACCGCCATGAGCGTTCTCGACCTGGCCCACGAGGCCATCCCCGTCGAGACGCCCTGCCGGTCGAATGACCCGGAGTTGTGGTTCGCAGACAATGCGGCCGGCATTCGCCGCGCTCAGGTCTTGTGCCGGCCCTGCCCGCTGCGTTCGGCGTGCCTGACCGGTGCGCTGCAGCGGGGTGAACCCTGGGGCGTCTGGGGCGGCGAGTTGTTCGAGCGGGGCGAGGTCGTCGCTCGTAAGCGGCCGCCGGGGCGCCCCCGCAAGGACGACCAGGCGCTTGCTGCCGCAGCGGCAGCAGATCTCGACCGGCGGCTGCGGGAACTCGCCGTGGACCTCGACGGAGATCTCGAACCCGACCTGGACGCGTCTTCGGCTGCATGAGCGTCCACCCAAGACCGGCCGTCATCCGCGGCGGTCGTCGCAGACTTCGCAAAGGAGAAACACCATGTTGTTGCACGAGAACCTGGCCCGCGAACGACATACCACTTACCTGGACGAATCGTTGCAGCAGCGCCGATTGGCGATGCTGCGGTATCAGCGGCGCGCCGACCGGCGCTCAGCCGCGATCGGACGGCGGCTGCGACTGACGCGTCCGTGAGGACCCCGGGATAGGGGTGGGGCGCTGCGCGCACCCCACCCCGCCCGCGGCGCAGGCAGGCACTGTCGATCGACATCCGGCACTGCCGACCGACATCCGGCACCATGGGCTCATGACGACCGCTTCTGGTCCGGCCGGCGGTGGCGCTGCCACCCTCCCGACCTGCGCATCGTGCGGGAGGTCGGCCGAGGCGGCCGACGCGTTTGTGTGGACACTGTCCCTCGAGCAAGGCGCGGCGCTGCACTACTGCCCGGACTGCGCGCGACGGCACGTGCGCAGCATCGAGGCCAAACTGAATATGCCGGATTGGTGAAACTCAACTCGGCTCGCGGAAGCCGGGAACCCAGCGCTCGATCTCCGCCCGTACGGGGACGTCCGCATCCAACTGGCAGGTGACGCCGATGCCACCGAGCCACACGCGGTGGATGAGCAGGTAATTCGGTGGCAGATTGATCTTCATACCGACAGTGAAGTCCGGGTTGCGTGGGTCGTTCACCCGGGAGAATTGCTGCCGCATCCAATCCCGTGAATAACGGAAGTGCGGTACCCGGGCCGGTTCGACGAACGGCGCCAGGTAGTCCAACAGTTGGTGGGCGTCCAGGGTGATGTGCGGCTTGATGAACTTCTCCTGCCGCAACCCCTCGACGACCTGGTCCGCGTCCCCGGACAACGCGATCCGCATCAAACGCCCCATTGCGTTCGGGAGTCCATCCGGCAGATGTGCGACGGCACCGAAGTCCAGCACGCCGAAACGACCGTCGGGAGTGATGCGGTAGTTGCCCGGGTGCGGATCGGCGTGCAGCAGCCCCGCACGGGCCGGTCCCGACAGCAAGAACCGCTGGTAGAGCAGTCCCGCGCGGTTGCGCTCGGCCTGCGTACCCGCAGCGATGGTCCGCGACAGCGGTTCGCCTTCCAACCACTCCGACACCAGAACGTGGGGGCCGGCGGACAGGACGTGTGGGACGACGAAATCCGGGTCACCCTCGTAAGCAGCCGCAAAGGCCCGTTGTGACTCCGACTCACGCAGATAGTCGAGCTCCTCGATGATGCGCGAGCGCAACTCCGCGAGCAACGGCTTGATATCCATCCCGGGCATCAGCGACCCGAACAGCCGGCCCATCCGGGCGACCTGATTCAGGTCGGATGTGAGCGCCTCCCCAGCGCCGGGATACTGGATCTTGACGGCGACGTCGCGGCCGTCCCGCCAGGTCGCGCGGTGGACCTGGCCGATGGACGCGGCCGCTGCGGGCACGTCATCGAATTCGGCGAACTTAGCCCGCCAGTTGTGGCCGAGTTCCTCGCGTAGCACCTTGTGTACCGTCTTCGCGGGCATCGGGGGCGCGGCGTCCTGCAACTTGGTCAGCGTGGCCCGGTAGGGCCCGGCCAGCTCCTCCGGGAAGGCCGCCTCGAACACGCTCATTGCCTGGCCGAACTTCATCGCCCCGCCCTTAAGCTCCCCCAGCACCCGGAACACCTGCTCCGCGGTACGTGCCTGGATCTCGGCCGAGACGGCCTCCGCCGGGCGCCCGCCGACCCGTTTGCCGATGCCAAGCGCGGTCCGGCCGGCGAAGCCCAGCGGGAGCGTGGCCATCTTGGCGCCACGGGTGATGGCCTTGCGGGGGAGTTCCGGCACGGCTGCATTGTCCCCCGACTCAGGCCCCCGCGCCCGTTCCCCCGACGGCTTCGACATCGCCGGACCTTGGTCCTGCCCAGCGCCAACCGCATCCGCACAGTGGATGCACCGGGTGCGCCCGCCGCTGCACGGTCCCTTCGGGATGGAACAGTTCCAGCACACCGTTCACCAGCGGTAGGGCCGCGGCAGACCCGGTGAGTCGGTCCGGTCGGTCGAGCCAGGCCAGAATCTGCAGCCCGGTCAGAGCCGCAACGGCCACCGCTAGTGCGCTATCCGGGTCCGCCGGCCGGCGCTGCGCCAGTTGTACGGCCAGCCGCGGCCACCAAGGGTCGAGATCGCGCGCGGTGAGGTCACCGCAGCACAGGCACGACGTACGCCCAGGCAGCACCAACGGCCCGATCCGGGCGGCCGCTCCCCGGACGACGACCGGCAGGTGGGGGATGTCAGCGGACAGCAGCGGCTGTGCGTCGGTGTTGTCGGTGATGACGACCAGATCCGGTGCGGGGACGCGGTGGGCCGTGCCGGGTGCCTGCCGGTGCAGTTCCGCTGCGATAGCTGCTCGCGGCTCGCTCCCCACCGCCATGGGTCCGGGGCCGAGCGCGCCGATGTCGGTCGGTCGTACGGCCGTGGCATCGTGGCGCGGCTGCACCTCCACCGCCCCGACGCCGGCAGCGGCCAGCACCATCGCCAGAGCACCGCCGACTCGCCCAGACCCGAGGATACGGATGCCAGCGGCTGCTCGCCGATCCAGCGCGGCAGCGCCGGCTGCGGGGTCAGCGGCCACGATCGCCGCCAAGGCCTGTTCGGGGCGTAAGCGGGCGCGCTCCGCAGCCGTACTCAATTGCAGGCTGTGGGGGAAGGCCGCCGCATCGTCGAGGGCGCCGAGCCGGGCCAGGGCGGTCAGTGCCTGGAGTGCACCCGTGGTGTCCAACTCGCTGGGGACATCGGCGAGCACCTGGTGCAGACCGCGACTTCCATCCAGGCCCCGCAGCCACGCCACGACCTCTGAGCTGACGCCCGTCCAGCGCAGCGATTCCCCCGGCGGCGCGCCCATCTGCAGCAGGCCTTCGGCGCACCACAGGAGGACCGCGTCGCGGCGAAGCCACGGGCGGACCGGGAGCGGACCAGGGGAGTTCGGATACACGGCGCGCACCCTGCCGTGTCCAAGCCGGTTGCCGCGTTGCAGCGTCCACAGCCGAGTGAATGCCCGGCCGTGGACGCTGGCGATGCGGTGGGACCCCCGTTGGTCAGGAGGCCTTCGGCAAGATTCGGGTCACGGTGGTGCTGCATACGGGGCAGGTGCCCTTGGCGATGCGGGTTCCCTTGGCGTTCACCGACACCACGCCGGTGAACTCGCGCTTGGCCTTGCACTTCACGCAGTAGGCCTCGCCGCTGTACGTCTCGTCAGACATGATCGCTTCTCCTTGATGAAGGCCCGCAGGCCGGACATACCGCATGCAGGGCGGCGGTGGCCCGCGGACCCGGGCACGGAGCGGTCACTGTAGTCCAGCCTTCCAGACCGGCCGCGGACGTTCGTGCTGCGCGCGCCGCCGCGGCTGTCCGGCCGGACGCACCGACTTGGAAACGAGCGAGGCCCCCAAGCCTCGCAACCGGTATGCGACTTCCCCAGCCGCACATCGGCCCGTTCTCCCGGGGGCCTCGTCGGCGCCGCAACCTAGACACTGGCACCGGGACGGTCAATGGGACGGCGAGTCCACAGCTGTGCACAAGCCTGGGGACGGACTGGGGATGCCGCGGCGCGCCCTGTGTGCAAACGCCCGCGTGGTGTGCATCACGTCGCCCAGAAGTCCGGCCCAAGCCTCTGTTCACCTGCATAAACGTGCCTGGGCAGGCTCGCGTACAGCCGGCCCGGATCTCAACGGTCGAACACGGTCAGGTATGCGCCGAACGGTCGTGTCAGGGGCGTGAACAGGGTCACGCCGGACCGTTCACCACTCGTTGCACGCCAGCCGCGACCAGTGCCCGGACCGAGGCATCGGCGTCCGTGGGCAAGGAGTCCACGTCGAACCAGGCCAGTTCTTTCGACTCGGCGCTGATCTGAAGCGGGTCGGTGTACGCGGCAACGGCCAGGAACTGCACATCGAGGTGATCCAGCAGCCGGCCGCCGCAGGGGACCGGATGTCGGTCCAGCCGCAGCGCTGGACCGCGGATTCGCAGGCCGGGCAGGCCGGATTCCTCCACAGCTTCCCGCAGCGCGGCCGCGGGCAGATCACGGTCGGTGGCTTCGAGATGGCCGCCGAGTTGCAACCATCGGTTCAGCCGGCCGTGCAGGGTCAGCAGTACCTTTCCCGCGCCAGGGTCGAGAACCAGCGTGCTGGCGGTCAGATGGCCGGCGTCGCAGCTGCGCTGCAGGCCATCTTGATGCAGGTCCAAGAAGGCCCGGTAGGACTGCGCCAGCAGCTGTTGATCATCTTGTGAAGCGGGCTCAGCGGCGCTACTGCGCCAACCGAGCAGGTAGCGCCGCGCGGCGTCCAGTTGCTGGACCTGGGCGCTCAGCCGTCCGCCTCGCTCTCGTTCGATGCGTCCGGGCGAGTCTGCGCTTCGGGCGAGCCGGGCTCCAACCCATCGGCCTTGTCCTCCCCAGGCTGGTCGACCGCGGAGTTGGGTGCCGCTGGCTCGTGCGCCTGGGAGTCGCCCCGGGCAGGCTCGGCGTTGGGTCCCGCCGCCAGGGCGCTCAGATCGGCATCGTCCAGCATCAGTGTGGCGCGTACGAAGGCATCCGGGTCGTCCAGGTCCTCCGCCGTGGGCAGCAGGTCCGGGTGCTGCCAGACGGCATCCCGCCCGGCGATGTCACGCTGGGTCAGCAGGGCTTCCCACAGCGCCGCCGCCTCACGCAGCCGGCGCGGTCGCAGTTCCAGCCCGACCAGGGTGGCGAAGGTCTTCTCCGCGGGGCCCCCGGCCGCGCGCCGACGACGCACCGCCTCACGCAGCCGGTCGGAGGCGGGCAGCCGGGCCTCGCCCGCGGCCATCACGACCGCATCGACCCACCCCTCCACCAGCGCCAGCAGGGTCTCCAGCCGGCTCAGCGCCTGTTGCTGCGCTTCGGTATCCGCCGGCTCGAAGACGCCCGAGGCCAGAATGTCCTGCACCGCGCCGGGATTGCTCGGGTCGATGCCCTGCAGCGCCTCTTGGATCCGCTCGGTGTCCACGTGAATACCCCGGGCGTACGCATCCACCGCCCCGGCGAGCCGACCGCGCAGCCACGGCACGTGGGTGAACAGCCGCTGATGGGCGACTTCGCGCAGCGCCAGGAATAGCCGTACCTCGTCCGCCGGGATACCTAAACCGGCGCCGAAGGCCGCCACGTTCGTCGGCAGCAAGGCTGCACGGCCGTCCTGGACCAACGGGACCCCGACGTCCCCGGCCCCGACGACTTCGGTGGCCAGGGTCGCCAGGCCCTGGCCGACCTGCATGCCGAACATCGCCGACCCCATCTGCTTCGCCATCCCCAGCAGCGGTCCGGCCATCGCGGCCAGTTCCGGGGGCAGACCGGCCGGGAGCCCGGCCTCGGCGCCACCGGGCAGCATCGACGACATGGCCCCCTGTACCTGCTCAGCGATCGGGCCGACCATCTGCTGCCAGGCGGGCAGCGTCGCCTCCAGCCACTCCGCCCGACTCCACGCGGCGGGTTCGCCCACCGCGGCTGGGAAAGCCGTGACTGGGTCCAGCCACAGGTTGGCCAACGCAACGGCCTCCTCGACCGCGCGTCGGTCGGCCGGTCCGACCGAGGGATCGGCACCGGCCGCGGCCAGCTGATCGCGGGCCACGTCGTGGGCCAGGGTCCAGTTCACGGTGCCCTCGCCACCGCCGCTGGACAGCATCCGACCGAACTGCTGGATGGCCGCACCCAGCGACTGCATATCCATGTTCCCGAACGGATTGCCCCCGCTGGGGTCGTCCGGGTCGTCCCCGCCGGGGTTGAAGCCGAAGGGCAGGTTGCCCGCCATGGGGTCCTCCTGGGTGCGCGATGTCTAGGTTGCGGGATGTCTGGATGACCGCGAACTGCTGCGACGGCGGCTCCGGGACCACTACGGCAAGATGAGTGCATGCCCGGCCCGGGCCGTCCAACGGCGCACCCGTCTCCCACCGTATCCGTGGGTACCAGCACGTGACGACCGTCGGGCGCCCACGTCCGCCATCAGCGCAACCAGGGCTCGTCGTCGCCGTCACGGGTGCTCGCGGCGCCGTCGGCGCCGCGATCGTTCGGCGACTGCTCGCCAGCGCGCACGCCGGCGTGGACATCGCCCGAGTCGTGGAGTTCGTCGGGGACGACCGACCGCTGGACGCGGGTCTCCTTGTCGGGTCGCGCGGTGACTCGGAGAGGACGAGGGCGGAGTTGCCGAGGGCCACGGATCTGCAGGGCGTCGACGTGGTGGTGCACTGCGCAGTGGACCGCTCCCCCGACACCCCGGCTCAGTACCGCTACGCAGCGAACACCGCAGCCGCCCGTGCCATCGTGGCGGCCTGCGCCGCGGCTGGTGTGCGTCGGCTGATCGCGAGCACCTCGGCTGCGGTCTACGGCGCCTTCCCGGACAACCCGGTACCGCTGGCCGAGGACGCCCCGCTGCGGGCCGCCCGAGCGGGGATCATCGGCGATCTGATGGCCGTCGATGAGACTCTGCGGGCCGCCCGAGCCGAACACCCGCGGCTCGACGTGTGCATCCTGCGGCCGGCAGCTCTCACTGGCGGTGGCGTCGATTCGGTACTGACCCGCCATTTCGCCGCACCGCGATTGCTGGAGATTCGCGATTCAGGGATGCGCTGGCAGTTCTGCCATGTCGACGACCTCGCCGCCGCCGTCGAGCTCGCGGTTCTCGGCCGCGTGTCGGGGGAGCTGACCTGCGGCTGCGCGGGGTGGCTGACCGCATCCGACGTCGCCGACATCACCGGTCTGCGTCGCGTGGAGCTGCCCCCTGCGGTTGTCTTCGCGACGGCCGAACGGCTGCACCGAGCCGGGCTAGTCCCGGCAGCTGCCAGCGAACTGACCTACATCGCTTACCCGTGGGTGGTCCCGTCGACCCGGTTGCGCTCGGCCGGGTGGCGTCCCGTTTATGACAACACGACCGCCCTGCAGGCGCTGATCGGCGACCTGGTCGGCGAGCATGCCAGCGTGCATGCCGTGTTCGGCCGCCGGCTGGATCGTCGCGATGCGACCTTGGCGGGTGCCGGGGCCGCCGGCGCGACGCTGGCGGTGCTGGGTGCGGCCACCTTCGTGCGGCGCGCCCGGCGGCTCCGTGGCCACTGACTCGTGGCCGTGACACCACTTCCGACCGCGGACGAATCCACCCACGACGAGCAAACCCGTATTGCCGTGCGTCACGATGGCGGGGACGGGGCGAGCGAAATGGGGACCAGAGTGGCGCGGCGCAGGATCCTGTTCGTCTACGGCACCCGCCCGGAGGCGGTGAAGATGGCGCCGCTGATTCGACTCCTGGCGCAGCGGGGCCGGGTGGGTGTTCAGGTTGCGGTGTCCGGTCAGCATCGCGAGATGCTGCGGCAGGTCCATGAGGTGTTCGGGCTGAGTCCGGATGTCGACCTCGAGCTGATGCGACCCGGCCAGAGCCTGGCCGACATCACCGCCGGGGTCCTGACCGGGTTGGGGCCGGTCCTCGACGAGGGACCCGATGCCGTCGTTGTCCAGGGCGACACGACCACCACGATGGCCGCTGCGCTGGCCGCGTACTACCGCCGCATCCCGGTGGTCCACCTGGAGGCCGGGCTGCGCAGCGGGAACCTGGATCATCCCTACCCGGAGGAGATGAACCGCCGGCTCACGACCCGGCTGGCGACCCTGCACCTGGCGCCGACCGCCTCCAACGCGGCAAATTTGCTGGCCGAGGGAGTCGACCCTGCGACGGTCACCGTTACCGGTAACACCGTCATCGACGCCCTGCTGGCGACGTTGGCGACCCGACCCGACTACGCCGACCCCCGATTGACCGCCGTCGCCGAGGGCGGTCACCGAATCGTCACGGTGACCACCCATCGGCGGGAGTCGTGGGGCGACCCGATGCGGCACACCGCACAGGCGTTGAGCCGGTTGGCTGCCGCCTTCCCGGATGTCTCGTTCGTCCTGCCCATGCACCGCAACCCGGTGGTCCGCGAGATCCTGCAGCCGGTGCTGGAGTCGTACGTGAATGTGCTGCTCGTCGAGCCGTTGCCCTACCCGCAGTTCTGCCGGCTGATGGCGGACTCGACCGTCGTGCTGTCCGACTCCGGCGGTGTGCAGGAGGAGGCCCCGAGTCTGGGCGTGCCCGTCCTAGTGCTGCGGGAGGCGACCGAGCGTCCGGAGGCAGTGGCCGCCGGGTGTGTCCGACTGGTCGGGACGGATACCGAGCGGATCGTGGCGGAGGTCACTGAATTGCTCACCGACGAGGTGGCGCACGCCGGCATGGCCCGCGTGGTCAATCCGTACGGGGACGGGCAGGCCGCCGCAAGATGCGCAGCGGCCATCGAAGCGCTGCTCGGGGTGGGGGAGCGGTTGCCCGACTTCGACCCCGGTGCGATCGGCGTCGACGGGGTGGCGCCCCATGAGCCCGCGGGCGACGCCGTCGCGCGCGACGGAAACCGCGAAGGAAACAGTGCCCCACGCACGGACCTGGCCGCGGTCCGATTGGCGGACATCCGCAGCGAGCCGTTGTCCCTCGACGAGGTCGTGCAGTCCGTTCAGGACCCCGCTGCCGGTGGTGTCGCGGTCTTCGCCGGCGTCGTCCGGGACCACGACGCGGACCGTGGCGTCACCCGATTGGACTACTCCGCGCATCCCGGCGCGGCGGCTGTCTTGCAGGCGGTGTGCGAGCGGATCGCGGCGCGACCGGGGTTGACCGCGGTCGCGGCGGCACACCGCACCGGGTCACTGGCCGTCGGGGATACCGCCGTCCTCGTAGCGGTCTCGGCGCCCCACCGAGACGCCGCGCTGAGCGCCGCACGGCTGCTGATCGATGCCATCAAGGCCGAGGTACCGATCTGGAAGGAACAGGATTTTGTCGACGGGACCCGGCAATGGGTGGGTACGCCGTAGTTCCGTCGTACCATCACGTCATTCGTACGACTGCCATTCGCTTCCTCGTCCGCGGCGTCTCCCGCGGCCACCTCAGCAGAAAGGTCGGGCCGTGTCTGCGCTCGCATGGTGGTTGATCCCCATCGGGGCGACTCTGCTGGCGCTGCTGTGGGCCGCTTGGCGGAGCCGACCTGCTCGCCAGCCGGACGCCCACGAGGCGATGAATGAGCGGGAGCGGTTCCGCGCGGCGATGGAGCGCCCGCTGCCCGACCGGGGCCGCTGGCGGCGGCCGGTGGGATCGGCGGCACCCACGGGTCAGCCAGCCGGTTCGGACGCCGGCAACCCGGCCGCGTGAGGAACCTGCCTGCGGGCTCAGCGTGAACACACCCGAGAGCGGGGGTGAGCCCACCGACGGGGATGTGCTGGATGTCGCGAGCATCAACGTGGGAGCCGACGAGCGGAGGTCCCGACACCGCTGGAGCCGTCGCGCTGTCGCGCTGACGACGTCGGGGCTGCTGTTGCTGGTTCTGATGGCCGTGGCGGCGCTGCTTCCGGTGCCCTATGTACGGCTGTCGCCGGGTCCCACCTTCAACACCATCGGCACCCACGATGGCACGCCGCTGATCAAGATCTCAGGGACCCCTACGTTCGACGTCTCGGGCAGCCTGGACATGACCACGGTCTCCGAGCTCGGTGGCCCTGGCGGCGGCCTGACCATGGGGCAGGCGCTGGTCGCCTGGGTGGACAACGCCGCCGCGGTGGTGCCTCGCGAGTTGATCTTCCCCGACGACACCACCCCTGAGCAGGTCGCCAAGGACAACGAGGTCGCCTTCAGCACCTCCCAGTCCGATGCGGTCGGGGCCGCGCTGACCTACCTGGACCGACCGGTCGACACCGTCGTCACGGTGGCCTCCGTGGCCGCCGAATCGCCGGCCGACAATCGGCTGAAACCCGGTGACCGGGTCGTAGCGCTGGACGGCGAGGCCGTCCGCACACCTGCCGACGTGGGCCGGATCGTCCGGTCCGGCCCGGTGGGTCGCACGGTCGTCTTCACCGTTGCGCGCGATGGCTCCCGCATTGACGTCCCGGTGGTTACGGCCAGCTCCGGCGACGACCCCAGCCAGCCTTACGTCGGGGTGTCCGTGGGGACCCTGTACGTCGCTCCCTTCACGATCGACTTCACGCTCAGCGACGTCGGCGGTCCCAGCGCCGGGCTGATGTTCAGCTTGGGGATCATCGACAAGCTGACTCCCGGACAGCTCAACGGCGGCCGGGACGTGGCCGGCACCGGGACGATCGCCCCCAATGGGGCGGTCGGGCCGATCGGGGGGATTCGGCAGAAACTGGTCGGTGCCCGCAGCGCCGGCGCTCAACTGTTCCTGGCACCCGCAGCCAACTGTGCCGAGGTCGTAGGGCACGTGCCCGACGGGCTGACGGTCGTCGGGGTCAAAGACCTCGCCGCCGCGGTGGACGCGCTGAAGGCGTGGACGACAGGCTCGACTCCACTGCCGGGCTGCGGCTGACGGGATGCGGGGCTGACGGGGACTGACCCGCTACCGGGCTTGTTCAGTCGGCCAGCTTCAGTCGGCCAGCTTCAATCCGCCAGTTTCAATCGGCCAGGGTGGCGGATAGCGCGTCGGTCAGGCCGGGTACGAGATCCGCTCCGGTCAGCACCTCGCCAACGCCCTCGTCCTGCGGCCGGGCGCGAAAGTGCAACCGGGCCCAGCGCTGACCGTCCCGGAGCACCACCACAGCCATCCGTACGTCCCGCCGCAGCGGGTGCGCGGCCACGGCGGCCCGAACGTCGCCGTCAGCCGGCACATCGCCTTCGGCCTCCGGCGGGAGAACGACCCGCTCGAGCACCAACGCCGCGCCCACCACCTCGGCCGGCCACGCGATCGTCGCCAGCGTCTCGTCCAAGGGACGGTCCTCGGGAATCGGGTCCTGCTCCACCGGCGTCAACCCGACTGCGTCACCCGGCAGCCCCAGGGCCGCCGCCAGCGCCGGTTCGTGCACCACGAGATCGGCGGTGTCGGCCAGCGCGAACAGGCGCGGTGGCTGGTCCCAACCATCAGCCGCGACGTGCTCTTCGATCTCGGTCAGGACTGACCCCAGGGCGCTGCTCACTGTTCCAGTGTGACGTAGATTCTCGGGGTGACCTTTGAGATGCCCGCCACCTCCGGGGGCCGTAGTGCCCCCGCTGCCCGTTCCGGCCGTGGCCGGGTGCTGCTCCCCACCCTGGTCGTCCTGGCGGTGCTGGTCGGCGGATTCCTGTTGTTTGCCAGCTTCTATTCGGACTGGCTGTGGTTCGCGTCCCTGGACAAGACGTCGGTCTTCACCACGCAACTGGTCACCCGAATCGTCTTGTTCCTGGTGTTCGGTCTGGTCCTGGCAACTGCCGTCGGACTGAACATGTGGATCGCCTGGCGGACCCGTCCGGTCTTCCGTGGGCTGTCTCCGGAGCAGGCGTCACTGGAGCGTTACCGAATCGCAATCGAACCGTTTCGTCGGGTGGCGCTGATCATCGTCCCGCTCACATTTGGGCTGCTGACCGGCATGTCTGCTGCGGCGGAATGGCGCACGTGGCTGTTGTGGCGCAATGCCACGCCGTTCGGTACGACGGACCCGCAGTTCGGCATGGACATCGGTTTCTACACGTTCACGCTGCCGTTCATCCGATTCTTGCTCGGCTTCTTCTTCGCGGTGGTGGTCCTATCCTTCCTGGCCGCGGTGGTCGTCCACTACCTGTACGGCGGGCTGCGGCTGCAGGCGGCGGGCGAACGCGCCACCCCGGCTGCCCAATCGCACCTGTCGGTGCTCATCGGCGTCTTCCTGCTGTTGAAGTCGGTGTCGTACTGGGTGGACCGCTATGAACTGGCGGTGAAGAACGAGACCCTGGTACAGGGCTTCACCGGGCTGAAATACGCCGATGTCAATGCGCTGCTGCCCGCCAAGAACATCCTCACGTTCATCGCGCTGCTCTGCGCGATCTTGTTCTTCGTCAATGCGTTCTGGCGTACGTGGGCCCTGCCGCTGGCCGGCCTGGGCCTGATGATCCTGTCCGCCATCCTCATCGGCTGGCTGTACCCCGCGGTCGTCCAGTACTTCCAGGTACGGCCCAGTGAGTTGGTTCGCGAGCGCGACTACATCGCGCGCAACATCGATGCGACCCGGACCGCCTATGGCCTGGACGAGGTTCAGGTGGAGGACTACGCCGGCAACGACAAGGCGCCGGCCAATGTGATCACCCAGGAGGCCGGGACCCTGCGCAACATCCGGTTGCTGGACCCGGCCATCGTCAGCCCGACCTTCAAGCAACTGCAGCAGATCCGCGGCTTCTACAGCTTCCCCGAAGCCCTGGACATCGACCGTTACCCGACCGAGAACGGCCCGCGCGGAACGGTCGTGGCGGTACGCGAGATAAACCTCGACGGGGTTCCGGAGGGGCAACGCAACTGGACCAACGACAAGACCGTCTACACCCACGGGTTCGCGATGGTCGCAGCGGCAGACAACACCGCGACCAGTGACGGCCAGCCCAAGTTCGTCGAGAGCGACATCCCCCCGACGGGCACCCTGGACATCACCGAGCCGCGCATCTACTTCGGCGAGCAGTCGCCGCCCTATTCCATCGTCGGAGCCCCCGAGGGGTCCGAGCCCCGAGAGTTGGACTTCCCCGACGACACCAGCCCCAACGGGCAGCGCAACAACACCTACTCAGGCCAGGGCGGCGTACCCGTGGGTTCGCTGTTGAACAAGCTGGTGTTTGCGACCAAGTTCCAGGACACCAACATCTTGCTGTCCGACCTGGTCAACCCGGAGTCCCGCATCATGTGGGAACGCGCACCCCGCGACCGGGTCGCCGAGGTGGCCCCCTGGCTCACCCTCGACGGTGACCCGTACCCCGCGACCATCAACGGGCGGATCGTCTGGATCATCGACGGGTACACCATCAGCAACGACTACCCGTACTCCAGCCGCACGTTGCTGTCCGACGCCACCGGCGACTCCATCACCGCGCGGACCAGCGCCGTGGTGGCGCAGCCGCGCGACCAGATCAACTACATGCGTAACTCGGTCAAGGCCACGGTCGACGCGTACGAGGGCACCGTCACGCTGTATGCATGGGACGAGACCGACCCGGTGCTGAAGACCTGGGAGAAGGCCTTTCCGGATGTGGTGCAACCCAAGTCATCGATCCCCGAGACGCTGATGTCGCACCTGCGCTATCCGGAGGACATCTTTAAGGTGCAGCGGGAGATTCTCTCGAAGTACCACGTCACCGACCCGGAGGCGTTCTACAGCGGCCAGGACTTCTGGATCGTGCCCAACGACCCGACCAAACGGGCCGCGAACGAGGCTCAGCCGCCCTACTACCTGATCCTCCAGATGCCGGGTCTCAGCAAGCCGTCCTATTCCCTGACGACGACGTTCGCCCCGAGCAAGCGGCAGACGCTGGCGTCCTTCATGGCGGTCAACTCCGAACCAGGCCCGGATTATGGAACGATCCGAGTTCTGCAGCTTCCTCGGAATACCACGATCCCCGGTCCCAGCCAGGTGCAGAACAATTTCGAGTCCAACCAGGCGATCTCCTCGGCCTTGACACTGCTCCGCGGCCGAGGTTCGGACGTCGTGTTCGGCAATCTGCTCTCCCTACCCGTAGGCGGCGGCATGCTGTACGTCGAACCGGTCTACGTCCAGGCCAATGGGGAGCAGGGCTACCCGTTGCTGCGTAAGGTGCTGGCCGGCTACGGCGCCACCGTGGCCTTCGAGGACACCGTCGATGAGGCGCTAGCGAAGGTGTTCGCCTCCTCGGGCACCACGCCGCCGACGCCGACGCCCAATCCAACTCCGTCGCCCAGCCCGACGCCGAACGCGAGCGGCAGCCCGTCACCGGCTCCGACGGGCGACGCGGCCGCCCAACTAGCGGCCGCACTGGCGGATGCGCAGGCGGCTTACACCGCGGGTCAGGCCGCACTGGCCAAGGGTGACTTCGCCGCCTACGGCCAGGCGCAAGACGCTCTCGGCGCCGCGCTGGACCGGGCCGCAGCGGCCCAGCGCCGGTTGGGGGTGACGCCATCACCGACCCCGGCCGGTACGCCGTCGCCCAGCCTGCTCCCACCGGCCACCAATCCGCCCACCACTGGTCCCACCGTCGGTACGCCCGAATCGCCGGCCCCGACGCCTCGTCCAGCGTCGGCATAGGGGGGCGGAAGCCGGCCGAGTTCCTCGCGGGTCCAGTTTCCAGCGAGACGTCAAGGCCGACAGGGCGCTGCGGGGACTGCTGAAACTCGGTTTGCCACTAGTGGCCGCTTGTTTGCCGTTGGGTCGGGTTGGTTCCGCTGATCTGGAGGTTCTGAGCTCGTGGCTTTCCGCGCGATGTCAACCGAGCGTCGAGCGCTGTTGGCCTCGGCCGCCGGGGCCCTGCTGATCGCGGTGGTCGGGGTGGTGTGGGGCCTGGCCGCGCGTACGCAGGTGATCCTCCTCGACGGCGTGTACGCGCTGATCGGATTGGGATTGTCATGGTTGGGCCTGCGGGCGCTCAGTGCTGTCGAGAAGGGGCCGAGCGCGCGTTACCCGTTCGGCCGGGAGGCGTTGGGGCCGCTGGTGGTGGGCGCGCAGGGCTTGGTGCTGCTGGGCACATTCGGGTATGCGCTGATCGAGGCCGTGGCCACGATCATCGACGGTGGCAGCGACGCTGAGTTGTCCGCCGCCCTGGTGTACGCAGTGCTATCGGTTATCTTCTCGTTCTTGCTGCGTTGGTATCTGCGGCGCAACGTAGGCACGAGCGAACTCGTCGCCGCCGAAGTCACCCAGTGGACGGCGGGGGCCTGGCTGTCGGCTGCGATGGTCGGTGCGTTCGTGGCCGCATTGGCGGTCGAACGGACCGAGATGGCTTGGCTGGCGGCATACTTCGATCCGGCGCTGGTGATCGTCTGCTCTGCCGCGTTCTTGCCCGCCCCCGTACGTATGCTGCGGACCACGTTCGCCGAACTCGTCGAGGCGGCACCCCCGGCATTCATCGCCGCTCCGGTAGAGGCGGGTGTCGCAGACATCCGTTTGGTGTATGGGTTGCCCGAACCGACAGTCCGCATGAGCAAACTGGGTCGGAAGTTGTATCTGGAACTGGACTTCGTGATCGGCGACCGTGCCTGGACCGTCGCGCAGGGTGATGAGTTGCGTCGGACGCTGGTGGAGCGGCTGAGCAACGCCGCGTACGAGCTGTGGCTCAACGTCGAGGTGCACGTCGATGACACCTGGGACGTGTGACCAGGTGGGCTATCTGGTGCGTCCGAGCCCGTGTCGTAGCCTGTCGCACCTACCAGACATCGTCACCGGGCACGGGTGACCGCGCACAACAGGTGAGACCCCGATGGACGTCGAATACCCGGAGGTGGTCGTTGACCCGGATCGTTCGACCTGGCAGCGGATCTGGCCCTGGGCACGGCCCCTGAACATCGTCGTGCTGTCCATCGTCGTCGGCTGGATCGTCGTCGGTTTCATCGGCGCCATCGACTGGGCGGCCTGGCCGCGCTGCGGTTTGTCGGTGTTGGGGCCGATGTCGTCTCGGCGGTCGACATCATCGGGGCGTTCTTGATCGCCTATCCATTGACGCTCATGCCGCTGGTGGGTTTTGGCGTGCTCGATGCGGCCTTGCTGGCGTCCCTGGTGACCATCGCCGGGATCGCCTACAAACCGCAGATCGTTGCCGGCCTGGTCGTCTGGCGGGTCGTCACAATCCTCGGCACCCTCGTCCTGGGTGCGCTGGTGCTCCTGTGGTGGCGGCGACCGGGATCGCTCGTGAGCAACCATCCAGTGTGATGCACTCCATCGCGAGAGTGGGATCGACCATTCGAGCGTCGCCATGAGGGCAGAGTGCTGGCATGAGCACCGAGCCGAGCCGGGACGAAGCCGTCATGAGCGCAGGTGACCCCTCGACGATGACCGTGGAAGAACTTCAGCGCCTGCTGCAGACCGATCCCGCCGGCGGGCTGAGTGTGCCCGAGGTCGCGCGCCGCCTAGACACGTACGGTCCCAACGAGTTGCAGGCGGCCACCGCCATACCGACGTGGCGGCGCTTGCTGGCCCAGTTCCAGGACCCACTGGTCTATCTGCTGATCGGCGCCGTCGCGATCTCCCTGGTGGCCTGGATCGTCGAGGGCGGCGGCGGCCTTCCGATCGACGCCACGGTGATCGCCGTGATCATCGTGCTGAACGCGGTGCTGGGCTACGTACAGGAAGCACGGGCCGAGGATGCCGTGGCTGCCCTGCAGAAGATGACCGCGGTGGTCGCGACCGTGATCCGGGACGGTGCTCAGACAGTTGTCGAGGTTCGGGACCTGGTTCCAGGCGACCTGCTGGTGCTCGCCGAGGGCGACTCGGTCGGTGCCGACGCCCGCCTGCTCAGCGCGCACGCGCTCACGGTGTCGGAGGCCTCGCTGACGGGGGAGAGCCAGGGCGTGCTGAAGGACGAGTCGACCCTGCCGCAGCCGGCGCCGCTGGCCGAACGGCTCGACATGGTGTTCAGCGGGACTGCCGTCGTCCAGGGTTCGGGCCGGGCACTGGTTACCGCGACCGGGATGGCCACCGAGATGGGCCGGATCGCACAGTTGCTGCACGACACCGAGGCCGAAGCCACTCCTTTGCAGCGGGAGATCTCACGGGTCGGCCGCATTCTCGGGATCGCCGTGATCGCGATTGCCGTCGTGGTGATGGGCACGCTGTTCGTGGCCGGCGGTGGGGTGGAGAACGTCCAGGAGGCCGTCGACATCCTGCTGCTCGGTGTCTCGCTGGCTGTCGCTGCTGTGCCCGAGGGACTTCCGGCCATCCTGTCGGTGGTGCTGGCCATCGGCGTACGGCGGCTGGCCGCCCACCAGGCGATTGTGCGGAACCTCAGCTCGGTGGAAACCCTCGGGTCGGCTTCGGTGATCGGGTCGGACAAGACCGGGACATTGACGAAGAACGAGATGACCATCGCCCGGGTTGTCACCGCCTCCGGGGAGACAACAGTGACCGGGGTCGGGTACCGGCCGGACGGTCAGGTGATGCACAACAGCAGCGAGCTGACCGAAGGCCCGGTGTGGGAGGAAGTTGTCCGAGTTCTGGGCGGTGGCAGCCTGGCCAACGACGCGGTCCTGGAGCGAGACGCGGACGGGCGCTGGGGGATTCAGGGCGATCCCACCGAGGCGGCGTTCCTGGTGGCCGAACGCAAGGTCGGGATCCACGCTGCGCGGTCCGAGCGGTTCACCCGGGTGGACGAGGTCCCGTTCACCTCCGAACGCAAACTCATGAGCAGCATCGAGTCGGACCGGGAATTGCCCGGGGTGCTGGCCGTGGTGACAAAGGGGGCGCCGGACGTCCTCATCGCCCGCTGCAACCGGGTCCAGATCGGCGGCGAGATCACTGACCTCGACGACGAGCGACGACGGCACTTCCTGGCCGCGGTGGACCGATTGTCGGGCGAGGCGTTCCGTACCCTCGCGGTCGCGTACAAGCGGCTTGCCGAGGAGCCCGATTCCGTGGACGCAGGCATCGAACACGGGCTGATTCTGGCCGGCGTCGTGGGCATCATCGACCCGGCGCGGCCGGAGGCGGCGGTGGCCATCGCTGATGCGCACCGGGCCGGTATTCGCATCATCATGATCACTGGCGATCATCCGTTGACCGCCGCGCGGATCGCCGTCGACCTCGGCATCGCGCAGCCGGGCGAGCCGGTTCTGACCGGCGCGGATCTCGACCTGCTCGACCCGGCCGAGTTGACCCGCGCCGTGCGGAGCACGTCGGTCTACGCGCGGGTCGCGCCGCAGCACAAACTGCTGATCGTCGATGCGCTGCAGGCCGACGGCAACGTGGTCGCCATGACCGGAGACGGCGTCAACGACGCCCCGGCGCTGAAGTCTGCCGACATCGGGATTGCGATGGGCCGCACCGGTACGGAGGTGACCAAGCAGGCCGCTGCCATGATCCTCGCCGATGACAACATGGCCACCATCGTTCGGGCGGTCCGACAGGGCCGGGCCATCTTCGACAACATTAAGAAGTTCTTGCGTTACCTGCTGTCGTCCAACACGGGTGAAGTTCTCACCGTCTTCCTCGGCATCGTGCTGGCCGGGGTGATCGGGCTGGGGGAGTCCGGGTCCGGTCCGGTGCTGCCGTTGCTGGCCACCCAGATCCTGTGGATCAATCTGCTGACCGATTCCGCGCCTGCGCTGGCGATGGGAATCGACCCGGAGATCGACGACGTCATGGCCCGCCCCCCGCGCCCGCTCACCGAACGCGTCATCGACACGCAGATGTGGATCGGCGTCGCCATCATCGGATTCGTCATGGCGGCCGTGACTCTGCTGACCATTGATATCTACCTGCCCGGCGGTCTCGTGGACGGTACGCAGTCACTCGACAATGCCCGTACCGCCGGGTTCACAGTCCTCGTGCTGGCGCAACTGTTCAACGCGTTCAATGCCCGGTCGGAGGAGTCGAGCGCCTTCCACCGGCTGTTCGTGAATCCGTGGCTGTGGGCGGCCGTCGCCCTGTCCGCCGTTCTACAAGTCGTCGTCGTGCACCTGCCCTTCCTGAATACCGCCTTCGGTACGACGGCCCTGAGTTGGGACCAGTGGCTCGTCTGCCTGGCAATGGCCAGCATCGTGTTGTGGTCCAGCGAACTGCGCAAACTCCTCGCGACTGTCATCCGGCGCGGCAGCAGCACCCGCGGTTCCGGGCGTACGAGCGACACCTCGCAGTGATGGGCACGCCGAGATAAATCGATGCTCAGCCGGTTCCTGGTGTTGAGTTCGGAGGTCAAGGCGACAACAACCGCCGCGGAAAGCCAGCTCAGTCCGGCGGGTGTGCCAAGGCACGGTGGCGACGCCGGCGGGCTTCGGCTGCGTGCCGCGCCCGGGTCGCGTCCATGCGGGTCAGGATTGGTCCGGCCAGCGTCCCGTGAACCACCAACGACACCAGCACCGTGGTCGACACAGCCGCCCACAGCAGGTCGCGCTGCACCCAGGTGGACTCGCCCAGCGCGTACGCCAGGTAATAGAACGAGCCGATACCGCGGACCCCGAAGAACGCGACAACCAGCCGCTCCTTCGCGGACAGGACAGTACGCGGCAGCACCAGCCACGCGACCACCGGCCGCAGCACCAGCACCATGACCAGGGCGAAAACGATGACCGACGGGCTGATCGCTTTCAACAGGCCTCGCGCGCAGCCGTATCCCAATGCGACCAGCAGCACCAGCGTCAGCAGCCGCTCCAGCTGCGAGACGAACGTGTGCAGGACCCGTTGATATTCACTGGCGGGCTCGTGCGCGCGGAACACCACCGCAGTGACGAACACGGCCAAGAAGCCGTAGCCGTGCACCAGTTCGGTCAGCCCGTACGACAGTGCGATGGCGGTCAGCGCCAGGTATACCTCGCTGTGCCGGGCCAGTTGCAACTCCGGCTGCTCGACCCGGAATGCCAACCTGGCCAGCAGCCAGCCCAGTGCCCAGCCCACGATGACGGCGACCAGGCAACGCCCGATCAGTTGCCAGGCGAACCATTCCCACCACGACGAGGACACCGCGATCCCGGCGGCGAACATCGCCGCCATGACGAAGGGGAACGCCAGCGCATCGTTCAGGCCGGCCTCAGCGGTCAGCGTGAGGCGGACCTCGTCCTCCGCGTGCGGCTCATCGCTGGGTTCTCCCACCTGCACGTCGCCGGCCAGGACCGGGTCGGTCGGCGCCAGGCAGGCGGCCACCAGCAGGGCGGCCGGGAGCGAGAGGGCGAGCAGCCACCACCCCACCAGCGCCGAGGCCCCAATGGCCAGCGGCATCGCCAGCAGCAGCAACCGCCAGGTCGGCTGCCAGCTGCGCCAACCGATCGGGCGGTCGATGGCCAGGCCCACCCCGAACACCGCGACGATGACCACCACGCACGTGATCTGCTCGACCGCGTCCAGCCACGACTCATCCGGGGGAATGGTGCTGGGCAGGTCCAGCGGTGACAGTCCCAGGGCGACACCGACGGCGGTGAACGCCAGCGCGGGTGAGAAGGCGCGGCCGTCCGTCAGCCGAGGCAGCAGCGCCGCGATCATCAAGCACAGGCCGGCGATCGTGTAACCCAGTCCCACCGTCACGGGGGTGATCGTGCCGCATGGATGACGGGTCGGCGCGTTCCCCTTCCCTGTGCACTAGGTCGGGCACTGTGCGGTGCTCACCGTCTCCCGCGGAAGAACCCCGGTTCACGCCTTCCGCGGAAGATCCCCGGCGTACACGTCCTCCGCGGAAGATCCTTGCTTAGGCCTCCGCGGAAGGACTGCGGTCACTCGGCCAGGCTGATCCGGAACAGCAGCGCCCGATGGCCGCCATAGGCCGGTGGCTTGTGGAACTCGCGGACCAGGCGGCCGCCGTTGGCCTCGATCACCCGCTGGGAGGGCACGTTGTCGTAGTCGGTGACCAAGTCGACGTACAGCAGCGCCGAACTCCTGGCCAGCGGGAGCATGAGTGTCAGCGCCCGGGTGGCATAGCCGCGCCGTCGCTTGCCAGGAACGACGCTGTAGCCGATGTGCCCCAGGCAGTGCGGCGGCAGGTCGGTCGTGCCGGGCTGCCAGCGCATGTTGATCATGCCGCAGAAGGCGCCGTCCCATAGCCACCGCGTGAATCCGGGGAGCCGCTCGACCCGCGTACCGTCCGGCAGGGTGATCGCGGGTCCGGCCGCGTCCGGATCGTCCTTGGTCGCCAGAAACCCGACCGAGTCAGCCGCGATCAGTGCCAGTTCCTCCGCGGCCGCCTCAGGTCGTTCGGTGTTGGCCGACCAGCCATCCGACAGGGCCGCCCGGTAGGCGAGCAGGTGTTCGGGACCGGGGATGACTAGCTGCACGGCGGCGACGCTACCGGCGTCCCGCCGCACGCGTCGACGGAAATAATGGCCGCGTCGCAGGTCCGGGCCGACAGTGCCCGGACGTGACGCTCGTCGAGGAGATGGCCATGTCTCGAGGCTCGCAATCCACCACGGTGGTTCGAACGGGCAGCAGCAGCGCGGTCTACGGGTTGGGCCTGATCGGCGCCCTGGTCTTCTACTGGCAGCAGGCCGATGGCCTGTGGCCGCACCTGTTCGCACTGGTGCAGGCCGTGCTGTGGCCAGCGTTCCTGGTGTACGACGTGTTGGGTTTCATTGGCGGTTAGCCCAGCCGGCCGCCTCACCAGTTGCCGGTGTCGGCGGGGTGCAGGGAATCTCCCGCGCTGACCGGCCATGCCTCCAAGTCGGGTCCGCCAGGCATTGATAAGAACACCGCCACCGCCACCGCGGACCAGGGTCGAGTCGAAATCGATCTCGCTGGCCACGCACCAGGACCGGTCGGCGGGGCCACCACCGGGGCGGTCCGCTACCGTTGCCCATGCTCTACTCGGCCGCATCCGGGGCACGCTAGCCGCGCATGGCCGGTCGTAGTCGACACCGGCCAGTAGTCGGCCGACTGGGCGCCACTCGCGCGTTTGGGGCGCCAAGGGCGCAACGCCGCGGTGATCTAGCCGGCTGTTAACGGACGGATGCGTACGTCTCGAACGCGCGGGGCACACGCCAGTCGAGCACTTCGATTTGGAGCACCGCCATCGGTGACGTATCGTTCGGCGAGCCGCAAGGCCATCGCGGGGTGGAGCAGCTCGGTAGCTCGCTGGGCTCATAACCCAGAGGTCGCAGGTTCAAATCCTGCCCCCGCTACCAACGAACGAAGGTCGGCCCCGCTAGGGGTCGGCCTTCGTTCGTTATGAAGTGAGCGCCAGGATTTGGGAGGAGCGCAGCGACGGCTCCTGCCCCCGCTACCACGTTTACGCAGGTGAGAGGCCGTTTCGCCCATCGGGCGGGACGGCCTTTCGCGTTCATGTCAACGAGATGTCAACAGACTCTGCCGGTGGACGACCCCGTATCGGGACGCCTGGCGGCGGACTTTGAGCGCCTACTTGGCGGCTCAGACGCCGCCGTGGAGCTCGGATCTGGTCACCGACGACCGCTCCCGGCCCGGGGCTCGGCCCAGTTCGAGGCTCTCCTGGAGGCTTTCGGGGCGCTGCCAGCGGCCGTCGATGCGATGGCCTCGGACGTGGTTCGCGGGAGTGGTCGCCGTTTTGCCCACTACCTGGGCAAGGAGGTACGACCATGAACCGTGCACAGCGAACCCGCATCCACTCCACGACCGCTGACGACCGGCTCCTGCTGACCGTCGAGGAGGCCGCCGACCTCCTCGGCATCGGCCGCACCCTGACCTACCAACTCATCCGAGACGGAGACCTAACCACCGTCAAGGTGGGCCGGCTCCGGCGCGTCCCGGCCCGCGCGCTGCACGCCTGGATCGCCACCGCCAGCGGCACACCAGACGTCGAAGCCGTCTAGAAGAGGCTCCTTGCTCGTACCGGTGCCGCACGGGATACACACGGGCTCAGCGCGCGGGGTGGGAGGCAGTGCGGCGGCGAGCACCGCCGCCAGACGCGACGAAGCAGTGCCCCCACGGCCCCTTCGACCTCCGGCTGCCCCGGAGTCATCACCACTCGGCCTGTCTTGACCCTAACCGGAACCGCGAAGGTCGAGATCGAGTGGAAGTCAGCGCGGCGCGGACTCCCGGATCGGCGAACACGACGGCGGCGGCCTGTTCGCTGGTGACCAGTCGCTCCAGCAGTCCGGGGCAGCCGGGCAGGCCGCAGACCAAGGCCTGCACCCGGCGGACCTGCCAGGCCGGTGCCCGCACCCGGGCGGCCAGGGTGCGCCACCCGGTACCGCTGTCGATCGAGGGGTTGCCGCGTCGGGGATCCGCGGCCAG
>JBBQYX010000030.1:0-34709 GCA_038208295.1 Candidatus Nanopelagicales bacterium | reverse complement strand
GCCAACCGACTGCGCGATGGCTGCCCTGAGCGTGGCGATCGGATCGGCCAGTGCGCGCAGATGCGGGACCGCCGCATGCCCTTCGTTGATGGTGTGCACTCCCGCCCGACCGATGGTCTGAGTCTCCACGATGCCGAGCCGGGCCAGAGCCTTGAGAGCCTCCTGAACCGACCACAGGCTGTGCTCGTGGCTGACCATGCCGTGGACCTGCCGACCGGTGAGTGGCGCTCCGGTACGTAGGAGCACGGAGAGCACGGCTCCTCGGGCTCCTGGGATGAGTCCGCCGAAAGGCTCGCCGAAGAACATATGACCACCGTACCAGTCATATGAATGGTACGACGTTCATAAGCGGAAGCGCCGACACCGTTCGGCGTCACCGGCGAGCACACGACGGCCGGGATGCCGCACGGATGGACGAGCCTCACCCCTGCCTAGGAGTCCACCACGGAGGCACTCACGGCTGGTCGTGCGGCGGGGAGCCCGTCACTGGGGCGTGCCCGGGGAGATACAGCGGAACCGTGAATCGAGCGCGACATCGCGCGGGTGCGCGGAGGTCGGCCGGACGGTGGTGTCGTGGGCGGCAGCGCCCCCCGGGGGGTTTCCGTCGCGACCCCTTGCCCAAACTGTGTCCGAGCCTCACCGGCCGTGAACGCCGGCGGCGTCTGTAGACCGGTGCCTTCCACCGTATGCCCTCCCGAGGTGTGTGGCGTGTCGGGTCAGGCGATTTGGGTGGTGACTTCATCGAACTCGGCGACGATGTGGATCTGGCCGCCGAGGGCTTCGATATACCTGGCTGCGGCCGGCATCGATGTCGGCGAGACGCTCGGCGGCGATCGCGCCGTCCTGCTGGTCGATCAGCGACTCGTAGGCCTCGACCAGGTCGGCCGGGACGATCGCGGCTGCTCGTACGTGACCACGCCCGCGGGTCACGTAGGTGATCTCACCGCCGAACGCGGCACGGTTGACCGCGTCGGAGAAGCGATCCCGCGCCTGGCTCACCGACCACTCGACTGGCTCAACACTCATCGGACCAGAATGCTCCAACTAGGCCAACTAGGCCAACTAAACCAACTAAACCAACTAAACCAACATAGCCACCAACCATCCCGGTAACCAATCCCGAAGAGGAACAGAACGATCATGAAGACGCGAAGGGTCGGTGCGTTGCTAGGTCGCTGCCGTGCAACCGCTCGGTGGCTATTCCCCTTGCGGCGCATGGTGGTCGTCGATCTGCGCGACTATTCCTAAGACCGTGTGTAATGAGCGGAGGCAATACACCACCCAGCAATGCCTTGCCCATAAGTGTTGCGCACTGACCGTGACAAGACTTGGACAAGGCTGCGGCTGTTGCCTGACCGGGCCGGAGGTGCCCGGCCGTTGGTGGATGCGTGCTGCCCCCTCCTATCGTCACCGACGACGCCGCGCCGGCGGCGTCCACGACCGGCGCACCACTCCCACGAGGCCGGCGGAGATCAGGCTCAGGACCGAGGTCCGTCAAACCCGGGCAGCAGCTCGCGCAGGACGGGGCGTACGGGCACGGTGACGTCGAGGCGGCAGAGCACCCCGATTACTCCGAGCCAGACCCGTTGGGTCATAAGGTGCTCGGCTGGCAGCGTGAGACCCATTGCCGCGGTGTAGTCGGGGTCGCGTGCCGCCTCGTCGCGGGCGAAACATGAGCGCAACCACGACGACGAGAATGAAAACACGTCATGGCGGGCGGGCTCACTAAACGGCGACATGACCGCTCGCAGGCTTTCAATGTCGACCCGTCGACCGGGCCTGACCAACCCGGCCGCGACGAGCGCCGCCTGGGCGTCACCGGGGGCGGACTCGTCGGAGAAGGCGCGCACGAGCCGGCCGAACGCCGAGGGCAGGCCGTCTGGCATCGCGACGACGGCGCCGAAGTCGACCACACCGAGCCGACCGTCCGGGGTGACCCGGAAATTCCCGGGGTGCGGGTCGGCGTGCAACCAGCCCGCACGCGCGGGCGCCAGCAGCGCAAAGGCCTGATACAGCGAGGCGACCCGACGCCGCTCGTCCTCGGCGTCACCGACGACTGCCACGAGCGGGCGGCCCGGCAACCACTCGCTCACGAGGACCCCGTCCGCAGCCGCGACCACGTCGGGGACGGCGAACTCGCTGGACCCGGCGAAGGCTGCTGCGACCTCGCGCTGCGCCCGCGCCTCGTGCACGTAGTCGAGTTCCTCCCCGGCCCGCAGCCGCAGCTCGTTCAGGACAGGTGCGGCGAGCAGACCGGGCAGGACTACTCCGGCAAGCCGTAGGGAGACGGACAAGGCGCGTAGGTCGGCCAGAAGGACGTCCTTCGCGAAGGGGTACTGCACCTTCACGGCCACCTGCCGACCGTCGCACCAGGTGCCGCGATGTACCTGGCCGAGCGACGCCGCAGCCACTGCGACGGTGTCGATCTCGACGAGCGATTGACGCCACTCGGCGCCGAGACCTCGTCGCAGGACCGGCTCCACCTGTGCCCACTGCAGGGGTGGGTTGGTCTCCTGCAGCCTGGTCAGGGCCTCGGTCCACGTACGGTCGGGATCCGGAGGGAACAGCGAGTCGACCGTCGAGAGGAGCTGGCCAGCCTTGAGGGCCCCTCCCTTCATCCCGCCCAGTGTGGTGCGCAGCAGGTCGGCGTTGCGGGCACGGGACCTGCGACGCAGCCCGGCCGGGTCCTCGTCGAACCTGGCACGGACAGCGGTCAGCGACGACCGGACAGCGAGCGCCGCCACCAGGGAGGCGATGCGGGCGGAACGGAACGCCGCCAACCGTCGCGGATCGCTGACCACCGGCCAAGTATGCGCGGGCCCAGCTACCGAGCCCGGTCGGCGACGTTGCCGAGACGGCCCCGGCCCCGCTCGATCGAAGCAAGCGACGACGATCATGTGGGCAACGTTCAGGCCCCACACGATTCGAGTCCGACCCCCGTCCACGTCCCGAGCTTCGACGACTCGTGGACCGCTACGAAGCAGGCCGCCGCAACGGCGACGGTGACGATGACGATGAGCACTGCCAGGCCTGCCACGACGATGCGGGACAGGTCGTGCGGGGTGGACGTCGCCGTTCGGGCAAATCGCCAGGCGAGCGAAGGAGTTGGAGAGACCAACAGCGAGATGAAGATCCCGTAGACGAAACTGGTCGGGTTGGCAGCGCGCCCGGGCTCAGGGGGCGGCGGCTTTCGAGCTGGCAGCCAATACCGTCCCAGGTCTCAGGACCGGATGTCGGGATGGCGTAAGGTGCTGTGATGTCGCCCTTGATGAGTCACCTGCGCCGCGCCGCCTTCGCGGCGCTGCTGGCGGCGGCTCTCGTGGCGGCGGCGATGAGCCCGTCGGTGGCGCAGGCCGCAGTCGTAACCCTCGATTCCGCGGCGGCGGCCGAAGCCCCAGTCAGTGCGCGAAACTTGCCTACGATGGCCGGTTCGGCCCCGTTGTGGTCGGCTGACCCGATAGCGCAGATCTCCGTCGCCGCTGTGACTCCCGAGTGGGCGCGGGCTGCCGCGGCGACTCGATCGGCGGGGGGCTCAGCGCGCAGCGGATTGTTCACAGCCGGGCTCGCAGCTCTGGCCGGCCTGATGCTGGTGGGCATGGCGTACGGCAGAACTCGCGCGCAGGGCGAGCTCGCCGGTGTCTGGCATGTCGGTCTTCCCAGGTCGCCACCTGAGTTTGTCACGTCCTGAACCTGGCGCTGCCTACACGGTGGTGCGCAACATCTCTCGCCGACAAGCGTCGCCCTAGCACCCCACTGTGACAGTGGTGCGTCTTCGTGTTCTATCACCCCCATCTTGGAGTTCTCTCATGCCCAGTCACGTCACCGTCCGCCGACCCCACACCTTTGCCTCTCCTCCCGAGGGACGCGCCCGTGCCCCGCAGCACTCTGCGGACGACCTCGCCGCAATCCAGGTCAGCCTGCATGAACTGCAGGAGGAGTGCGCCCAGCGCATCGACGCAGCGCGCGACGTCCTCCACGAGTTGCGGACCACCGGTTCGCTCAGCAACGCCGACGCACAGAGCGAGTTGGCAGTCGCCTTGCACTCCATCGGCGAAGCAGAACGGCTGGAAGTAGAGATCACCGCTGCACTCGCTCGGATGGACACCGGCGCCTTCGGCGTCTGCCGTCGGTGCGACCGTGCGATTCCCATGGGCAGGCTGGAGTTGCGGCCGTTCGAACGGCTGTGTGTGCAGTGCAGCGATCGAGGCCCCTCGCGATGGAGTTAGTTAGTCGGCCGTCCACCGGTGCGCGCGTGCTCTAGGGCCGCGCGCACCGGTTGACGGTCTTGGTCTGCTGGCTGGCGGCTGCCCGGAATTCCTGTGATCCGGGCCGCCCGAGCCGATGGATGTCCTCGTGGGGGCACATCGGCAACGGAGGCTTGGCGGTGCACGGACTGCGCAATCTCTCGATGATCGCGAAGCTGACCGCGGTCGCCGCGGTAGCGGTCCTCGCGGTGGTGGCGGTGGCGTGGGCGCAGTTGGCGTCGTTGCGCCCAGACCTGCTGGCTACCCGGGAGAAGACGACCCGTGACATTGTGCAGGCGGCCTCCTCGATCGTGGCCGGCTACGTGCAGCGGGCCGAGCCGACGCCGGCGGACACCGCGCGGCAACAGGCAGCCGCGCTGGCCGCGCTGAAAGATCTGCGCTACGACGGTCAGCAGTACGTCTGGGTGAACGACATGAACCCCACGATGCTGATGCATCCGATCAAGCCGGACATGGACGGGACCGACCTGGCCGCCACGACCGACAGCAACGGCACCCATCTGTTCGTGGAATTCGTCAACACCGTACGGACTCAGGGTTCCGGCTTCGTCACGTACCTGTGGCCCAAGCCCGGAGCCGACCAGCCCGTACCCAAACTGAGCTACGTCCAAGGCGTCCCGGCCTGGGGCTGGGTGATCGGCACCGGGCTGTATCTGGATGACGTCGATGCTGCCGTCAGCGCCGCACAGTGGGGGATCATCGGCCGGACAGCGCTGATCATGATCCTGCTCCTCGGTCTGGTGTTCCTGGTCAGTCGCTCTGTGACGCGCCCGCTCCGGGTTCTCACCTCGGCCTTGGACGGGCTTGCCGCGGGGAATGAGGATGTCGAACTCCCACCGGACAGCAAGGACGAGATCGGTCGATGTGTGGCCAGCGCGCGGGTGCTACGGGACGGACTGATTGCGCAGCACACCCTGGGGCGGGAGAACGAGGCGCTGCAGGTCCAGGCGGCAGCAGACCGGCGTCGGACCGCGGAGGCCTTGTCGCTGCGCCTACGAGAAACCGTCGATGGCGCCATGGAGCGTATCCACGCTCGGGTGGACAGCCTGGCTGGAGCCTCGGACGACCTCGCCGGAGGCGCCGACCGGTTGGTCGGTTCCGTCGCGGCGATCGGCGATCAGGCGGCCGAAGCGACCGATGCCGCAACCCGGGCGGCCGGTGATGCTGACGTCGTTGTCGACACCGTCGCTGGCCTGTCCGCGGCCGCCGACCGCATCGGCGGGGTGGTGGACGTCATCCGAAAGGTGGCGTTCCAGACCAATCTGCTAGCACTGAACGCCACGATCGAAGCCGCCCGCGCCGGCTCTGCGGGCAAGGGATTTGCCGTCGTGGCCCACGAGGTCCAGGAATTGTCCCAACAAAGTTCTCGGGCATCCGATCGGATCGCCGGCCAGGTGCGGGAGATCCAGGACAGCACCGGCGCGGCCGCCACCGCCCTGACCAGGATTGCCGGCACGGTACGTGGCCTGGGCCAGGCCACCAGCTCGGTCAGCGCATCTCTGGACGGGACCCATGCGGCGACCGGGACGACGCGCGATGTTGGAGTCCGGGCCGAGGTGTCTGCCAACCGGCTGGTGGCCGACCGGGTTTCCACGGCCGCCAACCAATTGGCCGTCGAGACAGGACAACTGCGTCAAGAGGTAGAGGAATTGGCCGCCGAACTCGTCCGCTAGTGCTACTGGACGTCGTCGCGCGTCACTGCGCTCCACGATCGCAGGCGCCGAGATAATCGGCGAACCTGCCGGTCACTCGGCTGCCGGAGCGGCCCGAGGTCCGTATGCGAATCGTGACCGTGGCGACCCAGCGCCGTGTGTGGGCGCGTACCCGGGAGACCAACTCGACGTCCTCGTGGATGCGAAGGTCTCGGAAACCTCCCACGTTGCGCCAGCGGCTCGCGCGGATGCCGAGATTCGCGCCATGCACGTGCGCATGCCCCTCCATCAGTTGGTGTCGTTCGTGTCAGGCGTTCAGGGCCACCGGGTCGGCCACCGCGAACGGCTCGACGGTGCCCACGACCAGGTCGATCTCCCGCTCGGCCCAGATGAGTTGGTGGGTCAGCCAGGTGACGCGGACCAGCGTGTCGGCGTCCGTGCAGGCTACCCAAGTGTCGTGCTCATCCGGATACGGGAGGAGAGCAAGCCCACGGCGTACGGCGGCATCGCGCGCTCGACAAACTCCCTCGCCGTGCAGGGTGACGGTGCGTACCCCTGCCGTAGTAGCAATCTGGCCGGATGCGTCGTGGCACCCGTCCAGGGCGACGACGACCTGCACCGCGACGTCCGGTCGAATCGCGGTGAGCGTGCTGCTCGCGGCCACGACCGTCGCGAGGCAACCGGGCAGGAGTTCCTCCTCATCCTTGGCCGGAATGGCGACGATGACCTGCCGGATACCCGTCACGCCCGTCCCTCCGCCCGCGCGAGTGTTAAACCTTCGCCCCAGACATCGATACGCAGATCCCCGTCGACGTCCCCAGTACGGGGGTGGCAGTCCGGCGCCACCCGGATCGAGATCCCAGCCGGAGAGTTGACTATGAAACTCCGCGACAGCGTCCCGTTTACGCCGCAGGCTATCTCGGCCACATTGCACAACTCGGCTGTCTCGCCACGGCAAGGCTTCAGGGGTGCTCCAGTGCCACAGCCAGATCGGGTAGAACGCCACCGCGGCAGGGGGTCTGCTTGGCCGCCCGGGAGGCGGCCCGACCCACGGCGTCATGGTCTGCGTGTCCATCGTCGAGCCAGGGAGCCAGGATCAACATGTCGGACCCGCATCGACGTACGATTTCGCCGACCACGACGTCCTCGTAGTCCGCCAACGACTGGTCGGGCAGGCCCAGATGCACGATCTGCGCGTTGGGCGCGACCAGGCCCGACGCGCGCTCAACCTCCGCCCGCCTTCGTGCGGTGAGCCGCTTTCGCGCCGCGTCATCGGGCCTCGCCCGCGACCGTGGCAGCACCGCGGGACTAGCCGACGACCCTCAGCCACCGACGGGGAACGTTCCCACCCCTCCCCGGTCAACCCGGAGCAATGGCGGCGGCCACGGTGGCGCCGAGTTCGCGTGCGGCTGCCAGGTCGGCCGGTTGGGGTGGTCCGAGCGTCACGACGGTCGCTGCGACGCGCTGCCAGCCGAGGGCGCCCGTGATCGAGTTCACTGACCGCTCGGCGCCGGTGACGTTGTCGTTGCCGTGCAGCAGGAGCCCCCATGGCCGGCCACGGGTGGCGTCCAGGCAGGGGTAGTAGACGACATCGAAAAAGTGTTTCAGCGCCCCGCTCATGTAGCCGATGTTGGCCGGGGTGATCAGCAGGTACGCGTCGGCCTCCAGCACGTCCGACGCGGTCGCGGACAGGGCCGGTTCGACGCGTACCTCAATCGACGACAACTCGGGCTGCCGCGCCCCGGCGAGCACCGATTCCAGCAGCGCTCGTACGGCGGGGGACGGCGTGTGGTGAACGATCAGTAGCCGCGGCATGACGTCCAGGGTGACGCACCCGACTCATCGATCACCACTCAGGGGCGCACCCGCCGGATCACAGGCGCGGGTGTGGGTGTTCCTCGGCACGGCCCTGGAAGGAGAGGATCTTCGGGTTCTGGACGACGCCGTCGCGGATCTCGATGGCCTTGCGGATGATGGGATCGGCGTCCCACGCCGCCGGGCCACCGAGGACCGTCGAGATGTGCGGGATGAGAGCCTCGCTGATACCCCAGCTTGCGCTGTTCCACAAGAATGTGGGGCTGTGGTCGACCCCGTAGTAGCGGACGCCGTCGCCGACGGTGAACATCGGCTCCTCGAACGTCGTGGGGCGGGCCCACTCGAAACCCATGCCGAGGTCGCAGGAGACGTCGACGATCAGAGTTCCCGGCGCGAAGGCAGGCAGGTCGGTATTGGAGACGAACATCAGCGGGTCATCCGTGTCCTGCAGGACGCAGTTGACCACGAGGTCGTGCTGGGCCAGCACCGACGCGGTCGGTGCCGGACCGGCCGGAGTCAGGATGACCGTACGGCCGGGATGTCCCTCGAGCCGTTCCATGTGATCGAGGGTGATCGACGGGATGGGGGATGCGACGGCGGTTATGTCGCGCATCGTCAGGACGCTGACATCGTGGATGCCCAGCGCGTTGAGGGCGGTGATCGCACCGCGAGCGGTGTTCCCGAACCCGATGACAGCCGCGCGCAGCGGACGGCCGTAGTGCCCGGTGCTGCCCACCAGGGTCATCGCATGCAGCACGGAGCAGTAGCCGGCCATTTCGTTGTTCAGGTGGAACACGTGAACCATGAAGTCCCCGGATGGAGTCCAGTGGTTCATCGCCTCCCAGGCGATCAGGGTCAGCCGCTTGTCGATGGCGACCTGCGCCAACTCGTGATCCTGGACGGCATGGGGCCAGCCCCACAGAACCTGGTTGTCCCGAAGTCCGCGTACGTCCACCAGGGTTGGTTTGGGTAAGAGGATGACGTCGGTGGTGGCGATTACCTCCGCGCGCTCGCGTAAGCCGGCAACGAAACGCTCGAGATGGTCATCGGAAACCCCGTAGTGCTGTCCGTAGCCGCGCTCCAGGAAGATCCGGGAACGCAGGTCGGCATCGATCCGGTCCAGGTGTGCCGGATGAATCGGCAGCCGATGCTCGTTCTCCTTGCCGGATGTGGCGAGCACTCCCAGGGTGAGCGAATTCATGAAACATCCCATCCAGTTGGCGGTTCATGCCGTCGTACGTGCGGAGCACCCGGCTGCAACAGCGTCAAGTCCCATGCGCCGCATGTAGTAGTTCGACCGTAGCCTCCACAATCGCGTCGCACAGGACGTCGATGTCCGGCACAGTGTCATAGTCGCCGGTGACCCCGAATGACAACGTACCGGCGTAGGAGAAGATCGAGACACCGATCCGGACCCGATCCGCGATCGGCACGTACGGAAAGATCTGCTCGCAGCGACGGCCCAGGGCATAGACCGGCGCCGACGGGCCGCGCACATTCGTCGTGACGGTCACGAGTTGCCGTTGCGGCAGGTGGAACGCGAGCCGCACGCCGAGGGCGACCGGCAGGAAGGGTCCGTACGCAGCAATCGACGTCAGGGCGACCCCGGCTTCAGGACCTCCCGCTGCCGTGGCCTCGGCCAGCCGTTGGCGTACGGATGTCAGCCGCTCGACGGGATCGGCGAGGTCCACCGGCAGGTACGGCAGCATGAGGGAGACCCGATTGTCCAGAATCGCCTCCTCGCCCGGCGCCCGGACCGAGACGGGGACCAGCGTGCGTACCGCGTGCGCGTCGGGCTCTTCCCCACGAGACAACAGCAGTTCCCGGAACGCGCCGCTGATCGCCGCTAGGGCGACGTCGTTCACCGAGCCGCCCAGGGCGCGTCGGATGGTGCGCACCTCGTCGAGCCCGATCTGGCAGCTGGCATACCTGCGTTGCTGGCCCATCGGCCCGGACAGCGAGCTGGCCGCGGTGGGCAGGGCTGCCCCACTCAGTGATAGGGCGCCCTGGACGGCGCGGACGGACGAGCGAGCGAGCGTACGAGGGCTGCGGGCGACCGCGCCGACGGCACGCAACCCGACCGCGGGCGTCAGGGCCAACTCGCGCAGGGCGGCCGCCGTCATGGACACGGGGCTCGGCGCCGACCGAGGGACCCAGTTGTCGGCAACAGGTGCTCGTCCGGCGCGACTGGGGTCGAAGAACACCGAGTACAACTCGGTGCCCGACACTCCGTCGACAACCGCATGGTGAACCTTCTGCAGCACCGCCCATCGCCCGCCCGGCAGGCCCTCGGCGACCCAGTACTCCCATAGGGGGCGGCTGCGGTCCATCCGCTGGGTCATAACCCGCGCGATCAGCCGGTGCAACTCCGCCGGGCCGCCCGGTGCCGGCAGCGCGGTGCGTCGGACATGCCACCCGACGTCCATGGTCGGATCGTCGACCCACACCGGTGCGGCGAGGTCCAGCGGCACGGTCTGGATGCGTTGGCGGTAGCGCGGCACCAGGGGCAACCGCTCGGCAATATGCGCCAGAAATTCTTCATGCGTCGGGGCGGGCCCTTCGAACACTGCCGTCGAGGAGATTGCCATCGACGTCCGGGTGTCCTCGTCCTCGGCCTGCAGGAACGCGGCCGACAGCGGAGTCAAGCGCTCCATCAGCGATTCGCCTTCCCAATCCGGTGGCGGTACGGGTCAGGTCGGACGGTACGGCGCGGCGCGGTCCGGTGCGGCGCAATCGCACACTCAGCCAGACCCGCCGCCGGTCGTCAGCGCGCACAGGCTCGGGGATATCCCTACGTATACCCCTACCGGTACGGGTAAAGCAAGCATTTGCGGTGTGATGCTTCGGACGGGCTCCGCCAGTCGCGGTGGGACGTTCGGCTCTCACCCTCACGGTCGGTCCGGCCGAGGCTTTCTGTACGAGGAAGCGGCACCCCGCCTCCCGGCCACCACATTCGGACCACCCGCGGCTCACAACGCTGCGCCGCCCGCCAGTACGAGGAGAGATCATGACCGTCGCCGTCGAAGAACTCAAGGTCACGAAGGCGGACACCGTCGTCGACGCCCGAGGAACCTCGTGTCCGGGGCCGATCCTGGCGGCCAAGAAGGCCATCGGAAAGGTCCCCGTCGGTGGCGTCATGGAGGTCATGGCGACCGACTCCGGAACCTTGAAGGACCTGCCGGCGTGGTCGAAGAAGATGGGCCACGACTACCTGGGTCACTTCGACGACGCCGGTTACCTGCGCCTGTTCCTCAAGAAGATGAAGTGATCTTGTGGTGTCTGCCACCGCAGAGTTGACCATCGAATCGACCGGAACAGGCAGTTTCGTACCGCGCATCCTGGTCTTCTCGACGCACAACATCTCCGATCCGGGTATCGACCTAGCGGGCAGCAGGCATATGCACTATTCCGCTGGCGTCTCTGTCATCGCCGTGCCGTGCAGCAGCGGACTCAAACCGGCCTGGATCCTGCACGCGCTCGGCAACGGTTTTGACGGAGTCTTCATCGCCTCCGACGGCGAGGAGTGCGCCTATCTGCCCGACTGCTCGGAGCGGACCTCGCGGATCTCGGCCCAGGCGCAGGATCTGCTACGGGCCGAGGGCATTGCGCCACAGCGCCTGAAGATGGCAGCGGTCTGCTCGGTGTGCGCGGAGTCCTTCGTGAAATACATGCGTGAATTCTCCGAACAACTCGTCGAACTCGGCCCGACCCGGGCCACCGCGGTCTGACCGCGCGTATTGAGAGGCAGCACCACAGTGGACACGACCAAGAAGACGATGATCGTCTTCAGCGGAGACTTCGACCGAGTCTTCGCGGCGTTCATCATTGCCAACGGCGCGGCGGCGATGGGGGATGACGTCACCATGTTCTTCACCTTCTGGGGGCTGAATGCCCTGCGCAAGCCGAACAAGCCGCCCACCCAGGGAAAGAGTCTCCTGCAGAAGGCTTTCGCGACCATGATGCCGCGCGGACAGGACAAACTCGCTCTCTCGCACATGAACTTCGGCGGCGTTGGGCCGATCCTGTTCAAGAAGGTCATGAAGCAGCAGAACGTCATGTCGCTCGGTGAACTGATCGAGACGGCCCGCGAGCAGGACGTCAAGATGGTGGCCTGCACCATGTCCATGGACGTCATGGGACTGCGCGCGGAAGAACTCATCGACGGGCTGGAATTCGCGGGTGTCGCCAGTTATCTCGGCGACGCGGACGAGGCGAACGTCAACCTGTTCATCTGAGCATTGACTCCGGTGCAGCCGCTCGGCACAGGCCGGAACGTAAGACTGGAGCGCGGGATGAAGTACGACGTCATGGTCGTGGGTAGCGGCATTGCCGGCATGGAGTCGGCGATCAAGCTCGGCGACATGGGCTACGAGGTCCTCCTGGTCGAGAAGGAGGCCAGCGTCGGCGGTCGCATGATCCTGCTGTCCAAGGTATTCCCGACTCTGGACTGCGCGAGCTGTATCTCCGGACCCAAGATGTCCTCGACCATTAATCATCCGAACATCACCACCATGACGTACAGCGAGGTCATGGGCATCACCCGGCAGTTCGACGGCAAGTTCACGACGACCGTCAAGGAGAAGGCGCGATACATCGACTGGTCCGCCTGCACCGGATGCCAGGAATGCCAACTGGCCTGCACCGTTGCTGTCCCCGATCAGTTCAACGCCCAACTCGTGTCCCGGCACGCCGCCTACATCGCGTTCCCCCAAGCGGTCCCAAAGAAGGCGGTGATCGAACGGGCTGGTACGTCCCCGTGCATCGACACCTGCCCGGCTGGGATTAAGGCGCATGGATACGTCTCGCTCATCCGCAGTGGCAAGTACGAAGAGGCCTTCCAACTCGTCCTGGACGCCACTCCCTTGGTGGGGACGCTGGGCCGCGCCTGCTATGCGCCCTGTGAGAGTGAATGCACCCGCGCCAAGATCGAGGGCACGATCCCGATCCGGCGGCTGAAGCGGTTCGCCGCGGACCAGCACTACGCCGCTGGCCGGGGACCGGGCGTCAGCGTTGCCGAGTCCAACGGCAAGAGCGTGGCCGTCGTGGGGACCGGGCCGGCCGGACTTACCGCGGCCTGGCAACTCGCCCGCGGGGGCTACCGGGTGAAGATGTTCGAAGCCGCCGACCAGCCTGGCGGCTTCCTGCGCCACGCGATCCCGGCGTACCGGCTCCCGCATGACGTTGTCGCCCAGGACATCGCCAATCTCACCGCCATCGGTGTCGACATCGAGACCAACCACCCCATCCACGACCTGGAGGCGCTGCGCGACGTCGACGGGTTCGACGCGGTACTCGTCGCCACCGGAACCCCCCGTTCCATGGCCCTGGGGGTACCCGGGCAGGACGCCGAGGGCGTGTCGACCGGGCTGACGTTCCTGCGCAACGTCAGTCAGGACGCCGGGCCTGATCTCGCCGGTAAGACGGTTGTCATCGTGGGCGGCGGCAACGTCGCCATGGACGCCGCCCGGACAGCCCGACGGCTGGGTGCTGCCCAGGTACGGGTCGCCTACCGCCGGGGGCGCGCCGAAATGCCGGCGCATGTCGCCGAGGTCGTCGAGGCCGAGTTGGAGGGCGTGGAGTTCGACTTCTTGGTCGCACCGGTCGACGTTGTCAAAGATGCCGCAGGAGCAGTTGCCGGGCTTCGCTGCCAGCGGATGGAACTGGGCCAGGCAGATGAGTCCGGCCGCCGCCGCCCCGAGCCGGTCCGCGGCAGCGAGTTCGTCCTCGAGTGCCAGGCCATCATCTCCGCGATCGGCATGGAGCCCGACGACGAGCCGTACGAGCCAGTGACCGGCGTCGTGCAGGGCCACCGCATCAAGGTGGACCCGATCACGCTGCAGAGCAACCACCCGTTTCTGTTCGGGGCCGGGGACGTCGAATCCGGGGCAACCGACATCACCCGGGCGATCGGCCACGGTCGGCGCGCGGCCTACATGATCGACAAGTGGCTGCAAGGGGATCCGCTGGAGGGTTTCCCGCTGTTCGACGACCCGCTGGGCGTGGTTGCGACGGCCGAGGTCCTGGCCCGCCAGCAGGCCTATACCCACCGCGACCCGATCCTGCCGGACAGCCAACACGTACGGCATCCGCACGACTTCGCCGAGATCGAACCGCCCATGACGGAGGCCGAGGCCCTCGCCGGAGCTGGCGGGTGCCTGGACTGCGGGGTCTGCTCGGAGTGCCAGGAATGTGTCAAGGCGTGCCCAGCTGACGCGATCAAGCTCGATATGAAGGACACCGTCCACGAGTTCGAGGTGGGCGCAGTCGTCATCTCGACCGGACACAAACTATTCGCCGCGGACCTGAAACCCGAATATGGATATGGCCGGTTCCCCAACGTCATCACGGGTATGCAGATGGACCGACTGTTGGCCCCCACCCGGCCGTTCAACACCATCTTGCGACCGGGTGACGGCAAGGTGCCCGACCGGATCGCGTATATCTCCTGCACCGGGTCTCGGGACAAGACCACCGGCAACCCGCTGTGCTCGAAGTTCTGCTGCATGTACTCCATCAAACAGAATCAGCTCATCATGGGCTCCCTACCGCTGGCCGACGTGACGATGCATTACATGGACATGCGTGCCGCTGGGAAGCGCTACGACGAGTTCTACGAGCAGGCGAAGGATATGGGCGCGACCTACATCAAGGGCCGCGTCTCTCGGGTCACCGAGCAGGAGAACGGAGACCTTCTCCTGCGCTACGAGGACATCGAGAACGGCGGCGGGATCATCGAGGCAGAGTACGACCTGGTCGTCCTCGCTGTCGGCATCCAGCCCAACCGCGAGGTGGAGAAACTCTTCGGTGGCGAGCCGTTAGGCTTGGATGAGTACTACTACGTCACGGAGCCGAGCGCTGAGATCGACCCCGGGCAGACCGACATCCCCGGGGTGTTTGTCGCCGGCACGGCGGCCGGTGCCAAGGACATCGTCGACTCGATCCTGCACGCCGGCGCCGCCGTCGCGCAGGTGGCCGCCCACCTGGAGATGGCCAAGACCCCCGAGGTGGTCCCGGCATGAACAGTCCCAGCGACAACCTGCCCCTCGACAACGCACGACCTGGCAAGCCGACTGCCGACAGTTGCGAACAGCGGCGCCTGGGCGTCTACATCTGTCACTGCGGCGGCAACATCTCCGACTACGTCGACGTCGCAGCGGTGCGGGACGCACTGGCGGACGACCCGAACGTCGTCCTCGCCGAGACGACCATGTTCGCCTGCTCCGACGGCACCCAGCACGACATGATCCGCGACATCCAAGAGAAGGGGCTCGACGGCCTCGTCGTGGCCTCCTGCTCCCCGAAGCTGCATCAGATCACCTTCCGCAACGTCAGCAAGCGGGCCGGTCTGAACCCGTACGCCTACTCCCAGGTCAACATCCGCGAACAGGATTCCTGGGCGCATGGTGACGATCCCAAGGGCGCGACCGAGAAGGCCATCGGGCTGGTGCGTGCGGGCGTCGCGAACAGCAGCAACTCGGTCCCGCTGCAGCCGCTAGTCGTCGAGACCACTCCGGCGACGATGGTGGTCGGTGCCGGGATCGCCGGGCTGCGGGCCGCCATCGGGCTGGCCGACGTCGGCCTGAGTGTTTACCTGGTCGAACGCGAGGCGACGCTGGGTGGCTGGGTCGGTCGTTTCGGAGCGATGTATCCCCAGGACCTGAACGGTCGCGAGCAGATAGCGCGATTGAGCGCCGAGGTGGCTAAGCGGTCGAGGATCACGGTGTTCACCAACTCGGAATTGGTCGGAAAGTCGGGCAGTTTCGGGAACTACGTGGCCGAGGTCCAGGTCAACGGCGCTGACCCAGAGATCTTGTCGATGACGGTCGGGACGATCGTGATCGCCACCGGCTTCGACACCTACGGGCCCGAGGTGGGGGAGTTCGGTTACGGCATCGAGGGTGTCCTCACCCTGCCGGAGTTCAAGACGCTGGTGGACGAGGCCAACGGGCCGTTGACCTACGCGGGCAAGCCCGTACGCTCGATCGCCTACATCTATTGTGTCGGCAGTCGGCAAGCCTCCGGCGGCAACGAGTACTGCGCCAAGTTCTGCTGTGCGGCCTGCACCCATGAGTCCGTGCGGGTGTCGAAGCTGGACCCGGGTGTCCACCAGTACCACCTCAATCGGGACATCCGTACGTACGGCAAATACGAGACCATGTATACCGAGGCACGGGAGCGCGGCGCCGTGTTCATGCGATTCCCCGACGACACGCCACCGACGGTCGAACGCACGAACGGCCGACTGTCGGTGAGCACGACCGACCTGCTGACGGAGGGCCGTGAGATCACCCTGCCCGTCGACCTGGTGGTCCTGGTCACGGGGATGGTGCCCAGGGCCAATGACGGCCTGACTGGCCTGCTGAAACTCCCCGTCGGCGACGACGGCTTCTACAACGAGATCCACCCGAAACTGCGGCCGGTGGAGACGGTCGTCGACGGGGTGCTCATCGCGGGTAGCTGCCAGGGACCAAAGCCGGTCTCGGAGAGTGTCGCCTCCGGCCTGGCGGCCGTGGCGCAGAGCGCAGCCATCCTCAAGAAGGGGATCGCCGAACTCGACCCACTGGTGGCCACGGTGCACACAGCAGCGTGCACCGGTTGCGGGGAGTGCCTGCCGGCCTGCCCGTACGACGCGATCGAGACGATGGTCTGCGACCAAGGGAATGTCGCGCTGGTCAGTGCCGCAGTGTGCAAGGGCTGCGGCGGCTGCGTCCCCGTGTGTCCGGAGGACGCCATCGACCTGTTCGGGTACACAGACACGCAGATGCGATCCATGATCGACGGTCTGGTGGAGGTTGGGGTCGGATGAGCACCGTGACACGCACACGCACGCCGGCGGTCCTGGCGCCGAAGCTCCGTGACCCCCGCGAGGTCATTCGTGAGGAGCCCTTAATGCGGCGCCCGATCCTGAATGCGCTGTCTGAGGGGCCGTTGACCATCCCCCAGCTCGCCGAGGTCCTCGGTGCGCCGGCCGAGGAGGTCGTCTACTGGGTCATGGGTCTGCGCCGTTTCGGCCACGTGATCGAGCTCGAAGAGGCCGACGACGACGGCTATTTCCCGTACGCACGCCTCGATCAGAAGGACGAGTCATGAGCACGGTCGTCGACGTCGAACTCCTCAGCGATGTCAAGAAGTTCGGCGAGCTGGATGTTTCGGCCTGCTTCAGTTGCGGCACTTGTACGGCGACCTGCACGATGATCGAAGGTGACACGACCTTCCCGCGGCGGATCATCCGTTACGCCCAGGTGGGTATGAAGGACGAGATCCTCGCCAGCAAGGAACTGTGGTCGTGCTATCACTGCGGCGCCTGCTCGGACAGTTGCCCGACGCAGGCCGACCCGGGTGAGTTCATGGCCGCGGCTCGGCGCTATGCGATCGCCAGTTATGACCGGACCGGATTGGCTCGCACGCTCTATACCCGGCCTGTCGTCGGCACGGTCATCGCCTTGCTGGTGGCAGTGTTCTTCGCGGTGTTCATGTGGTCCGCCCGCGGCCCGCAAACACCGGGAACGCTGGAGTTCTTCACGTTCATCCCGGACCCGATCGTGCACTGGACCGGTATCGGCGTCATGGTGGCAATGGTCGTCGCCGGTATCGCCGGGATCGTCACCATGGCCCGATCGCTGGCCCGACGTGAACAGGTCACTATGCGGTCCTTGGTCGACGGGCGACCGTCCCTAGCCCGTACGGGAAAGGCACTGTGGTCCTCCCTCGGGATCGAGTCCCTGGGTCAGACCCGCTACCGCCGCGACTGTGAGGACGATCCGTCCACCGAGCCGTGGTATCGGCGGCGCTGGTTCATCCACGCGATGACGATCTGGGGATTCCTGGGCCTGCTGGTGGCCACCGGGCTGGACTACGCGCTGGCCCTGTTGGGTATCAAGGAAACCGGCACGCCCATTCCGATCTGGTATCCGTCCCGCCTAATCGGCACGATCGCGGGCCTCGCGCTGATCTACGGCGTCGTCTGGTTCATGATCAATCGGGCTACCCGCTACAACCGGGCAGCGGCGCAGTCCACCGGCTCGGACTGGCTGCTACTGGTCCTGCTGCTGATCACCGGGTTAACGGGGTTCGTCATTGAGGCAGCGCTATACGTCTCCACCGCCCCGGCGTGGGCCTACTGGGTCTTCCTGCTGCACGTGGCGGTGGCCATGGAACTGATGCTGCTGATGCCGTTCACGAAGTTCGCTCACGCGATCTACCGCCCGGTGGCGCTGTTCTTCCTGGCGCTGTCGCGTACCCCCGCCCCCGAACCGAAGGCGAAGGAGGAGGACGCGCAGGTAACTGCGGGCGTCTAATCTGATCCGGGCCGCCTGGATCAGCCGCAGCGGTAGGCCGTGATCTCGTCGAGGATGCGGGTCTTGGTGGCCGCGGGGGCGAAGGAGGCTTCGACGGCGGCAGCGGATAGGTCGGCGAGATCGCCCAACGTCAGTCCGAAGACCTCGTGGGCGATCAGGTATTCCCGGTTGAGATCGGTGTCGAACATGCCCGGATCGTCGGTGTTCAAGGTCACCGTGACTCCGCTGTCCCGCAGCACCGGGAACGGGTGTTCGGCCAGGGTCGCCACCGCCCGCGTACGGATGTTGGACGTAGGGCACACCTCGAGGGTGACCCCACGGTCGACGAGTTCGGCCATGAGTGCGGGGTCCTGCGCGGCGGCGATACCGTGCCCGATGCGTTCGGCGCCGAGAGTCAAGGCGTCCCGGACGGTCTGCGGGCCCATCGTCTCCCCGGCGTGCGGAACAAGATGAAACCCGAGGTCACCCGCTCGTTGGAACACCTCGACGAAATCCAGCCTGGGCACCTGCGCCTCGGCACCACCGAGCCCGAAGCCCACGCTGCACTCCGGCCGGTATTGCTCCGCCCAGGTGATCGCGCGGACCCCTGAACGCACGCCCAACTCGCCGGCGATGTCGTAGACCCAGGCCAGTTCCACCCCGAACAGAGCGGCAACCTCGCGGCGGCCGCGATCCAAGGCATCGGCCAGGCCGTCCGGGGGGATCCCCACGTACAGGTGACTGTCCGGTGTCACCGTGACCTCGGCATACCGCACCTGCACCGCTGCCAGGTCCCGCCCGAGCCCCACGACCAGGGCCTGCACGTCATCGGGGGTGCGGACGAGTTTGTTGACCGTCAGGTAGACCTCAACGAAATGGGCGAAGTCCCGGAAGCGGTAGAACTCACCCAACGCCGCCGCATCGGTCGGGACGCCCACCTCGGGGTGCCGTCGGGACAACTCCAGGACCGTTTCCACTGAGGCAGCGCCCTGCAGGTGCACATGCAGTTCAGCTTTGGGCAGCCCTCGTACGAAAGCCTGCGGGTCAGCGGTCTCGGTGCGCATTCGGGGATGCTATCCAGGGATCGGAGCCTGCGGATGCCCGGAAGGCTAACCCCACCCCCGTGCCCTTCTCTACAGTGGCCGAACTACAGACAAGGAGTCCTCATGCGCATCGCCGTACTGGGCACCGGGATGGTCGGCCGGGCCATCGCCGCCAAACTCGACGCATTGGGTCACGACGTCATCGTCGGTACCCGCGACCCGGCAGCCACCCGGTCCCGAACCGAGCCCGACGGCATGGGAAACCCGCCGTACGGCACGTGGCAGGGCGAGCATCCGACGGTGTTGCTGGCAGGTTTCGACCAGGTCGCCGACGGCGCCGACCTGGTGGTCAACGCGACCAGCGGTGGAGCCAGCCTGGACGTACTGGGCCAGGTCGGGTCAACCGCCCTGACCGGGAAGATCATTATCGATGTCGCCAACCCCCTGGACCACTCCGGTGGCATGCCGCCGACCTTGTCCGTGAAGGACACCGATTCGCTCGGCGAACAGATCCAGCGGGCCTACCCGGACGCGCACGTCGTGAAGACGCTCAACACGATGAACGCCCATCTGATGGTCGATCCGCGGCAACTCGCCGACGGCGACTTCACGACCTTCGTCTCCGGCAACGATGCGGCAGCCAAGGCGCGGGTCAGCGACCTGTTGCACGCCCTGGGCCACCGCGACGTGATTGACCTCGGCGACATCACCACCGCCCGCGGGTCGGAAATGCTCCTGCCGATCTGGCTGCGGCTGTGGTCAGCGCTGGGGACGCCGATGTTCAACTTCAAGATTGTCCGCTGAGCAGGCGAGGCCTGCAGGTCAGGGTTTCACCGACAGTACGGCCCAGCCGTACGCCGGCAGGATGCACTCGTCGCTGTCGATCGCAGCGTCCCCGGCCAGGACCTCGGCCGCCCCCGGGGCCGGGACGCCGGTCGGCTCGTCTGCCACGTTCAAAGCCACCAGCAGGGCGTGATCCTCGGCGTCGCAGCGGTAGACGAGTTGCCCGTTCGTCACGTGAATCGGGATGAGGCGAGCCTGGTGCAGCCACGGATGGCGGCGACGCAGCCCGATCAATTCCTGGTGCATTCGGTACGTGGGCTCACCGAGCAGCGACAGCTCCTGCGGCGCATCCGGGAACGGAGGTCGTACTTCATCGTCACCACCGAACCGCTCGGTCTTGAAGCCGTGGTAGCCCTGCTCGTCCCCGGCGTAGACAGCAGGCGTCCCCGGCACGGTCATCAGGACGACGACGGCGTGCGCCAGGTGCTGTGGGGACTCGAGTTTCGAGGCGATCCGGGTGACGTCATGGTTACCGATGAACGTCCAGGGGGCGAAGGCGGGAATGAGCTCGGCATGGCGCTGCAGGGACCAGGCCAGTTCGTGCAGGTTACGGTCGTTCAGGGAACTCCAGATTGCCTTCCACAACTCGTACTGGGTGACCGAATCAATCCCGGACTCGGCGACGATGTCCACGTACTCGCCGCGGATCACCTCACCGACCACGTAGGTCTGCGGGAACTCCGCCCGCAGTTCCGGGAGAACCCGACTCCAGAACCGAGTGGGCACGGCGTAGGCAGCATCGAGCCGCCAGGCGTCCGCGCCACGCTGGCTCCACGTACGCAGAACGTCACTGACCAGGCTGCTCACCGCATCGCTGTCGTGGTTCAGCGTGATGAGGCCACCGTGTCCCTCGAAGGTGCGGTAGCCCTGGCCTTCAGGCACGAACCACTCCGCTGCGGCCGCGTCCCCTCCGACGGCGCGCTGGAACATCGGGTGCTGGTCCCCGACATGGTTGAACACGCCGTCCAGCATCAGCTTCAGCCCACGCTGGTGGCAGGCGTCAACCAGCGTGTCAAAGTCCGCGTCGCTGCCGAGACGTTCGTCGATCCGGTGGTGGTCGATGGTGTCGTACCCATGCGTCGAGGAGGCGAAGATCGGGCCCAGGACCAGCCCGGATGCGCCCAACTCGATGACGTAGTCCAGCCAGGGGACCAGGCCTGCCAGAGTTCGTCCGGGGCTCCGGTCGGCACCGGAGGGGTCCGCGCCGAGGAACCCCAAAGGGTAGACGTGCCACCACAGCGAATGCTCGACCCAGTCCGGACTGCTCATGCCCCCGTTCTACACGCTGGACGCGCGAAGCCGCGGAGCGGCCAGCCGAATCGCTGCCGGCGTCAGTCCAGGGTGGCCAGCGGGACGGCGGCGTCGTCGGCCAGGACGTGCTCGACGTCCTGGGTCTTGCGCAGGTACACCTCGGGCAGGAACAACGCGATGACGAACGCGATCAGCATCAAGGGCACCGCCACCAGGAACGTGGTGTCCATCGCCCGGGCGAATGCTTCGATCACCGTCGCCTGCAGCTGTGGCGGCAGCGCCCTGATGTTGGCCATCGAGGCCGAGGCGTTGTCGATGGCGACGTTGCTGCTCGGGGGGAGGGATGCGGCCAACTCCACCGACAGACGCGCCGTCCAGATGGCCCCGAATGCGGCAGTGCCGAAGGAGCCACCGATGGAGCGGAAGAAGGTGGAGGCGCTCGTTGCCGCGCCCATCTGCTTGGGGTCGACTGTGTTCTGCACAGCCAGGATCAGGACCTGCATCACGTTGCCGAGACCGGCACCCAGTACGAGCATGCCCAGGGCGACCTCCAGGTAGGGCGCGTCGCTGCCCAGCCGGGACAGCATGAACAGCCCGACGGAGGCCAGCGCCGTCCCGATGATGGGGTAGATCTTGTATTTACCCGTACGCGTGATCAGGCGGCCGGAGATGATCGACGTGGACAGCTGGCCGATCATCAACGGGACGAGTTGCAGGCCGGCTGCGGTGGGGGAGGCGCCGCGTACGACCTGCAGGTACAACGACAGGTAGACGATTGCCCCGAACATCGCGAAACCGGCGATGAAGCCCACGGCGGACGTCAGCCGGAACACTTTGCTGCGGAACAGTTCCATCGACACGATCGGCTCGGGCACGCGCAGTTCCTGCACGACGAACAGGACCAGTGCCAACACCCCGCCCAGGGACAGGCCGACAATCTGCGGGGACAGCCACTCGTACTGATGGCCACCCCACACCGTGACCAACAGCAGCATGACTACGCCGGCCACCAGCAGGGCGGCACCCAGCCAGTCGATCGGCTTGCGCTCGTGCTGGCTCGGCAATTGCAGGACGGCACCGAGAATGAGGAACGCCGCGATGCCCAGTGGCAGGTTGATGTAGAAGATCCAGCGCCAGGACAGCGATTCGGTGAAGAAACCCCCGATCAGCGGTCCGAGCACGCTGGACACCCCAAACACGGCTCCGAAAAGCCCGGCATACCGGCCTCGTTCACGCGGCGGGATGATGTCGGCGATCACCGCGAGCACCAAGACCATGAGCCCACCGCCGCCGAGGCCCTGCAGGGCCCGGGTGCCGATCAGTTGCCCCATGTTCTGGGACATCCCGGCCAATGCGGATCCGATCAGGAAGACGACCACAGCGGTCTGCAACATCAGTTTCCGGCCGTAGAGGTCGGAGATCTTGCCCCACAGCGGGGTGCTCGCGGTGGAGGCCAGCAAGTAAGCAGTGACGACCCACGATAGTTCCTGCAGGCCGCCGAGTTCGCTGGTGATCGTCGGCAGCGCGGTCGACACGATGGTCTGATCCAGTGCGGCCAGCAGCATCGTGAGCATGAGGGCGCCCAGAATCACGCGCAGATGCCGACGGCTGGCCGCAATCTGTTCGTCGGTCGCGTCCTCGGCCGCCTGTGTGTAGGGCTTGTTCACAGTTTCTCCAGGTCCTCGGCCAAGCGGCAGGCCAGCCGGGTCAGGTGGGCGAGATCGCTCGGCGCCCAGTGCTCGGTGACGCGGGCGAACAGCGCCACGCTCTCCTCGACGGCGTGCGACACCAGTTGGTAGCCCGCGGCGGACGCCTCGAACAGCACGGCCCGGGCATCGTCGGGGTCGGGCCGACGGGTGACATATCCGGCGCCGTCAAGGGCACGCAGATGGCGACTCACGGTGGAGGCATCGAGGCAGGCGTGCTGGGCCAACTCGCTGCCGCGGGTTGCCCCCCGCTCCACCAGGCGGAAGAGCAGGGCGATGGCGCCTCGGTCGATCGTTGCGACGGGAGTGTGCAGTCGCCGCCCGTTGTGGACGATGTCGCGAAGGGCGAACGCCAGCCGCCTCGGGTCATCGTGCGGAGCCGGGGGGCCAGCCGAGGGCTGTTCCCCGGGCTGGGTTGCTTGCTGCACGCAACCATTATGCGGAGCCCCGTCCGGGGTGGCAAGCGTGGGGGACCTGCACAGACGCACATCACCGGGGTGTGGCGGCCGGGGGTGTGGCGACAAACACCCCTCTGGACGCCCTGGGATTCACGTTCCCGTAATCCGGGGTGCCGACAATGAATGGCATGCAGTCCACCAGATGGCTCGCGCGACCAGAGCCCGCGCGCAATCGCGGATTACCGCTGTGGGACGACCCGTCCGTTCCTCGGGTCCTCTTGCTGGTGATGTTCGACACATATCCGCGGTATGGCTTCAGGTTCATCGCCTGAGGCCGATTGCTTCGAGCAGGGTCCGTGTCATCACAAGGTCGGTGTTCGCTGCTCACCAACGTTGTCTTGCGAACTGAAAGGGAACTGGTCATGTCTGAAGTTGCGCTGGAATCCTCCCTGGATGGACCGCACGGTGTCCACGGGGAGACCCTCGACGACGGCTCGCTCAAGAACCTGATGGGCGACCTGTCTCGCCTCCACACCCACGATCATGCCCCCGACGATGCCCGCGCGGCGGCGTACCTGGCCGGCCGCTGATTACACCAGCAGCTGGTGCTGGGCGAGCTCGCGGTAGAGGTCGTTGCCGTTCAGCAACTCGGCATGTGTTCCGGCCGCGACGACCCGCCCTGCATCCAGGACGACGATCTGGTCGGCCTCGGCGACGGTGGCCAACCGGTGCGCGACGATCACCACGGTCCGCCCGGATGCGGCGGCATGGATGGCCTGATGCATCGCCTGTTCGTTGCGCCCGTCGAGGCTCGACGTGGGTTCGTCCAGCAGCAGCAGGGCCGCATTTCCGATCAGCGCCCGGGCGATGGCCAGGCGCTGGCGTTCCCCGCCCGACAGCCCCACCCCGTTGTCGCCGACCAACGCGTCGAGGCCTTCGGGATGCGTGTCGATCCGGTCGAGCAGGTTCACTGACGCGAGCACCTCGCGGCAGCGGGCGTCGGATGTGCCAGGCGCGGCGAGCAGGAGATTGTCGCGGATGGTGCCGGCGAGCACCGGGGCATCCTGCTCGACATAGCCGATCCGTTGCCGCAGAGCGGCTCTGTTGATGACGCGGATGTCGGTGCCGTCCAGGCGGATCGTGCCCGACGTTGGTTCGTAGAAGCGCTCGACGAGAGCGAGCAGTGTCGACTTGCCGGCACCGGAAGGGCCGACGATCGCCGTGGTGGAACCGGCCTCGACGCTGAAACTCACCTCCCGCAATACCGGATCGGACGCCTGGTAACTGAAACTCACCCCCTCGAAGGTGAGCGTCTGGGTCGGAGTCGGCGTGAGTTCTCCGGGCGCGCGTGCCGAACTGTTGGTGTCGTCGTCGCCCCCCTCCGTGGGCAGGTCGAGGATCTCCTGAATACGGGCCAGGGCACCCAGCGCCCCTCGAACGGTCACGATCGCGCGGAACGACTGCGACAGCGGCATCAGCATCATGAACAGGAAGAGGATGAACGTGATGAGGTTCGCCACCGACAGGGTTCCAGCCGCCACCCGGTAACCGCCGACACCCAGGACGGCTAGGAACGCCCCCTGGATCGCGAGCCCACTGACCGGCCACAGCACCGCGCCCACCCGCGCGAGCCGGATGCCGAGGTCGTACGCGGCGACCGCATCGACTGCCAGCCGCGCGGTCTCGCGTTCGGTGGCACCGGCAGCGCGGACGGTCCGGATACCTGACAGCGCCCGTTCGACGCCGGCAGCCACGTCCCCGACGGCCTGTTGAGAGGCCAGGGTCAGGGCCTGTATCCGCGCACTCACGATGACGACGCTGACGACGGCCACACCGATGACGGCCAGGGTGATACCGAACAGGGTCAGGTCCAGGATCACCATCGCGATCAGGGCGCCGACGAAGACGAGCACGCCGCCAACGGCCTCCACCAGGCCACCGGTGAGGACGGCTCGCACGAGTGTGGTGTCCGAGCCGACCCGGGAGACCAGATCCCCGGTCCGGCGGGTGTCGTACTCCCGGATGGGCAGCCGGAGCAACGCGTGCAGCAGCCGGCGACGAGCGCTGAGCACGACGCCTTCGGCGGTTCGCTCCAGCAGGTACTGCTGCACGGCACCGACCAGTCCCGCGGCCACGACCAGCACGACTAGGGCCACCGCCGGTGTACGGAACGCCTGGCCGTCGCTGACCGCGGAGATGACGCCGTTGACCATCAGCGGTTGCGCCAGGCTGAGGGCGGCGCCCACCACCGACAAGACGAGCACAACGAGGAGGACCTTGCGATGCTCGTGCAAATAGCCGAATAGATCCCGCAGTCTGGCCTGCGGCACCTGCGCCCTCTTCACGTCAGACATGGTTCGGCCCCTCAGCCGGTGTTACGCAGGCCGGTGGCAATGCCATTGATCGTGTGTGACAGCGCACGGCGCAGTTGCGGATCGACCTGGTCGCCGGCGGCACGTTGATCTCGTACGCGCTGCAGCAGCGACACCTGGAGGTGGTGGAGGGGAAGGAGATAGGTGTCGCGTACCTGCAGCGTGCGGGCCAACGACGGGTTCCCGGCCAGCAGCCGCTTTCCTCCCGTGATTGAGAGAACCTCGGCGACCGTACGTTCATGCTCAGCCCGGATCACATCGAAGACCGGAAGTAGGCCGGCAGGCACCAGCGCATCAACGTATCGTTGGGAAACCTGCAGGTCCGTCTTGCTCAGCGTCATCTCAACGTTGGCCAGGAAGTTTCGGAAGAAGTGCCAATCCTGGTGCATCGTTCGGAGCGCATCGCCCGCGCCGGCCGCCCGGGCCGCGGTTAGGGCAGAACCCACCCCAAACCAACCCGGGACGATCTGGCGACTCTGAGTCCACCCGAAAACCCAGGGAATCGCCCGCAAGCCGTCGATGCCGTGTGCGGTGTCGGGTCGCCGAGCGGGCCGTGAACCCATGTGCACGTCCGCGAACTCATCTACCGGCGTCGATGCGGCGAAATAGGCCGGCAACGCCAGGTCGTCGACCAGCGCCCGGTAACTGTCCTGTGCCGCTGCGGAGGCGACACGCATGACGTCGTCCCAGGCGGCCAATTCGGCATCGGTTTGCCGTGGTCCCCGGTGCAGCAGGCTGCCGTCGATCGTGGCGGCCAGGGTGAGCGTGAGGTTCTCCCGGGCGAGCGCGGGCAGCAGGTACTTGTCGCTGATGACTTCGCCCTGCTCCGTGATCTTGATGGCGCCGTCCAGAACACCCCAGGGCTGGGCGAGGATGGCGTCGTAGCTGGGGCCGCCACCGCGACCGACGGTGCCGCCCCGCCCGTGGAACAGACGCAGTTCGACGCCGTGTTCGGCAGCGACATCGCGCAGCGCCCGCTGAGCCAGATGGATCTCCCACTGGCTGGTGGTGATGCCGGCATCCTTGGTGGAGTCGGAGTAGCCGAGCATGACCTCCTGCAGATCGCCGCGTAGGCGGACAATCTGCCGGTACGAAGGGTCGGACAGGAGTCGCCGCAACACGTCACCCGCGGCGCGCAATTCCGAGACGGTTTCCAGGAGCGGTACGAAACCCAGGCGTGCCACCCCCGAGCCTAGGTCGACCAGGCCCGCTTCGCGCGCCAGGACAACTGCGGCGAGGACGTCGTCGGCGTCGTGGGTCATGGAGACGATGTAGCTCTCGCACACCGCCTCTCCGAAGCGGTCCTGTGCGGTGCGGATAGCGCCGAACGTCGCGTACGTCGTCGCGTCCTCGCCCTGCAACGGGGGCGGACTCGGTGCCAGCGGTCGCCTCGAGGTGAGCTCTGCGGTCAGCGCCGCATATCGGCCGGCTGCATCCAGGGTCGCGTACGCGGGTCCGTCCGAGACCCGGTCCAGCAGCGCCCCGACCGCGGAACGCTGTTTGGCCGAGTGCTCCCGTACGTCAAGCGTGGCAAGGTCCAGACCGATCGCATCTACCAGCCCCCGGAAACGGGCGACGACGTGGGACACCCCCCGCGTGCGAGGGTGCAGGTCGAGAGAGGCGAGTATCAGGTCGAGGTCGTCGAGGAGTTCCGCGGTAGTTCGGTAGTCGGATCCGTGGAGGTGGCGGGTGCCGCCAAGAGCCCGGATCCGGGTATTCAGCAGTCGTTGCCGGATCACGGTCAGTGCCAGGCGCCACGGTTCCTCGGCATTCAGCCGGCGGTAACGCCCGTCCATCCCGCTCACGCCGTCCAGCCACTGCGGCAGCGCATCCAGGAGCGGGTCGGTGCCGACCGCCGGCGCCAGTCGGATGCTGAGGGATACCTCCTCCAAAAGCCTGTCGAGGTGATTCAGCAGCACGGTGACGCCGTGCTGGCGTTGTAGGGCGACCACGGTCAGGGTGACCTCGGGGGTCACGAAGGGATTGCCGTCGCGGTCCCCTCCGATCCAGGTACCCATCGACAACGGACGGCGGGCGGCGCGCGGGAGGTCATGCGCTGCAAGCGCTTCGTCGAACTCGTCCAGCACCGTGGGAAGGGCGCCGCTGGCCAGGTCGTCCAGGAAATACAGGGCATGTCGGGCCTCGTCGGTGACCTGGGGCCGTTCCAGACGCAATTCGTCAGTGAGCCAGAGCAGCGCGATCTCCTCGCGGAGCCGCCGGGTCCGTTGACCGTCATCGGGGGCATCCAGCCGCTCGGCGATCCGGCGCAGTTTGACCAGGACACTGCGCCGGGATGCCTCGGTCGGGTGTGCGGTGAACACCGGTCGGGCCGCAACCCGGGACAGTCGCTCGCCAACATCGGGGATGTCGGCCGCTGCCACCCGTGCCACGACCGTGGCGAGCAGCCCGCCGCCCTGGCGAGCCGCGACCATGGCGCGGGCCCGGTGGACCTGCTCGGCCACGTTGGCCAGGTGGAAATACACCGAGAAAGCGCGGGCGAGCACGATCGCGGTGTCGACGTCGGTGTTCTGCAAGTCGATGGCGGCAGCGTCCGGGTCCTCCCGGACGAGGGTGCGCACCTCCTCCACGCGGGCGAGCATCTGCGCCCCTTCGACGTCGCGCAGCGTCTCACCCAGCAGCTCACCAAGCCGCCGGATATCGGCCCGCAGCGCCTCGTCGTCGATATCGACTGCGGTGACGTCAACCGGCACGTGGAGCGGACTGATGTCAGCGCGTCGCGGCATGCCAGCACCGTAACGAGATCCGGTCAGACCCGCCCGGTCGCGTGCGAGGATGGTCGCGCGCCTGCGGGAACGCTGCGCGGGGAGGGGTGCGGACGTGTCAAGGACTGCCGCGGTCTGGGTCGGCGCGTCATTGGCCCTCATGCTGCTGGCAGGCTGCGGCGGAACCGGCAGCGCCCGATCCGTCGACGCGACTGCGCCCGGCGAGGGATCGAAACCCCCGGCACAGACCTGGAGCATGTCGGAAAAGCAGTTGCCGTCTCCGTCACCACCCCCGGTGAACCTGGCGCCGGTCGGCAGCATGCCGGCCGTTGCTCCGCCCCCAGCGCCGCCTCCGACCATGCCAACGCCAACGCCAACGCCAACGCTGGCCAACGCGCCGCTTGCTGGACTGACGATCGCTCTGGATCCCGGCCACAACATCGGAAACTCGCTGCACATCAAGGAGATCAACCGGAAGTTGTGGGTCGGCCTGTGGAAGATCTGCAACACCGCCGGGACCGAAACCGACTCTGGATATGCCGAGGCGAACTACAACTTCGACGTTGCCCTGCGTGCGCGAGCCCGGCTGGAGGAACTCGGCGCTCAGATCGTGATGACCCGTACCACCAACTCAGTCGGCGAGTACGGACCCTGTATCGATTTTCGCGGCCGTTTCGGCAAGGCGGAGGGCGCTGTACTGAAGGTGAGCATCCACGCGGACGGGGCGCCGAAGTCCGGGCATGGTTTCCACATCATTGCGCCGGCGAACTACGCGGGATATACCGACGACATCTATCGCGCGTCCGGCAAACTGGCCCGGGCGATGGTGGTGGGCATGACTGCGGCGGGGTTGACTGAGTCCACGTACATCTCTGGTGCGATCAACGTACGTAAGGATCAGGGCACTCTGAACATGTCCGATATTCCGACCGTCATCGTGGAAACCCTGAATATGCGCAACGCCGCAGATGCGGAGATGGCAGCGTCACCGGGCGGGCGTCAGCAGGTGGCCGATGCGCTGGTGGGCGGCATCCGGGCGTTCCTGGGCAGGTGAGGGTTTACTCGCAGACGGTGCCGTCGCCGTCGGCATCGCGGTACCACGCGTACTCCGGATCGACCCCACGCACGTAGGGGCCGTAACCAGCCGCCCTGGCGGCCGTGCAGGTGGCGAACCGCGGGTCGCTCCCCGGTTGTGGAGTGGTCGGTGCGGGCGTCGGTTTCGGTACGCCGACGGTGGTCGTCGTCGGCCCGCCGCCGGTGAACAGCGGTTGGCGCGGGCAGGTGGCGAGGACGCGGGACATGGCCGCCTGCTCGGCCGGGGTCACCCAGAGGTGGTACTTGGTCTTGACGCCGATTTGGCGCGCCACGTACGCACACCGGAACGCACGTGACGGTGGTAGCCAGGTGGCAGCGTCGCCGTCTCTCTTGCGCTCGTTCGACGGACCGTCGACCGCCAGTAGGTTGAGCGGATCGTTGGCGAACGCCGTCCGCTTGCCCGGCTCCCAGCCGACGGATCCGGTCTGCCATGAGTTGGACAGCGCGACCACGTGGTCGATCTGGACGCGCGCCGATTCGGGACCGCGGACAAAACGGATCGTTCGTCCGGTGTACGGATCGGCCAGGGTGCCGGCCGCCACCACGCACCCGCGGGTTCCCGGTTTGAGTGTCACCGAGCGCAGGTCCCTGCGCAGGATGTCGTTTCTGGTGTCGCACCCATTGCGGTCGACATCGGCCCAGGTCTGCCCGAAGCGTTCTCGGGCGTACCCGGTCTTGGCGGCCCGCCCCTTGACCGGCAGGCGGTTCAGCGCCGTACGCGCCGACCCGGTGAGGCGAACTGCGGCAGCGGGTGTGGTCGTGGCGGCGAGTGACGAGCCGCTGACTCGGGTCGTCGGGTCGGACACACCCGAGGCAGGAATTCCACTGCAGCCCAGCGTTATCAGCGCCAGGCTCAGCAAGACCGTCAGGCCCCCAGCAGCTCCGTACCTGCTCCGCTGCCCATTCACGTTCACCTTCGCGCCTCGGTGTTCCGCTCGATCGCTGCCACATGCTGCCGTGAATATTGCTCACGGTAGTCCCGCAACTACTGGGGATGCACGATGGGTGCGCGCGCGATGTTCCGGCGCTCAGGTGATCGCGGCCGCGTCGGCGGAGATCCGCCGTCCGCTGCGCTCGGCACCCACGCCCGCGACGACGACCAAGACGACACCACCGAATTGCCATCCGGCAGGCACCTGCGCCAGCAAAATGATGCCCCATCCGGTGGCGATCGCGGGTTCGAGCGCCATCAGGGTGCCGAAGGCGGCTGTGGTCAGGCGGCGCAGCGCCATCATCTCCAAGGTGAACGGAATGACCGGGAGCAGTAGAGCCAGGCCGACCGACTGGAGGACGACGAGGGCACTGATATGGCCCCAGGCCTGCGGCAGACCGATTGTTGCTGCGGCGAGGGAGGCCACGGGGATGGTGATGGCCAAACCGTCCACGCCGCTGAACCGGTCGCCCACCACCTGCGTCAGCAGGATGTAACCCGCCCAGCCGCAAGCGGCGATTGCGGCGAGGAGGACACCGAGGGCGTCGAACTCCCCGGTCCACGGCTCCGTCAACAGCACCACACCGGCCAGCGCGATCGCCGGCCAGATCAGATTGCGGCGGGAGTGCGACCGGAACACCGCGACCCCGAGTGGCCCGAGGAACTCGATCGCCACTGTCGTGTGGAGCGGGATCCGCTCCAGCGCTGAGAGGAACGCAACGGTCATGATCCCGGTGATCACGCCGAGCGCCAGGGCGATAGCCAGTTCGCGACGGCTGTACGAGGTCAACCGTGGCCGAGCGATCGCCAGAAAGATCAGGCCACCGGCCAGCAGCCGTAGCCAGGCCGTTCCGGCCGAGCCGACCACGTCAAACAGACGGGTCGACAGCGCCGCACCCAGCTGGACGCTGATGATCGCCACAACCGCCAGCGACCACGCGGGCACCCGATTGGTCACGCACCCACTATCTCGGGGGCCGGTTCCATCGCCAGCGCCAGGGTCGGCGCGCTGGGACGCGCGTGGCGGGCCGTCTGGAGCTGCATAGTGGGCGGGTGCAGCCTGCGCCTGATCCTGAGCCCGACTATCGCTTGTACGCCGACCTTGCCGACTGGTGGCCGTTGATCTCGCCGGTGGCGGAGTACGCCGAGGAGGCGGCTGCTGCGATCGGAATGCTCCAGACGGCGGAGGGGGACGTACGCGACGTCCTGGACCTCGGCAGCGGGGGTGGACATCTGGCGTATTACCTGGCACGGGAGTTCGCGATGACCCTGGTCGACCGGTCCGAGTCGATGCTCGACCAATCCCGTCGCCTCAACCCGGGCTGCGCACACGTGTGCGCGGACATGCGTACGGTCGACCTGGGACGCACCTTCGACGCGGTGGTGGTGCACGACGCTGTTGACTACATGGTCACCACTGAGGACCTCACGGCATTGCTGAGCGCTTGCGCTCGGCACCTGCGGCCCGGTGGCGCGGTCGTCGTCATGCCCGACCATCTGCGCGAAACCTTTCAACCGGGAACCGGCACCGGCGGCAGCGACGCCGACGACGTCCGCGGCGTCCGGTTTCTGGAGTGGACGCACGACCCGGATCCGACTGACACCTGGGTCTCGACCGAGTACGTCTTCGTGCTGCGCAAGTCCGGCGGGACGACCCGGGCGGTCCACGAGACGCACCGCACCGGCCTGTTTGCCCGCGAGCAGTGGCTCAGCCTGCTGGCGGACGCCGGGCTGGAGTCGGTCTGCGTCATGGAGCAGACCGACGACGACCGCCCGCCCCGGGAGTTCTTCGTCGGCCGCCGAAGCTGACGCGTCCCCAAAGCACTGGTGGTGCACCGCGCTCCACCCCTGAGGCCTAGACCACGGGGTAGCATGCCGGTGGCCGACGAGCCGGGTGTCAGCCCGCGCTGGTCTGCTACCTGCGGGTGTAGCTCAATGGCAGAGCCCCAGCCTTCCAAGCTGGCCATGCCGGTTCGATCCCGGTCACCCGCTCCACCGAAAAGCGTTGCAGTGCAAGGGCTTGTCTAGGATCCTGTGGTCATCGTTCAAGGTCGATAACGCCCTCTGGACCCCCCTATAACGCCATCTTTACCCTTGATCAGTCCACGTAGAGTCCACGATCATCTTCTCTGTTGGGCAGCCCCGCGCCCCCGCCGGAAGCCGCCATCCCGCCCGATGAGAGGCCCCGGTGATCGCGACTGTGTCGGGCGCCGCGGGGGGACCGACAGCGGCCAGCGACGTGGTGCTGGGGTAACTGGGGGGGGCGCGGCGCCCGGTCGACGGCTTCCATGCGGCGGCAGATACGAGGGGCGGTGTTGCGGTCGGGCTGGCCCCGGTCCAGATGATCAAGCATCTGGCGTTGGACGATGAGGTCTTCTGGTTTGTCTGCGTCCTGGGGGCCGATGCGGACGCGATCACCGCTTAGGCGGACATCTGGGTGGTGGCCGCGGGAGAGCCCGACCACGACGTGGTGGCGCGGTAAACGGCCATCAGTGTGCGTGCCGATGCGGTGCTGGAGTCGGTGAACCTGGATGACCCGCCGGTGTGGTGGCCGCAGGAGATGTTCGCTGCGTGGCGGCTGGAGACCGCCCGTGAGGTGCTGCTGCATGTGGTGACGAGGTGAGTTGCCACGCGGGGCACCTGGACGCGGTGCGGGAGTTGATCGACGGTCGGCAGTGGCTCGTCCTGACCGGCGGATGACCCGAGTCGGGGGCGTGGCTGCCCGCCTGACGCGGGTGGACCCGGCGAGGCAATGCGGTGGATCAGTCGGGTTCCGCCTCGTGCCAGTGCCTGATCATCCGGTCGTGATGCACGGCTTTCGGGCTGCGTCAGGCCGGTCGCCGGCTGCGCGGGGATCGATAGTCCGCGGCGGTGCGTCGTGGTGCCGTCGGCAACGGGGCATACCCGGTTTCGACGCGGTTGTCGGCGAGGTAGTTCTCGACGTCGCGGGGGTGGAAGCGGACGTATTTGCCGACTCGGTGGAACGGGATTCGACGTTCGGCCACGAGGCGGCGGACGAATCGCAGTGGGGTACCGAGAAGGATTGCGACCTCGGCGCTGTCCAACAACCCTGCCGGTGGGCGGGTGTTTCGCTGCGGCTCAGCGTTGAGGCGAGTTCCTGGTTTCGTCGAGGTCATCGTCGGCTCCGGTGCGGTCGCTCGGGAGACTGTTGGTGTGGGTGTCTTCCTGTCCCCTAGTGGGCGCGCCGTGGCAGAACGCTTCCGTCGCATCACCGGTTCGCCGCGTCCGTCCCGCGTTGTGCTTCCTGCGTGCCACTAGGGGGGTAGCGGGTCGAGGCGGTCCGCGTTTGCTGGGTGGAGGGCGGGCATCGTGTCGGTGTTGATGTGGCAGGACCCGATGGCGGGGTGGGCCGACGGCCCGGTCGAGTCCCCGTTGGTGCGGTTGTGGTCGCTGGTGGTGACCGGGGAGTTGGCGGCGTTGCGGGTGGCCGCGGATGTCCCGGTCGCGGCTGCGGGGCGTTGGAGTGAGGTCGGCTGGGATCTTCGGGAGGCCTCGGAGGAGATCGAGTGGCTGGACCCGACGGTGGTCGGGCGGGGCCGGTTGCCGCAGGTGGGTCGTTCCCCGGTCCCGACGTCGATCCCGTCGGCGGCGCTGCTGGCGTTGCTGGGGACGGCTTCTGATCTGGTCCTGGATCTGCTGAGTGTCCCCGGCGGGTCACGGCCGGAGGTGCTGGACGGCGTCCCGGTCGTGCTGTGGCCCGACAATGGCGGCCCGGCTGGTGGGTCTGGGTCGGTGGGGTCGCCGGTGTGGGGGTCGGACCCGGACGCGGCGTCGGTGTTGGGGTTGTGCCGGGTCCTGACCCTGCTGGCGACCGTGCGGGCGCGGTTGACGGCGGATGCGTCGTGAGCGCGCAGCCGGCGGAGCCGGTGACCTACCCCGAACTGATCGGCATCGCAGCGCGGCATTTAGCCGCGGCGGTAGTCGCGGTGGACCGCCTGGACGCCCGCGCGAACTGGCGGATGCGCGGCAACGCCGGCGCCCGGGTGGAGGCGGGCTCCGCCGGGCGGGCCAGGCCGCGCTGGGATCGCCCGCCTGCGGTGGACCCGGGCGAGGCCGAGGCTGTGGTGGCGGCGTGGCGGGCGGTGTTGGCGTCCTGCGGTCGGCAGGGGCTGCTGGTGGTCGGAGGTCCGGACCGGGTCGCCGCGTTGGTGATCGCCGGTGGTGGGGTGGACCCCGGTGACCGGGCCGCGATCGCGTTGACCCGGGCGATCAGCGACCTCCCCCCAGCCCCAGCCCCGGAAGTGGGCCCGGCTCCAGCACCAGGCTCGGCACCGGCTCGAGTTCCGGCTCCGGCTCCGGGTCGGGAATCGGTGCCCG
>JBBQYX010000029.1:0-35132 GCA_038208295.1 Candidatus Nanopelagicales bacterium | reverse complement strand
CATCCTCAACACCCTCGACCATGGCCTGAGCAACGCCCGCGCCGAAGCCACCAACACCCACCTCCGCGTGCTCACCCGACGCTCCTTACGGGTTCCACACGCCACAAGCACTCATCGCCATGGCCATGCTCACCCGCGGCGGACTCTGCCCCGAACTCCCCGGACGACAACTAACTAACTAACCCCAAGAAACCCACGGGAACGGCAGGAGGTCCAGAAGGTCTGCACGCCGTAGGTCGTCGCTGCCAGTCCACAGCCCAGTCCCAACCGTCACTAGAATCCTCGCCGTGATCACGAACGACATACTGAGTTGCGCGTCGGGTGACGGTCGCCAACGGTAGGGGTGCGGAGATCCACCTTCGGGCGATCAAATCGCACGAGGGTAGCCAAGCGCGCGCGTGGGAGGAACTGACCTACCAACTGCGTCCGCCAGCCGGCGATGGGCACGTCGAAACTCGAAAGACTCGCGCCCCGGATGCCGGGGTCGAGTGGTACGAGGTGTACGCCGACGGGCACCAGGAGGGGTTCCAAGCAAAGTTCCATGCCAACCTCCAGGACGCCCTGAGTGGCATGCGCGAGTCCGTTGCGGCGGTCTGCACAAAGCGACCAAATCTAACGAGGTTGACCTTCGTGGTCCCGTACGACTTCACAGACTCTGGTACGGCAGGCACCAAGACTGACCAAGATCGCTGGGACCAAGCAGTCGCCCGGTGGCGCGCCGACTTCCCCCTTTCAAGCCACGTCGGGTTCACCACTATTCGCGCCGGAGACATCACCGCGAAACTGACTCTGAAGGAACACGCTGGCCGCCGCGAGTACTGGTTCGGCGGACTGGAGATCACCGACGAATGGTTGAAGAAACGGTTCGCCGAGTCAGTCCGAGTGGCGGGTGAGCGCTACACACCCCAAGCCGACTCCCCTTCCTCCATCAACGCGATCATCGACGCGGTATCGAGCGGGACGACGTTCCTCGCCGAACTCCGTTCGCTTAACTCTCGTGCCAGCGCGGCCTGCAGGCAAGACACTGGCATGTGGGGTGCCAGCGCTGCGCCGGCATCATCACTGATCGATGACCTCGACGAGGGCCGCGCGTCATCGTTTGGCACCATCGACGGTGGCGATGACGTGTTGCCGCATGACGCCCCGAACTTGGCCCGCATGCAAGTGACGGCCAACAAGCTGCTCGACCTCGCCTACACGGAGTGGGAGAACCTACCAAGCTCCGACCGGAGAAACCTGGATGCTGCAATTTCCGCGCTTCAAGCCCACCACGGTCGCAACGACGAGGACAGCGAGCCAGCTGAGCAGCTGACCGACAGCGATCCGCTCGGCGGGGGCGCCACTTCGACCGGCTCCGCGGGCGTCGACAAGCCTGCTGAACTGAAACCGGCGCCAGAGCTGTTCCAAGGCCACCTTGAGTACCTGGAAGGCCAGCGCGGCGTCTCATTCGACTCGCTGCTCATCTCATACCTGCGCGACGCCACCCAGATCACGATCGTCGACCCCTACGTGCGGATGTTCCACCAGGCCAGGAACCTCATGGAGTTGGTCGAGGGGATCGCGCGCGGCAAGGAGCCGGCCGACGAAGTGACCATCAAGCTGGTCACAGTCGAGAACCAGGATGGTCGCGAGAAGGCCGAGCGCCAGTTGGAGTACTTACTTCAGATCAAGAAGAGCGCCGGTGTGCTCGGCATCGTCTTCGATGTCGAGCTGGTCGACCCGAGCGCCATCCACGACCGTTCGATCACGACCGACACCGGCTGGAAGATCCTGCTCGGGCGCGGACTGGACATCTTCCAGCGCGTGTCCGACAGTCCCTTCGACTTGGCCACAAAGAACCAGAAGTATCGCGAGCTGAAGGCGTTCGGCGTCACGTACATACGAGAGCATGGCAAAGGCTGACCGTGACCGGACTGTGGGGGTTTATGGGATCGCGCCCGCCTGCAGTGACGAGGCAACGCGTGCGTCCTACGCGCTGTGCAGGTATTCGCGAAGCGCCCGGCGAATCACTTCGGAAACCGTGATTCCTTCTGCCGCGGCCTGCCGTGCGGCGTCAGCCTGTAGCGCGGGGTCGAGCCGTACTGACTCAACTGTCTTGGCGGCTGTGCCGAGGGGTGGTCGACCTGGTCCGCGACGCTTGCCGCGGAGTTGTCCGGCCTCGTACCCGCGTTCGGCCTCCTCGGCGAACTTTCCGATCATGGCGTCGGTGACCGGATCGCCGGTACTGGTCTGACCGTACGTGTGCTCGCTCACCTGTCCTCCTTTCCGAACAACTCTTGCGCGGTGCTGCGGCGCATCGGCATCGCGTGAATCACTACCTCGGTCTCGCTTGTTACGAGGACCACGAGCTCCAGCAGGTTGCCGGCGCGATTTGGCCCAGCGACCAGGTAGCGGGGTGGGTCCTCGCCGAGTTCGAGCCAGGTGACCGCTTGCCGATAGGCGTGCTGGATGTCTTGGTCGCCGACGCGGTGTCGCCGAGCCGAGCGATGAATCTCCACACACAATAACTGTAGTACGGAAACGCAGGGTAGACGCATCCCGCTGGGACGATCCCCGGCGGGATGAGGTGCTCGGCGGCCCGGGGGAAGAAACTGACATCGCTTGTGTGTTCGATTCATGTCATGCTGGCGGTCGTGGCTGGTGGGATGCGTCGAGGCGCGGGGCGCAGCCTGGGCGAACGGGTCGCCGCCACCCGGCTACACCACCTGACGGCTGAGTCAGGTGCGGAGCGGCCCGCAGACCCATCCGCAGGTCGCGCCGAGCCGACCAGACCGTGCTGGCTACGCGGCCCGGACGGCGAGATCCCGGGCATGGTGTTGACCTGGAGGCGCGACCCGGACGGCGGCTGGCAGGCCCTGGTGGTGGCATGGCTGCCCGCCTACGCCATCCGGGCCCGCGATGACGCTGAGGACGCCGGTCCGCACGCGCCCGGCAGCGACTGAGGGACGCGTAGGGCAGCCCGCGAGTCCTACCCGTGCTGTGACCCGGTCGGCAGCGGCAGGCAGGCTCGCCCGACGTACGGCAGGCCGGCAGCCCCCGACTTGGCCCGGGTCAGACGGCTGCGGCCTCGCCGTCAGCCCCGGCGGTGGCGATCCAGGCGTGAAGGGCGGCGGCCGGGACGCGGCGGAGCCGGCCGACCTTGACGGTGGCCAGACTGCCCTCCCGGATCAGTCGATAGGTGAGGGTGCGGCCGATGCCCACTAGGTCGGCGGCCTCCTCCACCGTCAGCAGCAGCCGGTCGTTGGCGGTCCTCGTGTGGATGCGGGTGCGGTGTGCACGGTTCATGGTCGTACCTCCTTCCCCGGGTAGTGGGCGAAACGGCGACCATTCCCGCGAACCACGCCCGAGGCCATCGCATCGACGGCCGCTGGCAGCGCCCCGAAAGCCTCCAGGCAAGCCTCGAACTTCGCCGAGCGCCGGGCCGCCAGCGGTCGTCGGTGACCAGATCCGGGCTCCACGGCGGGCGTCTGAGCCGCCAAGCAGGCGCTCAAAGTCCCCCGCCAGGCGTCCCGATCCGGGGTCGTCCGCCGACAGAGTCTGTTGACATCTCGTTGACAGGAACGCGAGAGGCCATCCCGCCCGATGGGCGAAACGACCTCTCACCTGCGTAAACGTGGTAGCGGGGGCAGGAGCCGTCCCTCGCTACGCTCGCTCCTCCCAAATCCTGGCGCCCTCACTGCATAACGAAGGAAGGCCGACCCCTAGCGGGGCCGACCATCCTTCGTTGGTAGCGGGTGCAGGATTTGAACCTGCTACCTCTGGGTTATGAGCCGAGAGGTCCAGCGTCTCACGCCGCCGAAGGTGCCAGCCCATTCCATGCCGTCGCCGCGAATGCCGCGATGAGTCCCGCTTATGAAACGACGGATTTTCAAGATTCTTTCGTCCCAGTCGCGGGAACGGGGGCCTTCGTGCCCACTACCTAGGTGAAGGCCCGATTGACCTCAGCTCGTCACACTCGACGGGCGCAGCCGGGCCAGCAGGAGGGTCGCCATGACTCGCGAGCAGATGTACGCCCTACCCCCGGCCATCGACGTGCCGACGGCCGCCCAGGTCCTGGGGGTGGGCAAGGGGCTGGCCTATGAACTGGTCCGCCGTGGCCAGTGGCCCACGCCCGTCCTACGGGTGGGGCGCTTCATCAAGATCCCGACCGCACCGTTGATCGCGCTGATGGACCACGCGCCGACTCCCGTCGAGCGACCGCAGTACGCGGCGGCCTCCCGCTCCGTCGCCTAGCCCCAGGACGTCACCATGCGCGGATCGGTCCGCAAGATATGTAGCTGCCGAGATCCAAACAGCGGTCAACGCCTGGGGCAGGCCTGCCCAAATCGGAGCAGGAGCGGACATGGGAGCTGGGAGTTCAGTATTGATGTGCCGGGTCCCGGCGGCACCCGACGGCAACTACGTCGCGCTGGTTTCGACACGCGCCGTGAGGCCGAAGCGGCCCGGGACAAGGCACGAAGTCAGGTGTTGCGCGGATCGTTGCCCGACGACCGGGTCAGCGTCGGATCGTGGCTGCTCACCTGGCTGGCTGAGAAGACGCGGCCCAGCGGTGTGTCGTCCGTGGGGCGGACCCTGCGCCCGTCCACCGCGCGCATGTACCACCAGCACGTGCACGCCTATCTGATCCCTCAGATCGGCGGCATCCGTCTCAACTCCCTGCGACCCGAGCACATCTCGGCCGCCTACGAACACGTTCTCACCCACCCCCTCCGCCCGCAGACACCCATGCGGCCCGCGACGCTGCGCCGGGTGCACGCAACTCTGCGCGCAGCGCTGAACGACGCCGTCAAGGCGCGCCTGCTGGAGCGCAACCCGGCGGTGTTCGTCACTCTCCCCGATGTCCACCGGCCGCCTGTAACGCCATGGAGCGCGCAAGAACTCGGCGCCTTCTTGGACCAGACCGCCACCCATCGCCTCGCCGTCCTGTACGAGATAATCGCGCTCACCGGGCTACGCCGCGGCGAGGCACTCGGGTTGCGCTGGTCCGACGTCGACCTGGCCCAACAGATCCTCACCGTCCGCCAGCAACTCATCCAGATCGGGTCAACCATGCAGTTCGGGCGACCCAAGACCGCCAGCGGCGAGGACCGAGTCGTCGACCTCGACGACATCACCACCGCCGCTCTGCACGCTCACCTGCGCACCCAGGGGCGCGAGAAGGCCGAGGCGTTCGGGGCCTACCAGGACCAAGATCCGGTGTTCGCCCGCGAGGATGGCACCCCGCTATCCCCGGAGATCGTCACCAAGACGTTCACCCGGCTCACCAACACCATCCGGTTCCCCGACGACGCACATCTACCCGAAGCCCAGCGCCGCCGGCTGCGTCACATCCGGCTGCACGATCTTCGTCACGGGCAGGCCAGCCTGATGCTGGCCGCCGGTGTGCCCATGGCCGGTCGTTTCCAAGCGGTTGGGTCACTCCACGATGGCCCTGACCGCCGACACCTACAGCCACCTGCTGGCCGGCGTCGGGCGCGACGCCGCCACCCGAGCGACCGCATTGGTACCGCGCAGTGCGGCTGCGTCGCGGTCGCTCCGTGATGCCTACGTGATGCCAACGTCCGGAAACGACACTGCGGCCATGCCCGAGGATGGGCATAACCGCAGGTGAACGGGGGTTTAATGTGGTGCGCCGCCAGGGACTCGAACCCCGAACCCGCGGATTAAGAGTCCGCTGCTCTGCCAGTTGAGCTAGCGGCGCAAAGCGGGGGAAATCTAGCACGCACCACCGATCAGACGCACATGCGGGGATGTGGCTCGCACCGCGCCGGCGTCTGGCCATTCGTCGGCGTAGATCTCTGCCGACCGAGGGCCGTCCGGGCTGCAGAGGTCGATGAGCAACGTCAGGGGGATCCCCGAGCGGAGCAGTGTCATCACGTCCCCCACCCATCCTGTCGCGGTCGAACTGTTGAGCATGTTGATGACGGGAATGTCGGTATCCGCCGATCATGGATGGTGACCCGAAAGAGTGAGCCCCGCGACCGGATCTGCGTACGGGCTAGGACCGGTGGCGTCGACGCACAATACGTCGCAACACCAGCAACCCAACGACGCCACCGGCAACCATCAGCACGCGATCCGGGCGTACGCCGCCGTATTCGTCGAGGAAGAAGCCCTTGAGCTGCTCGGTCTTCTTGGCGGCGATGTGCTTGGGATTGGCCTCGACCTTCAGGTCGGCGAGGGTACGGGCCAGCCGGTCCCTCGTCTCGGCGATGTCGGCCTGGATCTCCGGGATCGAGCGCGCCGGTGCGTCCTTGTCCTTACCGCCGTCCTTGTCCTTGCCGTCCTTGTCGACCGGCGCGACGGCAGTTCGGGTCGCTGGGGCCACCGCGAAGGACGCGGCAGGCGTGTCCATGGGTGCCGGGTCCCTCGATCCGAGCATGGGCGCGGCCGGCGAGGATGCAGCCGTCGGAGGCGGGTCGATCGGTGCCACAGGAGCAGACAGCGCCCCTAGCGTGGCGGTCTCCTGCAGGTCGGCGTCAGCCGTGCGGGTGGTCGGCTCGTCGGCCACGAGGGCTCCTCCGGGTCGCAAGTGATCACAGCAGCGGGAACGGGCGGTGGGCAGCCTACGCCGGACGGGGGAACCGAGGTGGGCACCACGTCGCAGGAGCTACCCAGCACGGAGCAACGCGACACCGAGCTAGGCGATACCGCGTACGACGGGCGCGGGCAGATTCTGCGGGTCGAAACCGTACGGGAGCTCCAGCCGGTTGCGGCCCATCAGTTCCTCGTTGCACAGCATTGTGCGGGTGTCATCGTCGGCCACGATGACACCGCCGGACAGGATCACCGATCGTGGGCACAGTTCCATCGCGTACGGAAGATCGTGGGTGACCATCAGCATGGTGATGTCCAGACTGCGCAGGACGTCGGCGAGTTCGCGTCGACTGGCCGGGTCGAGGTTGCTGGACGGCTCGTCCAGCACCAGGATCTCTGGCTCCATGGCCAGCACCGCGGCCACCGCGACCCGGCGCCGTTGTCCGTACGACAGGTGATGCGGCGGCCGGTCGGCAAAGGCCAGCATGTCGACTCGCTCCAGGGCAGTTCTGACCCGCTGGTCGAGTTCATCGCCGACCACCCCCATGTTCGCAGGACCGAAGGCGACGTCCTCCCGCACCGTCGGCATGAACAGTTGGTCGTCCGGGTCCTGGAACACCACGCCCACCCGGCGACGGATCTCACGCACAGCTGCCGCATCCTTAGCGTCCTTCGACTTCGGCGGCACCGTGAGTCCGGCGACCGTCACCACGCCGGCGCCCGCATGCAGGATCCCGTTGAGGTGCAGGACCAGGGTTGTCTTGCCGGCGCCGTTTGGCCCAAGCAGGGCGACGCGTTCGCCGCGCTCGATCCGCAGGTCGACGCCGAAAAGGGCCTGGTGCCCGTCGGGATAGGCGAAGGCCACACCGGCCAGCTCAAGGCTTGCCGGTGTCGGGAGAATCGACTGCAGTTCCGCGCGGTCGGTGCGGCTGGCCGCATTCGGTTGAGACAAGTCAGACCGGTCGGAGGAGCGCATCATGAAGACACCGTCCAGGCGAGCAGACAGGCCACCAGAGCGGCGGCGGGCAAGGTGGCGGCGACGACCCAGTCGCGGCGTACAGCAACCGCCGTACCGAGATTGGGCATAGTTCCGGTGTAGCCACGGCTCAGCATCGCCAGGTGGACGCGTTCACCCCGCTCATAGGAACGGATGAACAGGGCGCCAGCGGACTGCGCCAGCACCTTCCACTGCCGCGGGCCGGTGGCGTGGAAGCCACGCGACTCCCGGGCGATGCGCATCCGCTCCATTTCGGCGGTCACCACGTGTGAATAGCGCAGCATGAAGCCAGCGATCTGAACGAAGAGGTCGGGCACCCGCAGCCGCTCCAGCCCCAGCAACAGGTCCCGGGCCGGCGTCGTGGCCGCCAGCGTGATGGAACCGACCACTCCCAAGGTCCCCTTGGCCATGATCCCCCAGGCCGCCAGCAGACCAGGCTGGGACAGGCCGACCCCCAGGACATCCACCCGGGGATCCGGACCGAGAATCGGCATCAGCACAGCGAAGAACACGAACGGGATCTCGACCAGCATCCGGGTGGTCACCGTTCGCACCGGGATGCGGGCTACTGCGACAACAGCGATCAGCAGCAGCGCGTACACCCCGAACGCCCAGAACTGCTCGGTCGGGGTCGCGACCACCGTGAACACGAAGGCCAGCAGGGCGACCGTCTTGACGTGCGCGGGCAGCCGGTGCACGACCGAGTGGCCGTGGACGTAGAGCCGCTCGCCCTGGTCGGCGCCGTGCCCGTGGGATCCCCCCATGGACCCTCTCAGCCCGCTGCGTTCGAGGTGGCAGTGACGTCGTCGCCCGAGGCGGCGACAGAATCCGGATCCTCCGGACGCTTGCGGCCCAGCGCGTAGAACAGCCCGAACGCTGCCACCAACGTAATTCCGACACCGGCCAGGCCAGCGAGTCCGACCGACAGGCGCTCGTTCTCCACGCCCTTGACCCCGTAGTCGGCCAGCGGCGAATCCTTCGTCGCCGAATCCTGCGCGTTGCCCAGGAAACCCTTGTCCTCGGCGACCCGCTCCAGGCCGTCCGGCTGGGAACTGGCGTAGAAACTCACCACGCCTGCCAGCACTGACGACAGTAGAAGGCCGACAACGACAATCCAGGCAACTCGCTTGTTTCGCGCAGAGACGGTCATTCGGCACTCCGGGATGCGTGAAGGGACGAGGTTTCGGTGGCAGAGTCGGACGAGTTGGACGGGTTGGCCGACAGGGCCGGCCGCAGTTCCAGGTTGGGAAGCAACCCGCGGGCGCCGTACACCAGGTCGGGACGGACGGCCAGGATCGCGCTGATAACCAACGCGGTGATGACGGCCTCACCGATGCCGATAAACGCGTGGACGCCGACCATGGCGGCGAGGACCTGATTGAAGCTGAACGTCCCCGCTCCCCCGATCGCGTACTCCAGGACGAAGAAGAACGCCGACGCCGGCACCGAGATATAGGCAGCGACCGCGGCGGCGGCGACGATGCCGGTCTTGGTCTTCAGCAGCAGTTTTCGGACCAGCAGGAAGACTCCGTAGCCAGCCAGGGTCGAGACCATGCCCATGTTGATGATGTTGAGTCCGAGAGCGCTCAAGCCGCCGTCGGCGAATACCAACCCCTGTATGACGAGGACGACGCTGACCGCCAACGCGCCCGCGTAGGGACCGACCAGGATGGCGGCCATCGCCCCACCCAGGAAGTGCCCGCTGGTCCCCGCGGCGACCGGGAAGTTGAGCATCTGGGCGGCGAAGACGAAGACCGCGACCAGCCCGGCTAGGGGGGCGGTCTGCTCATCGAGCTCGCGTCGGGCGCCACGCAGGCACACGGCTAGCGCGCCGATCGCGACGACTCCTGCTGCTGCCGACACCGGGGCGTTGATGAACCCATCGGGAATGTGCATACCGTCTCCTCACCCATTACCGGTCAGCGCGGCCCAGTGGCCACCCCCGTCTGCTGTCGCCAGCCCGACGTTGTTGCAAAGGATATGCAGGTAGATGCCGTTCCCGCAGCCGCCTCAGCCTGCCGGTGCCGGAGCAGATGCGCATCTGGACCTGCGCCCCTGCGGCAGCGCAGCGCGCCCGTCGGGCCGATACTGACCCCGAACACCGATCATTGATCATCGACTGGGAGCGAAGATGGCCGTACGACTGGAGCCGGGCGACGCCGCCCCAGCGTTCACGCTGCTCGATGACGCCGGGAAGCCGGTGAGCCTGGCTGACTTTGCGGGTCGTCGGGTGATCGTTTACGCCTACCCCGCGGCGATGACGCCCGGCTGCACGACGCAGGCGTGCGACTTCCGGGACTCGCTGGAGCCGTTGCAGGCCGCCGGGTTCGCCGTCCTCGGCCTGTCCCCCGACAAGCCGGACAAGCTGGCCAGGTTTAGGGATCGTGACGACCTGACCTTCCCGCTGCTGTCCGATCCCGACAAGGCCGTCCTCACTGCGTACGGGGCGTACGGCGAGAAGATGATGTACGGCAAGACCGTCACCGGTGTGATTCGCTCGACGTTCGTGATCGACGCCGCCGGACGGATCGAGCTCGCGCAGTACAACGTGCGCGCCAAGGGTCACGTCTCGAAGCTGCGCCGCGACCTCGGCCGCGACTGATGCTGTCGTAGGCTCCCGACACCGCGCGGGAGTGGTGTAACGGCAGCCACGCCGGCCTTAGGAGCCGGTGCCCGAGAGGGCGTGAGGGTTCGACTCCCTTCTCCCGCACCAGCACCAGCACCAGCACCAGCACGACAAACGCCTAGGGCACAGTGCCGTCCATCAGCTGGGCGAGCACCGGCATCAGCGCCCGGAAGGCCTTGCCGCGGTGCGAGATGGCGTCCTTCTCGATCGGCTCCAACTGCGCGGTGGTCCGGTCCTCGCCGTCGGGAACGAAAATGGGGTCATAGCCGAAGCCGTGCAGGCCGTACGGCTCCCGGGTTAATGAGCCGTGCAGGGTGGCTTCGACCACGCGCTGGTCGCCTGCCGGGGTAGCGACCGCCGCGGCGCAGGCGAAGTAGGCGGAGCGCCGCTCGTCGGGCACCTCGTCGAGTTGCGCGAGGAGCAGGTCAAGATTGCTCCGGTCGGCGCCATGCCGACCGGACCAGCGGGCCGACAGGATGCCTGGCATCCCGTTCAGGGCGTCGACACACAGGCCGGAGTCGTCCGCGATCGCCACCAGCCCGGTTGCCGCGCACACCGCGGTGGCCTTGAGCAACGCATTGGCCGCGAACGTGGTGCCCGTCTCGGGGACGTCGGGCAGACCCGGGAAGGCGTTGGTCCCCAGGACCTCCAACGGGAGGTCGGCCACGCCGAGGATGCGTGACAACTCCTCGATCTTGTGCGGGTTGCGCGTAGCGAGCACCACCTGGCGCCGCGAGGAGGTTGACTCGCTCATGCCGAAGTCCCGGAACCGGCGGCGAGCGCCTCCCGCTGCAGTCGGGTCAGATCCGCACACCCGGCGCTGGCCAGATCGAGCAGGGCATCCAGAGTTGCCCGGTCGAAGGCCACCTGCTCCGCCGTCCCCTGCACCTCGACGAACGTGCCCGAGCCGGTCATCACGACGTTCATGTCGGTGTCCGCACGGACGTCGTCGGCGTAATGCAGGTCCAACCGCGGCACCCCATCGACCACACCGACGCTGACCGCACATACGCTGTCCCGCAATGGGTCCGCTTTCACCAGCCCCTTACCGCGGGCCCAGGTCAGGGCATCGGCCAGCGCGACGTAGGCGCCGGTGATGGCCGCTGTGCGCGTCCCCCCGTCGGCCTGCAGCACATCGCAGTCGATCTGCACGGTGTTCTCTCCCAGGGCCGAGACGTCGACCGCGGCGCGCAGCGACCGGCCCAACAGCCGGGAGATCTCCTGGGTCCGGCCACCGAGGCGACCCTTCACGGACTCCCGGTCGGTGCGGGTGTGCGTGGCCCGCGGCAGCATCGAGTATTCGGCTGTCACCCAGCCCTTGCCCCCGCCGCGTCGCCACCGGGGCACCTCGGGGCTGAACGAGGCCGCACACAGCACTCGGGTCTTCCCGAACTCCACCAGCACGCTCCCCTCGGCATGGTCCAGCCAGCCGCGGTGGAACCGCACCGCCCGCAATTCGTCGTCGGCGCGACCGTCTGAGCGGGGCGCGACACGGGGCGGCTGATGCGATCCGGGGGTGGCGGCTGTCATGGTGGCGACCCTAGCGGCGAGGTCTGACACCACCGTCCCGGCATGATCGACGACCACTCGACCGGGCCACGAACCGTCGTCAACTCACGCGGTAGTGGTCCCCCGACTGCGCCAGCGACAACGCCCCGTCATACCGCGAACTCGCTTGCTCCCGGATGACGTCGTTGGTGTTCCAGGCCACCAGATGGGTCAGGACCAACTCTCCGACCCCCGCTCGGGCGGCGTGCTCGGCCGACTCCCCCGCCGTCAGATGCAGGCCGGGCGGGTTGTCGTTCCCGTCCATGAACGAGGCCTCGAACAGCGCCAAGTCCGCGCCGCGGGCCAGATCCACCAGGGCCGGGGTGGGGCCGGTGTCCGCCGAATACACGATGCTGTGGCCGCCAGCCTCGACCCGAATGGCGTACGTCTCCACCGGGTGCGCCACCCGGGTCGTGCTGATCCGGAACGGGCCGATCTCGGTGACCGGCTGGTGGTCGCGGAAGTCAAACTCACCGGTCATGCCCGGCTCATGCGGGAGGTCGTAGGCGCGGGCCAGGCGCGGGCCGGTGCCCGTCGGTCCGAGCACCGGCAGCAAAGGTGCGGGGCCCTCGGGGCGGTAGCGCCGCGCAACGTAGTAGGAGCACACGTCGATGCAATGGTCGACGTGCAGGTGGCTGAGGATGACGGCGTCGATCTCGTACAGCGACGTATACCGCTGCACCGCTCCCAGCGCGCCATTGCCCAGGTCGAGCAGGACCCGATGCCCGTCGTGCTCGACCAGATAACACGACGCCGGGGAGTCCGGTCCCGGGAAGGAGCCGGAGGACCCGACGACGGTGAGCTTCATCCGGCAGAATGTACGCACCGCCGCACGGAACGGCCCCCCCGAATCACCCAACGTGAGCGACCGCACACAACATCGGCCCACGAACCGGGGCAGCGGCTCAGCGCAGCGGTTCAGCGCAGCGGTTCAGCGCATCAATTTCAGCGCATCAATGCGCGGACCAGGGTGCCCTGCAGGTAGGTCAGCCAGTCGTAGACCTGGCCCAGCGCGGCCCGCGGGTCCTCCTCGGGCAGGGTGGCAAGCAGGTCCGCATTGCCGGCGTCGACCCCCAGGCGGGCACCGAGCGTCAGCCGCAGGTCGTTCAGCGTGCCCAACCAGGCGCGCGCCTCGTCCTGCGTCAAGGTCAACTTGTCGCCGGAGCGTTCCAGGCTCGCCAGGGCCGTGTTGACGTGGGCCGCCTTCCCCTCCCGCAGCGAGCGTTCGGTGAACCGGCGGAAGTCGTCCGCGGCCCCCGGGTCGTCGGTGTACGCGTCCGGGAACAACCGCGCTAACGCGGGATCGCGCGGCTTGTGCGCCTCCGCATCGATTCCGACCAACTGCGCCAGCGGATCCTGCGTCGCGGTCGGGTCCGGGGCGACGAACTCGCCCAGCTGGCGCAGCAGCCGCATCAACAGCACTCGTTCCAAGGCGTCGGTTCGGACGGTGATCCGGCCCGACGCCGTCCTGCGGAAGCCGCTCAACGCCACCTCAGTCGTCCTTGCTCAACGTCGCCCACAGCCCGTAGGAGTGCAGCGCGGTGACGTCACGCTCCATCTCCTCCCGGCTGCCGGCACTGACCACCGCACGGCCCTTGGTGTGCACATCCATCATGAGCTTCTCGGCCTTGGACCGGGCGTAACCGAAATACGTCATAAAGACATACGTCACGTAGTCCATCAGGTTCACCGGGTCGTCCCACACCAGCGTGATCCAGGGGTGCTGGGTCGACGTGTCGGTCTCGGACGCCGGGCGCGCCAGCTCCACCGGGGACAGACTCACGATGTCCATGCTGCCACGAGCCCGACCCGCGGCCTCCCGCTGTCACCGCGGGTCCCGGCTGCCTACGCTGCCCAGGTGGCCGACCTTCCCGAGCGAGACCCCGCCCTGTCCGACCCGCCGCTGCTGGCGCGCATCCGCGCGGGCGTCATCGGTGACGACCAGCTGATGACCGGCCCGTACGGACCGCGGCGCGTCACCTACGCCGACTACACGGCCAGCGGGCGAGCGCTGGATTTCCTCGAGGATTTCATCCGCACCGAGGTGCTGCCGAGGTACGCCAACACGCATACCGAATCCAGCGGGACCGGGCTGCAGACCTCCCGGCTGCGCGAGGACGCCCGATCGATCATCCACCGGGCGGTGGGCGGCGACGACTCGACGGTGGTGGTGTTCACCGGCTCCGGATCCACCGGGGCCATCGACAAACTCATCGGGGTCCTCAACCTCCGGCTGCCGGCCGATCTGGACAGTCGCTATGGGCTGTCCGCGCACATTCCGCCTGAGGAACGACCGGTCGTGTTCATCGGGCCGTTCGAACACCACAGCAACGAGTTGCCCTGGCGGGAGTCCATCGCCGACGTTGTCCAGATCCCCGAGGATCCCGACGGGCACATCGACGTCGAACAGCTCCGGCAGGCGCTGGGCCGCTACCGCGACCGACCCATACGGATCGGGTCGTTCAGCGCGGCGAGCAATGTGACCGGGATCGTCACCGACACCGAACTGATCAGCACCGTGCTGCATCAGCACGGGGCGTTGGCGTTTTGGGACTTCGCGGCGGCCGGCCCGTACAGCCAGATCGACATGAACCCGGCAGACCCGCTGGCCCGCAAGGACGCGGTGTTCCTGTCCCCCCACAAGTTCGTCGGCGGCCCGGGAACTCCCGGGGTGCTGGTGGCCCGCCGGGAACTGTTTACGAACAGCGTCCCGGATGTCGTCGGCGGCGGAACCGTTGCCTACGTCAACGCCGACCAGCACGTCTACCTCGACGATCCGGTCCATCGGGAGGAGGGCGGGACACCCGCGATCGTGGAATCCATCCGCGCCGGAATGGTGTTCGGGCTCAAGGAAGCGGTCGGGGTCGACGTCATCCGCGCGCACGAACGGGATTTCGTCCGTCGCGCGGTCACTGCGTGGACCGCGCACCCGCGCATCTGCGTACTGGGCAACCTGTCCGCCGAACGGTTGTCCATCGTGTCGTTCACCATCCGCAGCCCATCAGGGGACTACCTGCACCACAACTACGTGGTGGCGCTGCTCAATGACCTGTTCGGTATCCAGAGCCGCGGCGGCTGCTCCTGCGCCGGGCCGTATGGTCATCGGCTGCTCGGTATCGACACCGATGCCAGCCACGAGTTCGAACGCGAGATCACCCGTGGCTGTGAGGGAATCAAGCCGGGTTGGGTACGGGTCTGCGTGAACTACTTCGTGTCCGAGGCGGTGTTCGGGTATCTGGTCGACGCCGTACTGCTGATCGCCGAGCACGGGTCCCGGCTGCTCACCGACTACCGGTTCGACCCGGCCAGTGGTCGGTGGCGGCACCACGACGGCCCGGTCGAGCCGCCGCTGCGTCTGCGCCAGGTGGGCTACGACGAGTCCGGCGCGATGACGTATCCCCGGCAAGAGGACCGCGCCCCTGAATCGGTCCTGGCCGAGCACCTGGACCAAGCCCGCGCGCTGCTGGCGTCGAGCCCGGAACTCGATCTGAGCAGGGGGCCGACGCCCGGGTCAGTCTCGGCCGACTTCGAGCGGCTGCGCTGGTTCGACCTGCCGCCGCAATGCCTGGGCTGACCCCACCCCCTGTTTGCCTCAGCCGGACACGATCGTCACGGGGCCGCTATATCCGCGTGCGAAGGCTCCGTTGGCGTACGAGACCACGCGGTAGGTCGCCTTCCCCCGGTTGTTTGTCGGCGGCACCACCGCGGTGAGCAGGCCGCGGGCATCCGTACGGGCCAGGGACACGCCCACCCACCGGCTGCCGGACAGCCGCTCGACCCGGACGAACAGGTTCCGAGCGCCAGGAGCCACCTTGGCGTAGATGCGGGCCCGCGCGTTGGTTGTCAGATTCGTGACCGGGGCGCGGGCCGCGACTATCGAACGCACGACGGCCACCGCGGTCGGCGCACTTGCCCCCAGGAGTCGAGTCTGGGCGCCGGCCACCACGACCCGCCAGCTGCCCGCTGCCATCGGTTTCACGTCGAAGGACACCGAGCCGTCCACCCCCGTCATGCCGGTGCCCGCCGGGCGCCAGGATGCGTTGGAGTTGTTCGCTCCAGCCGGCCGCCACTGCAGGGTCGCGGTCGCACCAAGCACCGGCGCACTGCCGCTGGTCGCCACGGCCGTCACCTGCCCGGGCACGCCGTAGGTCAGGCTGCGCGGCGCGTTCACCGCGACCTTGGTGGGCACCGGGGCGATCGCCTGTGAGAACGCACCCAGAGCCGTCCAGAAGTTCGGCTGCACGTCCTCCAGATTCCACACGACGATGCCGCCGATCTTGTACTTCGGCACCAGCGAGGCCCGGGCGACCGCCGAGGCGGCGTCCCCGAACCACACCCGGCGCACGGCGGTACAGGTGCGCGCCACCTTCGCCCCGTTCGTCGCCGAGACGTAGGTCCCGGCCACGCTGGCGGTGTAGGTGTAGGTCCACTCACCGCGGACCGCGTCCCACTGCGGGGTCACCCCAGCGGCCGCCGCCCGGGCGCGGGCCACGGCCGGGCGCACAGTGTCGACCCGGTCGTTGGCCAGACCGGTGTCGTTGGGAACCCAGTTCTTCGGGCAGATCGGGGAGTTGGTGGTGACATAGCCGCCGGACGCGGTCCGGTCGACCCAGTCGCGGCCGTACTGCGGCTGCCCGATCCACACCTTGCCGGCGTTGGCCGGACCCACCTGGGCGACCGCACTGGCCACGACCTGCTCGGCCCAGTCGTTCGGCCCGATCGGACCCGGGCGACTCAGGGAGTAGTCGTACGCCATGACCCGCAGCCGGTCGACGGAGCCGGCGATCTGGTCCCAGGCGTAGACGGAGTAGCCGGCCCCTGGGGTGGGCGAACCGTCGTTGTTCAGCGGCTTCATGCCGCCGGGGACTGTGGCTGACAGCTTCAGCCCACGGGCGTGCAGGCTCGTGGACAGCCGGGCGATGAAGTCGACCCAGCGCGGCCGGGTGGTGTCCCAGGTGGCCCGGCCGTCGTTGAAGGCGAAGTTCTCCCAGTCCAGGTCCACGCCGTCGACGCGGGCGTTGCTGGCCCAGGTGGCGATGAGGTCCGCGTACGCCTGCCGGCCGCTAGGAGTCGCCAGGTAGGCGCTCAGCTGCCGGGCACGGGTGCTGCCGAGGTCGGTGATGCTGGCGTACACCTTGATCCCGGCTGCGTGCAGGGCGTCCCGCTGGCCGGCGAAGTGCGCATTGATCCACGGCGTCGCGGTCTTCTTGCCGCAGTTGGTCGAGGCGTACAGGCACAGCGGGTTCGCGGCACCCCCGAACGACCACCAGAAGATGTTCACCTCGGGGACGAGTCCGCCGTGTCCGGAGATCAGCGAGGCCACCGCAGCGTCGGAGCTCCAGTAGCCGTACCAGCCCGACACGATGGGTCGCGGCGGCACCGGTGGGGCGTTCTCGGCCACGGCGGCCGGGGCGGCCACGCCGATGCTGGCGACCACCGCGAGGGTCGCCGCCACGGCGGTCAGCCGGCGGCGGCCCGGTCGGCGGGGCGCGCGCAGGCGGGACAAGGGGGACAAAACAGGCATGCTGGAGGCTCCACACTGCAGGTGGCGAGCATCGACCGGATCACTCATCGGTGCTCGCCGGTTTCGGGTACGTACTCAACGGGTCGGCTGATTGTCCCTACGGCTGAACGTCCAACGGTGACCGACCCGGCACTGCGCAGTCATTCGTCCGGTATGCGGTGGGGTGGCGGGTCAGGGCACCGACCGGATCGGCCACCCGACAACCTCGCCGGGCAGCGTGACCACCGCGGTGACCGCGTACCGCACCGGGCACCCGGACGAACTCACCGGCTCACGATCGAGCGGTAGAAGTCGTAGGAGTCCTTGGGTATGCGGCTTTGACTGTCGAGGTCGAGGCGTACGAGCCCGAAACGCTGGGTGAATCCGTCGGCCCACTCGAAGTTGTCGACGAACGTCCAGGCGAAGTAGCCGCGGACGTCCACACCCGCCTGCATCGCAGCATGAAGCGCCCGCAGATGACTGTCGAGGCAGTCGATGCGGGCGGTGTCGTGGACCCGGCCGTCGGAGGCCGGCTCGTCCGGCCACGACGAGCCGTTCTCGGTGAGATAGATCGGCGGGAGTGCATCCCCGTAGTCGCGCTGCAGCCCGGTCAGGAGTTCGGCGAGGCCGGACGGCACGATGGGCCAGTCGAATCCAGTCCGCGGGACACCCTCGATACGCGTCAGCGCGAAACCCATCGGGTTTCCCGGCCCGGGGGCCTTGACCGCCTGCGGGTTGTAATAGTTGACGCCGAGGAAGTCAGGTGGTTCGGCGATGATGTCCGCGTCGCCGTCTCGGACGCAGGACAGGTCCGAGCCCTGGTAGTAGTCCCGCATCCCGGCCGGTTCACGTCCGATCAGGATCGGGTCCAGCCAGTGCCTGTTGTAGTAGGCGTCCAGGGCTCCGGCAGCCGCTACGTCGGCCGAATCCGTGGGGTCCGCAGGTATGACTGGTGACAGGTTGTGGGTGATGCCGATACCGCCGCTGACGCCTGCCGTCCGCAGCGCCTGGACAGCTAAGCCGTGTCCGAGCAGCAGATGATGGACGACCGGGTAGACGGCCAGCCCAAGAGTCCGACCCGGGGCATGAACTCCCCAGCTGTAACCAAAACTCGAGTGGACGAACGGTTCATTCAACGTGATCCACGCCGCAACCCGGTCACCCAGGCGTTCGCCGAGCAGGCCGGCATACTCCGCGAACTCCTCGGCCGTCTGCCGCACCAACCAGCCGCCGCGGTCCTCGCAGGCCTGCGGCAGATCCCAGTGGAACAGGGTGAGGTAGGCGGCGATACCGCGGTCGAGCAGCTCGTCGACGAGCCGGTCGTAGAAGTCCATCCCGCGTGGCTCCACCGCCCCGTTACCGCTGGGCAAAATCCTCGGCCACGACACACTGAACCGGTAGGCATCCACGCCCAGGTCCGCAATCAAGTCGAGGTCCTGCTCCCAGCGGTGGTAGTGGTCGCAGGCGACGTCGCCGGTCTGGCCGTCGACGATCTTGCCCGGCAGGTGCGCGAACGTGTCCCAGACGGAGGGGCCCTTGCCGTCGATGTTCGGCGCGCCCTCGATCTGGTAGGCGGACGTGGCGACACCCCACACGAAGTCCGGCGGAAACTGGGGAAAGCCACCTGCGGAGTCCTGCCACGCGGCCATGGGCACATCTCAGCAGAAACCGTCGCCCTGGCACATGCCCGGGCGGGTACGTTCGGGTGAACCGTCCAGAGTTAGGCAGGAGGAGCGTGCCTCAGCAACCGGTGGATGCTCTGGATGCGCGCATCCTGGAGTTGTTTTCCGACGAGCCTCGGGTGGGCGTGCTGGAGGCGTCGCGTCGGTTGGGCGTCGCTCGCGGAACCGTGCAGGCACGTCTCGATCGCCTGGAGGCCCGCGGGGTGATCTTGGCTTGGGGCCCGGTGCTCGACCCGGCAGCCCTGGGCTTCGCCGTGACGGCCTTCGTCACCCTGGAGATCCGGCAGACCTCACACGACGAAGTTGGGGCGCAGCTGGGGAGGATCAGCGAGGTGCTGGAGGCACACACCATCACGGGTACGGGCGATCTGCTCTGCCGCTTGGTCGGTCGGGACAACGCCGATCTGCAACGGGTACTGGACGCGGTCGTCGCGGTCCCGGGGGTCGTCCGGGCCTCCTCGGTGATCGCCCTGGCCACCCAGGTGCCCCACCGGGTGCTGCCATTGGTCCGGGCGGCCAGCAGGCCGGTCGACGACCGCGGAAACCCGTCCTGAACCGTTCGTCTCGCACCGCAAAGCGGACACTTTCGACGCGGGCTTGACCGGCCCGACCCGCGTTGGCCCATGATGCGCACCGTGACCGATTCGTCGCTTTTCGTGTCCGTTTCCGCACGCAACCCGCGGCGTCGGCTGGCCCGGCCCCTGACCACCGGGGGCACTATCGGTGCACTGGCCCATTTATTGGCTAGCACCGTGGCCGGTGCGCTGGTCCTCGGGGCGCTGGCCACCCCCGCTCTCGCTGCCCCACTAGACACCCCGGTCAATCCGACCGCGGGCTGGTCTGCGCCCAGGGTCGTGCTCCCGCCCGCCGCAGCCGCCCCGTCGCGGGCCGTTGCCACGCTGTCGGGTGATCGCCGATCCCTGGTGTCCAGTGTGTCGGCCGAGTCCCGGATCGCGACGCTGATCGGCAGTCGGCTGGGCAACGCTGCGCTGGGCCGTACGGTCGGAATCCAGGTGGCCGATGCCGCCACGGGTCGCACCATCGTCGCCCGTAACGCCAACCGGGCCCTGCTTCCCGCCTCCAACATGAAACTGGTCACCGCGGCGGGTGCGCTGAGCGTCCTGGGCGAGCAGCACCAGTTGGCCACGACCGTCGTGGCGGGCCGCTCCGCGAGCGAGGTCGTCCTGGTGGGCGGCGGCGACCCGCTGCTGTCGTCGGCGGATCTGCGCCTGCTGGCCTATCGCACGGCCAAGACCCTGCGAGCGAGTACGAACCCGCCGCAGCGGCTGGTCGTCCGCATCGACGATTCGCTGTTTCCCTCCCCGACCGCGGCACCGGGCTGGCGGCGCGGCTACCAACCCAGCGTGGTCGCGCCGGTACGGGCGTTGACCCGCGACCTGCGGTCCTCCTGGGACACCGGCACCGATGCCGGCCGCTACCTCGCTGCCCGGCTGGCCACGACGGGCCTGGCCGTGACGTACGGCGGCCGCGTGTGGTCCGCGAGTTGGCGCGGTGCTGCGCTCGCTTCCACCACGCACACCGTCGGTGCGGCGGTCCGGCTGATGCTCACGGTCAGCCAGAACGACGTGGCCGAGAACCTGTTCCGCCAGGTTGCGCTCGGCCGCGGCCTGCCGTCCACCTGGGCCGGGGCCAGTGCCGCGGCCCAGGCGACCCTGATCGAGCTCGGGGTGCCGACCGCCGCAGTGGCCCTGGCCGACGGTAGCGGGGTGTCGCGCTCGGACCGGTTGACCGCGACCGCGCTGACCGGTTTGCTGGCGGCGGCGGTCTCCCCTCTGCACCCCGAACTCGCCCAGATCTACTTCGGCCGGGCACTGCCCGTTGCGGGCGTCAGCGGCACCTTGAAGGCGCACAACGGCCGCTTCACCACGGCCCCCAGCCGCTGCGCACGGGGCGCCGTTCTCGCCAAGACCGGGACGCTGTTCGACGTCGTATCGCTGTCCGGTGTGACGACCGGGACTGACGGTCAATTGAAGGTTTTCTCCGTCCTGGTCAACAACCGGCCGCAGCGGGTTTCCAAGCTGACCACACGGCGCGCCGTCGACGGCCTTGCTGCGACCGTGCACGGCTGTTACTAAGCCTGCGCTGCTGGCAGCGGTCGCGGGGGACCCGCGAAATCGCGGGCCTTAGCGCAACGCCCGCGTGACCTCTTGCGCGGCCCGGACCACTCGCGGTCCGACGACGCCGGCGTCCAGAACTCCGATAGCGAGCACGCCGACGCTGGCCTCCAGACCCGGCACCCCAAGGACCGCCGTAGCCACGCCACTGGTGCCGGGTTGCACCTCCGCGGCGGAGGTCACCCATGGCGGCGCGGCGGTGGCGCGCGCCGCGGCCAGCCGAGCGGCCAGGACTGCCCGGCCGGCCGCGCCCCGCTCGAGACTGTGCCGGGCTCCGACCCGGTAGGCGACGTGCTCGTCGAACCCGCGCGGCTCAACCACAGCCACCGCCAGCACGTCGGCACCGTCCACCACGGTGAAATGCGCCGTGACCCCGGCACCCTCGGCGAGCCGACGCAGGTGCGGCGCCACGGCCTCCCTCAGCGGCAGGTGTACGGAGCGCGCCAGCCCGACGATCCCCAGTCCGAGGCGGCACCGGCCGTCACTGCTGCGACGCAGCAGCTCGTGCTGCTCCAAGGTGGCCACCAGTCGATAGACCACGGTCCGGCTCACCTCCAGGGCGGCGGCCAGTTCGGTGACACTGATTCCGGCGGGGGTAGCCGCGAGCAGTTCCAGGACGCGAAGGCCACGGTCCAGGGTCTGCGCCGTCTCGACCGCCACCAGCGGTCACCTCCTGAGGGGTTCGGACAGGGCGTGGGCGCGCGCCGAGCAGGGCCGGAGCACGGGGGGGCGGGAATTCGGCCCGCATCGATAATGTGGGACGTGCGGGCATTCCCGTACGTGCCGCGCCGGAGCATCCGCCGTCAGCGACGGCCGACGGCCCAGGCCCGTACCATCGCCAGCCGTTGGCGTAGTTGCGCGGCGGACGCCTGTGCGGTGGGAGGCCCGCCGCTGGCCCGGCGGACTTCGGCGTGCACCTGGGCAGGTGTCCGGTCACTCTGCCGGGCATAGGCCCGGACACAGTCGTTAAGTTCGCGGCGCAGCGCGGGCAGCTTCTCGTGCGCCGCGGGGGGCGGGGTCGATCCGGTCGTGGGCGGCGGTGGGCCCGTTGCTGCTGCACTGGCCCCAGGAGCACCGGCCCGGCTGCGCAGCAGCGCGGTCACTTCGTGCGGTTCCAGCAGACCGGGGAAGCCGAGGAAGTCCTCCTCCTCCAGGGACCCGGCGGCCACGGTCGACCCACTGCCGCGGGCCGAGGGCGCAAACTCACCCCCGTCGAACAGTGCCCGGTCGAAGGTAGCGGTGGACTCCAACGCCTCGAAGGGCAGCGCCTGCGGATCCAGCGTCGCGGTGTTCTGCTCGCGGGCGGCCTGTGCCAGCAGTTCCTCCTCCTGCCAGTCACCGCCGGCCCGCCGACCGAGGACATGGTCGCGCTGCTCCTCCAAGGTGGCCGCGTGCTGCAGCAGCACCGGGACACTCGGCACGAACACCGAGGCGGTCTCCCCGCTGCGCCGCGCCCGCACCAGCCTGCCGACCGCCTGGGCAAAGAACAACGGGGTGGCGATCGGTGTCGCGTACACCCCGACCATCAACCTGGGCACGTCGACGCCCTCGCTGACCATGCGGACGGCGACCAGCCACTGGTCCTCGCCATGCGTGAACTGTGCGATCCGCGCCCCAGACTCGGAGTCGTCGGAGACCACCACGACCGGCGGCCGGCCGGTGACCCGCGCCAGGATCCGGGCGTACGCCCGTGCCTGGGTCTGGTCGCCCGCGATGACCAGCCCGGCCGCGTCCGGGACGTGTCGACGGACCTCCTGCAGCCGTCGGTCGGCGGCCTGCAGCACGGCCGGGATCCATTCACCGGCCGGGTCCAGCGCTGTGCGCCAGGCCTGTTTCGTGACGTCCTTGGCCTGAGCGCCCTCCAGCAGCGCCGCGACCTCGTCGCCGGCGCTGGTCCGCCAGCGCATCGAGCCGCCGTAGGCGAGGAACAGCACCGGCCGCACCACCCCGTCGCGCAATGCCTCGGCGTAACCGTAGGTGTAGTCCGCCGCGCTGCGTGGAATGCCATCGCCCCCCGGTACGTAGGACACGAAAGGGATCGGCGCCACGTCACTGCGAAACGGCGTCCCGGTCAGCGACAGGCGCCGGGTCGCGGGCTCGAAGGCCTCGCGCAGGGCATCTCCCCAGGACAGCGCATCGCCCCCGTGGTGGATCTCATCGAGGATCACCAGGGTCTTGTACGTTTCGGTACGCCGGCGGTGCAGCAGCGGGTTCGCCGCGACCCCCGCATAGGTCAGCACCACGCCCACGAAGTCACGGCCCAGGACACCGGCAGTGTTCGTAAACCCGGGGTCGATCGCGATGCCGACCCGCGCGGCGGCCTGCGCCCACTGGGTCTTCAGGTGCTCGGTGGGAGCGACGATGGTGACCCGCTCGACCACCCGGCGATGCAGCAGTTCGGCGGCCACCCGCAGCGCGTACGTGGTTTTGCCGGCGCCGGGGGTGGCTACCGCGAGGAAGTCCCGTGGTAGCTGGTCCAGATACGCCGCGAGAGCGGCCTCCTGCCAGGCGCGCAGCCGCGGCGCTGTGCCCCGCGCGGCCCGGTCCGGGAAGGCGGGCGGCAGGTGCGACGCGGCGGAAGTGCTCACGAGGGCAGGACCTTAGGCGATGCGCGTGGAGGTGGTCCGGATGCGCCCCGCGAGGACGATTCCGACCGCCGCGATGGCCGCCATCAGGAACCAGATGACCGAGTACGTGAGACCCGGATCGGCGCCGCGGCTGAGCCCGGCGGCGTGCACGGCACCGCCGATTCCGACCAGCAGCACCGAGCCGACCGAGTCGCTGACCTGCAGGGCGGAGGAGTTGACGCCCTGGTCGCCCGGGTCGGACAGCTGCAGGGTCAGGGTCCCCACCGACGCCATCGCCAGACCCATCCCGAAGGCCCCGATCGCCCACGCCACGGTGGCCAGCGCCACCGGGACAGCATCGACCATCGTCAACGGCAGCAGCAGGATCGCGAAAGCCACGCAGGCGACACCGCCTTGGACAAGCCGGGACCGGTCCCCGCCCGTCCACTGGGGGCGACCCTGATACCACGAGCCCAGCGACCAGCCGATCGCGCCGCCGGTCAGCGCCAGCCCGGCCAGCGTGGTCGAGACACCACGGTCCTGACCCAGGGCCAACGGAATCCACGACTCCGCACCGAAGTACGCGCCCGCCATCAACCCGCGCATCGCGATCACCGTCGGGAGGCCGCGACGAAAGGTCAGGGTGCCTGGCGGCAGCAGCCGCCGCAACGCCGGCACCATCATCGCCACGCCCAGCGCGGCGGACAGCCCGCCGGTGAGGCCCTGCCGCTGCGCGCCGTCCTGGAACAGCAAGAGACCACCCGCGGCCAGCACCGCCAGCACCATCCGGCGCCCTGGCCGCGCGGCAGGCCTGGTCGCCGATCGCACGCCCTGCGGATTGGGTCCCTGGTACGGACCGAGGCGCCGCACGAGCAGGACGACGGGAGCGGGCACGATCACCAGGACGGCCAGGAACACCGCCCGCCAGGACACCTGATCCGCCAGCCAGCCGGCAATCAGCGGCCCGATGATCGCCGGAAGCACCCAAGCCGCGGAGATGATCGAAAACACCCGGGGGCGCATCGCCTCGATATAGGCCCGCCCGATGATCACGTAGATGGCCACGATCACCAGGCCGGCGCCGAGACCCTGCACAGCACGTCCGACCAGAAAAATGGTGAAGCTGGGCGCCACGCCGGACAGCAGCGACCCAGCGGCGAATCCGATCACGCCCACGATCAGCGGCCGGCGCGGGCCGACCCGGTCGCACCAGGTTCCTGCGGCCACCTGGCCGAGCAGCGCCGCTGCGATATTGGCGTTCGCAGCCCAAGCGAAGATCGCCAAACCATCCAGCGCTCGAGCCGCAACCGGCAGCGCCGTGAGCACCCCGATGCCCTCGAATGCGATCAGCGTGACGATCGCCGTCAGGCCGATGGTCATCGAGCGGTGCGCGGCGTCCAGAATGCTCGCTGGCGGTGCGTCCACCGGTCCCGGTGCGACCGGGCTTCGGGCCGCCGCGACATTGTCGCTGTGGACTGGCCCGGGGCTGGCCCGCTGCGTACCGACCTGCTCGCGACCGCCCTGCTCGTTCAGGTGGTCCTCACTGGTCGGATCCGTCGTCGCCCCGTCCCGGCGGGAGGCCCTGATAGACCTTCAGACAGTCCGGGCAGATCGGGAATTTCGACGGGTCGCGGCCGGGCACCCAGACCTTTCCGCATAAAGCGACGACCGGAGTGCCCGTCACGGCGCTCTCGACGATCTTGTTCTTGTCGACGTAGTGCGCGAAACGTTCGTGATCACCATCGCCGGGTGCCGGTTGCGTACGCTCCTCGACCAGGGTGCCACCGGACAGGCCAGGGGTCTCCAGGGGTGATGTCGGCACCGTCATGACGGCGAGTGTAGGCGCCCCGGTCCGACCCAGCAGGAGTGCGCTGAGCGTCAACGCCTAGTTCTGCGATGGATCGTCAGGATACGTCGACAGCAGGGCGGCAGCACCGGCCTGGCGGCGCAGTACGGCTCGCCACATGCCTTCGGGATCGACGGTGAACGCGTCGTCGGGGGCGGCGGCGACCACGACCCAAGCGCCCTGCGCCACCTCCTCGACCAACTGTCCTGCGTCCCAGCCGCTGTAACCCACGAAAATCCGCATCGCGGGGACGAGCCTGCCCAGTTCGTCCGGCGGCGCGTCGAGGTCGACTAGGCCGAGGCTGGAGCCCGATCCGCCGGTCGATTCCAATGGGCGCAGTCCGGGCGGCAACTGTGTGGACGGCACAACGGGAACCGCGGCGACGCCCAGCGCGCTGTCCAGGGCCACTGGGCCACCCTGAAAGACGACCGGCGGACCGGTCAGGTGCGCCCCCCAGCCCGGCAGGACGGCATCCACGCCCACCCCGGTCGGACGGTTGAGGACGACCCCGACACTGCCGTCCGCGTCGTGGTCGAGCAGCAGCACCACAGCACGAGCGAAGGGTGATTCGGTGATGACCGGCGTCGCCACCAGCAGCCGGCCGGCTGCCGGTGGCAGGTCCGCCGGAGGAAAGGCGTCGCCGTCCCCGATATCCGCCATGCGACGCATCGTGACACTCACTGGGTGGTCAGCGGGCGATTGCTGGACCCGTCGCGCCACAGCGTGACTGTCAGGGGACGGCGCCGGGAGGGCCTGGCGCCCGTACTTGGCAACCACTTGGCGACCACTTCGGCGACCAGGAACCGGTCTCGATGGACTTCGGTCCCCCCAAAAACCGTCGAGAAAACGCTACGAACCACCCGTGGCGCGCTTCTCGGCAGACCTGGTGACACAGAGCGATATGTAATGGTCGCAGGGCGTGACGGTTCGGTCCGGACGGTTGATGGCTGGGCCGCGCACGCTGCGTAACGTCTGCACTGTTGTCCGGGGTTGACAACTAAATCGGGAAGCGGCGGCGCTGGGGAGGCGTCGCGAGTTTCCACAGTAGTCCCACGGAGGTCGGGATGCCTCAGCAACCGCTGGCTCAGGTGCCGAAGGATGCAACCTGGAACTGGCAGGACCACGGCGCCTGTGGCGACGTCGAGACTGCCCTGTTCTTCCATCCGCAAAATGAGCGCGGCCTGTCGCGGGTGCGCCGGGATCGAGCCGCCAAGTCGGTCTGCGCCCGTTGCAGTGTGCGGGTGGAGTGCGCCGACTACGCCATCCGGGCCCGCGAGCCCTACGGAGTCTGGGGCGGCCTCACCGAGGAGGACCGCGAACGGATCTACGTACGGATCGCCCTGTCCCACTACCCCCGCTCGCGCGGTGAGGGCGCACGCATGTGCGCCGATGACATCGCCGACGCGGTGTCGCCGGGGGCCCTCGGTATCGCCTGAGCAAGCAGGTGCAGCGGGCCCGTCGCCCGAGCGCAGCGAGGGCAGGGGCCGCGGAACCGACGCAGCGAAGGCGCGTGAGTATCGCCTGAGCAAGCAGGTGCAGCGGGCCCGTCGCCCGAGCGCAGCGCAGGCGCGTGAGTATCGCCTGAGACCTAACGCCTCAGACCTCACGTACCACCCAGCGCCGGTACGGCCACGCCGAGCGCCAAGAAGGCGCAGATGGCGACGAAGAGGATCACCAGCAGCGGCCAGACGAAGCGCAGATATCGCTCGTAACCCACCTTGGCCAGGGTGAGGCCACCCATCACGATCGCCGAGGTGGGGGTGAACAGGTTCACCCAGCCGGACGCCGACTGGTAGGCCGTCACCACGATCGATCGGCTTACCCCGGCGAAGTCCCCGAGCGGCGCCATGATCGGCATGGCGAGGGTGGCATGGCCGCTGGACGAGGGCACCAGGAACGCCAGCGGAATGTTGACGACGTACATCATTGCCGCGAACAGGGCCGCGGACAGCCCGGCCACGATGCTCTCCAGCGAGTGCAGCACCGTGTCGGTGATGCCGGCGTTGTTCATGATCACCGTGACACCGCGGGCGATCGCGATGATCAGCGCCGCACCCATGAAATCGCCCATGCCCTGCACGATGCCGTTGACCATCTTCTCCTCGCCCAGACCGCCGACGAGGCCCACCACAATGGAAGCGATCAGGAAGAGGGAGGCGAGCTCGGGGAAATACCACGGCATGAAGATCTTGGACAGCGGCGCGGCCCACGACGGGAAGAAGTCGCCCCAGGGGATCACCGAGAAGATCATCAGGACAAACGTCAGGGCGAAGATCCACATGACCGCCTGCTGGCGACCGCTCATCGGCGGTGGCTCCTGCATGGCCGCAGCCGACATCTCCTCGACATCGCCGCCCCCTCCGGATCCAGCCGGTATCAGCGACTTCGACGGGTCCGCCTTGACGCGTCGGGCGTAGCGCAGTACGTACAGGACGGTGATCACGGTCAGGACCACGAACATCAGCAGGCGAAGCCCGATGCCCTCGCCGAGTTGGATCCCAGCACCCGCCGAGGCGACCCCGGTGGCGAACGGGTTGACCGTCGAGGCGAGGGTGCCGACACCGGCCCCGAGCAAGATCGTGACCGCGCCCACCATGCGGTCGAAGCCGAGGCCGACCATGATGGGCACGAGTAAGGCGTAGAACCCCAAGGTTTCCTCGGCCATGCCGTATGTGGTCCCGCCGATCGAGAAGATCGTCATCAAGATGATGATCAGCACAGTGCCGCGTTTCCGGAACCGGTGGGTAACCCGGGCGATGCCTGCGTCCAAAGCTCCGGTTTTGATCGTGACCGTGATGAAGGCGCCGATCGCCAGCACGAAGAAGAACACCTGGACCGCGCCGACGAGGTCACCGGACTCATACGGTCCGGTGGCGCCGGGCGGACTCACGATCTCGGCGGGCACGCCTGCACCGCAGATGGCCTGCGCCTCGGCGGCGAGCTCAGTGGGCTGCGGGTCCACCGCTGTGGCCGTCCCCCGGATGCCGTAGAGGCCGTTGACCGGAGACAGCAGTAGGTCATAGAGCCGGTCGGTGAACGACAGGTCGACCTGCACCTGTTCGTACGTGCCGGGGATCGGTTTGGCGCCGTCCCCGTCACAGCTGACGTAGGCGTAGGAGCCGGGCTTGATGACGAACGTGAGGCCCCAGACGATCAGCAGCACGAAAAACAGGACGGTGAAAGCCGTCGGGAAGCGGAACTTGCGCTTCGTCGGTGCGGGAGACGCAGTATCGACAGCCATCGGACAACCTTCCGTGGAGGCAACGATGTAGTTCTAGCAGTCCCACGACGCTCTGTCGCCACCCCAAAACGTCATGCCGGCCCGCAAAGGGGGTGATCAACGTCTCAGGCCGCCGCGCTCGAGACTAAAGTTGTCCGTGTGCCCCGACGTTGCAACGGCGTAGGTTTAGTGACCCAGGCATCCGGCAAGCGCAAGGAACAGGGCTGAGGCACATGGGGATGACTTATGTTGCTACGCAGGCCATGCGCATACCTAAATAGAAGGGAAGGCCATGTCGTTCCACGTTGACTCCGAGGTCGGCCAGCTGCACCAGGTGGTTTTGCACCGACCGGGCTTGGAGCTGTCTCGCCTGACCCCCACGAACGTACATGACCTGCTGTTCGACGACGTGATGTGGGCGGCGCGAGCCCGTGAGGAACACGACGCATTCGCCCAACAACTCCGCGACAACGGAGTGACGGTGCACTATTTTTCCCAGTTGCTGGGCGAGGCCCTCGAGCAGCCCGGAGCGCGGGACTTTCTGAAGGAACGGCTCACCACCGCCACCCGGTACGGCCCCGCGCTGGACGGACCGCTCGATGACCTCATCGACGAGTACGACCCCCAGCAGCTGGCCACCGTGATGATCGGCGGGATCCTCAAGCGCGACATCCACCTGCCGGACACCGAGAGCCTCCTGCTGGACCACCTCGAAGACGAGGATTTCCTGCTTCGGCCGTTGCCTAACCATCTTTTCCAGCGGGATAACACCGCCTTTGCCTATGGGGGTCTGTCGGTCAACCCGATGGCTAAAGCGGCGCGGAAACGGGAAACTCTGCATTCCCGGATCGTCTGGAATTTCCACCCGCTGTTCGCTGATGCCGGCCTGCACTTCTACTACGGCAATGACGATGAGGTGCACGAACCGGCCACCGTGGAAGGCGGCGACATCGTCGTCATTGGCAACGGCGCGGTCCTCATCGGTATGGGTGAGCGGACGACACCCCAGGGCGTGGAGATCCTGTCCCGGCAGTATTTCCGTTCCGGGATGGTCAATCGGGTCATTGTCGCCGAGCTGCCCAAGGCGCGAGCTTTCATGCACCTCGACACAGCTATGACCATGGTCGATGGCGATGCGTTCTCGGTTTATCCCTATCTTGACCAGACTCTGCGCACCTTCGTACTCACCCCGAAAGGTACCAGCGGCGACTATTCGGTGAAGGAGAACTTCGATCTGTTCGGGGTTGTCGCTGAGTCGATCGGAGTGCCGAAGGTTCGGGTCCTAAAAACCCCCATCGACGCCCGTGGCGCCGAGCGCGAGCAATGGGACGACGGCAACAACTTCTTGGCCATCTCGCCAGGCAAGATCATGGGGTACGAGCGGAACACCACGACCAACAAGTATCTCACCGACGAGGGTATCGAGATCATCTCCGTCGTGGGGTCCGAGCTCGGTCGGGGGCGCGGTGGCCCGCGCTGCATGACCTGTCCCATTGAGCGCGACCCTGTGGCCTGAGACCGAGCGACCGAGCGACCGAGCGACCGAGCGACCGACAAAACAGGAGAACCGCATGCCCGTGAACCTGCGTCACCGCGATTTCCTCAAGGAACTCGATTTCACCAGCACCGAGCTGGCCTTCCTGCTCGACCTCGCCCGGGACCTCAAGCGTGCCAAGTATTCCGGCACCGAGGTCAGGAGGATGACGGGAAAGAACGTCGCCCTCATCTTCGAGAAGTCCTCGACCCGGACCCGGTGCGCTTTCGAGGTGGGCTGTTACGACCAAGGCGCCCAGGTGACCTATCTGGACCCGCAGTCTTCGCAAATGGGCCACAAAGAGTCCACCGCCGACACCGCGCGGGTGCTATCCCGTTTCTACGACGGCATCGAATTCCGCGGCAAGGCCCAATCGATGGTGGAGGAACTGGCCGAGTATTCCGATGTGCCGGTCTTCAACGGTCTCACCGACGAGTGGCATCCCACCCAAATGCTGGCCGACTTCCTCACCATGATCGAGCACGGTCGGGGGCGTCCGGTCCAGGAGATCACCTACGCCTACCTGGGCGACGCTCGCTCCAACATGGGCAACTCGCTGCTGGTGATGGGCGCCATCATGGGCGCCGACGTGCGTATCGCCTCCCCCAAGCACTTGTGGCCATCCGATGAGGTGCAGGCGGCGGCGCATGAGCGGGCGGCCGCCTCCGGGGCTCGGGTGACGCTCACCGAGAACGCTGACGAGGCGCTGTCCGGCGCGGACTATGTCCACACCGACGTGTGGGTCTCCATGGGCGAACCCAAGGAGGTCTGGCTGGAGCGGGTCGACCTGCTCAAGCCGTATCAGGTGAACGCTGAGGCGTTGCGCAGCACCGGTAAGGCGAACGCGAAGTTCATGCACTGCCTGCCGGCCTTCCATGACACCAACACCGTGGTGGGTCGGGACATCGCCGATAAGACGGGCCTGACCAACGGCCTCGAGGTCACCAATGACGTCTTCGAGTCGGCGGCCAACATCGCCTTCGACCAGGCGGAGAACCGGCTACACACCATCAAGGCCGTGATGGTGGCCACCATCGGCGATTGAGGCACCAGGTCGACACAACGATTTAGGGAGAGTCCGCAGTGGGTGGCGAGCCGTGGCCCTGGGTCGCGTTGCTCCTGGGCTACGGCTCTCTGGCGCTGTTCGCGTGGTCGTTTTACGACGCCTGGAGATGGCCGGCGTTGACCTATCGCATCGCCGATCGGTTGTTCCGCGGCGTCTGGCTCACAACGTTCGCTGCTGCCATGGTGCTGCAAATCTGGAATGGCGTATGGCGGCCCGGTGAGGAGAACACCGGTCGGGTGCTCGCTTGGATCGCCAGCCTCGTCATTGTCGTGGTGTACGTCGTCGATGTCAGGCCCCGGCTACGGGATGCCGACGCGGCTGCGGATGGCCGGCCCAGCTGAGCCTGTCCGAATCAGGACGACACAGAGAACGGCCCCGGCAACCACCAGGTTGCCGGGGCCGTCGCTGTCGATGCTGGCTCAGGACTTGGCCGCCACCAGGCGGGCGCGCAGCGCATCGAGCTCGTCGTACAGCGCCTTGGGAACTCGGTCACCGAACTGAGCGAAATACTCCGCGGTCAGGTCGCACTCAGCCAGCCACGCCTCCGGGTTCACCTTGAACATTTCCTCGAGCTGGGCGTCGGTCAGGTCCAGCCCGTCGACATACAGTGCACCCGGCCGGGGGAGCTCGCCGATCGGTGAGTCGATTGCCTCGCCCTTGCCCTCGACCCGCTCCACGATCCAGGCCAGGACCCGGGAGTTGTCGCCGAAGCCGGGCCAGATGAACGTGCCGTCGGCGTCCTTACGGAACCAGTTGACCTGGTAGATGCGCGGCAGTTTCGCTGGGTCGGCCTGGGCGCCGATCTTCAGCCAGTGCCCCCAATAATCGGCCATGTTGTAGCCACAGAACGGCAGCATCGCGAACGGGTCGCGGCGCAGCTGACCCATCCCACCGACCGCGGCGGCGGTCATCTCCGAGGACGTCGTCGCACCCAGGAACACTCCGTGGCTCCAGTCGCGAGCCTCGGTGACCAGCGGGACGTTGGTGGCTCGACGGCCCCCGAACAGGATCGCCGAGATCGGCACACCGGCCGGGTCCTCCCAGTTGGGCGCGATCGACGGGCACTGCGATGCGGGTGCGGTGAACCGGGAGTTCGGGTGGCTCGACAGCTCGCCGTTGTCCGGCGTCCAGTCGCGGCCCTTCCAGTCGATCAGGTGCGCCGGGGTCTCTTGGGTCATGCCCTCCCACCACACATCGCCCTCGTCGGTCAGAGCGACGTTGGTGAAGATCGAGTTGGCGTACAGCGACCGGATCGCATTGGCGTTGGTGTGCATGCCCGTACCAGGTGCGACACCGAAGAAACCGGCCTCCGGGTTGATGGCATACAGCCGACCGTCGTCCCCGAACCGCATCCAGGCGATGTCGTCACCAACGGTCTCAACCTTCCAGCCTGGGACGGTCGGCTCCAGCATGGCCAGGTTCGTCTTGCCGCAGGCGGAGGGGAACGCGGCGGTGATGTACTTGACGTCGCCGTCCGGCGCGGTGAGCTTCAGCACCAGCATGTGCTCGGCCAACCAGCCCTCGTCGCGGGCCATCACCGAAGCGATCCGCAGCGCGAAGCACTTCTTGCCCAGCAACGCGTTGCCGCCGTAGCCCGACCCGTACGACCAGATCTCCCGGCTCTCCGGGAAGTGCACGATGTATTTGGTGTCGTTGCACGGCCACGCCACGTCCGCCCGGCTGTTGCCGTCGGCGTCGACCAGCGGGAAGGCCACCGAGTGCAGCGCCGGTACGAAGTCGCCGTCCTCCCCGAGCAGGTCCAGGACCGCCTGACCCATCCGGGTCATGATTCGCATGTTCACGACGACGTATTCCGAGTCGGTGATCTCCACACCGATCTGGGAGATGCGCGAGCCGAGGGGGCCCATCGAGAACGGGATCACATACATGGTCCGACCGCGCATGCAGCCCGCGAACAGGCCCTTGAGCCGGTCCTTCATCTCCCCCGGGTCCGACCAGTTGTTCGTCGGGCCGGCGTCCTCCTCGCGCAGCGAGCAGATGAAGGTACGGTCCTCGACCCGCGCGACATCGGAGGGGTCGGAGCGGCACAGGAAAGAGTTGGGGCGCAACTCCTCATTCAGGCGGATGAATGTCCCGCCGTCGACCAGCCGTTGGGTCAGGCGGTTCCACTCCTCCTGCGAACCGTCGCACCATTCGACCCGGTCGGGCTGCGTGAGAGTGGCCACCTCCTCGACCCACTCGAGCAGCTTCTTGTTGCGGGTGGGGGCGTTGTCGAGGCCGGCGACTGTCATGGTGTCGTTGCTCTCCTGGGGGTGGCTGGGACACCCGGCGACGGCACGCCGGATGCGTAAGTCGTAAGCCAAGGGTGCCCTAGAGGAGGGCCGCGCGGATACGGACATCCGTCACCCGCCACGGGACCAACTGCCCGGCCTGTCAGGAAGGCCACAGGACTCAACCGGCGACCCTGTGGCGGGCGAGGCGCGCGCCGGTGGATCTGCGACTGGCGGAGCCGGCCCCTGGCGAGCTAACGGGTGGTGGGCTCAGCGGATGCCGTAGCGATCGACCGCCGCGTCGATGAGGGCCGCGTACGCACGGGCTGCCGCACCGCCGACATGGAAGCCGTCCCGGGCGAAGGCCACGCGGTTCCTGGTTGCGTAGGAATACCAGTCCACGACATAGACCCGGCTGGCCGGGAAGGCGGCATCACACTGCCGCAGCGTGCGGTTGTTGGAGTTCTGCCACGAGCGAGGCACCTTGTTGGTCACCAGAAACACCCGCCGAGACGGGCCGGCGACGTTCACCGCCGCCTTGCAGTCCGACAGTCGCACGGTGCCGTTGGTGCCGAGGGCGACAACGACGTTGGCCGGCAGCGCAGACCGCTTGGCGCGTAGCACGTTGTCGGCCTTGTCGAATTGGCGGCTGACGCTCGCATCGACCCGGAAACCCCTTCCGGGAGCGCTCAACGCCGACTTCGCACCGAGCATCACCGAGTCCCCAACCGCGAATCGCCCCGCCGGCGCCTTCGCCTGCGCCGGCACCGCCACCCCCACCGTGGTGGCAACGACTGCGCCGGTCACCAGCGCCGCCATCGCGATCCGCATGCCATGTGCCATCCGGCCACTCCCTCATCCGACCGGCCACGCCGGTACACCTGCTCTGACGCCCTCGACTGTGCCACCGCGCCCATCATGATCCCCACTCGAGCGGCATCCGTGCGGGTCACAATTCGACAAAGGCTCCCGGCGCTCTGCGGGTCGACGACCAGGTCGGTTCGACTGAGTAAGACGCCGACCGGCTCGGTCGGGGGTGACCGAGCCGGTCGGCGCTAGACGACCTCGTGTTGCTGTGGGAGCTGCCCTACTCGCCCGAAGAGAACGCCGCGTCGAACGCCGCGTCGGGCGGGGTGAAGTTGAACTGCTTGATGAATTCCAGCGCCTCGGGGCCGCCGTGCAGGCGGTCCATGCCGGCGTCCTCCCACTCGATCGAGATCGGGCCGTCGTAACCGATCGCGTTGAGCATCCGGAAGATGTCCTCCCACGGGACGTGCCCGTGGCCGGTGGACACGAAGTCCCATCCACGTCGCGGGTCGGCCCACGGCAAATGGGAGCCGAGCCGGCCGTTACGGCCGTTGAGCTGCTTACGGGACTCCTTGCAGTCGACGTGGTAGATCCGGTCCTTGAAGTCCCACAGGAAACCGACCGGGTCGAGGTCCTGCCAGACGAAGTGACTGGGGTCGAAGTTCAGTCCGAAGGCCGGCCGGTGGTCGATCGCCTCCAGGGTTCGTACGGTGGTCCAGTAGTCATAGGCGATCTCGGACGGGTGTACCTCGTGTGCGAACCGGACACCCTGCTCGTCGAATACGTCGAGGATGGGGTTGAACCGGTCTGCGAAGTCCTGGTAGCCAGCCTCG
>JBBQYX010000028.1:0-35299 GCA_038208295.1 Candidatus Nanopelagicales bacterium | reverse complement strand
GGCAGCCGCCGCGACATCGCTGGCATCCGCAATGAGGCGGGAAACATCGTCGGTCTGATGCCGCATCCCGAGCACGCGGTGGAACCACTGACCGGACCGAGCACCGACGGGCTGGGTTTCTTCGCCTCAGTGCTGGGCAGTTTGGTGAGTACGTCATGAGTGACGCTGCGAGAGTCATCGGTCAGCGCATGAGCATCGACACCGTCGAGCAGGCGGCCGGCGATCCGGACCGGCCGCAGCCCTTCGCCGAACTCGGGCTCAAACCCGATGAGTACCAACGTATCCGGGACATCCTCGGCCGCCGCCCCACCAGCAGCGAGTTGGCGATGTACAGCGTCATGTGGAGCGAGCACTGCTCGTACAAGTCCTCCAAGGTCCACCTGGCGCAATTCGGCGAGAAGAAGCCGGCCACCGAAGCGCTGCTGGTCGGGATGGGCGAGAACGCCGGCGTCGTCGACATCGGCGACGGGTGGGCGGTGACCTTCAAGGTCGAGAGCCACACCCATCCGTCCTACGTGGAGCCGTATCAGGGTGCGGCGACCGGGGTGGGCGGGATCGTGCGGGACATCCTGTCGATGGGCGCTCGCCCGGTGGCGGTCATGGACCAGTTGCGGGTTGGGCGTGCCGATGCTCCGGACACCCACCGGGTGCTGCCGGGGGTGGTCGCCGGGGTGGCCGGGTACGGGAACTGTCTGGGTTTGCCGAACATCGGCGGGGAACTCGTCTTCGACTCGAGTTATGCCGGAAACCCACTGGTCAACGCGTTGTGTGTCGGAACCATGCGGCACGAGGACATTCACCTGGCCAGCGCCCGTGGGGTGGGCAATCTGGTGATCCTGTACGGCGCCCGTACTGGCGGCGACGGAATCGGCGGGGTTTCCGTACTCGCTAGCGAGACCTTCGAGGCGGACGGCCCGGCGAAGCGGCCCAGCGTCCAGGTCGGCGACCCGTTTATGGAGAAGGTTCTTATCGAGTGCAGCCTCGAGGTCCTGCACGCCGGGCTGGTGGAGGGCATCCAGGATCTCGGCGGTGCCGGGATCTCCTGTGCCACCAGCGAACTCGCCAGCAACGGCGAGGGCGGCATGCACGTCTGGCTGGACCGCGCGCCGCTGCGTGATGCGACGTTGTCTCCTGAGGAGATCCTCATGAGCGAGTCGCAAGAACGCATGTGCGCAATAGTGACGCCGGAGAACCTCGACGCATTCATGGCGATCTGCGTGCGCTGGGATGTCGAGGCAGTGGTGATCGGGGAGGTCACCGACAACGGCCGCCTGACGATTGACTGGCACGGCGAGCGCATCGTGGACGCGCCCCCGCGGACCGTCGCGCACGAGGGTCCGGTCTATCACCGTCCGTACGCGCGACCGGCGACCCAGGACGCGCTCGTGCGCGACACCCCGGACCGGCTAGCCCGGCCCAGGACCGATGGGGAACTCCGTGACACCGTGTTGCGCATGGTGGCGAGCCCGAACCTGTGCGGCAAGAGTTGGGTCACCTCGCAGTACGACCGCTATGTCCGCGGCAACACGGTTCTGGCCCAGCCCGAGGACGCCGGTGTCATCCGGGTGGATGAGAACACCGGTCTAGGGGTCGCGCTGGCGACCGATACCAACGGCCGCTGGGCGGCGCTGGACCCCTATGCAGGAGCGCAACTGTCGTTGGCTGAGGCCTACCGAAACGTCGCGGTCGCCGGTGCGGTGCCGCTGGCGGTCACCAACTGCCTGAACTTCGGGTCGCCGGAGGATCCCGCGGTGATGTGGCAGTTCGAACGCGCGGTCACCGGACTGGCCGATGCCTGCCAGCACCTCGGTGTCCCGGTCACCGGCGGCAACGTGAGTTTCTACAATTCCACGGGAAGCACGGCGATCCATCCGACTCCGCTGGTCGGGGTGCTCGGCGTCCTGGACGATGTGGAACGGCGTACGCCCATCGCCTGGGGACCCGACGGCGAACTCATCTATCTGTTGGGCGCCACCCACGACGAGCTCGGCGGGTCGGCCTGGGCGCACGAGGTGCACGACCATCTCGGTGGGCTACCGCCGATCCTTGACCTGGATTCCGAACGGGTGCTAGGCCAGATCCTGGTCGCGGGATCACGCGACGGCATGTTCACCGCGGGCCACGACGTCTCTGCCGGGGGCGCGATCCAGACACTGGTGGAGATGGCGCTGCGGTCCGGAGTCGGTGCCCGGGTGTGGGTGCCGGACGGCGTGGACCCGTTCGTGTTCTGCCTGTCCGAGTCGGCCACCCGGGCGATCGTGGTCGTGGCGCGCTCGGAGGAACTGCGGTTCACCGACATGTGCGCCGCCCGCGGCTTCCCGCACGCTCGGATCGGCGTAGTCGACTCTGGCCTCGGCGCCGACGCCGGCCACCCGATCGGCACCCAGGTCCTGCAGCTGGACAACACCTGGTCGGGCACCATCAGCTGGACCCTGGATGAGCTGCGGACGGCCCACGAGTCGACCCTGCCCGCCCTATTCGGCTGACCCGCACAGCGATCTCACTGATCAACCGCACGATCATGAGGTCGCGTCGTAACGTCCGCGCATGACGGATGGAAGCCTGAACGCGCCGACGACCGGCACCGCGCCCGGACCGTTCGCCGACGATGAACCAGAGCTCGACCCAGCCCTGCTGGCGCAGTTCGGTAAGCACACCCTGGTCACCGGGTGGTTACTTGACGCAGTTCGCGACCACCCCGAGGCGGTGGCCCTGCGCCGGAAAGGGCCCGGCGAGCAGGGGGCCGGCGACGCGTGGCTCGAGCTGACCTGGGGCGAGCTCGCGGATCAGGTCTCTCGCGTTGCGACGGCCCTGCGTGCCCTGGGTGTCGGTCCGGGTGACCGGGTGGTTCTGATGCTGCGCAACCGGCCGGAGTTCCACATCGCGGACCTGGCGACCGTGTTCCTGCGGGCGACCCCGATCAGCATCTACAACTCCTCGGCACCCGAGCAGATCGAGTACATCGTCGGCCACAGCCGGGCCGGTGTGGTGATCGTGGACGACGCCGAGTTCCTGGCGCGACTGGAATCCGTGCGCAGCAGTCTGGCGGACCTCCGCGACGTCGTGGTGGTCGAGCCACCCGCGGAACTGCCCGAACAGACCCGGCCCTGGGCCGCTCTGCTGGAGTCCGCCCCCGCCGATCTGCACGCGCTGGCGGTCGACCAGCAGCCCGACGACCTGGTCACTGTCATCTATACGTCGGGGACCACTGGAAACCCCAAGGGCGTCATGCTCGACCACCGGAATGTCGCCTGGCAGGTCGCCGGATACGCGCTGTACGTCGCCGGCAGCGGCCTGGCCGAGCAGTTCGCCGACCAACCGCATGTCAAACTGCCGCTGTTGGGCTCCTACCCGATCGGCCTTCGCTATGTGTCGTACCTGCCGATGGCTCATATCGCCGAGCGCATGGTCACGCACTACTCATGGCTGTTCCTGCGCGGCACCGTCACCACCTGCGCCGACCAGTTGCTGCTCGCCGAGCATCTGCGAGCCGTGCGCCCGCACGTTCTGTTCGGTCCGCCCCGGGTCTGGGAGAAACTGCGCAGCGGGATCACCGCGGTGGTTGCCGCCGCCGGATCGGAGCGGTCCACCGGTTTCGAGCAAGCGCTGAAACTCGGCCAGGCGTTCGACGAGGCCCAGCGCGCCGGCGAAGTCCCCGCCGCGCTGCAGACACAGCGCGATGCCCTGGAGCCAGTGGCATTTCGGCCGGTTCGTCAGGCCGTGGGTCTGGACGAAGCCGTGATCGCCTTCTCCGGGGCCGCGCCACTTCCAGTCGAGGTGGCGCAGTTCTTTCGGGCCATCGGGGTGCCGTTCTCCGAGGTGTACGGGATGAGCGAGAACACCGGTGGGATGACCTGGTCACCCTTCGAAGCCGTACCGGGAACCGTGGGCAAACCCTGGCCGGGAGCCGAGGTTCGGCTGGCCGACGACGGCGAGGTGCTGTGCCGCGGGGGTATCGTCGCCCGTGGCTACCTGGACGACCCCGAGCGGACGGCGGACACGTTCGACGCCGACGGCTGGCTGCACTCCGGCGACATCGGCGTCTGGACCGACGACGGCGACCTGCGCATCGTGGACCGCAAGAAGGAACTCATCATCACCGCCGGCGGGAAGAACATCCCGCCCGCGCAGTTGGAGGCCAGGCTGAAGAGCCATCCGCTGGTGGGCCAGGCGCTGGTTGCCGGGGACGGTCGGCCATACCTGGTGGCGCTACTCGTCCTCGACCCGGACACTGCGCCGCTATGGGCTGCCCAGCACGACATCGGCAAGCCGACGCTCGCGGAAATGGCGGAGCACCCGTCGGTACGGGCCGAACTTGACGCACTCGTCGCGCAGGTCAACACCCACGTCTCGCAGGCGGAGGGCATCAAGCGCTTCGCGGTGCTCGCCGATGAGTGGCAGCCCGACTCCGCGCAACTGACCGCCACGATGAAACTCAAGCGTCGCGGTGTCCACCAGGCCTACGAGGCGGTCCTGAACTCCCTCTACGCCCCGTGAGCGCCCGCGCCCTCGTCGAGCCGGGTGGGCGCTCGGCGGACGAATGAGTCCTCGTACGGTGGGCCGCATGTCGCCCGAACCGCTGTTTCCCGAACCACAGCTCGCTGCGGGAACGGGTCAGGCTGCGGTCATGGTGTGCCTGGCCGCGTACGCCGATGGCCAAGCGCCACGACGCGTGGCCGAGAAGTCAGCGGTGAAGTACACGCTGGGGCTGCTGGCGACCACAGCGCCCGGGCACAGCGTCGAGGTCCGCGTGCCGCCATTCGCTGCGGTGCAGGCGATCCCGGGTGCGCGGCACCGCAGAGGCACCCCGCCGGCCGTCGTCGAGACCGACCCCCGGACCTGGCTGCTGCTCGCCACCGGAGAGCTCGCCTGGGGGGATGCGGTCGCGACTGGCTGGGTCCACGCCAGCGGTGAGCGCAGCGACCTGAGTGGTTGGCTGCCGCTGCTGCCTGGTATCACGCCGACGGAGTCGAAACCTGGAGCGCAGGCATGAACGGACTTCCCGAGATCACCGAGCCGGTCGATCTGTGCCAGCCCGACGGCCGGCTGAATCCGGCCGCGGTCGGCTGGACGCGGCGCCCGCTGCACCGGTCCAATCTGCGGGGCTGGGGACGGACGAAGCGCTGGGAGTACTGGGCCGTCCAGGACGACGAGCAGATCCTCGCGGTCACGGTGAGCACCCTGGACTACGCCGCGCTGCACTCGGTCTGGTACCGCGGCCCCGACGGCACGGTCATCACCGAGTCGGCCCTGGTGCCCTTCGCCCGTTTGCGGCTGCCCGATCGATCGGGTGCCGAATCGGTGCGGGTGGTCACGGCGAACCTGCGGGTGGCGCTGGTCCCGGCACCGACCGGGCTGACGATGTACGTCCAAACCAACCGGGTGCACGCCCGGGTCAGGGTGGAGCGACCCGCGGGGCACGAGTCCCTCGGTGTCGTAGTGCCGTGGACCGACCGACTGTTCCAGTACACGGTGAAGGACACCGCCCTGCCCGCCCGGGGCTGGGTCCGGGCCGATGGGGTGCAGCACGACTTCGACGCGGACGACACCTGGGCGGCCCTCGACCACGGTCGCGGGCGCTGGCCGTACCAGATCATCTGGAACTGGGGCAGCGGTGCGGGTCGGGTCGACGGGCACGCGGTCGGGGTCCAGGTCGGTGGCCGATGGACCGAGACCACCGGGTCCACCGAGAACGCGCTGATCCACAACGGTCGCGTCCATCACATCGGGGAAGAACTCGCGTGGGACTACGATCCCGCGGATTGGTTGCGGCCGTGGCGAATCAGGACGCCGACGACGGACCGGGCTGACCTCACATTCACCCCGCAGTTCGTGCGTACCGACCGGATCAATATCGGGATTCTGGCCAACGACACCCACCAGTGCTTCGGGACCTGGTCCGGCTGGCTGGCAACCGACGACGGTACGCGGATCAGCGTCGACGGCCTGCGTGGCTGGGCCGAGGAGGTACGCAACCGCTGGTGACGACGCCCAACAGGTCCCATCGTCGAAAGCTCGAACCAGGAGAACGCATGCCCTTCGACCTCGCCGACGCCCGGCGCCGGGACGCAGAAAACCCATTGCGGCAGCTGCGCGATCGGTTCTTACGCGCGGACAGTGAGCTGATCTATCTGGACGGCAACTCCCTGGGCATGCTGCCGGTGGCCACCGCCGAACGGTTGGCTCAGGTGGTCAGGAATGAGTGGGGCGGGGAACTCGTCCGGGGCTGGCAGCACTGGGCGGATCTGCCGACAGGGGTCGGGGATCGACTCGGGGCTGCCCTGCTGGGCGCGGCGGCCGGCCAGGTCGTCGTGTGTGACACGACGAGTGCGAACCTGCACAAGACCGCTGCGGCCGCGCTCGCCTATCAGTCGACGAGGGACCCCGGGCGCCACGTTGTGGTCACCGACGATCGCAACTTCCCGACAGACCGTTTCGTCCTGGCGGCCGTGGCCGCGCAGGGCGGCGGTGAACTGCGGGTGGTCGAGGCCGACCCGGTGGCGGGGGTGACGTCGCTGGCGCTGCAAACCGCTCTGGCGCCCGGTGACGTCGCGGTGGTCTCGATCTGCCTGGTCGACTACCGCAGTGCCGCGTTGCAGGACCTCGCGGCCGTGACCAGGCAGGTCCAGGACGCGGGCGCCCTGATGCTGTGGGATCTGGCGCACGCGGTCGGCGCGGTCCCGATCGCCCTGGACGTCGCGGGAGTCGACCTCGCCGTCGGCTGCACCTACAAGCACGTCAACGCCGGCCCGGGCGCCCCCGCTTTCCTCTATGTGCGCCACGACCTCGCGGACCGACTCATCTCCCCCGTGCCCGGCTGGTGGGGCGCGGATGACCTGTTCGACATGGACGCCGACTACCGGCCGGCGGTAGGTGCTGCGCGGTTCCAAGCGGGTTCGCCGAATGTCCTGGGCCTGTACGCGGTGGACGAGGGCGTTCGGCTGCACGCCGAGGCCGGGATCGACACGGTCCGGGCGGTCTCGATCGGGCTGCTGGACTACCTGGTCGCGCTGGCCGAGGACTTGCTGGCGCCGCTGGGCTTCAGCCTCGCGAGCCCACAGGAGAGCGCCCGGCGCGGCGGCCACGTCGTGCTTCGGCACCCCGACGCGTACCGGATCGGGGTGGCAGCGGTGGAGCGCGGGGTGGTGGGGGACGTCCGGCCGCCGGACCTACTCCGACTGGCACCGGTGGCCCTGACGACGTCGTACGAGGACGTCTTCACCGGCCTGACCCGGATCCGAGATCTGGTCGTCGCGGGTGAGCACACCACGGTGCCGGCCAGGCGGTCCCGCATCACCTAGCCGAGCGGGTCCCGCGCGCCGCGTACGATCGCCTGCGTGGCGCGCGGTGATGGACGGCTCACGCACGACCTGCTCCCCGACGACAAGGGGCCCCAGGACGCCTGCGGCGTCTTCGGGGTCTGGGCGCCGGGCGAGGAGGTCGCCAAACTCGCCTATTTCGGCCTGTATGCCCTGCAGCACCGCGGTCAGGAGGCCGCCGGCATCGCCGTCGCCGACGGTAGCCGGACGGTGGTCTACAAGGACATGGGCCTAGTCGCCCAAGTGTTCACCGAGTCGGTGCTGGAGTCCTTGCAGGGCTATCTGGCCATCGGGCACTGTCGCTATTCCACGACCGGTGCCAGCGTGTGGGAGAACGCGCAACCGACGTTCCGCGGCACCGCGACGGGGCATCTGTCCCTGGCACACAACGGAAACCTGACCAACACCCATGAGCTGGCAATGCGGGTGGCCGACCTGGCGGACAATACGGGGGAGCTGTTCGCCGACCGCCCGGCGACCAGCGACACGGAGTTGATGACGGCACTGCTGGCGGCGCATCAGGGGTCATCGACGGAAGCTGCCGCGTTAGCCGAACTGCCGTTGATGCGCGGCGCATTCAGCCTGGTGTTCATGGACGACACCACCTTGTTTGCTGCCCGGGACCCGCAGGGCATCCGACCGCTGGTGCTCGGCCGGCTCGAACGTGGGTGGGTAGTCGCCAGTGAGACCGCCGCTCTGGACATCGTCGGTGCCTCGTTCGTCCGTGAGATCGAGCCGGGTGAGCTGATCGTGATCGACGAGTTGGGGTTGCGCAGCCGTCGATTTGCACCGGCTGATCCCAAGGGCTGCCTGTTCGAGTTCGTTTATCTGGCTCGGCCGGATACGACTATCTCCGGTCGCAGCGTTCAGTCGGTGCGCGCCGAGATCGGTCGACGGCTGGCCCGTGAGCACCCGGTGGAGGCGGATCTCGTCATTCCCGTACCCGAATCGGGTCGCTACGGCGCTATCGGCTACGCGCAGGAGTCCGGCATCCCGTTCGGCGAGGGACTGGTCAAGAACGCCTATGTGGGGCGGACATTCATTCAGCCGTCGCAGACGATCCGCCAATTGGGCATCCGGTTGAAACTCAACCCGCTGCGCGAGGTGATTTCCGGTCGCCGGCTGGTTGTCGTGGACGATTCGATCGTACGCGGCAACACGCAGCGCGCCCTGGTGCGGATGCTGCGTGAGGCGGGTGCCCGGGAGGTGCACGTGCGCATCGCATCGCCGCCGGTCGCCTGGCCGTGCTTCTACGGCATCGACTTCGCGACCCGGGCCGAACTCATCGCCAGCGGTCTTGGCGTCGAGGAGATCCGTACCTCCATCGGTGCGGACACCCTCGCGTTCATCTCCCTGGACGAACTCGTCGATGCCACCGCGATTCCGGCGCGCCGGTTGTGCCGGGCTTGTTTCGACGGGGAATATCCGGTGGCGCTACCGGAACCGCGGATGCTGGGCAAGCATGTGCTGGAGGGGCTCGATCCGGCGCTGACGGAGCCGACGCTGGGGGCCCCGACGCTGGCAGGCCGCTCGTGAGTCAGCCGCCAGGCGGTACGTACGCAGCCGCCGGGGTCGACGTCGAAGCGGGCGAACGTGCGGTGGCGCTGATGCGTGCGGATGTGGCCGCGGCGGGTCGGCCCGAGGTCGTCGGTGGGATGGGTGGCTTCGCCGGGTTGTTCGATGCGTCCGCGCTGCGCGCTTATCGCCGACCGCTGCTCGCGACGTCCACCGACGGGGTGGGGACCAAGGTTGTGATTGCGCAGCGGCTGGACCGGCACGACACCATCGGCCTGGACCTGGTGGCGATGGTCGTCGACGACCTGGTGGTCTGCGGAGCCGAACCGCTGTTCATGACCGACTACATCGCCTGCGGTCGCGTGGTGCCGGAACGGATCGCAGCCATCGTCTCCGGCATCGCCCGGGGGTGCCGACTGGCCGGTTGCGCGCTGCTGGGTGGCGAGACGGCCGAGCACCCGGGGCTGCTGGGTCCCGACGAGTACGACGTCGCCGGTGCCGGCACCGGCGTTGTCGAGGCCGACGCGCTGCTGGGCGCGGAGCGGGTACGCGTCGGTGACGTCGCCATCGCCATGGCCGCCAGCGGCCTGCACTCCAACGGCTACTCGCTGGCCAGGCACGTGCTGCTCGGGGCCGGTGGCCCCGGCTTGCACGCCTACGTTCCCGACCTCGGTCGCACGGTCGGGGAGGAGTTGCTCGAACCCACCCGGATCTACGCTCGCGACCTCGTGCACCTGGCCACCGAGATCGAGGTGCACGCCTACGCCCACGTCACCGGCGGGGGCCTGGCAGCGAACATCGCCCGCGTGCTGCCGGTTGACCTGGCCCTGGACGTGGATCGGACGACCTGGCGACCAGCGGCCGTCTTCGACCTGATCGGGCGAACTGGCCGGGTCGATCGCGCAGAACTGGAGCGGACGCTCAATCAGGGTGTCGGGATGGTGGCCTTGGTCACCGCGCCGGATGCCGATGCCGCGATCCGGCTGCTCACCGAGCGCGGGGTGCCATCGTGGGCCTGCGGGACCGTACGCGCCCGCGGTCCCCACGAGCGCGGGGACGCGACGGCCAAGGGCGGCGGGGGCGGGGCAGTCAGCCTGGTGGGTGGCCACCCTGAGTGACGTGAGCCAGTCAGGGTGCACCCAACGGCTCGCGCGTCAGCGAGAGACTTGGTTGCGCTCGTCCTCGTCCTCGTCCTGTTCGTAATATTTCGCGTACGGGTCCTCGCCGTCCTCGAGCTCGTCGAGGTCATCGGTCGGCATGACCTCCTCGACGGCATGCTCGTGCGAACCGCCCGCCAACTCCGCCTGCAGACGGCTGAGATCCGTCGTCGGCCCGCTGCCGTACTTCAGCTGGCGGGCGACCTTCGTCTGCTTGGCCTTGGCCCGGCCGCGCCCCATGGCTCGACCCCCTCGCCCGGGGGTGGTCCCCGGCTCGTACACGACTGTCCAGGCCGACGTCGATCACGTCGGCCGGTGTAACTGTGCAGAATCGACGCCCAGGATACCTGCTCGTGCTACCGGGCGGCGACGATCACGGGGTCGCCGCACGCGACCCCCGGCCAGGGCCCCCGCACCGGACCCCAACGATTTCACCCGAGCGATCTATTGTCTCGTTGGCGCCGTTATGGCACATTCCGCTGCGGTCAGATTCCGGTAAGCGGACGCTGCGGTTCGCCCAGGCGGCGATCCTGCGGTGCGGCTGGCTCACTCGGGCGCCTCCTGCGAGGCTGCGCCGCAGCAACAGGAGGCACTCATGGCGGGCCACGGCGTGGACGGCACACCGGATGCGGACAGCCTGCTCACTCCCGCTGAGGTCGCCGCGCTCTTCCGGGTCGACCCGAAGACGGTGACTCGCTGGGCGAAGGCGGGCAAGCTCACCTCCATTCGTACGCTCGGAGGTCACCGCCGTTATCTGGCCACGGAGGTCCACGCCCTGCTGGGGCGCCCGCACGTCCAGCCAGCGGCGGCGCCCGCGATGCCCGGCTGAGCCACTCCAGGTCGAAGCCGTCCCGTCCGGTCGGCAGGAGATGGGATCCGCGGCCACGCAGGTCGGCAATCAGGTCGGTGGGGAATCAGGTCGGCAGGGAATCAGGTCGGCAGGGAACCAAAGACCGAGCGCAGCGAAGTCGGCCATGCCGCCGAGTTGCTGGCACCGCTGCTGCGTACCTCGTCGGCTACATCGATCAGGACGGTCGAGTCGCCCCAGCTGGTCAGGGTGTCCTTGATCTTGGCGACCGCGTCGGCATAGGCGCGCGACACCAGTCGACGCTGGGCCCACTCAGTTTCCCGGCGCCGAAGCGCTGCCTCCACCGCGGCGAGTTGGGCGGTGCTCAGGGGGAGGCCGTACGCCGCGGCCACCGACTCGGCCGCGTCGATGCGGTAATCGTGGCCGCGGCGACGGAAGGCGCCCGGCTGCGCGTTCATGCCGTTCTTCAGGTCGACGACGGTCAGCACGAAGGTGGTCAGCGGGCGGAAGGCCGTCTCCCGTGGGACCAGCGGCGGCCTGGAGTGCGGCTCGCCCAGCCACCACGGCTGCTGGACGGCCATCTGATAAGAAAACTTGTTCACCGGATCGTCGTGGTGGACCACCATGATGTGGCGACCAGTCGCGTCCCCGGGCGGGATCTCGTTCGGCTCGGCGACGAGGACGAGCCGGCCCTGCGGATCGACGGCGGCGCCGTCGTCGCGCCAGCGTTCCCACAGGGCGCTTCGGAACGGCACGCCGAGGTAGAGGCCGGCGACGATGCCCATCGCAGCGAACGTCTGCGGCCCCCCGCCGCCGGCGACGTCCAGGGCGACCTCGGCGCCCAGGCTCTCCCCGAACTGCACGACGCGGGGCCGGCGGGCTGCCGGGATCTTCGACAGATGCTCGGTGATCCCCGCCAACACGAGGCGCTGCAGCCGTTCCCCCGCGCGCGTCTGGCCTAGCGCGAGGGCGGACGGGACCAGCGCGTACTGGGGTACGACGATCGCGCAGTCCCCGCGCGCGAGGTATTCGATGGCTTCGGCGGCCACGTAGTTGACGTAGCCGACACCGGTGGGGGCGGCGACCACGATCAGGGAACGCTCCAGCCCGCCGAGAGCCACTAGGTCCCGGACCGCGATCCGGGCGCGTTCGGTGACGTCCCGGCTGGACGCGTAGCCGGCGACGACCCGGACGGGCTCGCGACTCGGCTCGCCCATGACCGAGGTGATGTCCGCGGCCGTCAAGGCCATCAGAACGAACCGGCGTCCCTCCTTGCCGATGTCAGCGAACCGGACCTCGCTGGCCGGTCCGGCGCTGACGTACGGGGAACTCGGTGCTTCGGTGTAGGCCGGTTCGACAACGTCGTCGCGGCGCTCGATCCGGGCCCGGATCTCCCGCAGTCCGGCCAACCCGGCGGCGCCCGTCGCCAGCAGTGCAACGCCGTGACCGACGAACGCCCCGGCAGAGCCTGATTCACCGCCGCCAACTCGTTCCACCAGCGCAGTGACGCTCTCGGCGACGCTCTGCTCGATCACCGCGAGACCGGTGATGGCGGCGGCCGCTCCGCCCCCGGCGAGCACGGCCTGCGCGAGCGAACGTGGCGTGCCGTGCAGGACCGCGGGCCGGTCTGGGTCCACTAACCCGAAGCGGTGGGCCCGCCGATTCCGCGCCCACACGGTCGCGGTGGCCAGTAGTCCGCCGACGGTCGCATCCAGCAGCAGCGTCGTCTCGATGCCCCGCTGGCGTCCGACCGCGCGGTGGATGAATACGTCCAGGGTGGTCGTCGCACCGCCGGCCACCCCCGCAGTGACGAGTCTTTCGCCGACGGCACCTGCCAGCGCTGCGCCTAGGTGCCGCCGCGCCTGGGTGGCGGTCAGGCGCTCCAGGGCCGCCCCCACCGCAACGGTGCCAACGGCCGCGACCAGCCTGCGCTCGGTGGACGGCCGGTTTCCCGGGCGTCCGGCCACCGACGCGGTAACGCTGGCCCAGGTGGTGGCGGTCAGTTCGTAGTTCGCCAGGGCGATCACCCCCGTGGTAATCGCTTGATCCACCGGGGATCGGGGCAGCAGACCCCGGGCGTAGGAAGGGGCCACGCTCCACAGCGCGCCCAACAGGCCGGCGCGGGTGGCCGGATCGGCCTGCCAGCGGCGGAACCGGTCAGCGGCACTCATCTGGGCTCACCTGGTCCCGGAGTCGCGGTACACGCTGGCTTGTCCCAGCAGCGGCAACGGGGCATCAGGTCCGCTGGGTGGTGACGTGTTCGGGGCGGACCCGCACGGTGACGCGGACCTCGCCGGCCCGACGGAACGGGTAGCTGTCAGCGTTCAGGTATTTCTTCGCCAAGTGGTCGATCATGGCGTCCGCGCCGTCCTGCGTGATCGTCGCCTGGCCGGTGACGCTGACCCAGTGGTAGGCGTCTTCGGGGTCCAGGACACTGATCGAGACGGTGGGATTGGCGCGCAGGTGCCGTTCCTTGAGCCGACCCACCGCGGTGTTGAACACCACGTCGTCACCATCCACGTCGACCCAGACAACGGAATTGTGCGGCGTGCCATCGGCGCGCAGCGTTGTCACCCAGCCGTGGATGGGGCGGCGGACCAACGTACGCAGGTCCTCGGTGAACTCAGACATCGCAGGTCTCCTAGATCGCAGGTCTCCTAGCAGGTGCCGCGGGGCGCGTTCCGCGGGCGAGCGGGGCAGCCACTGGGCTGGCAGGATGGCTGGGATCCTAGGCGCGCTGCTGGGAGGGCGGGTGTCAGGCCTGCTGCTCGAAGGTGGACTATGTGTCCTTGTGACGCTTGCCTTGAGCGGTGCCGAGCAGCACGCCACGTGGCTGGGCACGGCCGGGTCGGGTGTCGTAGCCGGGTCGGATGACGTGGACAGTCACGCCCTGGTCGACACGGCTGCCGCCGCACGGCTCGCGCGCGAGCTCCTCAGCCCGATCGGCGATCGTTGGTGGCATGTGCGCGGGGCGGCCGCTGCGGCCATCACCGTGCGCAGCACCGTGGACATAGCGGACCAGGAACTGCTGGTGGCGGCTGCCTGGCTACACGACATCGGGTACGCGCCGGCGCTGAGTCGTACGGGGTCGCACGCCTTAGACGGCGCTCGATTCTTGAGAAGCCAGGGCTGGCCCGACCGGGTGTGTGGCCTGGTTGCGCACCACTCCTACGCCCGCCTGCTGGTCACCGATCCCATGTTGCTTCTGGCCTGGAACGAGTTCAGCCGCGAGGAGGGTCCGGTCGCGGACGCACTGGTGTACGCGGACATGAACTCGATGCCCAACGGCGGGCGAGCGCCGTTGCGCATCCGACTCAGCGACGTGCGGGCCAGGCACGCCACCGACGAGGCCAGAGCGCGGCTGCGTCGACTGCGCGAGCCGTTGCTGACCGCGGCCGTCGAACGGGTCATCGCACGCTGTCCTGAGCCCCGTCACGCGGATTGCCGGGACCCGCGGGTAGCGAACCGGTAGATCAGCAGCGCGATCACGGCCCCAATGACCGAGCCGATGATCCCGGACGGTTGCAGCGCGCCCTCGGCGAGGTCCTTGCCGAAGATGACGTAGCCCAGGAAGCCGCCGATGAACGAGCCGATGATGCCCAGGACCAGCGTGCCCAGGAAGCCCATGGGGTCTTTTCCGGGGACGAGCAGCCGAGCCAGGAAACCGGCAATGAGGCCAACGACGACAAGCATGATCAAAAAGGTGATCATGGCGCACCTTCCAGTACGTGGGGGGGACGGACGCTGAGCGGTATCCCCGTCCGGTGGCGGCGCAACCCTGCGAGGTTTCAGTCCGACCGTTCCGTGGAGCGGACCGGGCTCTTGTCAAGTGACCTAGGTCTCCTCACCATGTGCCGTCTACTGTCGACACTTCGCCGAAGGTCCTGCCGGACCCGGCGACCGGAGCCCCCCGGAGGCCCCGCGTGCCCCGTTCCTCGCCCTCCCGCCCTCTTCGTCTTCGACGGGGTCCGCTCGTGTCCGGTGTCGCCATGGTGGCGACTGCTGGATTGGCGGCCGTCCTGATGCCGACCGGTGCAACCGCCACCGTCCTGCCCGTCGCTGGCGATGTCCGTCCCGAGCGCACCTCAGTCTCCGTGGTGAGCAATCTGAAACTCGGTGGCTTCAACGCCGCCGTCGACGTGCACGGCAGGTACGCCTACGTCTCCAGTTTCGGCCAGCCGCTGCCGCCCCCACCGCCCGGCCAGACGCCCCTGCCCGGCGACCCGCTGCGCTTTTGCCCGACCCTGGGCATCAAGGTGGTGGACCTGGCCGATCCGCGGCACCCGAAACTCGTCGGCCGGTTCGCGAACAAGGCCAAGGAACCGGACATCGCCGGTACCTGGAACGAGACCGTCGCGGTGCAGACGGTGCGCACATCGTCGTTCCGGGGAACGCTGGCCGCGGTGCCGTTCTTCTCCTGCGGAGGACCGAAGACATTCGAGGGTTTCGGCCTGTACGACGTCAGCAACCCGCGCAGGGTGAAGCGACTGGCGCTGGTACGGCTGCCAAATCCGGTGTTCGGGATGCAGGTGCTCACCCTGGAGGCCCGCGGCAACAAGGCCTACGTCTACACGGCTAGTTCGATGAACGAGGTCGCCACCAGTAAGGACGCGCAATTCGGCACCGACCCCAAGACCTGGAGGACACCGGGCACCCAGGCCGACATGATGATCTTCGACGTGTCGAAGCCGAAGGTGCCCAGGAAGATCTCCCAGTGGGGCGCCTGGAAGAACCTGGGCCTCAAACCAGTCCGCGACGACGCCAACGGCATCCGCCGGGCCGGATTCGTGCACACCGTCCGGGTGGAGAACAAGGTCGCGTACCTGTCCTACTTCGACAACGGCACGGTCATGCTGGACGTGCGCAACCCCGCCAGGCCCCGATACCTGGGCCGCACCTATTTCCTGAAGAACGAGGCGGGCAACGCCGTGTTCTCTGCGAACGCCAAGGGTGGCCGGGTCCTTATCGAAACCGATGAGCACACTCAGAACGACGCCCTGTTCGGTCCGTACCTGACGGGCCCGTACGAGCGGGCGTGGGGTTACACCCGGTTGTACGACATCAGCAACCCGAAGAAGCCCAAGCGCATCAGCCGCATCGAGACCCCGTTGACCCGCCAGTTCCCGCCGCCGGCCGACGGCATCTTCTACACCCCGCACTGGCCGCGGGTCCAGGGCGACAAACTGTTCCTCTCCTACCACTCCGAGGGCTTGGTCGTCGCCGACATCGCCAACCCGTACCGGCCGCGTATCACCGGCACCTGGTTGCCACCGAAGGCGGTGGATCCGTTCGGCTTCTTCGCGCCGGGCAAGGCATTCCGCTACGTCTGGGGCCTGGACTTGTACCGCAACTACCTCGTCGCGATCGACATCAACGGCGGGCTGTTCGTGCTGAAGGCCCGTTCGTGACGGGCCGCGAGTCGGCGGAGGTCAGCCGACGCGCGTTCCTGGCCGGTGCTGGGGCGCTGGTGGTCGGTAGCCTCGTGCCTGCTGCCACAGCACAGGCGGCGCCGCGCGGGGACATCCGGGCGCCGTTCCGTACCCTGACCTCGCGGGTCTCCACGGTCGACATCGGAGCTCGCCGGGTACGGACCTGGACGTTCGGCGGGGCCCTGCCCGGCCCGGAGATCCGGCTGCGCGCCGGTCGGCCCGCGGCGATCCGTTATCGCAATCTGATGCCGGCCGGTGGAACGGTGCACTGGCACGGGGTCGCACTGAACAACCCCATGGACGGGGTGCCGGACATGACGCAGCCGGCCGTGCCGACATACGGGCACTTCGACTACCGGTTCACGCCGCCGGACCCAGGTACGTACTTCTACCATTCGCACGTCGGATTGCAGCTGGACCGCGGTTTGTACGGGCCGCTGATCGTGGAGGACCCGCACGAGCGCGGCCGCTATGACCGCGAGTACGTCGTTGTACTCGACGACTGGACCGATGGTGTCGCCGGAACCCCCGAGCAGGTGATGGCGAAGCTGCGGGCCGGCAAGGGTGCCATGGACATCGAGAGCCCGGACACCGGCGGTCACGTCGGCGACTGGCACTACCCGTACTACCTGGTGAATGGACGCACCCCGAACCGGCCCGACGTGTTCGAGGCCCGCCGTGGGGACCGCATCCGGTTGCGCATCATCAACGCCGGTAGCGACACCACGTTCAAGGTGGCCGTCGGCGGGCACCGTCTGCTGGTCACCCACACCGACGGTTTCCCGGTGAAACCCGTCATGGTCGACACTGCGCTCATCTCGATGGGTGAGCGGCTGGACGCCATCGTCACCATTGGGGACGGTAGTTTCCCGTTCGTCGCGGAGGCGGTCGGCAGACGCCCGGGTGGGGTGCAGCAGCGGGCGCAGTCGGTGATCCGGACCCGGCGTCAGGCCCCGTTGCCAAAGCCGAACGTCGTCGTTGCGCAGTTGACCGGCCGGCTGCTTCAGTTGCGCGATCTGCAGGCGACCTCTGATGTGTTCCTGCCACCGCGCACGCCCGACCGCGAGTATGCGGTCCACTTCGGTGGCGCTCCCGGCGGGTTCATCTGGATGATCAACGGTCACGTCTCCCCGAAAGACCAGGCGATGTTCCCAGTCGTCCAGGGCTCGTACGTCCGGATGAACTTCGTCAACGACACCCCGATGGCCCATCCGGTGCACCTGCACGGCGTCACCTATCAGGTGCGGGTCAACGGCGCGGACGGCAAACCCGGCGCGGCTGGACCACGCAAGGACACAGTGCTGCTGCGGCCGTTCGAGACCGTCCGGGTCGAGTTCGAGGCCAACAACCCCGGTGACTGGATGATCCACTGCCACAACACCTATCACGGTGAGGCGGGGATGATGGGCATGTGGACGACCCGGAACATGCCGGTCCCACCGGTCTACGTTCCGCCGCCACCGCCTATGCCGCCGCCCGGCGGCGGCGGTCCCGGTGGGCCCGGTGGACCGCCCCCTGGCGGCGGTATGCCGCCGGGGATGCCGGGGATGCCGGGGATGTAGGAAGGCCCCGCCCTGGTCTGGTCTGGTCTGGTCTGGTCACGCACGATGGCGCCCGCCCCCACAAGGGGACGGGCGCCATCGTGCGTTCCGGTGGGCGGGGCCGAGTGAATACCGGCTACTCCACCGCGGGGAGAATCGTCCCGGTCACTTCGCCGAGGCAGCCACGCTGACCGTCCACGGTCGTGAACGAGGCCCGCAGCGTGACTGTGTCGCGGTCGATCAGGAAGGTGTGCTCGACGCCGTCGGCGGTGGTGAAGGGCTCCTGGCCGCCCCAGGACAGTTCCATGAGTGACCCACGCTGGTCCTTCCCTGGTCCGCTGACGGTACCCGAGCCGAACAGGTCCCCCGTACGCAGCGATGCACCGTTCACGGTCATATGCGCGAGCTGCTGACCTGGGCTCCAGTACATCGACGCGAACGGTGGCCGTGACACCACCTCACCGTTGAGTTCCACCTCGATATCCAGATCGAGTGACCAGGGCTCGGGATCGGCCAGGTAGGGCAGTACGGCGGGATCCTGGGCCGGCGGCTGTGTCCGCGCGCTGGCCAGCGCCTCCAGCGGCACGACCCAGGCTGAGATCGACGTGGCGAACGACTTGCCGAGGAACGGACCCAGCGGCACATACTCCCAGGCCTGAATGTCGCGGGCCGACCAGTCGTTCACCAGCACCACACCGAACACGTGGTCGGCCATCTGTTGCGGGGACACCGGATGCCCCAGCTCCGATCCGAGACCAACAACGAAACCGACCTCGGCCTCGATGTCCAGTCGTTGGCTCGGCCCGAACACCGGGCTGTTCAGTTGAGGGGGTTTGCGCTGCCCGCGCGGCCGCACGATCGGCGTGCCGCTGACCACGACCGTTCCGGCGCGACCGTGGTAGCCGATGGGCAGGTGTTTCCAGTTCGGCGTCAAAGGTTCGGAGTCGGGGCGGAACATGCGTCCGACGTTCTCCGCGTGATGCTGGGAGGAGTAGAAGTCGACGTAGTCCGCGACCCCGAACGGGAGCCGGTTTTCGACTGCCGCCCGCAGTACAAGGCACTTGGACACCGCGTCGGTGTGCCGGGTGTCGGTCAGCAGCTCGGTGATTCGGGCTCGGACCGCTTGCCAGATCGGTCGCCCGGCTGCCAGCAGCGGGTTCAGCGAGTCGGCCGAAAACACCGCGACCGGGTCTTCGACGGTGCCGTCCAGCAGACCGGTCCGGGCCGCTGTGGCCAGGCACAGCACTCGGTCGCCCACGACGACGCCCACCCGCCACGGTTCGGAGTCGTGGTTCCTGAAGACGCCGTACGGCAGGACTGACAGCGGGAAATCGGTGTCGGCAGGAATGTCGAGCCAGCTGGCCATGAATAGAACTCCTCGAGTAGCGCGTGGGCCGTGCAGGGTGCCTTGCAGGAGACGTAGCACGTGAGGTAGCCGGAGACTCAGCCGGTGACGTGGCCGGACAGGAGCATTCTGGCCCGGCAGCCCGCTGCGAACATCAGCCTGATGCGCTGTTAGTCAGTCCCGATGTGAGCACGCACCGCTCGAGCAGCCTCGTTCCACCAGCCGTGACGCTGGGCGACCTCGACCATGCCGGCCACCGACGGTGCCCACTGCGGTTCGGTGGACAGGCCGTGCAGCCAGTTCTGATTCAGCCACACGTGGTCGCCGCTCACACACCAGCCGGCGCCGGCGGCACGCAGCGCGGCGTCCGTGCCGGCGGCGTCCAGGTGGGTACGGCAGGAGAGGTGGCGTACGTCGTGCAGGTCCGCCAGCGTGACCTCCCCGCGGGTCCCCACCTTGACGATCATCGCGACGGCTCCACGGTGCTCGGGATGGCCTCGACGTCCGCGCAGTTCATGTCCCCGGTATACCCGAGGCTGCCGGCCACCGCAGTTGCGACGACGGCTGGATCGGCATCGACGATGGCGGCGACATAGGCGTCCGGGCGGATCACCCACACCTCACCCGGCCGTACGTCCAGCAGCGCTGCCACCTCGGTGAGGTCCACCGGTTGCGGGGCAGTCTGATCTGGCGGCTCGGTCGCAGCGGCGGGTCCGAGGTCGGGGATTGTTGCCGGGCCGGACCCGCGCGTCGGCAGCGACAGGACGCGAATCGGGGCCGCGGTCGCGGAGGATGCGGCCACCGCAACAGGCGCCGCGTCAACGCCTGCGCCGGCGAGGAGCAGCACACCGAGCCGGGCGAGTTCACGCAACCGGCTGACGGTGACGGCACGGTCGGCTCCGTTGGCGGTCACGAGCGGCAGGTGCTCCGGCAGCGGCACGTCCGGTAGGACGATGCCCGGTCCCGGCGACGGCGTCTGCCCGCGGGGAGGTCGGCCGGCGAAATCCCGCTCCGGGTGCGCAGTCGTGAGCGCCGAATCGAGGTACCAGAACGGTTCTGCAAAACGACCGGAGTCGACGTCGCGGGCCGCCTGCGCATCGCGGGCCGCACGCTCCAGGACGGCCAGCCGGTGGTCGCGCTCGGCTTGGTCGCCGGGAACCAGGAACCGCATGGTGGCCCCGGTGACCTCGATGTTCTCCCGGGTCGCCTGCAGTCGCTCGTCGTGGTAGCTCTCCAACAGGGCCGGACCTCCCCAGCCGCGCGCCGCAAACGCGATCTTCCAGGCTGCATTCTCAGCGTCGAACACGCCGGTGTTCAAGCCGCGCGCCCCGAAGGGCGACACCAGATGGGCAACGTCACCGGCCAGCAGAATACGGCCCAGGCGCATACGGTCGGTGTGCCGGGAATGGAAGCGGTACAAGGACTTCCATACAATCTCGTAGGGCCGCTCGCCCACGATCTGCCGGATCCGCCGGTCCAGCCCCCCGCTCGCCTCGTCGGCCGCCAAGTCGTAGTCGGCGGGGACCTGCCAATCGATCCGGTAGGTCGAGTCGGGGCAGGCGTGAATCAACACCTGCCGGCCCGGATTCCACTCCGGATCGAAGTAGAAGCGGCGTTCCTGCTCCCAGCCGGGCAGTTCGGCGCGGATGTCGCAGATCAAGAAGTAGTCCTCGAACGTCTCCCCGTCGAAACTCAGCCCGAGTGCGTTGCGGATGTCGTCGCTGCGGGCCCCCGTCGCAATCAGCGCGTACGGACTCGACACGGTCACCGAGCCCTCGGGTGTGGCGAACTCCAGCGTCGCGCCGGCGTCGTCCTGATCCACCGAACGCAACTCGTGCGACCAGCACGTCTCGATACCCGCAGCGACCAGCCGCTGGTCGAGGACCTCCTCGGTCCGCTGCTGACCAATATTGACGTACGGCGGAAACGGCGAGCGCCCGCGGTCAGTGAAACTCCACGCCGCGATCTCTCGATCCCGGTAGAAGGTCCGCGCCGTGGTCCAGGTGACCCCCTCGTGAGCGAGCAGCTCCCCGGCGCCCACGGTTGCCCAGATGTCCAGGACGTCCCGAGCCTGGCAGAGCGCCTTGGAGCCGACGGGGTCGCGCTCCGGGCGAGCGTCGAACAGCACCACGGGCAGGCCCCAGCGAGCGAGCAGCAGGGCGGCGGTCTGCCCGACCGGACCAGCTCCGACGACGGCGATCGGCGCGGCGCTCTCCAGCGGCGGCAGCACCGGCGTCAACGGTTCGGACAGCAACGGTTCGGCGAGCAGCGGTTCGGACAATAGGGAGGTCTGAGGACGATGGTGGGCGGCGGGGTCGGGCACGGGGGTCTCCTCAGGGCGCCGAAGCGGGTGGGGCGACGGGACGACGGACCGCCGGGAGCGGCAGGCAGGCCCCCGAGCGTTGGTGTGGCGGTACGGACCCGAACTCCGCGAAGGCCCAGGTCACAGGGTGCCGAAGCATCGGGCACTTAGTCAAGACCTTTACTAGATGGGTTTCTTGGCTCCTGCCCTACAGCCCACCGCCACGACGGTGGCGCGACACCGACACCCACCAGGCCGGTGGTCCGCACCAGGCCGCTTCGGTCAGTAGGGTCTGACCATGGCGGCATCCCGAGACCCGGCGCTGCAGCGGGTGCGGCGCCTGTCGGACGGGGCTCGGCGGACGGCCACCGACCACATCGTGGAATCCCTGCGCGAATCCATTCTGGCCGGTGAACTGCACGACGGCACCGAGCTGAACCAGGTCGCTCTGGCCGAGCACTTCAAGGTCTCCCGGGTCCCTGTACGGGAGGCCCTGCGCCAACTCCAGGCGGAGGGCCTGGTCAGTTCCGAGGCGCACAAGCGGACAATCGTCAACTCGATGACGCTCGCACAGTTGATGGAGGTTTTCGACATTCGGCTGTGGCTCGAGCAGTACATGCTCGGCCGTTCGATCGAGCAGATGGATGCCACGGATCTGGACCGCTGCGATGCATTGCTGGAACAGCTGGCCGCCGAGACTGACGGGCACGCCTGGTCCGAACTCAACGCGGAGTTCCACCGGGCACTGTTCGCCCCCTCGGGCTGCACCGTGGCGACCCAACTCGCCGAGCAACTGGCCGCCCGCACCGTCCGCTATCTCTATCTCATGGACGCTGCGCACCCGGACCGCGTCCAGCCCCCGGCCTGGGCGGTAGATGACAACCGGCGCCTGCTCGAGTTCGTCCGGGCCGGTGACACTCCGGCCGCACTCGAATTGGTCGCTGAGCATGTGGAAGCCACCCGGGTTCGGGTACGCGAGGTCGTGGAGGCCTTTGCGGCCGGCTGAGCGTGTCGTACGGTGCGGGCGCTTCAGTGGGCAACGGCTGGCCAGAACGTTCGGTTCTGTTCCGCGAACTCATTGACGGTGACCGCGGGTCGTCCGGTCAGCCGCTCGACGACGTCGCTGGGTTCTGCGCTACCGGGGGTGGCGACCTGGGCGAACAGGCTGACCAGGATGGGGACAACGGGTGGCGGTATGCCTTCACCGGCCAGGGCAGTTGCCATGCCGACTTGACCGAGATCGGCGTACCGCACTGGCCGACCCGCCGCCCGACCCAGTGATGCTGCGATCTCCACCATCGACAGGGCCTCAGCGCCGCACACGTCAAGCGTTCCGGTCAGTGACAGATCCGCCAGGACCGCCGCAGCCACCGCCGCGACGTCACGGGAATCGATTGCGGCAACACGGGTGTCGCTGGTTACGCACCCGCGCAGTTCACCGTGCCCGCTGATCCAGGTAGCCAGCGGCGGATGCGTGAAGTTTTGCATAAACCAATTCGCTCGGAGTATGACCCAGGGGACACCGGCGGCCTGGACCGTTTCCTCGATCCCTAGTAGCGGTAGTTGTGGGGTGTTCTCCACGCCGAGGGCCGACAGCATCACCAGCCGCTCGACTCCCGCGGAGACGGCCTGCTGGACCAGGTGGGCGACGTCCTCGACCGACACGGAGAACGGCGCGGCAACGTAGACCTGGCGTAGTCCCGTCACCACGGACTCGTGGCTCGCGCGGTCCGACCAGTCGAACCGTGCCCGGGTGAGACCCCCAGCCGAGACCTCGTCAGCCGAGATCGCCTGGTGGGTAACGGCGGCCACATCATCAGCCGAAGACTCGGTGATGCTGCGCGACGCGGCAACCACATCGATGCCCCGACGGAGCAGATCCTCGACAACGACGCGTCCCACCCGGCCGGTGCCGCCGGTCACCAGCACCGGTCCGGGTATCACAGCAGCCACGCTTAGAACGATTCGTAGGCCGGCGGGGGGCCGTCAGGGTTCTGCTGCAACTGAATAACGAAGACCTCCGCGCCATCCGGTCCCGCGGTCAAGCCGTCATAGGGGCAGTTCGGCGGGTAGTACAAGGCGCTGACCCGGCCAGCGGTCTCGCCGCTCACCTCGAGGCTGCCCTCGTACACAAAACGCATCTGAGCGCAGGGCGAGATTCCCGGCTCCGTCGTGGCATCGGGATCGAGTTTCAGCATCAGGACGTTCGGTCCGCGCTCGTTGAAGTAACCGAGGTGCTTGACGTGCACTCCAGCAACGGAACTTGGCCGCCAGGGGGCGGCGGGTGAGTGGACGACGACCGGTTCGTCATAGCGCGGCGGGGCGTAGTCGATGTCGCCACCCATGAGCCACTCGAAGGCCGCCTCGGTGGAGTCCTGCCGGGTGCCGTCTGGATGGACGAGGATCCCACGCTCGATCTTGGCGCCCTCCTCGCGCAGGGCGTTGACCGCCCGGCGAACTTCCTCGTTCGATCCGAACATCTTTCCGGACGGTGCCGGGAACTGGCAGACCACCATCTCCAGTGGCTCGTCACCACCCTTCTCCGCTGGCCCGTAGTTCACCGACTCAGGGTGATACGCGATGGTGCCGGGCGGCCGTACCCGGCCACCCATCAACTGTTGGCCCCCGAGGTGGAAGTAGACCTGCTCGAAGGTGTGCTTGTGTGCCGGGACATCCGCTTCGTGCACGATGTCGTGCGCCGCCCGAAAGTGCACGTCGTGCTCGTCGTCGTCCAGGGCCCAAAAGGTCCCGACGGTCTGCACGGTGCGATGCGAGGTCTCTTTGGCGACGGCGGCGGCCGATCGCCCGGTCAGCAGGGTCATGCGGTCGTACGTCATCTGCGCATCCTTTGTCTCGTGAAGCATTTGCGATCAGTCGTTCACTAGGTCGCCGGCCTGGAGGGCAGTTGGCTAGTCCGGCAATGCAAGAGCATCAGCCAGAACACCGAGCGGTATGCATTCCAGTAGCCCGCGGTCGATTCCCCAGCGCACCGGTTCCGCGCTGGTCAGTGGGGTCCACACGGCAGGACCGCCGGCCTGTGGCACCTCCACAGCGGCGGCCACCGGCCAGCCCGGTGGTCCGTGCCTGTGCACCCGAACGGCGTTCTCGCGGAGTCCGTACGGGGTGGCCAGCACCAGGAACCCAGCGCACGGGACGGCCGCGCCGGGGTGTGCGGTAGCTCCGCCGGTCGGCAGTTGGCTTGCCTTCAATCTGGGAGCCAGGACCATCGCCAACTCGTCCGGCAGGGGTATCGATGCAGAGCTCGGCTCGCGATCGCGCCCGATGTGTTCAAGCGAGCCCACGTCAGCTGCAACGATGAACACTCCCGCGCCGAACGGGAACGCGGCAGCATCCGCCGCCGGGTGTACGGGCAACTCGATCCGCCCGGCATCGAACAGCACCGACCAACTGCTGTCCGCGAGGGGCGGGGTGACGATCTCCGGCGGCGAGACGGGGGGCAGGTATATCGGGCCGGACCCGGCGGCGGTCCGGTCGGCGCTCTCCAGGCGGAACCAGGTCCGTCGGGCCTGACTTGGCGCACCCTTGGTCCGACGGGTGACCTGCTGGCCCATCCAGCCCCACAGGGCCCCAGTTCCGGCGGCGGCCTCCAGCACGATGTCGGCGTCGAAGCGTTCGAACGCGGACAGGTTTGCCGGGCCGGTGCAGCGCAGGCTGCTGCCGTCGACGAATGTAACTGTCTCGAGGATCTGCGCGGTGAACTCGCTGCCGTTGCTGCGGTGAAACGTGACCCCGACGGTGGCCTTGGTCGCCACCCTGACATCGGGGTCGTCGGCGAGGAACAGGCCCGACCGGGAATACAGCGTGTCCCCGACGCTACGGCCTGGCGTGCCGCCCTCGTAGAAAGAGGCATCCTCCGTACGCTCCAGCAGCGGCCCGATCTCGACGTACGAGGAGACCGCCCCCGCGGATACCCCCACGGGCGATTCGGCCGGGGGATCGGCAGATGCGCCGGTGCGGGCGCGCCCGGCGAGCCGAACGGAGCGGTGGCGCATCAAAGAACCTTTCGCTGTGGAGGGGGCGGCGGGAGTGTCAGGCGGCGACGGCGCGGCGGCTGCGGGTGGCGAATCGCAGCAGGCCGAAGCCCAGGCCCAGGAGGACGGCAAGGGCGATCACGAATACGACCGACAACGCGGCCACGCCGGTGGTGTCGCCGTTCGCGATCATGCCGAACATGGCAACCGAGAACACTTCACTGCCCGTTTGATAGAGCAGTGCAGAGACCGAGAACTCGCGGAAGAAGCTGACAAACGCCAGAAAGAACGCCCCGGTGAGTGCCGGGGCCAGCAAGGGAACGGTGATATGCCACACCGTCTTCCAGGGCCCGGCTCCGGACACCCGACTGGCATGCTCGAGTTCGGGGGTAATTTGGACGAGTTGGCTGGACAGTTGCCGGGTCCCGATCGGTAGGTACATGACCAGGTATGCGATGCCCATCAGCGTGAGCGATCCGTACAGGCCCACCCCCAGGCCGTATGGAAGCGACAGGAACGCCCACAGGAATGCTGGCGCGAGTGCGATGCGCGGGATGGCCAGGGGAATGAGCGCGAACGAGTCGTTGACCTTGGTCAGCGGCGAGGTGGCGCGCAGGCTGAGGACCACGACGAGCAGGCAGAACAGCAGCGCTGCGATGGCGCCGAAGAAGGCCAGCTTCAGGCTGTTCTCGGTGGCGCGTACGAGCACGGTGTTGTTGGCCAGGTTGGTGTAGTTGTCCAACGTGGCAGTGGCCAGCACGGACAGTTTCGGGCGGCCGACGTACGGGATCAGCGAGGCGTACACGACCGCGAGCAGCGGCAGCACCAAGGTGACCACCGTGAAACCGGCGTAACCAACGAACGCGAACCAGCGCAGCGGGCCCAGTTCCAGCCGGGCACCGGAGCGACCCCGTCCGGTGAGGGTGACGTAGCGGTGCTGATGGCGGGTCATGAGGGTGTAGATCGCGAACATGACGAGCACCATCAGGACCAGGGTGACCGACATAGCCGAGGCGGGACCCCAGCGGGTGGGGCTCTCGATCCGCAGGGCCCGATAGATGTCGCCGGAGAGGACCTCGACCTGCGCCGGCGTCCCGAAAATGAGCGGGACCTCGATGGACTCCAGCCCAACCACCAGGACGACGAGGGTGGACGTCAGCAGGGCCGGCCGGACGACGCCGAGAGCGATTGCGAAGGCCCGTGGCCGGTTGGCACCCGCGACCCGTGCCGCGTGCTCGATGTCCGGGTCGACCCGACGGAAAGCCGCTGCCATCAGGATCAGCACCAGCGGAATCATCGACACGCTCTGTACGAAGATCATCCCGGGCAGCGAGTACACATCGAAACGTATGTGCAGGATCGGGTCGAGAACGAACTCGTTCAGCAGACCGGTCCGGTTGGACAGCAAAATGCTCCACGCGACCGTGATGATGAGGGCGGGGATCAGGATGGGCGCCAGTGTCATGACCTCCCAGGCGCGAGCCCACGGTAAATCGGTGCGGGTGACTAGCCAGGCGAGCACACTGCCGATAGCCACGGCCAGGATGGTCGAAGCGAAGGCGAACACCAGTGTGTTGCGGGCCAACTCACCCACGTTCGGCGCGGTGAACAGGGTGGCGAAGTTGTTCAGCGTGAACTCGCCGGGCGCAAATGGGTCGCCGGTGTGGAAGGCGCCATACACCAACTGCCACAACGGCAGGCCGACGATCAGGAGCAGGACGGCCAGTACAGCCGCTTTCAGCAGACTGGCACCGGACAGGCTGATTCGGCGTCTCGGACGCGGGGGCGGCGGGGCGGCATCCGGTTGGGCGGCCGGCCGCTCCATCACGGTCGTCACGACTCGACGGCGTACGCGTAGGCCGGCCGGACGGTGACCGCGACCTGCTGACCCGGGGGTGGATCGGCGGTGGCCGCGGTGATGAGTTCCCCCGTCGACAGCCGCAGTTCGACCTCGTACCCGGTGCCGAGGAACGCGGACTGCTCGACGGTCATGACCAGTTCGTCGGTATGCGGGTCGCCGGCTGCGTCCACCTGGCCAGGCTCGCTCAGCCTGACCGCGGACGGACGGAACACCACGGTGACGCGATCACCGTGAACCGCTCCGGTCGGGGTGCAGGTCAGCAGTGACCCGTCCGGGAGTCGCACCTGGTCGTTGCCGACCAGGACGCCGGACAACTCGTTGGACGCCCCCAGGAATCGCGCGGCGTATGCACTGGCCGGGTTTGTGTAGATCTGCTCGGGATGCCCCTCCTGCAGGATGTGCCCGGTCCGCATCACGATGATGCGATCCGACAGCGCCAGTGCCTCCTGCTGATCATGGGTCACGTAGACCACCGATAGATGTCGTTCCAGCTGCACCCGCTTGATCTCGACCCGCATGGCATCACGCAACTGGGCGTCCAGATTTGACAGCGGCTCGTCCATCAACAAAATCTTCGGGTCGCCGACGATGGCGCGTGCCAGGCTGACCCGTTGCTGCTGCCCTCCGGAGAGCTCACCGGGATAGCGCTTCTCCAGGCCGGACAGATGCACGCTGGCCAGCGCGTCCTGCGCCCGCCGCCGTCGGTCCTTGGCCGAGATACCGCGGCGCCGCAGCGGGTATTCGACGTTGGCCTGGATCGTCATGTGCGGCCACAGCGCGTAGGACTGGAACACCATGCCAACGTCGCGCTTCTCCGGGGGCAGCATGAGTGAACTGGCGTGCGACGCGACGGTCTTGCCGCCGATGGCGATCTCGCCGCCGTCCAACCGGTCGATACCTGCGATGGAACGCAACAGGGTTGATTTGCCGCAGCCGCTGGGGCCCAGCAGTGTGACCACCTCGCCGGGCAGCACGTCGAAGGAGGCCCGGTCGACTGCCACCTGACCGCGATAGGCCCGGGTCACCTCGCTCACCCGCAACGCGGGGGTACCCCCGGCCCCGGGACGAGATCCCGGGGCCGGGGTAGGTGCTGGCTGGCTGGGCACCGGCGATGAGGCACCAGGAATTGCAGAGGCGGACAAAACCGGTGCCGCCATCGGACGGATGTCCATGTCACTCCCTTGCATCATCACCACACCCTTGCCAACTGGGGTCGCACTCAGGGTTTGCGTCTCAGCCGAAGATCTTCGTCATGAAGTTGACATAGCTGCTGTACGCCTTGGGGTCGAACTCGTTCAGGCCGTTCAGCTCCTTGATGGCGAATTCGCTTGGCGACAGGATCAGCGTGGCCTGGTCGAGGCCTGCGGCTGCCTTCGGCTGCGGGGCACCGGGCAGGATCGGCTGGAGCCCGAAGGCGTCGGCGATGACGTCCTGACCGTCATTGGACAGCATGAAATTGACGAAGGCCTCGGCGGCGGGAGCGTTGGGCGCCTTCGCGGCGATCGCCAGGGCAACCTCATTGGCGATGTTCGGCTCGACGGTGACCCACTTGATCGGAGCGCCGGTGCCAGCGGCCCTATTGAGGCCCGACAGGTTGCAGTACATAACGATCGGGCGCTCACCCTTGACTGCTTGCTCCATGGCACCAGCCGGGTTATCGACGATCAGGACGTCCTGCTTGCCCAGACCCGTCCAGAAGTCGGTCCACTTCTGCTCGCCCCAGACGCCCTTGGACTCCACGGTGAAGTTCTGACCAAAGCCGGTCTTGATGGGGGCACCGTAAACGATCTTGCCCTTGTACTCGGGCTTGAGGAGGTCCTCGTACGACGTCGGCGGGCTGCTGACCTCGTCGGAGTTGTAGCAGATCCCATGCGCGTTGGCGCCGTATGCCCAAGCATCCTTGTCCGAGATCTGCTTGGCGAGGTCGGCGGGGTATTCGCTGAGTGCCGGGGGATCGTACGGAGCAAGAATCCCGCCGGCGGAGAGGGCTCGCAAGGGGTTGCGCCCGGCCATGTCGATGACGTCAAACTTGTTGAGATTGCCCTTGGCCTCGGCCTTGACGCGGTCGATGATGTCGGGCCCCTGGAATGCGGTCGTCTCGACCTTGACGTCGGGGTACTTGGCGTTGAAGGCGGAGATGACCTTCTCCGAGGCGGCCGGCGGTTGCAGCGTGTACCAGGCCAGGCTGCCCGAGACCGACGGCATGGAATCGCTCGCCGATGGGGACGACGCTGCCGTATCCGTCGTGGTGGCCGAGGTGGTGCTGGCGCTCGGGGTGCTGCTGCCGCAGGCGGTGGCCAGCAGCGCCACCGCGGCGATCGTGATCGGGAGTGCGATCTTCTTCATGCCTGCCCTCTCTGGGGACGACGGGGGGACGCCCGACCAGGCATCGGTGCCTGCGTCGTGCGGACGGATGTCAAAGCGGTGAGTCGGAACGAATCGACGAGCTGTGCGGTACGGACGGCCCGGGATCACGGGTCCGAGGGTGTTCAGCCGCGGGAGTCGCAGAGGCAGTAAGGCGTGAGAGGCGGGCGCGTCGCGTCGAGGTCTCCGGCCGGCTCTTCCCACCGGTTGAACGGGAGATTAGCCGCCCTGGTGTATTCAGTAAACACCTTGACCAGTTTTTCTTGGTGACGGCACCAGGGTCCTAGGTCATCCACGGCCGTGCCGTCGGTCCCGATTGCGTCGCCGCGGGAGGGTTAGCGCGTCGCCCCGACCGTACGGACGTACTGCAGGGCGGGTGCCTCCAGGCGGGAGCGCAGCTCGAAGAACAGCTCCGCGGCCGCGCCGCCCGCCCAGTCGTCGGGCAGCAGGCTCAGCGGCAGCGCCGGGTCGAGGTAGGGGAACTTGCGCCAGTGGTGCAGGGCGAGGGTGTAGTCCACGAAGCAGTCCCGCAGGTCGGCGTCGCCGTGCGCCGGTTCGTCACGCCAGCGCTGCGCGACGGGTCCGAACTCGGTGATGAACTCCGCATACAGGTCACCGAGCTCCTTCAGGTCCCAGCAGCGCCGGACCAGATCGTGCAGGTCCTCGAAGCCGCGGTGGTGGCCCTCCACGAGCGTGACAAACGGCTCGAACCCCTGCTCCGCCACGACCCTGCGCAGCTCCGGGAGCTGGCGGCGGGGAGCCATCCACAGGCCGTTGGACACCATGCCGAAGTTCAGCCACTGCAGCCGGGCACGCAGCAGATGGCGCTTGTCGCGCTGCTCCTCGGGGATGGTGAACGAGCAGAACACCCAACCGTCGGACAGGTGAGCCGGCGCGATTCCGGTGAAGATCCGCCGATCGCTCTCCTCCAGCAGCGGGATCGCGTGGGCCGTGAGCGCATACCCGCGGACTCCGGCTCGCACCGAGGACTCCAGCAGGTCGCGGCGGCGCATCCGGGAGACCGCCGAACGGGTGGCCTGCGCGTCGACGTGTAACTCCTCCAGCAGGGCTACCAGTCGGGAGACCGCGAACCACCCCCCCATCGGCCGCATGTACGCACCACACACGTCCATGATCAGCAGAGTGGGACGCTCGGAGCCCAGCCCCGAGCGGCCCAGCGGCCACGCAGGCACGGCCGGCATCGCGGGCAGTGTCGGCATCGACGGGGTTCCGCCGGACCAGGCGGGGTGCCGCAGCTCCGCCGGCGGCACCGCGGTGGGCTGCCTGGCCATCCTTCGTCAACTCCCTAGCAGGTCCGATGAGGGTCGGGGTGATGCTCGCAGATGCCCGCCGTACGTCGCTGCGCACGAGCGAACGCGGCATAGCGAAGGTTCGTTCCCGTGGCGGTCGTAACGACCGGGTCCGCGTTTCAGCGGGCTGACCCGCTGCGTAAACAGTGTGTCAAGTGCCGACACCAAGGCCCGACTCCCCTTGACGCCCGGCACAATTTTGGGAACAAGTTCGAGCAAAGGCATTGAGTGCCGCATCCTCATCTGCTAGACAACTGCTCCATAGCACAGCGCGTATGCGTGACGACCGTCAGACCTAGGCAATACGACGCTGATCACGGGCGGTCCGCCCGGTCAACCAGGAGGGAACGTACGTGCGCCTGAAGTCCACCCAGGGCCTGAGCATGGTGGCGGTGGTGGCATCTGCCGCCCTCGCGCTGGCTGCCTGTGGCTCATCCAGCACCAACGCATCGACCACGAGCGCAGCGGCGACCTCGCCGACCGCATCCGCCAGCACCTCGGACACCGCTTCCGCCAGTGCGTCCACCGGTGTCGGCTGCGACGCGGCGAAGGGGAAGACGGTGGGCTACAGCGAGCCGTTGCCCGACCCGAACTTCGCCGCCATCGAGAAGATCATCTCTAGCGAGTTGGGCAAGTTCGGCGCCACGCTGAAACCGGTGAACGCCAACCTCAACCCCGGCAAGCAGATCTCCGACATCCAGACGTTGATCCAGCAGGGCGTGGCGGTCCTGATCGCCAACCCGATCGATGCCAACGCCACCAAGGCCGCCTTCGACAAGGCGCGCGCTGCGAACATCCCGATCGTCGCGCAGGAGACGTCGGTGGGCGGTCCGTTCTTCACCAACGTCGCGGGCGACGTCGAGGGGGCCGCGGCCGGTGGGGCCCAGACGTTGAAGGACGCGGTCGGCGACGGCAAGGTCGGCGCCATCCTCGGCCCGACCTTCGCCGAGGTCCTCAAGCGGGAGAACGACGCCTTCCTGGCCAAGGCCAAGGAGATCAGCCTGAACGTCGTCGACCAGCAGACCAACCAGAAGATCACGCCGCAGGACGCCAAGGCCTTCGCCGACGGCTGGAAGCAGAAGTTCGGCGCGGACCTGAAGGGCATCTGGACCTTCAACGACGTCTCCGCGATCGGCGCCGCCTCCTCGATCGGCGGCACCTTCGCACCGAAGATTGTGTCGATCAACGCCCAGCCGGATGCGATTCCGCTGGTCAAGGCCGGCAGGATCCTGGCGACCTATGACATCCAGCAGGACAAGCTGGGGCAGGTCCTCGCCTATGGCGCGCTGGCGGCCATCTGCGGTCAGGAGATGCCCAAGGAGGTCATCATCCCGACCATCAAGTACGACGCTTCCAACGTCGATCAGTGGCGGCCGATGGACGAGCGGATCAATGACCCGTTCGACGTCCAGTTCGAAGAGAAGGACGGCGTGGCCTACCTGAAGCAGTAGCACTGCGTCAGTCGCCCATGAACCCGCTGGCCGGCACGTGCCCAGCCCGTGCCGGCCAGCGGAACGCCCGATGTCCATCCAGGTCGATGTCCAACCAGGTCGAGGAGATCTGAACCCGTGCAGGAAACGGCCCCGTCCACGCAGGGCGACGTGCTCCTCCGGGTGGAGGGGGTGTCCAAGAGGTTCGGCCAGGTCAGGGCTCTGCAGGGGGTGGACCTGACGATCCGGCCCGGCGAGGTGGTCGCCCTGGCGGGTGAGAACGGCTCGGGCAAGTCCACCTTGTCCAAGGTCATCTCCGGCGTGCTGCGGCCCGACGAGGGTCGCGTCATCGTCGACGGGGAAGAGGTGCATTTCCACGCGCCGCGCCAGGCGTTGGACCACGGCATCGCCCTAGTGTCCCAGGACCCGACAGCGTTGCCCTTCCTCTCCGTGGCGGACAACGTGCTGCTCCCACAGCAGACGTCGTGGACCCAGGGGTCCACTCGTCCGGGGCGAATCGAGCGGGCGCGGGCGCCGCTGGCCCGGGTCGGTCTGCGCATCGATCCCGGCATGATGCTGGCCGCGCTGCCCGGCGGTGATCGCGAATTGGTCGAGGTGGCCAAGGCACTGGCACTGCACCCGAAACTGGTCATCCTGGACGAGGTCACCGCGCGGCTGCCCGACCCCGATCGACTGTTCCAGGTCGTGCGGACCCTGGTCGCCGAGGGCCTGGCCGTCATCTTCATCAGTCACCGGCTCCGTGAGATCCGTACCTTGTGCGACCGCGCTGTTGTCCTACGCGACGGGAAACTCGTCGGCGAACTCGCCCGCGACGAGCTGACCGACGACAAGATCGCGTCACTGATGGTGGGCCGGGACCTCGGAAAGTTTTTCCACAAGGCCGAGGTGCAGGTCGGCGAGCCGGTGCTGCAGGTCGAGAGCTTGGTGACCGAACGCAGCCCACATACGATCGACCTGAGTGTGCGACGCGGCGAGATCGTCGGGTTGGCCGGTCTGGTGGGCGCGGGTCGCAGCGAGTTGCTGGAAACCATTGTCGGTGCTCGTAACCCCAAGTCGGGGACCGTGCATGTGCAGGGCGAGCCGTTACCGCCGGGGTCCCCCCGACGCGCCGCCGAGCGCGGTATCGGTTTCGTCCCGGAGGAACGTTTCCACCAGGCACTGGTCCGCGGGGCGTCGATCACGACGAACCTGGCGATGCCGTTCTGGCGGTTCTTCCTACGTACCCACCGGCGGGCCGACCGCAGACGTGGCCGCGAAGCCATCGCCACCTATGGGATCCGTGCCCCCGGCCCGCACGTCCCGGTGGGCAGCCTGTCGGGGGGCAACGCCCAGAAGGTCGTGATCGCGCAGGCGCTGAACCATCAGCCGTCGGTCCTGCTGCTCGACGAACCGACACGCGGGGTCGACGTCGGCGCCCGTAGCGAGATCTATCAGCTGATTGCGGACATGGTGAGTGCCGGTGCCGGGGTGCTCATGGCCTCGTCCGACCTGCTCGAACTTCTGGGTCTGTGCGATCGAATCCTGGTCCTGCATGACGGGGAGGTGGTAGGCGAGCTGCCTCGAGATCGGGCCACCGAGGAGGCGATCGCCCTGCTCTCCCATGGCGGTACGCACGCCACATCCGAAGCGAGGAGCGCATGAGTATCAGCACCCCGGCCGGAACGCCGACGCCCGGCACCGACCCGCAGCCGCCCGATGAGTCCGCCGGTTCCGGTGGCTCGAGCACCGCAGCGGATCGGCGGCGCCGGGCGATAGCGGCCCTCAACCAGTACATCGGTGTGCTCACCGTGCTGGTCGCGCTCATCGTGATCCTGGCGATCAGTCAGCCGCAGTTCCTCACCGTCGAGAACTTCATCAACATTGCGGAAACGAACGCTGTCCTGCTGATCGTGGCAACCGGCATGACGTTCGTGCTACTGGTGGGCGGTATCGACCTGTCCGTCGGGGGCACGATCGGCTTGTGCTCCGTGGCGCTGTGGTGGCTCACGGCAAACGGTGTCAACGTGGTCCTGGCCTGCGCGCTGGTCGTCCTGCTGGCCCTAGCGCTGGGTTTCGGCGTCAATGGATTTCTGATCGGGAAGGTCGGGCTGTCGTTCCTGGTCGTCACCATCGGGACCGCGTCCATCTTCCGCAGCGTCGCCCAGGTCTGGACGGACGGACAGTCCCAGTCGCTGTACGAGCAGCAGTTTCTTGTCGACCTCGGCGCAAACCGGTTCCTGGGTATCCCGTGGACGGTCTGGATCGCTGGAATCGCGTTCATCACCTGCATGATGGGGCTGCGTTACAGCGGATTCGGCCGGATGCTGTACGCGGTGGGTGGTAACTCCGAGGCCGCACGACTGGCCGGTATCAACACCTCGCTGATCCGTATCACGGTGTTCGGGATCTCAGCGGGTATGGCCGGCGTCGCCGCCATCCTCAACTCGGCACGGATAACCACGGCTGCACCCGACGCGCAGACCGGTATCGAACTGACCGCGAGTGCTGCCGTACTCCTGGGCGGCACCTCGTTCATGGGCGGCCGCGGTTCCCTGCTCGGGACGATCTTCGGGGTGCTGTTCCTCGGTGTGCTGTCAAACGGACTGACCCTCATCGGCATCAGCCCCTACTGGGCCGGCGTGCTGTCCGGTGGAGTGCTGATCATCGCGGTGGCCATCGACCGGTTCCGGAACGGAAGGGCAATGCCCTAGCCATACGGGCCGGGGGAGAAAGTGACGAGTCGAGTGGTGAGAAGGGAAGCAGCGCTGTGAATGACGGTCGATTTGCCGGGAAGGTGGCCCTGGTCACGGGGGCAGCTAAGGGTCAGGGGCGTTCGCATGCGGTTCGGCTGGCGGCCGAGGGCGCCGACGTGATCGCCATCGATGTCTGCGCCGATATCCCGGCCACGGCCTACGCCCAGGGCACG
>JBBQYX010000027.1:0-35756 GCA_038208295.1 Candidatus Nanopelagicales bacterium | reverse complement strand
CGTCGAACTGGTGATGGCCTTCGAGGAGGCCTTCAGCGTCGAGATCCCCGACGATGCGGCCGAGAAGATCCAGACCGTCAAGGACGCGATCGACTTCATCGAGAAGCAGCAGGCCGCGGCCTGATACTTCCACCGGGATAGGAAACACCACGTGTTCGCGCAGGGCTTTGCGCCGCGCCGCGTCGTTGTCACAGGCATGGGAATTGCGAGCCCGCTGGGGCTCGGGGTGGAGAATGTCTGGCGACGGCTGACCAACGGCGAGAGCGGCATCTCCGCCATCCAGGCCTTCGACGTGAAGGACCTCCCGGCGCGAATCGCCGGCCAGGTTCCGGTCGGTGAGAAGGCGGATGGGCGGCTTGATCTCAACGAGTGGATCCCGGTCAAGGACCAAAAGAAGATGGACCGCTTCATTCAGCTCGCCCTCGTGGCGGCTGTCGAGGCGGTCGAGGATTCAGGCTGGCTGCCCGATGACGAGCCATCCCGCTGCGCGACCGGCGTGATGATCGGCTCAGGCATCGGCGGACTGGAGACGATCCAGGAAGCGGCGCTGCTCGTGGCGGCTGGCCGCACGCGTCGGCTTTCGCCGTTCTTCATCCCCTCGTCGCTGGTGAATCTCGCCTCCGGCCACGTCTCGATCCGCTACGGCTTCAAGGGCCCGAACCATTCGGCCGTGACAGCCTGCGCGACGGGCGTGCACGCCATCGGCGATGCCGCGCGCCTCATCGCGCTCGGCGACGCGGATGTGATGGTGGCCGGCGGGGCCGAGGCGGCGATTTGCGAACTCGGCATGGGCGGCTTCTGTGCGGCGCGCGCGCTGTCCACCAACTTCAACGACACGCCCGCCATCGCCTCCCGCCCCTGGGACGAGGGCCGCGACGGCTTCGTCATGGGTGAGGGCGCCGGGATGTTGGTCTTGGAGTCCGCCGAGCACGCCGCCGCCCGCGGCGCCCGGGTCTACGCAACAGTCGCCGGTGGCGGGATGACCTCCGACGGGCACCACATCGCCCAACCGGAGCCCGAGGGGCGCGGTGCGGCGCGGGCGATCGTCGCCGCCCTCCAGGATGCGGATCTGGCGCCAGACGACGTACGGCACGTCAACGCGCACGCCACCTCGACCCCCCAGGGCGATGTCGCCGAGGCCCTCGCCATCCGGTCCGCACTCGGCGCGGCCGCCGACCAGGTCGTCGTGACCGGCACCAAATCGATGACCGGCCACCTGCTCGGTGGCGCCGGCGCCGTTGAGAGCATCTTCGCTGTGCTTGCCCTGCACCATCGCCTCGTCCCGCCGACGGCCAACTTGACGGATCTGGACGACGAGGTGGAATTGGACGTTGCCCGCGGTGAACCGCGGGCACTGCCGGCAGGGCCGCTCGCCGCGCTGAACAACTCCTTCGGGTTCGGTGGACACGACGTGGCGGTGGTATTCACCACGGCGTGACCGACCTACGGGACGACGCCGACCGGCAGCCGATCAGGCCGGGGTGGCGGCCGGGTCCGCGGGCGACCCGGCCGGTTCGGGCGTCCGGGCGGGTTCCTCGACGTACCGGAAGTTCTTGCCGGGCCAACCGCTGATCGGACCGACCAGCGCCAACATGCACGGCATCATGATCGAGCGCACCAAGACGGCGTCCAGCATGATTCCGACGACCATCGCAAAACCCAGCTCCCAGAACGAGCGCAGCGGAATCACGGCCAGCATGCCGAAGCTGACCGCCAGGGTTATCCCGGCTGCGGTGATGGCACGCGTGGACTCCGGCACCGCCACCTTGATCGCGTCCAGCAACGGCATGGAACGCGCCCGTTCCATGACGTGGCCTACGCCGAAGATGTTGTAGTCCGAGCCCAGGGACACCAACAGGACCGCAGCGGCGAACGGCACGAAGAATGTGATGCCGTCCCACCCGAGCCAGTTTTGGAAGACCAATGTGGTCAACCCCAGTGCTGCTCCCAGCGCCAGGATGCTGCCCGCGAGCAGATAGACCGCGGCGATGACGGCTCGAAGAAACACCACAAGCATGAGCAGGTTGATGAGAATTGCCGCCACCGCTATGCGGATCAGGTCCGAACCAGTGTCGCTGACCAGACCCTCCGCCAAGGCGGTGTCCCCGGCGATAGCGACAGTGGCACCGATGAGACCCGAGTTGCGAACGAGTTGCGGAAGTTCGGCCCGCAGCCGACCCAGGTCGTCGATCGCGGTCGCACCGAGTGGATCATGCTCCATCACCACGAGCATCCGGGCCGCATTGGTGCTGGCGGCCAGGACGAGTCCGAAATTGCGCGGCACCAGCGTCGTGTCCGGCCCGAGGATGCCGGCGACCCCGGGTTGCTCTTGAACGAGTTGTTGCAAACGGCGGAGTTCCGGCTGCTGGGTGGTGACCCCCCGACCCTCGATCAACAGTGTTGTCGGGGAGGTGATCCCCGGGGCGAAGCCGGCCGACGCCTCTGCTGCTGCCTGTTTGACCGAATTGGAGCCGGGCAGCGAATCGGTGAAGCCCACCCCGAGTTGAATACCCAGCAGGGGCGCGGACAGCGACAGCAGGAACACCACACTGGCGGTCAGCGCGATCGCCGCGTTGCGGGGCCTGATCAACCAGGTCACGAACCGGCCGGTCGAGGGCAGCTTCGGCGCGAGCGCCGTCGGACCGGGACCAGGGACGTCGGCCACATCCCGGTTGGGCACGAAGGGCTCGGTGGGACGCAGATCGCCGTCCGGCAACAACTCGTCGGCGGACCAGGGGTTCTCGGCCGGTACGGGGACGGGCTGCGGCGTACCCGGCCAGAAGACGATCCGGCCGAGCACGGCCATCAGCGCGGGGATCAAGGTCACCGATACGACCAACGCCACCAGGATCGACAGCGCCATGGCTGGCCCAAAGGCCCGGAAGAAATCTGACTGCGCGGCCAGCAGGGCGGCGGTTCCGCTGGCGACAGTGATGCCGGCGATGGCCACGATGGGGGTGAACGTACGGATGGCCCGCAGCATCGCGGTGGGCGTGTCGTCCCCAGCAGCCAGACGGTTCCTGGCAGCGGACAAGTAGAAGATCGTGTAGTCGGTCACCACCCCCAACAGCAGGGCGACGAGCAGTGGCTCGAGTTCCGCCGGGACGGAGATGCCGAGCACGGTCCCCAACAAACCGGCGAAACGCAGCGTCACGAGAAAGGCGACAGCAGCCGCCACCATTGCCACCAGCGGCGGCAGGATCGCCCGGAAGTTCAACCCCACCAGCACCAGAATCGCCAGCAGGGTCAAAACCTCCAGCGTGGGGATCCACGCGGAGACCAGTCGGGCCTGTTCCGCCCGCGCGGGCACAGAGCCGGTCACGCCCACCACGGAGTCCTGCTCGGCGGTCAGATTCGCCTCGATATACCGGTGCGCCGCCAACTGCTGGTCGGAGAAACCGCTGGTGGGATACATGAACAGGTATGTCAGGACCGTGGTGTTTTCCTCCCGCGAGGAGGGGAACAGGCGGAACGTGTTCGTGATCGGCAGCGCGCCGAGCATGGGGTAGTCCTGCGGCGACTGGTTTACGGCCAGCGCGTCGAGCACTGATTCGGCCTGGGCGAATGGGTTGAGACCGTTGGGGTCCCGCTGGACCACGGCCGTACGACTGCTCAGCGGGTAGCCGAATTCGGCGACCGAACGCAGTTCCGCCCGGATGGCCGGCGAGTCCAAGGGGATGATGCTGGCGATTTCGTCGCCGCCAGAGCCGAAGGGTGGCAGGAACATGGTCACCGCTACCACGGCGGCGATCCAGAACGTGATCACCCACCAGCGGGCCTTGACCATGACCCGCGCATACCACGCCGAGGCCCGGCCGGTGGCCTCGACGGTGAGGTCGGTGGCGCGCGACCCGCCGTCCATATCGACTTCGCCGCCCGCTCTAGTTCGCGGAGCGCTCGGCCGGCGGTGCCGGGATGCCCAGTCGGGCGAGTTCGGCGATAGCCAGAGCCCGGCTCCGCCCGTCCTGGGGACGCACGCCGCCGGTTGTGCCCTCGACCTCGGTCACCTCGGCGTACGACAGCGTCAGCAGGGCCCGGCGGGCCAGGTAGTCGGCCAGGGTGTCGTCGATGCCCAGGGTCCGGACGGCCGCCCGGATCTCGCGGGAGTCGCGACGCCGAGCCAGCCGCACCGGAAGATAGAAGCCGAGGACGGGTGTGACGGGCAGCAGCGCGATGGTGGCGCCGAGCAGGATCGCCAGGACGTGGATGCCGCCCTCCGCGCGGCTGGCGTTGTCCACGATGGTGGCGGCCGCGGTACGGACCTGCGTACCGAACTCGCCCGGGCCTGCTCCGATCACCGGAATCTGTCCGAGGGCCTCGAAGGCCTGCCCCGCACTGTCCAGCGCCCGACCGCTGGTGGTGGCGGACTCGGTCAGACTCGATAACCGCCAGATCATCACCGAGGTGGCCACGCCCAGGACCAGCCAGAGCACCACCCAGAAGGCCAGGATGCCGTCCCAGGCACGGATATCACGTTCGTCGGCAGACATCGCGAGGTTGCGCATGGGTATGTGTGTACCGCACGATCGAGCGATCACACCCGAGGAGGCACATGTCCGACCACGACACGGCATCCGGCGGTGAGCCGGCGAGCCCATCGACCGACCCCAGCAAGCCTGCCCATACCTGGCGTTACGGCTGGCTGGTCCCGGCGGTGACCTTCGTGCTTGGACTTATTCTCGGCGGGGTCACGATCGGACTGCTGCAGACCAACACGGCCACCACGGTGGCCCAGCCCACCGCATCGGCCAGTCCCTCTCCGGAGCCCACGGACAGTCCCAGCCCGAGCGTGTCCGCCTCGGAGTTCACTATCCCGGCCGAATGCGTCCAGGTGGCCGCCGACGCCCAAACACTCCTGGGCCTGGTGGACGACTCGGTGGCCGCCATCCGCGACCTGGACGCCGCCGAGTTGAGCAGCATCGTGTCCCAGTTGCAGACCGTGTCGCAGCAGGTCCGGGATCAGGCCGCGACGTGTCAGTCGGTGGCGGCGACCGCGAACTCTGCCAGCGGCTCAGCGGGCGAGTCGACCTTCGGCACGCCATCGACGACGGGCTGAGCCTGCGATTCAGCCCACGTCGTGCAGGCGGGCGAACCCGCTGTCGGCCCCGATGACGCGGAAGGGTTCGAGGTCCCGGTCCCAGGCGGCGCCCAGCAGATCCTCGATGGCCCGGACCAGTCCGCTCGGGTCGTCCGCGCCGGTGAGCAGTGCGGCGCGCAGCCTGTCCTCGGGGACCACGATGTCGCCGTGCGCCCCGATGCCGGCCCGGAATAGCCCGAGTTCTGGGGTGACGGCGAACCGTTCCCCCTCTCGGTCCGGCGTGGGGTCCTCGGTCACCTCGTACCGAAGACCGGGGAAGGTCAACAGCGCCGACGCCAGCCGGGCCCCGGTGCCCGGGGACCCGCGCCAGACGTGCTCGGCGCGCATGGCGGGTGACGCCAGCGGCTGCTGCGTCCAATCCAGGCCCAGTGCCGCACCCATGACACCTGTCCCACCCAGGACACCGGTCACCGTCCACTCCAGGTGACGACACAAGGCCCGGGGGCAGGCATGCACGTAGAGCACACCACGTGCGTGCGTGGCGCGCTCTGTCGAGACCAACGCGCTCGATCTGCGCTCCGGCATCGCCGACCTCCTGCTCACGGGTGAGGTTCGCCTTCCCCAGCGGCCTCGCATGAGCAGGTCGTACGGACATCTATGCCGGTGCCCGGCGGTCCAGCCGGTCCCGCGCTGGCCCACCAGCGCCCAGGTTACGGCGCTGGAGGCTAGGAGTGCCAGCCCGCAGCGTCGGTGAGGTCCCATTCGACGCCGCCCGGGGTGTCTCGTACCTCCACGCCGAGCGCGACCAGGCCGTCGCGTACCTCATCGGAGACGGCAAAGTCCTTGCGGGTACGGGCCTGTGTGCGCAGGCCCAGCAGCGCTTCGACGTACGGGCCGACCACCTCGCGCAGCGGCCGGGCACCGACCTGGGCCAATTCGCCCAGGCGGACCAGCATCGCCCGCAACTGCCGGCGGGCATGCGAAACATCATCGCCTTGCAGGGTGTCCGAGGACCAGTCGTGCAGCGCGCTCTCCAGGGTCAGGACCGCGGCGATGCAGGCGTCCACGTCACGCTGCTCGAAACCCACGTCGAAGTCGGTACGGGCCAGGTCTGCCGCGGCCCGCAGCGAGTCGACCGCCGGCGGGCCCTGACCGGAGCCTGCCGCAGAGATCCCGGGTTCGACCCCCGTTCCAGCTCCAGCCCCGGCCGCATCCGCCACCTCGGCACCTGACACCTCGGCTCCTGACACCTCGGCTCCCGGGGCCGCCCTCCCCGACAATTGGGCGCCCAGCTCGGCGAGGGTGAGGACCGCACCGTTCTCGTACTCCCGCGACGAGCCCCGCCGACGGACGGTCACGGCGCCGTTGCCGACGACGCTGGCCGTGGCCGCGTCCAGGTCGAGGATCAAGGCGGTGTGCTCGTCGACGCCCAGCACGCCGATGTCGTCGGGCAGCAGGGTCTCCAGATAGGCCAGCCGGTCCTCGCCCAGGTAGCAGAAGCGGGTGTCGTGGGTGCCGCCCTCGTTGTTGTCGTAGTGCGGGATGACGACCGCGTGGATGCCGGCCAGGGTGCCGAGCAGGTCCAGCCCGGGCAGCCAGAAGGGGTCGTCGCCGACCTTGTAGATCTCGTACACCGGGATCGCGTGGGTACCCAGCGTGACCGCGGCGGCACTGCCGAACACGGCCGTTCCGCCCCGCCGGACAACATCGGCGATGGCGGCTGGCACCTCGGTGTCCGCCCACTGGCGCAGAACGTACGAGGGGCTGCCGGGGCCGGCGAACACCCAGCGGCAGCGGTGCAGCAGTTCCAACGCCTTCGCGGCCTCCACGGCGGGCTCGTCGCGGCGCCGCCATCGGGCGACCTCGACCCGCCGGCCCACGGACTCCGCGAAGTAGGCGGCCGTCCTGGTAACGAGTTCGTCGGCGTTGCGCTGGAACCCGAAGGGGGTGTCCAGCATCGCCGCGACGCCCTCGCCGGTCTCGGCGAACACTCGCCGGTGCACCCGCACCATCGTCGGCGCCGTCTCCCCGGACCCCATCACGACCAGCTGACTCATGGTGCCTTCCCGTTCGCCTACAAAGCTTGAGAACCGCTCGCGATCGGACGCCGGTGCGGGCTCGACTCCCACCCGACTCCGACGAAGGTCGAACCTAGGTGCGCCGAGCCGCCGCGGCCACCGGACACTCGCTGCGTGAGAATCACTGCGTGATCGACACCCTGAGCCCGGCGGACGCGACCCGGCGGCGCGACCTGATCCGGATGAAGTCGCTGGCCACCGGACTGCTCGTCCTGGTGGCGGTGATCTACATCCTGGCCCGGCAGGCGGAGGACAGCGGGGTGGGCTGGGCGGGATACGTCCGGGCCGCGGCCGAGGCAGGCATGGTCGGCGCGCTGGCGGACTGGTTCGCGGTCACCGCGTTGTTCCGGCACCCCCTGGGCCTGCCGATCCCGCATACCGCGATCATCCCGGCGAAGAAGGACCAGTTGGGCGCGAGTCTTGGCGAGTTCGTGGGCGCCAACTTCTTGAACGAGGAGGTCATCCGGGAGCGGATCCGCAGCGCGAACGTGGCCGGTCGGGTCGGTGGCTGGCTGCTGCGTCCCGGCAGCGCCGAACGGGTCAGTGCCGAGGCGGCCGCGGCGGTCCGGGGGCTGCTGGAGGTGCTCAACGACGACACCGTGCGGGACGTCATCGAGAAGACGTTGCAGCAGCGGCTCGCGGCGATGCAGGTGGGTCCGCCGCTGGGTCGGATCCTCGCCCAGGTGGTCGACGGCAAGGCACACCACGGGCTGGTGGACCTCGGCGCCGACCACGTCTACGAGTGGCTGCTGGAGAACGAGGCGATGGTGATCGATCTGGTCGCCTCGCAGGCGCCGACCTGGTCCCCGCGGTTCGTGGACGAGCGGGTCGCGCAGCGGTTGTACCTGGAGTTGGTACGCGTGTCCGGGGATGTCAGCGCCGAACCGTTCCACCCCCTGCGGGCCGCGATCGACCGGGTGCTGCGGCAACTGGCCGTGGACCTGCAGGACGACCCGGCGATGCGCGCCCGAGCCGATGCGATCGCCGCGCAGATCCTCGCCGCCCCGGCCGTGCGCCGGTCCTTGGGCGACCTGTGGACGATTCTGCGCACGATGGTGATGGGCGCCGTGGAGGATCCGCGCAGCGAGTTGCGCCAGCGGGTTGACAGCGGCTTGGTGCGGCTCGGCGAGCGGCTGGTCGCCGACGAGGCGCTGCGGGCCCGGGTCGACGGGTGGCTGGAGGACGCCGCCGCCCATGTGGCGACGCGCTACGGCACCGAGCTGACCACGACCATCACCGACACGGTGGCCCGCTGGGACGGCCGCGAGGCGGCCCGCCGGATCGAGGTGGCAGTCGGTCGGGACCTGCAATTCATCCGCATCAACGGCACCGTCGTCGGGGCGCTGGCCGGGCTCGCGATCTACATCGTGAGCAACCTCATCTGGTAGCTCATGGCCATCTCATCTGGTAGCTCATGGCCGTCTCACCTGGTAGCTCATGGCCCTCCGACGGCCGTCGGTCAGGACGCGGGCCGGACCCGTTCCCACCCGGCAGCCTGCGGCGCCGGGCCGCCGAGTCCATCGCCGGTGCGCTGCGCTGGAACGACTGCCGCACCGACGAGCTGGTCTGACTCTGCGGACCGCGACCGGGGCGCCGGGCTCGGGCCCTGTGCACAACTGGCCGTCGGTCCCGCCGGACTGTCAGCCCAGCCGGGCACGATGACCCTCATGACCGCCCCGCTGCCGCCTGCATCCGTTCCCCGTTCACGCACCCGAACCGCGTCAGGGTCCACGCCGACCGAGTCCTCCCCGGAAGCCGTGCCAAGTGCGTCGGCTGCAGTGCTGGCTGAGGTGCTGGCGGCCATGGCCGGGCCGGACGCGGTGCCGCACCCGGACCAGGTGACCGCGGTGGCTGCGCTGGTCGAGGAGCGGCGACGGGTTCTGGTGGTGCAGGCGACCGGGTGGGGCAAATCCGCCGTCTACTGGGCGGCGACCGCGGCGCTGCGGCGCGCCGGTGCCGGGCCGACGATCATCATTTCGCCGTTGCTCGCGCTGATGCGGGATCAGGTGGCCGCTGCGGCTCGTGCGGGGGTGCGGGCCACCACCGTCAACTCGACCAACGTCGGCGACTGGGACGAGGTCTTCGAGGCGCTGCGGGCGGACACGGTCGACGCGGTGCTGGTCTCCCCGGAACGGCTGGCGAATCCGCGGTTCGCGGACATTGCACTGCCACTGCTCGCCCGCGCCGGGTTGCTGGTCATCGACGAGGCGCACTGCGTCTCCACCTGGGGGCAGGATTTCCGGCCCGACTACCAGCGCATCACCCGGCTGCTGACCACGATGGCCGCCGACGCTGCGGTGTTAGCCACCACCGCCACGGCAACCGCCACGGTGGCCGCCGACATCGCCGCGCAACTTGGCGAACAGACCCTCACCCTGCGTGGCCAGCTCGCCCGGGCCTCGCTTCGGCTCTCGGTGCTTGACGGCCTGAACGCGATAGAGCGCGGCGCCTGGGTCGACGATGCCCTGCACGGCCTGGCTGGGTCGGGCATCGTCTACGCGCTGACCGTGAACGCTGCTCACGACCTTGCTGCTTATCTCGATTCCCGCGGCCACGTCGTGGCGGCCTACACCGGGCGTACGGATCCGGCGGAGCGCACCCGCATCGAGGACGCGCTGCGGGCGAATGAGCTCAAGGCGGTCGTGGCGACTAGCGCCCTGGGGATGGGTTACGACAAGCCCGACCTGGCCTTCTGCATCCACGTCGGGGCACCGGACTCGCCCGTGTCCTATTACCAACAAGTCGGGCGGGCCGGCCGAGCGCTGCCGGACGCGGCAGGGGTCCTGCTCGCAGCCCCGGACCTCGAGGCCGGCATCTGGGAATACTTCGCGACCGCATCCCTGCCCAACCCCGATCATGCGACCCTCATCCTGCGGGCCCTGGCGGCGGCGGACTCCGCGCTGACGGTGCCCGCGTTAGAGGCCACCACAGGAGTACGTCGGGGGCGCCTGGAGGCGCTGCTGAACATCCTGCGGGTGGACGGGGCTGTCGACCGGGCCGGTGGCGGCTGGGTGGCCACTGGGGCCGAGTGGGCCTATGACGCGCCGAGGTATGCGCAGATCGCCGCCTCGCGGCGCGCCGACCATGCCCTCATGCGCGACTACCTGGCCGGTGCGCGCTGCCTGATGCAGATCTTGACCGACGCCCTCGATGATCCGCACGCCCAGCCGTGCGGCCGGTGCTCGGTCTGCACCGGCGAGCTTCCCGCCCCGGGCCGATCGCCGCACCCGGAAACTGTTGCCGCCGCCCGGGCCTTTGCCCGGTCCCGACCGATCGAGATCGCCGCCCGGCGGATGTGGCCGGCCGGGACACCGGGTGTCCGCGGCCGGATCGTGGGGGCCGAGCCCGGCCGAGCCGTGCTGTTCGGACCGGACCCGGCCTGGTCGGAGCTGCTCGCCGAGCTCGATGCGCCCGATGCGGCCGCTTCGACGGCCATGACAACCGCGGTGGTGGACGTTCTCACCGCCTGGGCTCGCGACTGGCCGCAGCGACCCGTCGCCGTGGTCGCCGGGCCGTCCGCCCATCCCGTACGTGCCTGGGACCTGGCGGCGCACGTCGCGCAGGTGGGCCAACTGCCGCTGCTGGCGCCGCTCGAAGTCCGGGGCGACCCGATGGACCCCGGCGACGTCGTCTCCGGGCGCGACGCCGCGGCGGTGACCACGGTGACGACCCTGCTGCAGCGCATTGAGGTGCCCTCGAGCACTCCTAGCGGGCCGGTGCTACTGGTCACCGACCGCACCCGCACCGGTTGGACGCTCACCGTGGCAGCGGCCCGGCTGCGGCAGGCCGGGGCCACCGCCGTCTATCCGCTGGCGGTGCAGCGACGGCCGTAGCGCGAGCCGTGTACAGCGAGATCCCGGCTCAGTGGTGGAACGCGGCCGGCTGGTCGCCGTGCAGCGGCGCCGCCTGCTTCTCCAGCCGGGGCAATTGGCGCTTAATGTCCGCAACCAGCAGATCGGCCAGGTCGTGGCTGAAGCCACGTTTCACGACCACCCGCAGTGCGGCCAAATCCTCCCGGTCGGCCGGGAACGTGTACGCGGGAACCTGCCAGCCGCGCTCGCGCAGTGCATTCGACACGTCGAAGACACTGAAGTTGTCGATCTCCGGTTTGAGCGTGAAGGCGAATACCGGCAACTCGTCACCGCGGGTGAGTAGTCGAAACGGGCCGATGTCGGCGATCTGCCCGGCGAGCCGGGTGGCCACATCCCGTGCGTACCCCTGGACGGCGGCATATCCATCGAAACCCAGCCGAACGAAGTTGTAGTACTGCGCGACCACCTGAGAGCCCGGCCGGGAGAAGTTCAAGGCAAAGGTGGGCATGTCGTCGCCCAAATAGTTCACCCAGAAGATCAACTCTCCCGGCAAGGCGTCGGCATCGCGCCACACCACCCACCCGACGCCTGGATAGACCAGTCCGTACTTGTGCCCTGAGGTGTTGATCGAGGCGACCCGCGGCAGCCGGAAATCCCACCTCAGGTCGGGGTCCAGGAACGGGGCGACGAAGGCCCCGGAGGCGCCGTCGACGTGGACGGGGATGTCCAGGCCAGTGCGCTCCTGGAATGCATCGAGCGCCGCGCAGATCTCCTGGATCGGCTCGTACGAGCCATCAAACGTTGAGCCGAGAATGCCCACGACACCGATGGTGTTCTCATCGCAGAGTTTTACGGCCTCATCGGCCGACAGGTGAAAGCGATCACCCGCCATGGGGACCAGCCGCATTTCTACATCCCAGTAGTTGGCGAACTTCTCCCAGCACACCTGGACGTTGATGCCCATCACGATGTTCGGGCGATCGGCGGGCTTCCCGGCCGCCTCCCGGGCCCGCTGCCACCGTCGTTTCAGGGCCAGTCCGCCGAGCATCGCCGCCTCACTCGATCCCGTGGTGGAGCACCCCGTGGCGGCGGCCGCCTCGGGCGCGTTCCACAGGTGCGCAAGTATCTCCACACAGCGCGCCTCGAGTTCCGCGGTCTGCGGATACTCGTCCTTGTCGATCATGTTTTTGTCGAAGCACTCGGCCATCAGCCGTTCGGCCTGCGGCTCCATCCAGGTCCCGACGAACGTCGCGAGATTCATCCGGGAGTTGCCGTCCAGCATCAGTTCGTCATGGACCAGTTGGTACGCAACGTCCGGCGGCAGTTCACCACTGGGCAGCCGGTGCCTGGGGATGGTCTCCACTTCGGCCCCGAACATGGGCGCGATCGACAGATCCCGGCGGGTGCGGGCGGGTCGCTTGGGGTGTTTCAGGGGCATCGCTGCTCCTCCTTCGGGCATTCACGGCGACAGCGCGTACGCGACTCGTCCGCATCGACACCTGCACGCTAGTGCCGCCCTGGACGCGGGGCGCACTGGGCGAGCCCGCCGCTGCAATTCGGTCGGAACCGTCCGGACGCCTGTGACGTACGTCATCAGCACTTGACAGCGACGGCATGCCACAGCAGCATGTGTGCAAGTGGTTGCTTGCTTCGTGACGGATGAGGAAGGCGGTGGTCCCCCGTGCGCGTGGACGCCGAACGGCTATCAGACGCCGGAAGCCGCATCCTGACCGCCGCCGCGGACCTGTTCGCAGTGCAGGGCTACGGGCTGACCACGACCCGGGCCATCGCCCAGCGCGCCGGCGTCAACGAGGTCACCCTGTTCCGCCGGTTCGGCAGCAAGGCTGGCGTACTCCAGCGTTTGACCGAGCAGATCGCCGAGCAGACGGCCGGCACGGTTGCCTCCGGGTTGGATTCGACCCTCGACCTACCGGCTGCCCTGGCCGCCCTGGCCCGGGCTGAGTTGCTGTCGGCCTACCGCAACGGCGGGCTGGCCCTGCGGCTGGCCTTCGATGCCCGCGCCATCCCAGAAGTGGCCGCCAGCCTGGGCGCGGGAACCCGGGACAACCTCCTGGGCCTAACTGCCTACCTGCGCACGCACCAGCACTCCGGCGAGCTTCGTGGCGATATCGATGCGGAACTACTGGCCGAAGCATTCTTTGCGCTCACTTCCTCGCTCGTCCTCGGCCGGGTTCTGCTCACTCCCAGCCAGCCACCAACGATGCCCGCGACCACCGCGATCGAGGCACTGGCTCACACACTGGTCGGCCTGTTCCTGGCCGGCGCACGGACAGCATGAGGACGAAGGAGAACGTCATGCGCACCACCGCAGCCGATTCGCGGCCCGAAACTCCGCGTTCAGCGCGACACACCGCGACTCGAGACGGGGTGACCCCCGTCCCGCAATCCACTGCCGGCCGCCCGGGCGGTTCCAGGCGCCAGGTGGCTTACGCATTCTCGATAGCCCTTGCGGTGTTCACCGCGGCCACCACGATCCCGATGCTGGTGGCTCCGGACCTCCTGAACGGACCGGCGGTCATGGTTGGCTCGGCTCGGGGCACCGCCGCGGTCATGCTCCTCCTGGGCCTTCCAGTGCTCGGCATCGCACTGGTGGCGGACCTGCGGGGCCGGGCCTGGGCTGAGATCGTGTGGCTGGGCGCAGTGGCCTACCTGCTCTACAACGCCGTCATGATGTTGCTCGGCCTGCCGTTCAACGTGCTCTTCCCACTCTTCGTCGCGACGTTCTCCCTCGCCTTGTGGTCAACGGTTCTCATCGTCGGGGCCATCGATCTTGATCGCCTCGGTGACAAGATCTCGCCCACCCTGCGCCGTCGGCCGATCGCCATCTTCGCGTGGGTCATCGTGGCCGGAAATACCGCCGTGTGGCTGCGGGGCCTTGTTCCGGGTCTAGCCAACAGTGCCGACCCTGAGTTTCTGCGCGGTACGGGCCTGACAAACTTCCCCACCTACCTGCAGGACTTTTCCGTCTGGCTGCCTTTGATGGCCGTTGCCGCGTACTGGCTGTGGCGCGGGGCTGCGCGCGGCTTCCTGGTGGTGGGAGCGCTGCTGGTGATGTGGATCCTGGAGGGCATCGGCGTCGCTGTCGACCAGACCATGGGGCATGCCGCTGACCCGTTGTCGACGGTCGTGGCGCCGGAACTCGCTCCCGGCTTCCTGGTGCTGTCGGCGGTGACCCTCGTACCCGTTCTGGTGATGCTTCGAGCACTGCCGCACCACAACCGGGCCGGGTGAGCCGCACAGGGGGACCAGGTTGTCCGCGTCGGTGCTGCCGCCGTGGATCCAGTGCCGGACGTGATGCAGGTGAATCCCCATTGTGGAGCCGCAGCCGGGGAACTGGCAGCGGTTTCCGTCGCGGCGCAGGACCGCACGCCGCAGCCGACGGTTGGGGACGCGCCGGGCTCGACCGAGATCGACTCCTTCGCCGGAGACCATCTCGGCGATCAGGCGGATATCGGCGTCGCACAGCAGCCGCGCGACGATCGAACTGTGCGCCGGAATCCCGCCCTGAAACTCACACCACGTCGGCACCGGCACTGACCCGGCGGCCGCCTCGGGACCTTGCGCGGAGGACTCCGACGCGCGGTCCGACTCGGGCTCGAGATGGCCTGCGGCGCCCCCCGCGGAAGAGTCTGACCCCCTACAACCCCCGGTCTGGGTGCCCAGCGGTCTCTTCCGCGGAAGATTCCGACGCTCTCTGTGCCTTGCTTCCGGAGGCTGCTCGAGTGTCTTCCACCGGAGTCTGCGCCGCAGGGTCGGCCTCGGTCTCGGTCTCGGTGGTGGGCGTGTTGATGAAGGCGTCCGGCAGTGCGGAGAATCTTCCGCGGAAGATCCGAGCCCGATCTAACCGCGCTGCTGCCTCAGACTAAAAGCCCTGCCGATCGCGGCGCCACCAACCGCCGGCGACGGGGGCGGTTCTGCGTGTCAGCCGGCAAAGCCAACCCGTCCATGGGGACTGGGTCTTCGGCGGACGGCGGACAACGCGCCTGCGGTAGATCTCAGGCGAAAGCGTCGATCATGCTCGTGCAGAAGGCGTCCAGGTCGTCCGGCTGGCGGCTGCTGATGATCGCGCCGGGCCCGCTCGTACAGGTCACGACCTCCTGGTCCACCCACGTGCCGCCCGCATTGGTGATGTCGGTACGCAGGCTGGGCCACGAGGTCAGGGTCCGCCCCGCCACGACGTCGGCTTCGATGAGCGTCCACGGGCCGTGGCAGATGACCGCGATCGGCTTGCCGACGGTGGCGAAGCCGCCGGTGAAGGCTACGGCTGACGGGCTCATTCGCAACTGGTCCGGGTTGGCCACGCCGCCGGGCAGCATGAGCCCGTCGAAGTCCGCGACGTCGGCGTCCTCGACGGCCAGGTCCGAGTCGAATGTGTCGCCCTTGTCCAGGTGGTTGAAGGCCTGCACCGTACCGCCGCCGGGCGAGATCAGCCGCGGCTCACCACCGGCCGCCTGCACGGCCTCCCACGGCCTGGTGAGTTCCACCTGCTCGATTCCCTCGTCGGCAACCAGAAACGCGATCTTCTTGCCCTGCAACTGGTTCGACATACGTTCCCATCCATTTCGACGTGACGACGGCATGCCGCTCGCACACCCCTACGGCAGCGGCATGTCCCCGTCGGACACCGTCAAACGTGGCTGGCTTCGATCCCGGTCCTGAGCCGGCCAACGATCAGCCGAAACGGGCGGTGTCTCCCGCCCCGGCGCGCAGGATGGTCGGGGCCTCGCCCGACCAGTCCACAACGGTGGTCGGCTCGGTCCCGCAGTCACCGGCATCGACGACCACATCGAGCTGGGCGCCCAGCTTTTCGTTGACCTCCCACCCGTCGGTCATGGGGTCCTCAGCACCGGGCAGGAGCAGGGTGCTGGAAAGCAGCGGCTCGCCCAGCTCCCGCAAGAGTGCGTGGACGAAGGCGTGGTCGGGAATGCGGGCGCCGACGGTCTTCTTCTTCGGGTGCGCCAAGCGGCGCGGGACGGCCTTGGTCGCGGGCAGGATGAACGTGTACGGGCCTGGAGTCGCAGACTTGATGGACCGATAGGCCGCGTTGCTCAACTCGACCAGTTCACCGAGTTGGGAGAAGTTTGCACAGACCAGCGTGAAGTGGTGCTTGTCGTCCAGCGACCGCAGCCGCCTGATGCGTTCGGTCCCGGTCGGATTGTCCAGCCGACAGCCCAACGCATACCCGGAATCAGTGGGGTAGGCAATCAGGGCGCCGCCCCGCAGCCGGTCGACGACCTGCGCGACGAGGCGGGGCTGCGGGTCTCGGGGATGCACTTCGAGATAGGTGGCCACCCCGGCACGTTAGCCGGACCGGACGACCGGTGGGTCGCCGCGTCCGGTCGCGAACGACACGGCGCACGACCGTCAACTCACTTGTGACCCTTAAGAATGATCTTGACCATGCGCAGATTGATCGCGGCGAACCGATAGGCCTGCATCGGCAGATTGGTCCGCGACCGGATCGTCTTGGGCGTCGGCATCGGCGCGTGCGCGATACTGGCATCCACGTTGTCCATGGGCTCTCCGTTGGGTTCGTGTCGGCGGGCTGGATGAGCGGTCACTCGGGGATGAAGTGCCAGCCCGGGAGCGCCTTGGCCTTGTAGATGAACAGGTAGTGCAGCATCGACTTGACCCAGTGCCCGGCCAGCCCGATCTCGCCGTAGGTGTCGGTCGCTTTGCGGCCGTTCCCGGGATAGGTCTGGTAGTCCGGTACGACGGGGAACATCGTCATCGACGCCGCGGTGCCCTTACGCAAGCCCGCGCCGGCCGAGGCGATGCAGGCCGCTCCCATGCTCGCCATGGAGGCATGGTGGGTGGGGGCCGTGGCCCCCTTGGTGATCATGTCCGTGATTGTCTCGGCCACGACCTTGCCCATGATTCCGGACGGCATCCCGGTCCGCGGAGGAGCCGGCGCGATGAGGGTTCCGTTGGCGCTGGTACGCGGTTCGGAGATCTGGTGCGGCGGCGCGAAGGCGATGCCGACGCCGAACACATTCGAGTACTTCGGGGTCTGGTAGGTGCTGGGCCAGTCCGCGGCACGCCAGTCCGCGAACGGCTTGGGCGTGTAGTCGGCATCGACCTTCATGAATCCGTTCGGTGCGAACACGTCGGAAGTGATGTCAGCGCCGCTGGCGTCGAAGGCCGACATGTCGGCACCCCGGAACGGCGGGAGCAGCATCGCGAAATCGAAGTCCAGGGTGTCGCGGGTGCCATCGATCTGCTCGTAGTGGATGACGCCGGGCTCGACCCTCTCCACGTGGGCACCCACGATCGCCCGGACCCCACGCTCGCGGAATAGCGACTCGGTCCACAACTTGCTGGTGGTCTGGAAACCGCGCTGGGTAAACGTCATCCCGCCGACGCCGAAGTCCCCGAGGCTCGACTCGTTGGTCAGGTAGACGACCTCGGAGAGGTCGCGTACCCCTGCCTGGCGCAACTCGTGTTCCACGTTGAATGCATACTCGAATGCCGCCCCCTCACAGGTGCAGGTCCCGTGTCCCACCCCGATGACCAGGGTCTGCCGCTGCCCCTGCCGCAGCTTGGCGATGACCTGCTTCAGATCGGCAGCGGCGGCGGTCGCGTGCCCGGGCGTACACACCGACACCGTGTGTCCGTCCGGTCCGAGGCCAGGAGTCGCCGCGAAGTTGAGCTTCGGACCGGTGGCGTTGATGAGGTAGTCGTACTCCAGTGTCGTCTCCTGGCCGGAGCGGCTGGGGTCGGTGTAGCGGATGTCCACGTACGGCTTCGGGTGAGCGGTCCCGCCCTCGGGGTGGATGCCGATGCCGAGTGCCTGGTGGAAGGTGATGCCCTTGCGCTTGTAGACCGGCGCGAGCGGGAAAACGACCTGATTGCTGGTCATCTTGCCGACCCCGACCCAAATGTTCGACGGGATCCAATTCCATTGGGAGTTGGGGGAAACCACGACAATCTCGTGGGCCCGGTCGAGTTTGCGCCGCAGGTGTAGGGCGGCGGTGTGGCCGGAGATACCGGCACCGAGGACGACGACGCGGGCCATTCGTACTCCTGATCGTGAGACGGAAAACCTGATGATACTGACTGCTCGCTGCGGCGGGCGGCTCAGGGCCAGGCAGTGCTGGTGCCGACCTCATTCAGCCGGCGGCGGCGATCATGGCGGCCCGCGCATCTCCCGCCGCCCCCGAGGTGATCGTGATGTGCATGCTGGTCATCACCTGCTTCATCCCGGCGCCCATCCGCTCCACGACGACCGCCTCGACCTGCTGATCACGCAGGAACCGGACCATCCGCGCGTGGTGGGCGCCCTCAGTGCCGGTGTCGTGCAGATCCCCCCAACCCACCTCGTGCACCTGCCAGGCGGTCAGTTCACCGCTATCCACGGCTCCCACGGCGACACGCTGAGCGCGACCCCAGCCGGGTTCGATCTGGCCGGTCGTGTCCACGGGTACGGCGACGATCACAGTTGTTCCTCCATCGTTACGGTGGCTGGCTGCGGCGTGGGAACCCCGGCGGATCCTCCCAGGGCAACGCGCAGGGAGTCCATGGCATCGATTCCGCCGGTTCGGTAGGCCAGCCAATCGGGGCTAGCGTCGCGTTCACTAAACCGCTGGGCGGCGGTCTGCCAAGCATCGTGAACCACCTCGGCCGCAGCGGCCGGCCGCAGGTCAGTGCGACGGCACATCCGCTGCACCTCACGCGCGGCGGCCCATCGGCCCTCGTGGTATTTCACGGCCGGCACCGGCCTCCCGGCGCGACTGAGCCCGCACATCGAACGGCCGGCCGACGCGACGGCCAACGCCTGTTCGGCCTCGCGCAGCAGCGCCGCGACCGGTTCCCCCGGGCCGAGATCCTCACCCACGATGTCTCCCTCGATCTCTCGTCGCCGCAAGGTTACCCCAGGGGGTATGTGCCGACCGCCTCGGCTGCCGGGCTCGACGCGTTCAGCCAGCGCAGGTGTTCGTGTGAACCCATCAGTTCCAATCGGGCCCACAGCACACTGGTGGGGATCGCCTGGCTCGGGTGCATGTCCACCGCAGCCAGTTGGCGGGTTCGGTCGACGACGACCAGCAGGTCGACATCGCTGGACTCCCGGCCGATGAACCCGGCCCCGAAGTCGCCGTTCAAGGATCGAGCGACCGACTCGGGCATTGTCCAGGCCAGCACCCCCAGGCCCAATCCCACCGCAGCCTCGACAGCGGCTGCTGTCGCCGCGACGTGGTCGGGGTGTCCAGTGATTCCCGTACTGTCGAAAACCAGAAATCCGTCGGCCTCGACCGCTGAAGCTGCGGACCAGATGTGATCGACCAGCATCTGCCGGTCGACGTTGTGCAGACCCCCGTCCGGGAGGTCGAGCAGTCGCACGGTGGCGATCCCCAGGGCGCCGGCGGCCGCGTGCAGCTCGGCCGCCCGGATGGCGGCCAGGTCGCCGTCGACACCGTGCAGCGTGGAGGCCTCGCCGCGGGTGAAGCACAGCACGTTGACCTGCGTGCCGGTGGCCACGAAGGCGCTGACAACCGCACCCAGGCCGAACGACTCGTCATCAGGGTGCGCCACGATAGCGAGCACCGATTGCCAGGCCGGTAACGCCGTGGATGTCGTCATGAACGCCTCCTTCGTCTGCCCCCGCCCAGCTCGCGCGGAGCCGGTCACGACCGTGCTCGCCAGGTGGCCTGCTGGCCTGCTGGCCTGCTGGCCGACCGTGCCGCCCGACGCGGTGCCCGGCTCCTGGCGTGGCCCATCTCATGACCGTCTGTGCGTAACCACCATACCCCCTGGGGTATAGTTGTCTCACTGTTCACGCCACTTCAGGAGGTCCCTTCATGTGTAGCCCCGCCACCTGTCGCCAGTGCGGCAAGGTCACCTGGTCCGGCTGCGGAATGCACGTCTCGCAGGTCATGGCGCACGTCCCCTCCGACCGGCGCTGCACCTGCCGCTGAGGACACCGGCGACACTGCCACTCACAGCATCGCCGGCGCGGCCGGTGCCCGGGACACGAACCGGGCGCCGGCCGTGTCGTTTATAGGCCCCCTGACCGGGCAGACCCGGAGTCGACCGCCTCACCCGCTCATGCATGGGGCGAACCGATCACGAGGGAGTCCGTCATGGGAATCGGCGTCAGCATTCTGCTGCTCGCAGCAGGGGCCATCTTGGCCTTCGCCACCAGCGTCACCGTGTCCGGCATCGACCTGGCCACCGTCGGCATCATCCTCATGATCGTCGGCGGCATCGGACTGGTGGTGTCACTGATCATGTTTGCCCCGCGCCGGCAACGCACTGCTGTCGTCCAGGAGCGGTCATACGACGAGCCACGCGCTGCCTACCGCGGCCACGACGAGCGTCCCTGAGGGTCGGCTGGCACCGGCTGCACAAAGTTCGGGCCGGGCAAGGTTTGATCCTGATCACAGGTGGCAGGACGCACCTGCCTCACCACGGTGATGAGGCCATCGGGATCAGGGCCGCCCACCCGGTAGGGCCGTCGGCCGCAGGAGGTAACTCATGTCTGCCATGGCGGCGCCGACTACCGTTCCGACCGGCCCGCGTGCCCCGCGCCCCGGCATTCATCTGGTGGACACTCCGCCGTCTCGGCATGAGCGCGCCGTCAGTCGTGCAGATGACGACCGACCGATCCTGCTGACCGTGCGGGCGCTGGGCATCGGGGACCTGGTGGCCACCGTGCCCGCGCTGCGGGCACTACGACAGGCCTACCCCGATCACCGCCATGTCCTGGCCACCGATGCTCGGCTCGGTCCGTTGGCAGCGGCCAGTGGCACGGTGGATGAAATCGTCGACGTACGCGCTGGCCGTGACCCACGCCGGTTGGCCGTGCTGGCTCGCACGATGGCCGGTCGCCAGGCCGACGTGGTCGCGAATCTGCACAGCCGCGGTCCGGAGAGCCACCGCGCGGCGAAAGCTCTGAGGCCGCGTCGCATCCTGGCATTCGGTCGCTACGAACTCGGTGTTGCGGGTCCGCCCTGGCTGCCGTACGAGCACGAGGTGGATCGCTGGCTGCGCCTGGTCGGGACGACCACGGGGAGTCTGGGAAGCCACGACGACTGCCTGCTTCCCCGTTTCGTGTCGTCGCAGCGGGCACCCATCGTGATCGTCCACCCGGGAGCCAGCACCACCAGTCGGTGCTGGCCGGCGCATCGCTTCGGCTGGCTCGCCTCGTCATTGCAAGCGGTGGGGTATCACGTCGTGGTGACGGGCTCAGCCGCCGAGCGCGACCTGGCCGAATCGGTGGTGCAGCAGGCCGGCTTGCCGCCAGCAGCGAATCTCGCGGGGCGCACGTCGGTGGGAGACCTGGCCGCACTGGTCGGCAACAGCAGGCTCGTTGTCAGTGGTGACAGCGGCCCGGCACACCTAGCGTGGGCCACGCACACGCCGTCGGTACGCTTGCACGGGCCGACCGACTCTCGCCCCTGGGCACCGCGTACGGGTCCGCACACACTGGTCATCGCGCCCAGTCGACACCTGGTCGACCTGACCCGGGACGAGGTCCTGGAAGCGTGCCTGGACCGACTGGACCAGTCCGCGGCGGAGCCCGGCGACGGGACGGCGCCGGCGGTGCAAAGCCAGCCTGCCTGAGCGTCCCTTCAGCGAACACCGAGCGTTCGAAACTGCACGCTGATCCTGGCCCCTACCCGCCGCGCGGTCTTCGGGACGGCATGTTCCCAGGTGCGCTGGCACGAGCCGCCCATCACCAGTAGATCGCCCGGCCCGAGGCTGATCCGCAGGCTGCCCTGATGTCCGCGTTGGGCGCCCGTACCTTCCGGGGTCACGTCGGGAGACCCGCACGCAGTCACACCCGGCCGAGCTCGGAGCGCCAGCATGCGCGGTCCCCCACAGCACAAGAGCGCCACCATGGTGTCCGTGGTGGCAGCGCGTCCGATCGTGTCCCCGTGCCAGGCCACCGAGTCGCGGCCGTCTCGATACAGGCACAGGCCCGCCGTGGCGAACTCCTCACCCAACTCCTGGGCGTAGTGCCCGGAGAGCTCCGAGCGCGCCTGCGTGAGCAACGGGTGCGGTAAATGCTCCCCCGCGTCGTAGAAACTCACCAACCGGGGCACATCGACCACTCGGTCATACATCTGTCGACGCTCCGCCCGCCACGGCACCGTCGTCATCAGGCGCTCCAGCAGCTCGCCCGACCCGGTCACCCAACCGCGCTGCACGTCAATCCACGCTTGCTCTGCAGCCGCTGACACCTTCGGTGCCCCCGCGGACAGCGTCGTACGCACCGGGGCTAGGCGCTGCAACCCGACCGGTTCGTCGTCGCCGAGCAGACCCTGGACATAGGCGGTTGGCGCCGTCATGAAGCGATGCTAACCCGCATCCGAACACACGTACAGGCAGTGTTCACCCAGGGGCTGCTCACCAGGCGTAGTCCTCCGGAGCGGTCTTCGGTCCCGGGAAGATCTCGTCGATCTCGGTCAGCGTCGCCTCGTCGAGCTCGATGTCCAGCGTGGTGAGCAGGCCGGCGAGCTGGTCGGCGGTTCGTGGCCCGATGATCGGCGCCGCGACCCCGGGCCGGGTCAGCAGCCAAGCGATAGCAACCAGCGCCGGCGAGTGACCCAGGCCGGTGCACAGTTCTTCCCACCGTTCGATCTGCTCGCGGTGCTCGCTCAGCGACTCCTGCGCGCGACCCTCCAAGCGACGCTTGCCCTCGGATTGTTTGGCCAGCACGCCACCGAGCAGGCCGCCTTGCAGCGGCGACCACGGGATGACTCCGAGGCCGTACGCCTGGGCCGCAGGCAAGAGTTCCCGCTCGATGTCGCGGGTCAGCAGGTTGTAGATCGACTGCTCACTGACCAGACCGGTGGAGTGTCGGGCGCGGGCGGCCTCCTGCGCGGCGGCCACGTGCCAGCCGGCGAAGTTGGACGACCCGACGTAGACGATCTTGCCCTGCGCGCGCAGGGTTTCCATCGCCGACCAGATCTCGTCCCACGGCGTGTTCCGGTCGACGTGGTGCATCTGGTAGACGTCGATGTGGTCGGTCTGCAGGCGCTGCAGCGAAGCGTCACAGGCGCGGCGGATGTGCAGGGCTGAAAGAAACGTCTCGTTCGGCCAATCCCCCATGGACCCGTACAGCTTGGTCGCCAGCACCGTGCGCTCCCGGCGCCCGCCACCCTGAGCAAACCACCGCCCGATGATCTGCTCGGTGATCCCTTCGCCCTTCACCCAGCCGTAGACGTCGGCGGTGTCGAAGTAGTTGATCCCGGCGTCATGCGCCGCATCCATGATCGCGAAGGAGTCGGGTTCGGAGGTCTGTGGGCCGAAGTTCATGGTGCCCAGACACAGGCGGGAGACGGACAGGCCCGAACGGCCGAGCTGGGTGAATTCCATGGGCTCGAGCATGCCACTGCGACGAACGCCCGGGGCGCTGAGATTGCCCTGCGGTGCTGTCACCCGCCGGGAGCAACGCACCCGGCGGCGGCTCAGATCGGCACGCGGTCTGTCGATGAAGAAGGATGTGTACGAACCTGCCCGGTATGCCCACACCCGTTTGGCCCTCACCCGCCATGCGGTCACCCGCCATGCGCCCACCCGCGCCATCATCAGCGCCGTCGCCGCCGCGGCGATGCTCGCCGCCGGCCTGGCGCTCACCGCGACTCCGGCGGTTGCTGCCGGCGCGGTGCCACCGGTCGTGCTGTGGGGTGGCACCACAACAGCCACGTCCCCTGCCGCTGGTCCGTCAGCACCCGGCGGCGCCTGGACCCAACTGTCCTCCGGCTTCGGCCACACCTGCGGCTTGGCCGGCGGGAAGGCGTACTGCTGGGGGCTGAACGACCAGGGTCAGTTGGGGACCGGGTCCACGGCCAACAGCGACGCTCCGGTGGCGGTGGCGACCGAAACGCCTTCCGACGGAACGGACCAACCGGCCATTCCGCCGGTTAGTGCGCTGTCGCCGGGAGCCACGCTGGTGCAGATCGCTGCCGGCTGGAAACACACCTGCGCACTCGACAACGGGGGTCGGGCGTACTGCTGGGGATCGAATACACACCTGCAACTCGGTGCGGACACCCCGTCTTCCAGCACCCTGCCGGTCGCGGTTCCCGAGGCACAGAACTCGCCACCTACCACCACAGTGACCTGGATCGCCATCACAGCAGGGGGCGCCCATAACTGCGCGTTGGACAGCGCGGGTGCGGTGTGGTGCTGGGGGGACAACTCAGCGGGGCAACTCGGCGCCGCGTCACCACCAACCTCGTCCTCCACACCGGTCAAAGCGACCAACGTTCCCAAACTGCTGTCGATCGGCGCGGGCGAGGCGCACACCTGTGGACGTACGGGGGTCGGCCAGGTCTATTGCTGGGGGCGAAACAACTCCGGACAGCTGGGCAACAACTCGACGAGTTCCAGCGCTATCCCCGTCCCGGTGAGTTCCGGCGCGATCGGTACGGGCAAGGTGGTCAATCTCAGCGTGGGCGGCAACCATGCCTGCGCCCTGACGACCGGGAGTGTCGCTGCGGTGGTGTGCTGGGGCGAGGGCAGCGCCGGACAACTCGGCGACGGCAATACCACGGACACCTCGGTTCCGATCGCCGTGGTCGCGACAGCGATTCCCGCCGGATACGCCACCGTCTCCGTGAGCGCGGGTTTCCAGTCCTCCTGCGCGGTCGACGAGACCGGCTGGGTCTACTGCTGGGGAACGTTGGCGTCCACCACCTCCTCGACGCCGACCGCGATAGACCGCTCCGGGATCCTGGCCGGGCTGCAGGCCACCGGCGTCTCCGCCGGGCCGATGTCGTACGGCTGGACGGCACTCGTGGCCGGAGCACCGACGGCGCCGACCGCGCCCGGTGCACCACCGGCACCGACGTTGATCCGGGGCAACGGTGAACTGACGATTGCCTGGGGCGCAGCCGCCGCGAACCGTTCGCGCATCACGGTTTACACCGCCACCCTGACTCCGTCTGGGAAGTCGTGCTCCCCCGGGACGGAACTGACCTGCACGATCACGGGTCTGACCAACGGCACCGCGTACACCGCAACGGTGCGAGCCACCAACATTGTCGGGACTGGCCCAGCTTCCCCGACCGCCACCGGAACACCGGCGACGATCCCGAACGCCCCGACCGCGGTGCGCGCGACGCGGGGGAACGCCGCGGTGGCCGTCACCTGGTCAGCACCGGGGTTCCACGGCGGCGACAAGGTCACCAGTTACGAGGTGACGTCGACGCCGGATTCCCGTACGTGCACCACGACCGCACCGACCGGCTCCACCGTGCCGACCTGCACCCTCAGCGGCCTGACCAACGGCACGTCCTACACGTTCACCGTGACCGCGACCAACGGGATCGGACCGGGTCCGGAATCGGTCGCGTCCGCTGCCGTCATCCCTGCGGCCGTCCCGGGAACACCGACCGGAGCAACCGCCACCCGCGGCAACGGCGAACTGTCCGTCGTGTGGACGGCACCAGCGAGCACTGGCGGGTCGGCCATCACCACCTATGCGGCGACGGCCAGCCCGGGCGGTAAGACCTGCACCCTCAAGCCGGCGGCTGCCACGACGAACGACGGCGCGGCGCTGTCCTGCACGATCAAGGGTCTGGCGAACGGCACGGCATACACCGTCGCGGTCACGGCTACCAATATCGCCGGTGTCGGCCTGGCCTCGACCCCCGCCGCCGCGACCACCCCCGCGACTGTGCCCGCGCCGCCCTCGGCCATCACCATCAAGCGCGGCGACGGCGCACTGGTCGTGAATTGGACCGCGCCCAAGGACACCGGCGGCTCCCCGCTCACCGGCTATACCGTCACCGCCTCGCCCGGTGGCACCACGTGCTCGACCACCACGGCGGTCACCTGCACCCTGGAGGGTCTGACCAACGGAACTCCGTACACCATCAGCGTCAGCGCGGTCAGCGCGGTGGGTGCAGGAACGGCCTCGAGCACCGCGTCGGCCGTCACCCCGGCCACGAAACCCGAGGCGCCCGAGAACGTCGCGGTCTTGCGCGGCAACGGTGCGGTACGGGTGAGCTGGACCGCCCCGACCGAAGACGGTGGCGCCAAGATCACGTCCTATACCGCAACGGCGGCGCCGGGGAACAAGGCCTGCACGAGTAAGAAGGACCTGACCTGCACCATCACCGGGCTGACCAACGGCACGGCCATCACTATCACCGTGCTGGCCACGAACGCGATCGGCGCCGGCACACCCTCGGATGAGACCGCTGAGGTCGTTCCCGCAGCGGTTCCGGAGTCCCCCACCGCAGTCCTGGTCATCCGCGGTAACGGTTCGGCCAAGGTCACCTGGACCGTGCCCGTCAAGGACGGCGGGTCCCCGGTGACGGCCTATGTCGCCACCGCGTCCCCGGGCGGCAAGACCTGTCGCAGCGCTGACCCGCAGTGCTGGATCGCCGGGTTGCGCAACGGAACCGCCTACACCGTGACGGTGGTTGCGGTGAATGCCGCCGGCGCCGGCCTGCCCTCGGCGACGTCCCGACGCGTCCTTCCCGGCGTCGCCCCGTCTGTCGTTACCAAACTCCGCGCGAAGGTGCCGCGGGCGAAACTTGCTGTGATCACCTGGTCGGCCCCGGCCCGCACCGGCGGCCTGCGGACCGTTTATGACTATCGGGTGGCGGTCGATCGCTATGGCGGTACGTACACCACCTGGCGATCGAGCAGTTCCAGCGGCAGCGCTCGCTGGCTGGCCTTCGGTGGGTGGCGCAAGGGCAGCGTCTACCGGATCGAGGTGCGCGCCCGGAACGGGGTCGGCGTCTCTGCCATCTCCCGGGTAGCAGTGCGCATGTCGCGGTAACGATCTAGCTCTCGATGAGCACATCACGGGCGACCGGCACCAGGTCCAGCAGCCGGAACCGCAGCAGCGCGTACGCGAAGCCGAAGGCCGCGACGGAGGTGGCGGGGCGATGACACCACCCGCGTCGGCATCAGCCTTGGGCCCGGCCGCGATCTGGGTCGTGATGTGGTTGGGCTGGGCGCCCGCCTTCTTCGGCCGTGCGGCCCGGCCAAACCAGATCGCCGGATGTCACACGTCCGGGCGCAGCCAGTCCTTCGCGGCAACCCGCCGGGTCCGGTAGCCGTACTGCTTCAGCGACGTGATCAGTTCCGCGGCCGCGGGGGCGTCGGGTGCGTGCACCACGACGACACCGATCGGGTAGGTCGCTCCCTGGGCGGCAGACGCGGCCAGATAGTCCACCACCGGCAGCGCGCTGTCGGGGCTACCGTCCGCGGTGGCCGCTAGGTCGTGGTCGAGCCACAACTCGTCCAGGAACAGGTTGTCGGTGTGCAGCTCGGCCAAGATGCTCAGGGCTTCGGCGGAGGATTTGGCCCGCCGATGCTTGTACGTGTCGTCGGTGAAGGTGGCCGCTGAGTCCACGAGAAGTCGCTGCACGGCCCTACCTTCCCACTCCCGCCGGTGCGTCTGCCCCGGGGGTCCACTGCGCGCAGGTCACCAGCAAAGGCAGGGCCGTGGGATAGAGTTCGCGTCGCTCGGCGCCAGCCGGGCAACGGGCTGTGGCGCAGCTTGGTAGCGCACTTGACTGGGGGTCAAGGGGTCGCAGGTTCAAATCCTGTCAGCCCGACACACATTCTTGCAGGTGAGAGGCCGTTTCGAACGGCATCCGGGGCCCGCAGGAGCCCAGTGGTGGACCCCGACCCACCCAATCGCCCACTCCATCGGCTTCCTGGAGTCCGCCTCCCCCCTCACTTGCGCAGTGCACACACTCACAGATTGGGTGGGTGCTACTCCTCCTCAACGGGTGGGTCGGTGCGCACTACCTCTGTGACGGCCCGCACGGGCCGGCAGGGGGCCGCCATGACCGTCAAGCGGGCGCACGGGGAGGGCTCTTTCGCGCGCCTCGGGGACCGATGGCGCTTCAAGATCATGGTTGCCGGCCGTCCGGTACGCAGGCGAGGCGGACACCAAAGCCTGCCCAGGTGGGCGCCGGCCAGGTCGGCCCAACTCGCCTGCCAGCCGTTCAGCAGTGCTGTCGCCTGGGTCCATGTCGTCCATCCGGTGCCGCACAGCACCAGGTCGGTGCTCATCGGGCCACCGCCGCGATGGCGTTCTCGATGAGTGTGGAGAGCGCGATGTCCCGGTTGGGAGGCGGCGGGGCAGCGCCCTCCCACCGGAATGAGCCCAGACCACGCCGGGTTCCGTGGCCCATACCCACGAAGCCGTCATGGATGTCCTGCGCTGCCTGCCACAGCAGCACCTGGGTGAGGCACCTCGGCGAACGGGTTGGGGTCCGGGGTGGCGGTCCAGTAGCCGAGCAGGTCCTCGTAGGTGCGGCGGCCGAACAGCAGCCCGGCCGTGGTCGCCATGCCATCGCCCACGACCTGCATCGCGACCTCGTCGGAATAGCCTTCGCCCCACCCGCCGTGGGTGAAGCCGCCGCGGGCGTCTTCGTCAGAGCGCCCGACACCCTGCATGACCCCGTCGAGGGTGACGCTTTGGAAGACGCTGACCGTGCCCATCATGGGTTCTCCTTCGTCTTAGACCCCCGGCGACGGCTGTCGCCGTTCGGGTCCGTGACGAACTGAGCACCCGCCAATCGACAGGTCGGTCGTGAGTCCCTCCAAGAGCCCGCACAACGCAACTCGAGCTATAACAGAACGGCACGCTTCTGGCCCTTCCGTGACAGGACTGCACGGCGACCCACTGCTCCACACAACTCCGGAAGCACGTCCCAGCGCCGGGCCTCGACTGATGCTGCGGTCAGGACAGACGCGTTCTCCACGAAGCACCGCAGGAGACGCCCCGGCGGCCGATCCCGCAACGAACGACCGGCCGTCCTTCGGGCGACGCGGACAGCGGCTCTGTCTTGGTGCGCCTACAGATCGAGCACCAGGCAGAGTGCTTCGTCGACGCGCTGCATCTCCTCAAGCTCGAGGAAGCCGACCGGCTCTGCGAGCCGGGTCACGTCGACGGTGGCGATCTGGTCGCACATGACCAGGGTGCGGCGGTCCTGGATCTCGACTGGCGGGCGGAAGCTGGTCTCGCGGGCGCTGGTGCTGGTGAAGGCGACGACCCAGGTGCTCAGGGTGAGCCAGTCCGGTTGCAGGACCACGGCGTACCGCCGGCCCTGCTGCTCGTGGCCCATGCCGCGCGCGGGCAGCCGGTAGACCTCGCCCCTCACGTCGGTGCTTGCAGCGCGGCCAGGTCCTGGTGGATCGCATCGATCTCCGCACGGTCCTGCGGGTCGTCCTTGATCGCACGAGCCTCTACTGCGGCGATCGAACGCCGTTCGTCGCGCTTCATCGCCGTCAAAGCGGCGCGGATGACCTGATCGGCGCTCTCACGCCGGGTTGCCCCGAGCTGCATGAGCAGGTCCCGGGTACTGGTTTGGACCTTGACGGTGGTCGTGTCAGCCACCCGAGGAGTCTACCGCTGGTAGACAACCGGTGCTTGCAGGGGTTCGCCTGAGCAGGGCGCGCCGCGGCGCACCGTCGGCGCCCGACGCGTCCGCGTCGGACCGGCCTGGCAAGGAGGGTGCGCCATGGCGGCGCTGCTCGTCGGATACGCACGATGCTCCACCGAGCCGCAAGACCGGACCGCCCCAGCGCGAGGGCCTGCTCCTCCTTGGCGTCGACCCTCATCGGGTGTACGTCGACCACGGACTGACCGGCACCAACCGGGACCGGCCCGGGCTGCGCGAGGCCGCTCGCGGCCTGCCGGGAGGGCGACACCTTGGTGGTGACCAAGCTGGACCGCCTCGCCCGGTCGCTGCCCGACGCCCGGGCGATCGCCGACGAGCTCACCGCGCGGCAGGTCCGCCTCAGCCTCGGCGGGTCGGTCTATGACCCCAACGACGCCGTCGGCCGGTTGCTGTTCAACGTCCTGGCGATGGTCGCGGCGTTCGAGTCAGACCACATCCGTCTCCGCACCCGACAGGGATGATGATCGCCAAGGCCAAGGGGCGTTCGTGGGAAGCAGCCCAAGCTCAACGCTCGTCAGGAAGCGCACCTGATCGCCGTGTTCGAGACCGGCGACCACAGCACCGCCGAGCTCGCCGACCTGATCGGGGTCGGCCGCTCGACCGTCTACCGCGCCATCGAGCGACAGCGGGCCAGGGCGGCGACCCCACCGGCCCCACCGGCCGTGGCGGCATCACGCCGCTGAGGCGCTACCGCGACCAGGACGCCATTGGCACGGTATCCCGCACACCACCCCCGTTCGGGACGCCGACTGCTGCGCCCGTTCCCCGCGGCAGACGCCGCTCACGTCGCCGCAGACCGTTCGTCAATCCGAACAATTGAGCTCGGACTGGGTCTTTGGCGGCGGAATGACGTCATTGAACAGGTGAGCGCTCCCAGTGTCAGCGACCTTCGCAAGAATGCACTCATGGTGAACACTGAACCGCGCGCGATGAAGGCTGGTAGCACCCTGCGCTTCCGAGTCGAGGACCCCGCACGAGGAATCGAGTCCTCAACTTGGAGCGTCGTCGGATCCATGAAGTCGGGCGACCTCTACTTCTCAGTTCGCGAGATCATGGGCGACTTGAAGCTCAGCCTGCACGAATCCGGCATCACACGGATGGCGTGGACAACAGCCGTTGCTGACTCCCGTGGCGCCATGATCTCAGACGCCTTCTGCGGCGCCGCCCAGCCGATGAACTCGGGGAACGGGACTTCGATTGACGAGCAAGCTAGTCGGCTGTTGGCCGGAGCCCGATGGTGGGGCCGAGCGGACGATCCCCTCCGACCCGAGCCGCCCGGGGACCGCTACTTGCCGGCCTCCTTGGCCGCTCGTGCGATGACGAGGCGGGCGGCGGCGATGACGAGGTCGGGCTCGGTGACCTGGATGTAGTGGATGCTGCCGGTGGCGATCTCGTGCGGGGTGTTGGGCCGCAGCGCGACGAGGGTGTCCTGCGACTGCGCCCAGACCGCTTCGATGTCGGCGGTCGTCACCCCGGAGCCGGCGGGGAAGTCGGGGAACGGCTCGGTCTTGGACATCACGACGAGCGGGATGTCCGGCATGTCCGGGGCGGCGAGGACCTGATCGATGCTGGCGTCGACGTCGAACTTCTCGTAGTCGGCTGATGCGTTCAACGTTTCGCCGGGCGGGTTGTTGAGCACCTTGACATAGGGGCTCCACCTGTCGCCGAGGAGGCCTCGCAGGGACGGCGTGAAGGCGTCGACGAGCACGAGGCCGGACACGTCCTCGGGATGGGTCCGGGCGTAGAGCTGACCGATCATCCCGCCCCACGAGTGGGCGACGAGCACGAACGGACCGGTCTCGTGGGCGGCCTCCAGGAGGCCGTGAAGGTCCTCGACGGATGCGCCGATGGTCCGCGGCATCGCGACCGGGCTCGAGCGATCCGTGATCGCCGGTGGCGTTCCGGGCACGATGGTGCCCGGTCGGTCGTAGCGACATACGCGGTTCGTCGTCGCCAGGCCCTGCATCACGGGTGGATCGACGGCGGGCGCGAGGAGCTGGCTCACCGTCCAGTACTCGCTCGAATCGTGGATGCCGGACTCGAGGACGATGGTCGGCGAACCCTGGCCCATGCACTCGAGGAACATCGTGCGGCCACCGCCGATGTCCACTGATCGGGTCTCGGTCGTGACGGCCCCGGCATCGGTTATTGCCGCCACCGCACGCGCACAGCGCCATGATGATGGCGAGCGCGCCACCGAGCAGCATGGGTTTCCGCGTCATCGTGTCGTCCTCTCGTCCGCCGGCGGGGGTACGCGCCCATGTCGCTGCGTCGATCGTCTACCGGCCGAAGCGAGACGCGGCCCCATCCCACCACGTCGCGGCGTTCTGCCGAGCGCCGAAGCTGCGAGCGGCCCATCGTGGTCGCGCCGACCCCGGTCGGTCAGGGGTGGCGGTTCCACCACAGCGACAGCCCGATGGCGGCCGTTGCCAGCAGCGCCGCGAAGGGGACGGAGCACACCGTGAGCTCGACGTCCTCGTCCTGGTGCACGACCTCGCTCGGCAGGCGGCGGAAGGCGTCGTCGAGCTGGGCGGCGTCCTCGGCGCGGAAGTACTGGCCACCGGTAATGTCGGTGACGGCCTGCAGGATCTCCTCGTCGATCTGCAGGAACCGACGCGGGGCGCCGCCCTGGCCACCCGGCGGACCTGGTCGAACGGGCCGGTCGGCAGGTCGCGGCCGAGCTGATCGATGTTGCAGACCGGCTGTGACGGCTCGGTGGTGCCGAAGCCGATGGCGCACACGCGGACCTTGCGGGCGGCCGCCTCCTGGGCGGCGACGATCGGCTCGACGCCCTCGGTGTTGGCGCCGTCCGTGAGCACGACGATGGTGTCGGGCTGGAAGTCGCCGGTCGTCGCATCCGGTGTGGGTGACCGGTCCGGATCGGGGGTCGAGGAGGTGCAGCACCCGATGCCCGCGCAGCGTCTCGGCGTAGTCCTCGATCCGCACCGCCGCGGCCTCCGAGGCCCGGAGCGCATTGATGCCGAGCAGGTACGCGAGCGCGCCGTGGTGCACGTTGATGGTCTGCGCGACCTGGAGGAACCGGATCAGCTCGAGGCGGTCCAGGCCGTGGGTGCGGGACTCGTCGTGATGAACCTTTGGCAAGCGGGCGTAGACGGCTGGGTCGGCCGGGATGATCCCGTCGATGAGAGCGAACCGGAAGAAGCCGCGGACCCCGTGCATCATCGTGTTCACCGAGGAGTCCATCAACCCCGACGCGCCGAGCTGGCGGATGTACAACTCGACATGTGCGCGCTGAATACCGTCCAGAGCGTCCAGACCGTTGGCCTGGCACCAGGCGAACCAGCGTCGAAGTTGGTAGATGTACAACTCGTGGGTGTGACCGGAGTATCGGGCCAGGTAGGACACCGCCGCCAGCTGCGCCGGCGACATCGACATGGGCTGGACGGCATAAGGGTTGTTGACTTGCGGTCACCTCAGCGGCGATGTCCGAACCGGCCCCTCCCCCGCTCGTCGCCGACGCGGCGAAGCACCCGATCGGACCGACGCTAGACCCCGGAGATCAACGCAATGCGTCGCAGGCGGCGAAAAGGGCTATGACCCCGGCGTGGTGAGGTCGTCCAGAAGGGGGATGCCCGACCGGAACACCGGGTCCCATAGCGGCCCAGAATGACGCGGAGCTCCGACTTGGTCGGCCTAGTCGGGGCCTAGTCGGATGGATCTCGATGACTAACTTGATCATTCGAGCGGCACGGCGGATCAGCGATCTTGTCTTCGTCAGTCATGCGACTGGATTTTGGCAGGCCTGTTTCACCGGCCCGCCGCTGACGATCGCACTCGTAAGATCTTGTCCTTTGCCTTTCCCTTCGCGAGTTCATCGACCAGCTGGTCCAGATGCGGATCTTCTGCATGAGTGGATCGTCGACGTCTTCGACGCGCACGCCGCACACCACTCCAGTGATCAACGAGGCATGCGGGTTGAGGCGCGCATCGGCGAAGAAGCCCTCGAATGTCGTGCCTTCGGCGAGGTGGCGGCTCAACGCAGATTCGTCGAAGCCTGTTAGCCACCGGACCACCTAATCCAGCTCGTCGACTATGCGCCCCTTCTTCTCCCCTTTCGTCACGTAGTGGGGGTAGACCGAGGCGAAGCCGGTGGTGAAGATCCTGCTCATGGTCTCAAGCCGTAGTGCCGCCTCTGCGACCTCAGCGTCTCGGCCAAGCTGCTCTACGCCGCCGGCCGAACAACCTCGCCCAGAGGTGGTACCTGCGTTGGGATCGTCAGGGGGAAGGCGCCCCGTTGGGCCACGGCACAGTCGACTGATCCAGAGCGCTGCGACAAAGCTGATGCGGTCGGGGTCGTGTCCGGCCGTGGATGGCAGTGTCGGATGGCCGAACTAGCAAGGAAGCGGGACTTTCTTATATGGACTCGGGCGTCTCGCCGGTTCGGTGATCGGTTGACTTCACGGCCCTGACCGTGAACCGTGTCGTGAGCCTTCCTCCACGGCCATACGCCGGGCAGTTGCAGGGTGGCCTGTGACCGTGACACGACCGCGGTGCAGCTGATCTCGCTGAGGTCTGCGCGCCGAGGGCAGACTGTCGACGAGCGTCGTGAGACTCGTGCCACTGCCAAGATCGTCGTCCAGTTGTCTAGCCCTGCAGAGCTCCGATTCTGCAGTTGCGCGGGCTGACACGATGCATGCTGCCAAACCGGATGACTTCCGACAAACCCACCCGGGCCTGGCGCCTTCCGACGGCGGAGGAGCGCGAGCGACGCGGACGGCAGCCCGCTCAGCAGGTCAGCCACCCAGAAGACCCCCGAGCCCGCCGCCGCTCTTGCTGCCTCCGCCGGCTTGGGTTCCGCCTTGGATGACCGACTCGCTCGGTTGGACAAGGACGTAGCCCTGCCCACCGAAGGCCATCTGGAAGGTCTCGCCGGTGCCGCCGCGAATCATCGACTTGATGCCGCCGGTGTCGACCCGGATGTCCATGGTCACGTCCGCGGTCCACAGGACGACGGCTTGGGCGTCACCGAAGGTCGGCGCGGCCGCAACATCGAGGGCCACCGGCTCACCCGCGGTCGTGATGGCGACGTATCCCGTGCCCCGCAGGGACACGTTGTACAGGCCCCCTGTCATTGCAGCGCCGCGAGCCTGGATGCGGTGGATGTTCCAGTCGATAGAAGAAGAGAAGGCGAGGACGTTGTTGCCGTTGACGGAGATCGCGTCGTCCTCCAAGTACATGATTTGCACCTCGGACGCGAGGTCAGCGACGAAGAGTTCGCCCTGCCCTGAGCACTGCATCATGTCGACGCCCTCGCCCGTGACCTTGGACTTGAGCATCTTCCCGAAGCCACCCGAGCCCTTGTCCTCGAAGTGCACATCACCTTGGTAGGCGACCATCGAGCCGGTCTTGGCCCACACGGGGCCGAAGCCCATCTGGATCTTCAGGAGCTTCTTGTTCTGGAGGGAGAACGGATCCTGCGATGTGTTTTCCCGGAAGTCCTTGAACAGCGATCCGTGGATGGTCATGTATGTCGTCCCCTCGCGCTTCGTCGTGTCCGCGGTCCCGGGACCGGTCCCACTCGAGACTCTAACGACGTAGCTGGTCCCTGAGTAGGCTTTCACCTACCTGGGCGACCAGCTCGCCGCAGGCCGGGCAGAGGAGCGGACATGGGTTTCCTGGACAAGGCGAAGGCCGCGGCGACTGACCTAGCGGCGAAGGCGGACACGGCGCTGGGGAGCTCCGGATTGGGTGGCCCGAAAGCATCGAGCGGCGGTGACGCTGACAGGTACTTCCGCGACCTCGGCGTCCTGGTTTTCCTCGAGGCGAACGGACGCCCCGCTGACCCCGAGGAGCACCTGCGGGTGATGACTGCGCTGCAGGAGATGGATACGCGCGGGGCTATCCACTCCTTCGCGTTGCAAACGTCCCCTCCTCCCCCACCAGGGACGGCCGCCGCGGGAAGCCGGGGAGGGTTCCCCTCGCCGCCCGACCCGGCGGGTTCACCGGTGCCCCCGACGCCGGGTGGGGCTGCACCGCAGTGGCAGGCTCCTGCGGCAACTACCCCGCCCCCGCCGCCGCCGTCCTGGATGACCAAGGATTCAAACGACAACAGCTGACCGGCCCCCGCGGCCCACACCCCCTTACGGCGCAAGGATGGCGCGTGAGGCCACTGCGGCGACAAGAAGCCGTGCCGGGACCTTCAACGCGTCGTAAGAGAACTTCGGTGAACGCCGCTTCCGCGGCCGCTTCACGACCTGCCGACCCGTCCCCGGGTGCTGCTTCGCGGCCGCCGTCAACCGCCGCCGGGCGTTGTCCCGCGACCAGCCGGTGAGTGTGACAAGCCCATTTGGCCCCACTGTGCTGGCTTGATGTGGCCCCACTTGCTCGCTGGATTGCTGGTGGTTCGCCCCCCTGGGGGGGTCGTGCGGGTCGGGTCAGGTGGTGGCGGTGTCCTTTCGTCGTCGGGTGG
>JBBQYX010000026.1:0-36243 GCA_038208295.1 Candidatus Nanopelagicales bacterium | reverse complement strand
CAGGTCGGCGACGCGGCGGCGACGGTAGGTCTCGGCATCCGAGCAGTGGGTGCGCTGCCGCATCCACATCCCCACCGACTTGGCCTCAACGGCCCAGTCGGCATGCGCCTCGAACCGCGCCCACACCTGCGCCTCGGCAGCAGCCAGCCGCATCACCACCCGCCGCAAACCGATGACCGCCTCACCCAGCTCCGCCCCGCATACGGAGCTGACATCGACAGCGGCCAACGCGTCGATAGCCGCATCCACCTGCGCCACTGCTGTAGCCAGCGGCAGGGCGGACGCGTCCCGCGACGCGGCGGCGCCAGGCAAGCCGCGAACGCTGAGCGGGATCGGCTCACTGGGTGCCGGCGGTACGCCAGGCGAGACGGGACTACGCGGTACCTGTGGTGCGCCGTGCGAAACGAGTCGGCGCGGTGCTTCTGGTGCGCTGAGCGAGGCGGGACCGCGCGGTCCCGCTGCTGCGCCGAGCATGATCCCTCCCCAGGGCGTCGACCACGCCGACGAACGGCATGGCAGGACTGAGACCCGGCGGGGATTAGCGGCCGAACAGATCGGCAGCCCAAAGGAAGGGGAGTGTTCCAAATCGCAACATCAACCGGGTCGAACTGATGTACGGAATACTACGCCCCACGCCAAGCCCCGTCAACCCTTGGACGAGACGAGATCGGCCCGCGACACGGTGTCCGTGCCTCACATAGGAATGCCCGCGTGGCGGTGAGCCTGGTGAGCATGAGAAGTGGGTTGTCGATGCCGTCTCGTGCCGAGGACCCCAGTAGGCGACGAGACTTACGGAACCCGTCCGCGGATCTCTATCCGTGCCTCACGGCCGCCCGGTGTCACCACGCCGGGATGTCGCGTGCCAGCACCACCAACACCACCAGAACCACTTCATGATCGCGATCGGCTCGCCGCCGCTCGTGTCCACCAAGGCCCCGGACTTTGACCGCCGAGTTCCCGCTGTCGCAACTTAGCCGCGCAACACCGCGCCAACCCGCTCGGTGGCCACCGCAACGGCCGCGTCGCGGGCGGCGCTGATCTCCGCCGTGGACAGCGTCCGATCGGCCGCGCGGAAGCGCAGCCGGAAGGCCAGCGACCGTTTGCCGGCACCGACCTGGTCGCCGGTGTAGACGTCGAACAGGCGCAGGGATTCCAGCTCCGAACCGGCGCCGTCCCGCAGGGCGGCCAGCACGTCGTCGGTCGGGATGGTCTCGTTGACGACCAGAGCCACGTCCTCCTTGCCGACCGGCATCGTGCCGACCGCGGGTGCGGGGACGATCGGGCGGGCGGCGACCAGGACCGCGTCGAGGTCGAGTTCCATCGCCGCCGTATCGGCCGGCAGCCCAGCGGCCTGAACGACCCGGGGGTGCAGTTCGCCGGCGTGACCCACGACAGTCCCGGCCACGGTCAGGGCAGCGCAGCGACCGGGATGGAACGGCGCCCGTTCCCCCCGGGCGACGCTCAGCTCGGCACCCACGGCGGCGGTGACCTCGCGAGCCGCCTGGATCGCATCGGCCCAACCGGCCGGCACCGCCGGACCCCACCAGCCCTGCCGGACCCGCTGACCGGTCAGCACCACAGCAAGGTGACGTGGCTGGGACGGCAGGATCGCCTCCAAGCGGTCCAGTTCGGCGGCATCAGGCCGCCCGGACACGTCCGGTCGCGGCGGCTCGCCACCATGGACGGCGGGCGCGAATACTAGTCCGGTCTCCACCAGAGCCACATCGTCCAGTCCTCGAGAGACGTTTCGCCGCAACGCTTCGAAAAGGCCAGGAAGCAGTGTCGTACGCAGCGACGGGCGTTCGTCGGACAGCGGATTGGCCAGCGTGACGACCGAGCGACGGGGGTCGTCGGGGGGCAGTTGCAGTGCATCGAGGTCCGCCGTACCGACGAACGGATAGGACACGACTTCGACGTAGCCGGCCCCGGCCATCGCCAGGCCCACCCGGCGCCGCAGCCGCTGATCGGTGGTCAGACCTCGGCTGCCACGCCCGACGGGCAGGGTCGAGGGCAACTGGTCGTACCCGACCAGCCGGATGACCTCCTCGACCAAGTCCGCAGGGTCGGTCAGGTCCGGCCGCCAGGACGGCACGGTGACCCGCAGGACAGCGTCTGGGCGACTGGCGGCCGCGGTCTCCTCGGGGGCGGCATCCTCGACGGAGCAGCCCACGGCGGTCAGGTGCTCACATACCACAGCACCGTCAATCGGCAGGCCGGCCACCCGGGCGGGCAGGTCCGCGGGCATGGTCACCACGGTGGGCTCGTACGGACCCTCCACCGCCGTCATCCCGACGTAACGGCCGCCGCCGTAGCGCAGCAGGAGCGCGACCGTACGGGCCGATGCGTACGGAGCCAGGACCCGGTCGACACCGCGCTCGTAGCGGCGCGACGCCTCACTGGACAGCTTGTGCCGGCGACTCATGTGCGCGACGACGGGGGCGGTGAAGTGGGCCGCCTCGACGGCCAGCGTGCTGGTGGATTCGTCGACCTCGGTGTCCAGCCCGCCCATCACCCCCGCCAGCCCGATCGGGCCGCGATCGTCGGCGATCACCAGGTCGTGCCCGTCCAGGGTTCGGTCGACGTGATCCAGGGTGGTCAGGGTCTCCCCCGCCCGCGCATTGCGAGCCCGCACCACACCGCGCAGTTTCGCGGCGTCGTAGGCGTGGATTGGCTGCCCGGTCTCGAGCATGACGTAGTTGGTGACGTCGACGGCGAGGCTGACCGAACGCATCCCGCAGGCGGTCAGCCGGCGCCGCAGCCAACCCGGTGACGCCGCGGTCGGATCGAAGCCAACGACGGTCCGCAGGGTGAACAGTCCGCAGCCGGCCAGGTCGTCACTGCCGCACTCAGATGGCTGCTCGTTGCCGTCCGGGGCCGGCAGGTCGTCCATCGCCACACCGGGGTCGGCGAACTCCAGCCTGTAGGCCGTCGCTGCCTCCCGGGCGACCCCGCGCACACTCCAGGCGTACCCCCGGTCCGGCGTCACGGCGATGTCGAGCACCTCTTCGCCGATGCCCAGAACGGTCGTACCGTCGGTGCCGACCTCCGCCGAACCGGGGGCGAGCACCATGATCCCGTCGTAGTTGTCACCCAGGCCGAGTTCACGCTCGGAGCAAATCATCCCGTCGGAGGTGTGGCCGTACGTCTGCCGCGCGGCTATCGAGAAATCCCCGGGCAGTACGGCCCCGGGCAACGCGACGACGACCAGGTCGCCGGCAGCGAAGTTGCTGGCACCGCAGACGATCCCGCGTACACCACCGTGTTGCGGGCCGACATCGACCTGGCAGTAGCGGATGGGTTTCTTGAACTCGGTGAGTTCTTCGATGTGCTGGACCCGCCCGACGACGACCGGACCCGTAACGTCGCCGCCGACGACGTCGACCGTCTCGACCTCCAGCCCGGCCCGGATGAGTCGCGCGGCGATGTCGCGGCCGGACTCGGTTGCCGGCACGGCCGCAAACTCACGCAGCCAGGACACGGGAACGCGCATCAGAACTCGATTCCGAACGGGAGGGTGAAACGGATGTCGCCCTCGAACATGTCCCGCAGGTCGGTGATGCCGTGCCGGAACATCAACGCGCGGTCCAAGCCCATCCCGAAGGCGAAACCGGAGTAGCGGTCGGGGTCGACCCCGCAGGCACGAAGCACCCGGGGGTTAACCATCCCGCAGCCACCCCACTCGATCCAGCCTTCCGAACCGCACGTACGACAAGGGTTTTCGGGGTTTTCGACCGAGGCTCCCCGGCAGGCGAAACACTGGAAATCGATCTCTGCCGACGGCTCCGTGAACGGGAAGTACGACGGGCGTAACCGCGTGCTGATCCCCTCGCCGAACATGGCTTCGACGAAATGGTCCAGGGTCCCCTTCAGGTCGGCCATCGTGATGCCCTCGTCGACCACCAGGCCCTCGACCTGGTGGAATACCGGACTGTGCGTCGCGTCGAGTTCGTCGGTGCGGTAGACCCGGCCCGGGCAGATCACGTACACCGGTGGTTCGCGGGTCAGCAGGCTGCGGATCTGGACCGGGCTGGTGTGCGTACGCAGCACGACACCGCTGTCGGGTGACTCCACGAAGAACGTGTCCTGCATGGTGCGCGCGGGATGGTCCGGGCCGATGTTGAGCGCGTCGAAGTTGAACCATTCCGCCTCGGCCTCGGGGCCCTCGGCAACCTCATACCCCAGACCGATGAAGATGTCCGCAATCCGCTCGGTGATCGTGGTCAGCGGGTGCCGCGCCCCGACCGGCTGCCGGTCGTAGGGAAGCGTGACGTCCACGGCCTCCTCGATGAGAACCCGGGCATCCCGCTCGGCCTCCAACTCGACCTGGCGGGCCTCCACGGCACGGCGTACGGCGCTGCGCGCGGCCCCCATCCGCTTGCCCGCATCGGCCTTGGCCTGCGGCGGCAGCGCGGCGATCTCCCGGTTGGCCAGGGCCAGTGGAGAGCGGTCGCCCGCATGGGCCAGCCGCGCGACCTTGAGGGCATCCAGGTCCGCAGCGGCGGCGATCGCGGCCAAGGCCTCCCGCACCGCCCGTTCGACCTCGTCCGGGTGCAACGCGGTGACCTCGACCGGATCGAAGGCCTTGTTCGGCGCGGACACGGCTTTCCTCACAGACCTCGTGGACAACAGGAGAAGGAGCGCCCGGCACGCGCTCAACCGGCAGCCCCACGTCGATCTTAGAGGCGCCTTTGCAGGCTGCCCAACGGCTTTGGCTACGCCTCGGAGAGCACCTCGCCCATCCCTTCCTCGGCGGCCGCCATCGTGCCGTCCCCGAATCGCGGATCGCTGCCGCGGGCTGCCAATGCTTCCGCCCGCGCCGCGGCCCGGTCATCTGCCTCGGCCTGCGCCGCGGCGATGGTCTCCTCATCCAGAGGCGGGCTGTCGATGCGGGCGACCCCATGGTGGGCATCGATGTAGGCGCCGAGCTCCGGTCCGGACTCCCAGGACGTGATCAGGCAGTAACGCGGCTGCGGGCCAGGGTGCCAGACCGCGTGGTAGAGCCGCTGGGTGTCCACGATCAGTTGCGCCCCGGCCGGCAGCGGGATGCGCGTCTCCGTACTCGGGTCGTCCTTCACCTCCCGCAGCACCATGACGGTGTCCGGGTCGTCGGTGAGATTGAAGAAGCCCCGGACGATCCAGCCGGTGCCCTCGGGGTTGAGGCGGTTGTTGTCGTCGCGGTGCAGGTTGTAGATCGTCTCGGCGTACGTGTTGGGCTGCAGTTCGATCACCCGGCAGCGACCGATGTTGGCACCCGGTTCGGTCGCCCTGGCCACCAGCCGCGGCGCCTTCTCGGTGTTGGCCGGCACCCAGACGCCGTCCTTGTCGGTCTTGGCCGGGGTGTGGTTCCAGAAGCCGTCGCACTCCAGATCCCCGTAGGCGCTAGCCAGCGGCGCGAAACGGGTGTCGCCGGAGGACTTCCAATCGACGTACTCGACGTCCAGCCACTCGGTGGGATCGGCCGACTGGTCGTAGGGGTCGAGCACCACGTAGCCGGTCTCGTCGAAGATGGGCAGCTTGGTGTACGGCATGGTCAGGCCTCTCCGTGCGGGTTTCGTCCGCCCAGTCTCCCCCACCTGTGCTGATGCCGACGAAGCCCGGCTCCCCTACACCTCCTTGCTTCAGCCTTGCCCATGGGCTTGCGCTGCGTCGGTTGCGCGGGTCCTGCCCTCGCTACCGCTCGGGCGACGGACACCGCTACACCTCCTTGCTTCAGCCTTCGTCCTTATAAACCCGCGTCGGGTCGTACCCGTAGTGCTCCGTCCGCTTCGCACGGCGACCCATGGCCAGTTCGCGCTGGGCGTCGGCGAAGGCCGGGTCGAGGGCGGGGCTGGCGACCTTGGTGACCGGGTTCCGCTCGAAGATCCACTTTTCCAGGGCCGGGCCGGACTCGAAGGAGTTGATCAGGCAGTAGCGCGGCTCGTCGCCGAGGTGCCAGACCGAGTGCCACATCCGCTCGGAGTCGACCACGAGCTGGGCGCCGGCGGGCAGCGCGATGCGGGTTTCTGTCGACGGGTCGTCGATGTCCTCACGTAACACCATGAACGAGTTTGGGTTGTCGGTCAGCTGCATGAACGAGCGGATGACCCAACCCTCCCCGTCGGGGTTCAGTCGGTTGTTGTCGTCGAGGTGGGAGTTGTACAGCGCGTCGGCGTACGAGTTGGGCTGCAGCTCGATGATCCGGCAGCGGCCGACGTTGGCGTCGACCTCGCGGACGCGCTCGACCAGGGTCGGCGCCTTCGCGACCTGGGAGTCGATCCACACCCCGGCCTTGTCCGACTTCGGCGGGTCAACGTGCCAGAAGCCGTTGCACTCGATCTGCCCCTGGGCGCTGGCCAGCGGCGCGAACCGCGTATCGCCGGAGGACTTCCAGTCCACGTACTCCAGGCTCAGCCATTCGGCCGGGTCGATCACCCCGCCATAGGAGTCCAGGACCACGTAACCGGTCTCCTCGAGGATGGACATCTGGTAGTGGCTCATCAGGTTGCTCGCTTCCACGTCGGCCGGTCGGCGGGCACCAGTCTGTGGCCCCACCTCCGCCACCTCCCGGCGCCAGAAGTCCCGTGTCCGCGGGACTTCCGAACCCTCAGTGGTCCTCGCGCCTAGCCAGCGGGTTGTACCAGTCCAGCCCCGCGAACTGCGCGAAGTCGTTGTCCGCCGAGTGCAGCTGGGCCCCGTGCTCGATCGCAAGCGCGGCCAGATGAGCGTCGGAGACAAGGTTGCCACCCCGACCCGCGGCGCTCAGGAGCTCACGCAGAATCGCCAGGTGCCGTCCCGTGGGCTGGATAATTGTCACATTGGTGTTGTCCAACCATGCCTCGACAACGGCCAACGAATCCGTCGGCGGCAGCGGCGACCTGAACACCGCAGCGTTGGTCGTCAGCCGAACAAAACCGAGAATCACCTGCCACGTCAGTCCCACCGGCGTTCCTGCCCGAAGGGTGGAGTTCCACCAGCCTCGCGCCTCGACGTGCCACGGGCTGGCCGAGTTTGTCGCGTAGAGGACGAGATTAAGATCCGGGACAATCATGTCGCCTGGCTGAGCTCGTCGCGGATGACGGCGTCGGCCAGCGCGTCGGACAACGCCAGCGCCTTGGTGAGATCGAGGCCGGGCTGGAGTTCCAGGTGAAACACTGGCGGCTCGGGCATAGCCGGCTCTTGGCCGATGGCCGCTCGCAGTCCGCGGCGGACCGCGGTGTTCACGACGGCTTTGAACGGCTGACCGGTCTCGTGCGCCCGTTGCCGCAGGGCCACCACGAGATCGTCATCCAAGGTGATTGTCGTTCGCATCAACGCATCATAATGCTGCAACACGGCTCATCATGATGCCTAGCTCTGATAGGTGGACTGGGCCTGCGCGGATGCGTACAGGCAGACCGCAGCAGCGGCGGCCAGATTGAGGGACTCGGCGCGGCCCCAGATGGGGATGCGAACGAGATCGTCGGCCAGTGCAGCTGTTTCAGCGGGCAGGCCCCAGGCCTCGTTGCCGAACAGCCAGGCCGTCGGTCCAGCGAGCTCCCCAGCGCCGGACAACGAGAACAGATCAACACTGCCGCCCCCGTCGGCGGCCAGCACCCGTACCCCACGTTCCCGCAGTGCGGCGACGACCTCGGCCAACGGTGTGCCGGCGACGATCGGCAGGTGGAAGATCGAGCCGGCGGAGGCGCGTACGCACTTGCCGTTGTGCACATCGACGCTGCCGGGCGAGAGGGCGACCAGGTCCGCGCCGGCGGCGTCGGCGGTCCGGATGACGGTTCCGGCGTTGCCGGGGTCGCGGATGTCCGCCAGCAGCACGGTCAACCGCAGCACGCTCGCCTCGAAGCCAGCGACCGCCGTTGTCAGGGACACATCGACCGTGCGGGCGACGGCCACCAGGCCTTGCGGGTTCTGAGTCTCCGCCAGCGCCTGAACGGCGCCGGGTTCACACAAAAAGTGTGCTCGTCCAGCGGCGCGCAAGCGGTCGACGATCTCCGGATACCGCCCGACGGCCTCGGGTGTGGCGTACATCCGCTCGACCAAGCCGGCGACCACCGCCTCCCGCACCGCCTGGGGTCCCTCGACGAGGAAGTGGCCCTCGCGGTCGCGATATTTGCGCTGCAACAGCCGACGGGCCCCGGTCACCGACGCGGAACGCGCGGTGAGCACGGGGCCCGAGGCCTGCGACGAGGCGGTCAGGCGGCGGCGCCTTCGGCGGGCTGGCCGGTGACGTCGGCGGGCAGGGCCGCCCGAGCCGTCTCCACCAATGTGGTGAAAGCGGCGGTGTCGTTCACGGCGAGCTCGGCGAGCATCCGGCGGTCGACCTCGATGCCGGCGGCCTTCAAGCCCTGGATGAACCGGTTGTACGTCAGGCCATTGGCCCGCGCGCCGGCGTTGATGCGGGTGATCCACAACTGGCGGAAGTCACCCTTGCGCTTGCGTCGGTCGTTGTAGGCGTAGACCAGAGAGTGGGTGACCTGCTCCTTGGCCTTGCGGTACAGCCGGGACCGCTGGCCGCGGTAACCGCTGGCGCGCTCCAGGATCTCGCGACGCTTCTTATGGGCGTTGACCGCCCGCTTCACGCGTGCCACGTGATGCTCCTTGCATGATCAGGGGGCCGTCCGGCCCCGAGGGATTCGGGGTCGTACGGGTCAGCGCATGCCGAGCAGTCGCTTGACGCGCGGAAGGTCGGCGGGCGCAACGGCCTTGTCGCCGGCCAACTTGCGGGTGCGCTTGCTGGACTTGACCTCCAGCAGGTGCCGGCGGTTGACCTGCTCGTGCATGACCTTGCCCGAACCGGTCACCTTGAAGCGCTTCTTGCTTCCGCTGTGGGTCTTCATCTTCGGCATGGTGTAACTCCTTCTGTGTACGCCGCCGCGGGGGCGGTGCTGGTGCGGTCGTGCTGTGTCGTGCGTGGGCTCAGGGGCCCAGGTCGACGGGGCGCTCGGGTCCTGGTGCCGACTGGGGCGGCCGCTCGTACGTGTCGGCCTCTCGTTCGGCGGCGTCTTCGGCTGCGCGCTGCTGCTTCTCCGCCTCCATGGCTGCCTTCGCCTCGGTCTTCTTGCGATGCGGTCCGAGCACCATGATCATGTTGCGACCATCCTGCTTGGGCGCTGACTCCACGAAGCCGAGGTCCTCAACGTCTCCCGCGAGCCGCTGCAGCAGCCGGTAGCCCAGCTCCGGACGCGACTGCTCGCGACCCCGAAACATGATCGTTATCTTGACCTTGTCGCCCTGCTTCAGGAACCGTACGACGTGACCCTTCTTGGTCTCGTAGTCGTGCGGATCGATCTTCGGGCGGAGCTTCATCTCCTTGATGATCGTGTTGACCTGCTTCTTGCGGTCCTCACGCAGCTTCATCGCGGACTCGTACTTGAACTTGCCGAAGTCCATCAACTTGCAGACCGGCGGCTTGGCCATGGGGGCCACCTCGACCAGGTCCAGGTCGCTCTCCTGCGCCAGACGCAGGGCGTCCTCGATCCGGACGATGCCGACCTGCTCGCCATTGGGGCCGACGAGTCGAACATCGGGGACTCTGATCCGCTCGTTGATGCGGGGCTCGACGCTGATAGCGCCTCCTTGATCGAAAATGGTGGACGATCCCGGCCGCCAGCCCTCGTCGGTCTGCCAGACACGACGAAAGCCCCCGGCGCGGCGCGCACGGAGGCCTCGGACGGTACGACGCAAGCCCCGGCCATGTCGGCCGGGGAACGCGGCCCCCCCGGTGCTGCCACCGCAGGAGCGACCGAACCCGACGCCCACGAGTCCGCTGCCGGGGACCGGCGTCGAACGGGAGTGGCGGGTGGGGACCGAGGTCCCGCTTGCGGACCCGACGGTGCTGTCGGGTCGGTCAGTCTGGAAGGGTACCAGCATGGTCACCAGTGACGAATCGGCGGCGGACGAGCACCCAAGCGCTTCGGCGGCGCGGCCGGCGGGGGTCGTGCCCATGGATCCGACGCTCGGTGACGCCGCCGCAGATCTCGGGATACCGATCGACGGGCTCGTCGATGCTGTCAACGCCGAACGGGACATCGCCGACGTGCCGGCCGTCGAGGTCGTCACCACCGTGGCGCTGCACCTGATGAGCGCCGCCGCGGTCAAGTGCGGGCTCGGCGAGGGCCCGCTGGGTGAGCAGGAGCAGGACCTCGACGAAGCGCGCACCTTGATCGAGGCGCTGGCCGGACTGGTCACCGCCTCCGCGGCCGACATCGGCTCGTTCCATGCCGCGCCCTTGCGCGACGGCCTGCAAGCCCTGCAGCGAGCCTTCCGCGAAGCCTCGAACTTCCCTGACGCACCTGGGGATGGTCCGGGTGAGTCCCTGACGGGGCCGGTCTACTAGTTCGGTCAGCGGCGCTTGCGACCGGGGGGCAAATTCTGGGCTCGCTCCGAGCCGGCCTCACGCGCGACCGGAGCCTGGGCGGCTGCTTCGACGCGAGTGATCATCCAGACTCCCACTGCCACGGCGCCGCCGACCAGCGGAGCCAGGATGAACAGCCACACCTGACCCAGCGCATCCCCGCCGGCGAACAGCGCCGGTCCCAACGAGCGGGCCGGATTGACCGAGGTTCCGGTCAACGGGATGCCGACCAGGTGAACGAGCGTCAGGGCCAGGCCGATCGCGATGCCGGCGAAGCCGGGTGCTGCGGCCCCCTCGGTGACCAGCAGGATCACCGCGACGAAAGCGGCCGTGAGCAGGACCTCCAGGACGAAAGCGCCGGCCAGGTTGATCGCGCCGTTGTTGTAGGAATTCGTGCCCAGGCCACCAGTCTGATCCGTCACGCCGAAAGAGGACACGAACAATTTCAGCACGGCCCCGCCCAGGATGCCGCCGAGGAACTGGGCGATCCAATACCCAACCGCGTCCGATGCCGGCAACCGCTTGGCCAGCAGCATCGCCAGCGTGACCGACGGGTTGACGTGGGCGCCGGAGACGGGCCCGAAGGCGTACGCCACGGCCAGCAGCACCAGCCCGAAGGCGAGCGCGACGCCGACAACCCCAGAACCCGGTCCGGCCGGGTCACCGGCGCCGACCGAGCCGGCGATACCGAAGACGGCCGCCCCGACGGCGAGAAAGACGAGCATGAACGTGCCGATGAATTCGGCCAGGTACTTGCGGTAGATCGGTTGCATCGTGACTCCCGTCGGGATCGGGGACCGCGTGCGGCGACAAACCGCCGGGAGGCGGGCGAGGCGCCGATCAGAGTGGACGGGGCAACTATGGCGACACCAGGCGCATTGCGCTTCGCGACACGCAGTTACCGCACGTCCACGTCAGGCCGGCTGGACGGCGATGGCCACTCCGGCGTCGAGTCGCTCCAGCAGCGGTGCACTGCGGCTCAAGCGTTTCGCGAGCTCGGTGGCCAGCGCGACCACGGTCGTGGGCGACAGACCAGGATCGTGGCGCAGGGTCACGAGCAGCTGATCGGGCGGCTCGGCCGCAGCCAACTCGACGCCGCGGAGTTGGTGAAAGCCGTCGGCGATCTCGCGTACGGCGGCGAGGACCTCGCGATCCTCGTACGGGGGCAGCCAGGCCCGCTCAGCGGCGATGGCAGCCAGCGCACTGCCCCCGATCGCCACCGGGACCGGTCCGGCCGCGTCGATCAGCAGGACGTCGGCCTGCTCGGTCAGGGCGGACTCGGCCGCTCGGCTGGCACTGACCGGGAGCGGACGCGCATCCGGCCGCCAGCGTTTCAATGCCGGGACGCCGGTGAACGCGAGCAGGGCGCGGCGGCCGTCGGGGGCCACCAGGGTCGGCGTGGCCAGGTGCGAGTCCTTCTCGGCGGGGAGCGCACCCGTTCGATGATCAACGCGAGCTCCTGACCGGTAATCGTCCTCGTACGACGATCCCGACCGCTGATCACCGCAGTGATACGTCGAATCCAGGACGGCCACCAGCGGGACCAGGAGTCGGGTCGGAGCCAATGCGGCGACGACGGCATACAGGTCAGCGGTTCGCCCGGCGAAGGCCTCGAGCGCGTCGCTCAGTTCCGGGTCCGGCGAGCCGTCGTCGTCGGCAAAGTGCGGGCGCGGCAACGCAATCCCGTCGAACCTGGGGTCGATCCGAGCGTTCGGATCCTCGGTGCCTGGGTCGCCGGGGTCGATCACTCCGGCAAGCCGAGTCGGCGATATCGCGCAACCCGGTCGCGCACCCGATCAGGACCAGGCTTGTGGGCCAGGCCCTCGATCTCCTCGGCGAGTACGGCGGCCAACCGCCGGCAAAACGCCACCGGTTCCAGCGCAGCATCGGGACGTTCGGGCACGATCCGGTCCACGACACCGTGCCGGCGTAGGTCAAGCGCGCGTACCCCCTGCTCGGCGGCGATCTCCTGCGCCCGGTCGACGGTGCGGTAGCGGATCGCGGAGGCGCCCTCGGGGGGCAGCGGCGACAACCAGGCGTGCTGGGCGGCAATGACGCGGTCGGCCGGCAGCAATGCCAGCGCGCCACCACCGGCACCTTGACCCATCAGCAGGCAGACGGTGGGCGCGGTAAGGGCGACGAGTTCGGCTAGCGAGCGGGCGATCTCGCCGGCCATCCCGCCCTCCTCGGCCTCCCGGGACAGGGCCGCGCCCTGGGTGTCGATGATGGTCACCAACGGCAGCCCGAGGCCGGCGGCCAGTCGCATGCCCCGCCGGGCGGTCCGCAGCGCTCCGGGGCCTAGCGGTTGAAGCACTCCGGCAGTCGACTGGGCGCGGCGGTCCTGACCGAGCACGACAGCGGCAACCCCGTGGATCCGGGCCAGCGCGAGCAGCAGGCCGGGGTCGGTCTCACCCTCGCCGGTCCCGTTCAGCGGGGTCATGTCGGTGGCGGTGAGGGCGAGCAGCGACCGCGCACCGGGCCGGTCGTCACGTCGGGACCGGGTGATCGCCGACCAGGCGGGGACGTCGGCGGCCGCGAGGTCTTCGGCGGCGTCATCATGTTCGGCGGCAGCCTCGTCGGCTGAGGCTTGGTGGGTTTCGCCCATTGCAGCCGGGTCGGTTGCCGCCCGGTCGAGTTTGCTGCCGGGAAGTGTGCCGGTGCCGCTGCCGGCGGCGAGGACGGACAACGTACGGGCGGCAACCTCGCCGAGTTCCTGCACCGGCACAACTGCGTCCAGCAGTCCGTTGTGGAACAGGTTTTCCGCGGTCTGCACACCCTCGGGGAAGGTGTCGCCGTACAGCGCCTCGTACACCCGCGGGCCCAGGAAACCGATCAGCGCGCCCGGTTCGGCGGCCGTCACGTGGCCCAACGACCCCCAGGAGGCGAACACGCCGCCGGTGGTGGGATGCCGCAGATAGACCACGTACGGCAGCCCGGCCGCCTTGTGGGCGGCCACCGCGGCGGAGATCTTCACCATCTGCAGGAAGGCGACTGTGCCCTCCTGCATCCGGGTGCCGCCCGAGGTGGGGCTGGCAACCAGCGGCAGCCCCTCCCGGGTGGCGCGCTCGATGGCCAGCACCAGCCGCTCGGCGGCCGCCACGCCGATGGAACCGGCCAGGAAGCCGAACTCGCAGACCGCCACCGCGACCCGGCGACCGGCCACGAGCCCCTCGCCGGTCCGCACGGACTCGTCCAGGCCGGTCCGTTCGCGGGCTCTTTCGAGTTGCGCCGCGTAGGCCTCGTCGGTCGGGACCGTGACGGGCGCCACGTCCCAGCACTGCCACGAGTCCGGGTCGAGAACGGCATCCAACACGTCTTGAGAACTGGTGTGCGTCACGACGCAACGCTATCGCCGCGGTGGGTGCTGCGGCGGTGGCAGGCTGTCCCGGTGCGCGCACCCTCGGCTCCCCCTTCTAGTCGGGTGATTATTCGGTGGGCAGCGCCGTTCTGGCTGCTCCTGACCGTGCTGATGCTCGCGGTCAATCTGCGCGCCCCACTGGCGGCCGTAGCGCCCTTGACGGGGGACATCCAGGCTGCGTTGGGCTGGAACGACGTGGCAATCGGGGTGCTGACCACCCTGCCAGTGCTGTGCATGGGTCTGCTGGCACCCGCCGTCCCGGTGCTGCTGCGTAGGGCGGGCATGCGGACCGCGGTCGCGATCGGGCTGATTCTGATGGTGGTCGCGATGCTGGCGCGGCTGGTCTCGGCATCGTTGCCCTGGGTCTTGTACGTGTCTGCGCTGGCGGTGGGCGCCTCGATCGCAATTCTTGGCGGGCTCGTCCCCGGACTGGTGGTCCGGTGGTTTCCGCGCAGCGTCGGGATGGCGACCGGGGCCTATGTGGCCGCGATGATGGCCGGCGCCGCAGTCGCGGGGGCGCTGAGCGTGCCGTTGGCGGGCCTGCTGTCTTGGCAGGCGGCACTGGCGGTGTGGTCGGTGCCCGCCGCGGTCGCGCTGGTGATCTGGTTGCCGGTCAGTCGGGCCGCTGGCACTCCCGAATCGGTCGGCTCACGGCGAGTGACGACGGTTGAGTCTGGGACGACCGACTCGCGGCCAGTCAGCTCTGTGCCGTCACCCGACCGGGTCCGGGTGAGGTCCCCGCGGATGCCGTGGCGGGACCCGGTCGCCTGGTCACTGACGGCGTACCTGACCCTGAACTCATTGGTGTTCTACAGCCTGCTCGCCTGGCTGGCGCCCTCGTACGACGACCGTGGCTGGACGGCCACCGAAGCCGGATTGCTGTTCGGGGTATTCACCGTCGCGCAACTGTTAGCCGCCCTGGTCGGACCACCGCTGGTCGCCCGGCTGACTGATCCGCGGCCCGCGTACGCCGGCACGGTCGGGCTGACCGCGGTCACCCTGGTGCTGGCCGGGACCGTGCCGCAGACCGCAACGGTGCTGGTGCTGGTGGTGCTCGGCGCTGTGCTGGGCGCCGGCTTCGGTTATGGGCTGACCCTGCTGGCCGCGTACGCAAAGGACGCGGAGGCCTCGACCCGGCTGACCGCGATGGCCTTTCTGGTGGCCTTCAGCATCGGCGCGCTCGGGCCGGTGGGCATCGGGGCACTGGCCGGATCGGGGTGGTCGGTGGCTTATTTGATGCTCGCCGGGGTGAGTGTCGCGCAGCTGGCGACCGTGCCGTTACTGCGCCGTGGCGTGGTGATCGACTGAACTCCTCGGCCCGGTGCGACGATTCGCTGGCGAGCTAGAGCCGGCAGGCGTTGATGGCGGTGACCAGGATGCCGCGGGCACCTAGGTCGAACAGGTCGTCCATGACCTTGTGGACCTCGCGGGCCGGCACCATGGCCCGGACTGCGGACCAGGCCGGGTCGTGCAGCGCGGAGATGGTCGGGGACTCGATGCCCGGCGTGATGGCGCAGGCCTGCTCGACCAGGTCGGTACGGACGTCGTAGTCGACCAGGACGTATGCGCGCGCGGTCAGCACTCCACGCAGCCGGCGCAGCAGGGTTTCTACCGCTGGGTCGACGTCCGCGCCGTGGCGGCGCACCACGATCCCTTCGCTGATCAGCAGCGGGTCGCCGATGACCTCCAGGCCGGCTTGGCGCAGGGTGGTCCCGGTGGCGACGACGTCTGCGACGGCGTCAGCGACGCCGAGGCGTACCGCGTTCTCCACGGCACCGTCGAGTTTCACCACACTGGCCTGCACCCCGTGCGCATCCAGGTAGGCCTGCAGCAGCCCGATGTAGGAGGAGGCAATTCGCCGGCCCGCCAGGTCCTCGACCGCGGCCGCCGTACCATGGGGCACCGCCAACCGGAAGGTGGATCCGCCGAAGCCCAATGCCAGCAACTCATCTGCGTCAACCCGGGAGTCCAGCAGCATGTCGCGGCCGGTGATCCCGACGTCCAGAGTTCCTGCGGCGACATAGGTGGCAATGTCCCGTGGCCGCAGGAAGAAAAACTCGACGTCGTTGTCGGGGTCCTGGACGACGAGTTCTCGCAGGCCGGCACCGGCCAAGTATCCGGCCTCTCGCAACATTTCTCGGGCCGGCTCGGACAGTTGGCCCTTGTTCGGCAGGGCGACGCGCAGCATGTGAGAACTCCAAAGAACTCAATGGTTGAGCGGATCGGATGAGCTTCACCTACAAGTGGGCATACACCTCGTCCAGGCTCACCCCGCTGGCGATCATCAGCGCCAGTGCGTGGTAGAGCAGTTGCGAGATCTCCTCTGCGGTCCGCTCCGGTCCTTCGTGCTCGGCGGCCATCCACGCCTCGGCGGCCTCTTCGACCACCTTCTTGCCGACCGCGTGCACCCCGCCGGCGAGCAACGCCACCGTGCCAGATGCCGGGTCGTTCGCCGCCACCTTGGCGCTCAGCTCGGCGTACAACTGCTCGAGCGTCTTCACGACCGGCTTCGCTTTCCGGCACCGAGTTCGCGCAACGTCAGCGCGGTGCGCAACGCGGCGACCGTCGCCTCACGTCCCTTGCTCTCGTGCGAGCCGGGCAGGCCGGCCCGGTCGATGGCCTGCAACTCGGTGTCACAGGTCAGCACCCCAAAGCCGACCGGCACCCCGGTCTCCAGGGAAACCCGGATCAACCCGTCGGTGGTTCCAGCGCACACGTACTCGAAATGCGGTGTGCCGCCGCGGACGATGACGCCCAGCGCGACGACCGCGTCATAGCCGGACCGAGCGCACTGCTGCACCACGATCGGCAGTTCGAACGAGCCGGGCACCCGTACCACCCGGGTGGCAGCGCCGAGCTCTTCGCAGGTCGCCACCGCCGCGTTCAGCAGGCCGTCCATTACCGTCGGATGCCAGGTCGCGGCGACGATCGCCACCCCCAGGCCATGCGCGTCCAGTCCGGTGAGGTCGTCCCCGGGGGCACCGTGACCGCTCATCGCTCCCCCACCGCGACAGTGCCGCTGACCGCTGACTTCATCAGGTGCCTTCCACGCTGGTGCGGCCTGTCCCGCAGGCACACCGGCAAGATCACCGGTACGCTCATCGGGATCGACCGCCGATCGGATCGGGGCGCGCCGACGCTACCGGAGCCGGCTGCCCGTTGGCCTCGGCCAGGTCGGGATCCACCGGATGCGTCGTCGGCGGTGGGGCGGCCACATGGTCCTGGCCGGCGTGCATACCGGGCTCGCCGCCAACGGCCACCTCGGACAGGTCGATCTCTTCGAACAGGTGGTGCATCCGTTCGCTCTTGGTCCGCAGGTAGGCCACGTTGTGATCGTTCACCCCGGCGACCAGCGGCACGCGGTCGATGATGTGCAACCCGTAGCCCTCCAGCCCGGCGCGTTTGGCCGGGTTGTTGGACAGCAGTCGCATGGTGCGTACGCCCAGGTCGGCCAGGATCTGCGCGCCCGTGCCGTAGTCGCGCGCGTCGGCGGGCAGACCGAGCTCAAGGTTGGCATCCACCGTGTCCCGCCCGGCGTCCTGCAGGCTGTACGCCTGAAGCTTGTGCAGCAGCCCGATACCGCGGCCCTCGTGCCCGCGTACATAGAGCACCACCCCGCGGCCCTCGTCGGCGACCCGACGCATCGCGGCGTGCAATTGCGGTCCGCAGTCGCAGCGCAGCGACCCGAGAACATCGCCGGTCAAGCATTCGGAGTGCACCCGGACCAGGACGTCCTCGCCGTCGCCGATCTCCCCGCAGACCAGCGCGACATGCTCGACGCCGTCGATCGTGGATCGGTAACCGACGGCGGCGAAGTCGCCGTACTCGGTGGGCAACCGGGTCTGGGTGACCCGCTCGACCTGCCGTTGGGTACGACGGATATAGGCGATCAGATCCGCGATGGAAATCATCACCAAGCCATGTTCGTCGGCAAATGCGCGGCACGCGGGCGCGCGCATCATCGACCCGTCCTCGTTGACGAGTTCGCACAGCGCCCCGGCCGGGCGCAGGCCGGCGAGGCGGGCCAGGTCGACGGTCGCCTCGGTATGTCCCGCCCGGCGCAGCACCCCGCCCTCGACGGCGCGAAGCGGCATCACATGACCGGGCCGGGTCAGGTCCTCCGGCTCGGTGGCCGAATCTCCGAGCACCTTGATGGTGCGGGCCCGGTCCTCCGCGGAGATACCGGTGGCTTTGATGTCGCGGGCGTCGACGCTGACCGCGTACGCGGTGCCTTTGCGGTCCTGGTTGACCAGCGTCATCGGCGGCAGTGCGAGGCGGTCCAGATCCCGACCCTCCATCGCCACGCAGACGTAGCCCGAGGTGTGTCGGATCATGAATCCGGTGAGTTCCGGGGTGGCCCGGGCGGCGGCGAAAATCAGGTCGCCCTCGTTCTCGCGGTCCTCGTCGTCGACGACCACGACTGCCCGACCGGCCCGGATCGCGGCGATCGCGTCTGGCACGGGGTCCAGGACCACGGTGTCGGCAGGCGTGGGATGGCTGTCTGGAGCCAGGCGAGTTTCGGGGGTGGTCATGTCCGGTTCTCCATCAGTCGTTCCACATATTTTGCGATGACATCCACCTCGAGATTCACGAGGTCCCCAATTCCCTTGCGTCCCAACGTGGTTCGGCCCAGCGTCTCGGGGATCAGGGATACCGTGAACCAGCCGTCGGGTTCGGCCTGCGTGGGTACGGGGTCCTCGGACTCCATCCCCGCCACGGTGCCGGCCGGGCTGCCGACCAGTGCGGGAGCTGCCACGGCGCTCGGCGGCGAAGACACCTCGACCACGGTCAGCGACACCCCGTCCACCGTGATGGAACCCTTCGCCACCACATAGCGGGACAACGCGCCCGGCAGGCTGCAGCGGACAAGCTCCCAGTGCTCGCTGGGCTGGCGGTCCAGGATCGTGGCGGTGCCGTCGACATGCCCCTGCACCAGGTGGCCGCCCAAGCGGGCATGCAGCGTGACGGGACGTTCCAGATTCACCGGCGAGCCCACCCCTAACGCGCCGAGGCTGCTGCGGCGCAGCGTCTCCCGCATCACATCGGCACTGAAGGTGCCCGTTTCCTGCTCGACTACTGTCAGGCACACGCCGTTGACGGCGATCGAGTCGCCGCGTTTGGCGTCGGAGGTGACCAGCGGCCCGCGTACGGTCAATCGCGCGGCCTGGTCAGCGAGTTCTTCGACGGCGGCAATCTCGCCGAGTTCCTCCACGATCCCGGTGAACATCTCAACTGCTCCTTGGTGACTGGGTTGTTGTGAAGGTTTCGGCAGCGCTGACATTGCTGTGTGGGCGCAAATCGATGCGAACGTCGGCACCCACCTGGCTGACCCCGACAACGGACAGCCGCCACGCCCCCGTCAGGGTTTCCAGCCCGGTTCCGGTCAGGGCAGCGAGCCCGGCTCCGAGCAGCATCGGTGCGACATACCAGCGGACCTCGTCGACCAGCCCGGCCGCGCAGAACCCGCCGGCCAGCGTCGGGCCGCCCTCCAGCAGCACGTGCCGGACCTCCCGCTCGGCCAGCGTGCTCAGCACCTGGGCCGGGTCGTGGGTGGCCAGCGTGAGGGTCGGGGCACTGCCGTCGAGCAGCCGGGCGCCGGGCGGGATCGGCCGGTGCCCGACCACGACGCGCAGCGGCTGGCGCTGCGCCGGGTGCCCATCGGCGTCACGGACGGTGAGTGCAGGATCGTCGGTCAGCGCGGTGCCCGTACCGACCAGGATTGCATCGACCTGGGCACGCAACTCGTGCGCCTGCGCCCGCGAATCGGGGCCGCTGATCCACCGGCTGGTCCCGTCTGGGGCGGCGACCCGGCCGTCCAAAGACGCGGCCACCTTCCAGGTGACGTACGGGCGACCGTGGGTGACCGCGAACGTCCAGTACTCGTTGAGCGCTTGGGCCTGCTCGGCGAACGGACCTCTCTCGACGTCGACCCCTGCGCTACGCAGTGCGGCCGCTCCCCCGGCGGCGATCGGGTTCGGGTCGGCCTGCGCATAGACGACCCGGGCGACACCGGCGGCCCGCAGCGCCTGGCTGCACGGCCCGGTGCGGCCGGTGTGGTTGCAGGGCTCCAGGGTGACCACGGCGGTCGCACCCCTCGCGGCGGCGCCGGCCTGGGTGAGCGCGTCGATCTCGGCGTGCGGAGTGCCGGCACCGCGGTGGCAACCCTCGGCGATCGTGGTGCCGTCGGGGCGGAGCAGGACGCAGCCGACGCGCGGGTTGGGGCCGTACGGAACACCATTGCTGGCAGCGATCTGCAGGGCGCGCAACATGGCGGTGTTCTCCGCGTTGGCCCTGGCCGAATGCTCGTCCGACCTGTCCACGCTCGCCCTCCTCCACGCTGCTCGACGCCGCGCGTACCGAAGGGTGGAAGGAAGCAGGCCATCGTCGCGGGGCCGTCGAGGCGGCGGCCCGGGGTGCGGGCGGCGTCGCTCGACTGCCGTCACGACAGCGGCGCGTCGCCTCCCATCCGGACTGTGACCGTCGGCTCCGGATGACCCCGCCGAGCAGGGCTGACCGGATCAACCGGCCGCTGGCTGCGGTCGGGTCGCGGGCTGACACCGCCGGTTCGGATTTGCACCGACCCCGGGACGCGCGAGCTGTTCGCTCGTACGGGCTGGATTCTGTCACGCAGCCGCACCCGCCACGCCCTACGGGTGGACCTGGCGGACCGTCAGGCGGAACTGCCCGCGGATCAGCGCTGGGCTGCCCACCAGGCGTGCGCGGTCGCCGACTCGGCCTGGGCGCGCAGCCGGGTGACCGCCTCGGCGGGATCGCCCGCTCCATACACGGCGCTGCCCGCCACGAAAACGTCCGCCCCGGCCTCGGCACACCGTTCGATCGTGTCGGCCGAAACGCCACCGTCCACCTGCAACCAAACCTGGGAGTCGTTGTCGCGCAGTAGTTTACGGGCCCGTCGAATCTTCGGTAGCACCATATCCAGGAATGCCTGACCACCGAAACCGGGTTCCACTGTCATCAGTAGCAGCGTGTCGATCTCCGGCAGCAGATCGGCATACCCCGCAACATCTGTCGCCGGTTTCAAGCCCAGCCCGGCCCGCGCGCCCAAGGAACGGATCTCCCTGGCCAGCCGGATCGGGGCGTGCGCGGCCTCGGCGTGAAAGGTGACACTGCCCGCCCCGGCTTCGGCGTAGGCCGGTGCCCACCGGTCCGGGTCCTCGATCATCAGATGGCAGTCGACCGGCAGCGTGACCCGCTTCAACAGCGCTTCGACGACCGGCAGACCCAGGGTCAGATTCGGTACGAAGTGGTTGTCCATCACGTCGACGTGCAGCCAGTCGGCGCTGTCGGCCACCCGGTCACAGTCCGCGCCGAGGTTGGCGAAGTCGGCGGACAGGATGCTGGGTGAGATCTGGACGGGCATGCCTACGAGGCTAACCGGACCGCTACGCGGCAGGGCGTCGGCCATTGACGACCCTTATCGGTGGGCCACGGGCTCACCAACCCGAGCGGCGTATCAGGTTTGATACGATTCAGGCGTGACCCGCTCCGCTCGGCTGGCCGAGGTGCTCCGATCGGCGGCGCGCCTGCAGGCGGTCGTTCCCGATGCGGTGCTGGTCGGCGGAGCAGCAGCCGCGCTATATGCGGGACACCGGGAATCCTTCGACCATGATCACGTCTTGGTCGACCTGCAAGGGCGGTATGCGGAGATCCTGACGGCGGTGGAGGCAACCGACGGGTGGGTGACGTCCGTACGAGCGAGTTCACCACCGTTGACACTGCTCGGCCGACTCGGCGGGATCGAGGCTGGGCTGCGGCAATTGCGCCGCAGCCAACCCTTGGAGGTTGAGACGGTCGACGTCGACGGGCACTCTCTGCGGGTCCCGACAGCAGCAGAGACGTTGCGGGTCAAGGGCTATCTGGTTGTTCAGCGCAACCAGGTTCGCGACTACCTCGACGTCGTGGGCCTGGCTGACCGCCTCAGCACTGCGTTTGCGGCCGAGACGCTGGCCGGCATCGACGCCTACTACCAGGACCGCTCTGACGCGCCGGACGGTGTCGCAACGGCCGTCGTCCAACGCCTGTCCGACCCGAACCCGCGAGATGTACGAGTGACCGAGCAACTGCCGTCTTATAAGGGCCTGGATCGCCGGTGGCACCGCTGGGCCGACGTCGTCTCTGCCTGCCAGGAACTGGCTGACGCCATCCTGGACACGATCGAGGCCGGTGGCCCGTGACGGTGACCTTCCGCAACGTCGACGTCCACGAGGAAGCGCCGCTGGCGCAATGGCCGTACGAAGCCATCGTCACCCTGATCGAGCGCGGGACGCTGGGCGACTGGGCCGGGCTTACCCGCGAGATCGACCGAGACCCGTGGGGCGAGGTGGCGCGGCAGGTCGAGGAGTTCCTCGGCTACGAGCGGCCCTGGGGTGTGGCGCTCCTTCTCGAACGAGCGATCAGCCGCGCTCGGCGCGACGCCGGAAACAGCGAACGGGCAGCGGTCGCGGCCGACGTCGGCAGCCTGGTCGTGAAGTCCGGTCTCAGCATGGCCGACTTCGCACGCCGCATCGGTACCTCGCGCACCCGGCTGTCCACGTACCGGACGGGCCGGGTCACCCCGTCGGCAGCATTGCTGGAACGCATGCGGCGCCTTGCCGAACGGGAATCCGCGACGGCCGCACGCGGGCAGGATGAATCTGCTCCCTGAATCCACCGCCGGTCGCCCAGCGGGCCGGAAACCCTCAGCACGCGGTCGGACACCTGCACACCCTTACCGCCGGCGAACCAGACGTCCGGCTTCCCGGCAGCCGTCAACGAGCGCAGGTGGATCCCGTTGATGCTAATGCGCGGATCGGGGGACTCCTCGACCACCAGAATCGTTTGGGCAACGCCGGTCGCGTGCTGTTTTGTCAGCGGTAGACCTCACGCCCGTGCCCGATCCTGACGACCTGGACGACCAGTACCTGGTCGCGGACCTCATAGACGATGCGGTAGTCGCCAACTCGCACGCGATACACCGAGTCCTCCCCCTGCATTGCCACGCACCCCGGGGGTCGGGGCTCGTTCGCAAGCAATTCGATCGCCGCACGGATTCGCTGCTGCTCGCGACGCTCAAGCGATGCCAGGGACTTCGCCGCGCGCCTGGCGAGTTGCACCTCATACCGGGGCCTCATGACTGACTCATATCAGGCCGAGGTCGGCCTTGACCTGCTCCCAAGGGATGTAGTCATCCTCATCGCGGACAATCGCCAACTCGGCGCGGTCGGCGGCATTCTCCGCGGCTTCGATGAGTCGATCGAAGACGGCCGGATCGACGACCACCGCCACGGCGCGACCGCGTCGGGTCAGGTATACCGGCTCCCCAGAGCGCGACACGCTGTCGATCACGTCCGCCAGATGCTGCCGCGCTTCACTTACCGCCATCTCCGTCATGTACAAAGCGTACAACGAGGGGGACCGGTGGGCGTCCCATGATCGATCACGGCCTGCGGCTCACCTCACAAGCCGCGCGGACGTGGCGTGCGGCACTGGTCTCACAGATTCCGCCGGCACAGTTTGATCACAGAATTGGCGCCGAACGGGGGAGCAGTGTGGCCCTGTCTGCTATCGGGCGACGCTGGTGCTGCGGGACGGCAAGCTGATTCCGGTCGTGCCGTGACTCGTGGTCATCCAGGGTTTCGAAAACTGCCCAGGGCAGTTTAAGGATGTGCCCCTCGGCGTCAGCCGGTTTCGAGGGCTTGCTGGGGAGTAATGGCAAGGCCTCGATTTACCAGATCACGCAGGTCGCAACTGACCAACTTTGCAGAGATACTCGCTGCGCCGATCACATAACCCGCGTCGTACACCGAAATACCCCGGGCCTCAGCAAGCCGGACAGCGTCGGCGAGCACATCGGCGTTGATGCGTACCAACCCCCCATCGGCGGCAACCGCATCGACCAAGTGCCTTAGTCGTTCAGCTGCAGCCGCATCCCGCCAACCTCGTACGGCGACGTTTCCGACTTCGTAATAGGCCAGATCCAGGGTGGCGAACGTGTCCGAGCCAGCCAATAGTTTTCGGGCCGCGTCGTGGTGCGGATCGTCGATGTCCTCGCGGGCCAAGAAAGCGCTCGCGTCGACGAAGCAGATCTTCACCTCAGGGCCGTAGGCGTTTGAGGTCTGATACGGCGCCTCCGCCGTGATGACTTGTCTCCTTCATCACGGCTTCGATTCGCAGCGCGCGCTGCTGCGCCCGATGGCGCAGGCCCTCATACAGGTAGTCGCGAAGAAGTCCGCTTCGGGTGGTGTTCTTGCTGACGGCCTCAGCGTCGATCAGGCGCAGCAGATCGTCGGGCAGGGAGACGATCACCTTCGCCATGGGCGACAGTATCCCCGGTGTTGCCACTGAAGTCGCAGGGTCACCCGCGGCGGCGCAGCAGGGTGAGGAACATGCCGTCGGTGCCGTGCAGGTGGGGCCACAGGCGTACCCGCGGGCCGGTCAGATCCGGGATCTCGGGCAGCAGCGGCCGGGCGTCCTCTTCCTGGATGTCCGACCGGCCGCGTAGCACATCGTCGACGACAACATCGGTCTCGGCCAGGTGCGGCGAACACGTCACGTAGGCGACCACGCCGCCGGGGCGGGTCGAATCAATCGCCGCATCGAGTAGAGCTCGCTGCAGCGGGGCGAGGGCGGCGACATCGCCGGGTTGACGGCGCCAACGTGCCTCCGGGCGGCGGCGCAACGCCCCCAGACCCGTACACGGTGCATCGACCAGCACCCGGTCGAAGGACGCCAGCGGCCACGACGGTTCGGTCCCGTCACCGGTGCGAACCTCGTACTCCCCCGGCATCCCGCGCAGCGTCCGACGGACCAGGTCGGCGCGATGCGGTTGACGTTCCACTGCTAGCAGCCGTACGCCACGCTCGGCGGCCAACCCGGCCAGCAACGCCGCTTTCCCACCCGGGCCGGCGCACAGATCCAGCCACGCCTGCTCGCCGCCATCCACGGTGGCGCGGGTCAGCGCCAACGCCACCAGTTGACTGCCCTCGTCCTGAACCCCGGCTCGACCCTCGCGGACTGGACCTAGATCCTGCGGGGCACCGTGGGCGAGGGTGACTGCGTACGGCGACCAACGGCCAGCAGAGGTGTCAGGGAAATCGAGTAGTTCCGTCACGGATGCTCGACCGGGTCGAGCAATGAGAGAAACGGCCGCTGGAATGTTGTTGGCCACCAACAGTTCTCGGGTTCCCTCCCAATCACCGCCGAGAGTTTCCCGTAGGGCGGTAACAATCCAGCGCGGGTGGCTGGTAACCACCGACAAATGCCCAGCGGGGTCGTCAGCGAACGAGGGCGCGACCCGGCTCATCCACACGTCTCGGTCGTGTGCGGTGACCTTGCGTAGTACGGCATTAACCAGCCGGGCGGCCCCGTCCCCCGACACGTCGCGGGCCAGTTCGACGGTCGCATCCACCCCGGCGTGCGGTGGCGTGCGCAGGGTCAGGAGCTGATGGGCACCCATCCGCAGGATGTCCAGCACCGGCGGGTCGAGGCGGTCCAGCGCCCGGTCCACGCAGCGGGCCAGCACCGCGTCATACAGCCCGCGCATCCGCAGCGTGCCGTAGGCGAGTTCGGTGGCGAAGGCGGCGTCGCGGCCATGCAGGTCGCGGTCCTTCAGCAACACCGGCAGCGCCAAGTTGGCGTAGGCGTCGCGGGCGCCGACCTCGTGCAGCAGGTCGTACGCGACCCGCCGGGCCGGGTCGACCTTGCCGGGGCGCCGGGGGCGTGGCGGTCCGGACGGCGGCCGACCGCCGCGACCACCAGGGCTGGGCCGTCGGGGTGGCTGGCCGGGGCCGCTCATCCGAGCCGTTCGGCGGGTGCGACGCGGACGCCGCGGGCCCAGTCCGCCGCGGGCATCGGACGTTTGCCGGCGGGGGTGACGGTGCCGAGCTCGACCCAGCCGGACGCCGTGGCAACGAGTACCTGCTTCTTGCCGGCGACCAGCCGACCGGGTTCGGTGGGGGCACTTTCGGCAAGGCCAGTTTCGGCAGGGCCAGCTTCGGCGGTTGGACCGGCTATGAGCGTGACGGCCCCTATACCCAGCCGTTCCCCGCGGAAGATTGTCCAAGCCCCGGGGGCCGGCGTACCGGCCCGGACCCGGCGGTCGACCGCGATCGCCGGGTCATCCCAGCGCACCCGGGCGTCCTCGACGCTGATCTTCGGGGCCAGGCTGATCCCGTCGGCGGGCTGCGGTTCGGCGTGAATCGCGCCGCTGTCCAGGCCGTCGATGGTGGCCCGCAACAACTGGGCACCGCTGGTCGATAGGCGGGACAGCAGGTCGCCGCTGGTGTCGCGCGGGCCAATCGGCTCAGTGACCACCCCGTACACCGGACCGGTGTCCAGGCCCTCCTCCAGCGCAAACGTGCAGGCACCGGTGACGTCGTCCCCGTGCAGGATCGCGTGCTGCACGGGCGCCGCACCCCGCCAGGCCGGCAGCAGCGAGAAGTGCAGGTTGACCCAGCCCAGCCGCGGGATATCCAGCGCGGCCTTCGGGATCAGGCCGCCGTACGCCACGATCGGTGCGCAGTCCGGGGCGAGATCGCCTAACCGGGCCAGAAACTCGGGGTCGCGGGGCCGGGCCGGGGTGAGCACCTCGATGCCGAGCTCGCGGGCCCGCATCGCCACTGGTGAGGCAGCCAAGCGGCGGCCCCGGCCAGTCAGGGCGTCCGGGCGGGTGAGTACGGCGATGACTTCGTGCGGGGAGTCCAGCAGCGCATCCAGGGCGGGCAGCGCAACCTCGGGCGTACCGGCGAACAGCAGGCGCATCACAGCCAACGCGCCGAGATTGGATGGGGCGACACCCGCGCCTGCGGCACCGGCTCCCCGAACCACTCCGCCTTGCGGATCTCCTTCATGACCGCCTTGCGGCCCTCGGTGTCCAGCCGGTCTAGGAACAGGATGCCGTCGACGTGGTCGGTCTCGTGCTGGATGGCCCGCGCGAGCAACTCGCTGCCCTCGATGGTCACCGGCTCGCCGTGCATGTTCATGCCCTTGGCGACGACCCGCAGCGCCCGCGGTGTCTCGTACGAGATGCCCGGCAGGCTCAGGCAGCCCTCCTCGTCGAGCTGCTCCTCATCGGAAAGATCCAGAATGGGGTTGCACAGGTGACCGAGCTCGTCGTCCACCCACCAGGTGAACACCCGCAGCGACACCCCGATCTGCGGTGCGGCCAACCCGGCTCCAGGCGCCTGCTGCATCGTGTCGGTCAGGTCGCGTACGAGGGTCCGCAGCTCCTTGTCGAACGTCTCCACGGGCAGCGCGGGGGTCCGCAGGACGGGGTCGCCGAACAGGCGGATCGGTTGCACGGGCACGGACCCGAGTCTAAGAGGCGGTACGGGGTGGGGCTGTCAGGGCGGTTCGTCGCGTCGGCAAAGCGGCCGGTCCGCGCGACTGGAGAAGCACGCGATAGTTATACCTGATTATACTCGGGCCATGAAGACTGCCATCTCCCTCCCCAACGAGACGTTCGAACGGGTCAGCCAGCGGGCCACCCAGCTGGGGATGAGCCGCTCGGAGTTCTTCACCAGTGCTGCGCAGCGTTACCTCGACGACCTGGATCGCGCGTCGACCACCCGGGACATCGATGCCGCTCTGGCGACCCTGACCGATGGTGACGACGACAGCGCCATTGCAGCCGTTGCCGCCGGACGGCTGGTCCTGGACGACGGGGAGGAGTGGTGATCCGTCGGGGTGACATCTACTGGGCCGACCTCGGCACACCGATCGGCAGCCGACCGGCGAAGCGACGGCCAGTGCTCGTCATCGAGTCTGACGACTACACCGCGACACAACTCGCCACCGTCCTTGTCGCGGTCATCACCTCGCGGACGAGGCTGGCCGCAGTGCCCGGCAACGTGTTCCTGCCAGCCGCAGCTGGTGGTCTGCCGAGGGACTCCGCTGTCAACGTGACAGCGCTGGTCACCGTCAACAAGTCGGAACTTGGTGACGTGGTCGACTCGGTCCCTCGTTACGTGATGGATGACGTGGATCGCGGCTTGCGCCGGGTTCTGAATCTGTAGAACCCGCATTGCCGGGCGCGCCAGATGCCGCTGGGCGCAGTCATCCCAGAACCGTGGGGTCGAGGCGGATCTCGGTGGGGGGGAGTTTGCGGGCACTGCGGCCAGCGGCACTGGCGCGCAGTGCTGCGGTCAACGTGTCGGAGGCGCGCAGGGGTACGGAGATCAATTGCCGGACCCGGGCGTCCACGACCCCTACAGAGCGGGAGCCTCGCGGCTCGACCACGGGAAGCGGGCCCCATACCTGCGGTTGCAGCCCCTTCGTGCCGGAGTCCCGCAGCAGGTCCAGCACGGCCGCCGTCGCGACGGTGACGTCGTCCGGGGCGCCGGACAGGGCGGCCATCCGTACGGCCGGCGGCAGACCGACGGCACGACGATCAGCGAGTTCCCGCTCGGCGAAACCCACCGGATCCCACCGCAGCAACGCCTGGACCGCCGGCCATCCGGACTCCCCAACCAGGACAACCTGGGCGCCGGAACGGGCCAAGACGGTCGCGGCCGCCCACCGCCGCCAGGTCTCCTGGGCAACTCGTAGATCCGCCCGGGCCAGCAACGTCGCGGCATCCAGCAGCAGGACCGCGGCATAGCCCTGGACGGCGACCGGTTCGGCGCCGGGCGTGGCAATCACCAACGCCGGCGCGTCGGACACCTCGGCCAGGACCGAGGCGCCGGAAGATGTGAGGACCGGCACGCCCGGGAACGCCCGGCCCAATTCTTCAGCCGTACGTGCCGAACCGACGCGCACAGACCGCAGTCGCCATCCGCCGCAAGACGGGCAGGTCCACCCCGCACCCGCGCCGCACCACGAGCACGAGGGCTGACCACCGGAACCGTCCAGCCGCAGCGGACCCGTACACACCACACACCGAGCGGGAGCACGGCAACGCTGGCAGGCCAACGCCGGCAGATAGCCCGCCCGCGGCACCTGGACCAGCACCGGGCCGTGCGCCAGTCCCGCGCGGGCGGCCTGCCAAGCGTCGTGCGGCAGCCGGGCGGCCCGTGCCTGCGGGTCCGAACCGCCAGGGGCGTCGCCGGTGACGTGCACCCGTGGGGCGGCGGCCCGTACGGCCTCCCGGGGGGCCTCCAAACCGACCAGCCAGTCGGACTCGACCCACTGCTGCACCTCGGGGGTACGGGTATAGCCGCCGAGCACCAGCGCCGCTCCGGACTGCCGGGCCCGCAGCGCCAGGACCTCGCGAGCGTGCGGGTACGGAGATCGCGGCTCGCCCAGCGAGTCGTCCCCGTCGTCCCAGCAGACCAGCAGGCCGAGATCCGCGACCGGGGCGAAGGCCGCCGACCGGGTGCCGATCACCGCCCGGATCGACCCCGACAGCACGTCCAGGAACGCGCGATACCGGCGCTCCGGACCCAGGTCAGCGCTCAGCACCCGGTGGTGGCCGGGGCCCCAGGCGGCCCGCCAGTGGGCGTCGACGCGGGCCACATCGCGGGCGTCCGGCACCACCACGATCACCCCGCGACCGGCCGCCAGACTGGCCTGCGCCAGCCGGGTGAGTGCCGGAATCCAGCCCAATCCCGGGGGCACGCGAGGCCTGGGTGGCTGGCTGTGAGCCCCGGTGTTGGGCAGCACCGTCCAGGCAGCCCGCGGGCCGACCCGTTGGCGCGTCGGACCGTGTCGCTGCCCGACCCGACGCAGCAATGCCGGGCCGCCGGGGTAGGCCGCCCATTCCCCGGGATCGTCTACTGCGGGCAGCGCGTCGCCCACCGACGCCGGGGCGCGCCGCTCCGCGCGGACCAGCCGGGGTGGGACGGCGAGCCGGACGACGTCGGCGAACGTCCCGGCGTAGCGGTCCGCCACCGCCCGGCACAGCCGCGCGACCTCCGGGGCCAGCACCGGCACTTCGCCCACGACCTCAATGAGCGGCTCCAGCACCCCGACGTGGTCGCTGATCGCCACCCGCTCCAGCACGAACCCGCCGACCCGACGCCCGGCGAACCGGACCCGTACCCGAACCCCCGGCTGGGCAACCTCATCCCAGGCCGGCGGCACCGCATAGTCGAACGCGCGGTCCAGATGCGGCAGCGCTACGTCGACCGCGACCCGGGCCACGGGCAGCCGTACGGCAGCGGCAAGATCCGGCAGCTGGCCGGGTGAGATCCCGCCCGTCTGCTGCCGCACCCGATCGTGCCCGTCCAGCGCTCCCCTGACTGGGGGGGGCAGCGCCGGATGGGTGGTCATGGAGACAGTTGTAGCGGCACCCACCGACAGCCCTCCACCGACTCGCCTCTGAACACCACATGACGAGAGCTGCCTGCCGGACCGACGTGCCACCGGTGGTACCATCGGTGGCATGTCGGTCAAGACGACGCTATATCTGCCGGCGGAACTCAAGCATGCGGTGGAAGAGGAATCTCGGCGCAGCGGTCTGCCCGAGGCGGAGGTAATCCGGCGGGCCATCGCCGCGTCGCTGCGGCGCCCACGGCCACGACCGGGGATCATCACCGGCGAGCCCTTCGCCGAGCGAGCAGACGAACTGCTCGCAGGTTTCGGCGAATGATCCTCGCCGACACGAGTGGGCTGCTGGCGCTATTCAACGTGGCCGAGCCCATGCATGCTCGGGTGCTCAGCGTTCTTGACGCCGAACCTGGACCGATCCTGGTGTCGCCCTACGTGGTGGCCGAATTGGACTATCTGGTCCTTTCGAGGCTGGGGGTCGCGGCTGAACTTCTCGTCTTGCAGGAACTCGTGGGGGGCGCCTACGACCTTGTGTCCTTTTCGGCAAGTGACGTGTCCGCGATGTCCCGGACGATCGCGAGGTTCGCCGACCACTCGATCGGCGTCACCGACGCCTCCATCGTCCAACTGGCCGAGCGCACCGGCGAGACCCGAGTACTGACGCTTGATCATCGCCACTTCGACATGCTGCGTACCCCCCGCGGACGACGCCTCCGCGTCCTCCCTGACTGAGACTCGGCGGTCTTCCGCGGAAGATCACCTGGGGCAGCCGCTGGTGCAGCGTGACGACTCCAGGCCCCGCACCGCCCCCCGTACCCCAGACCTCGCGCCCCACCACCGCCCCGGGGCTAGACAACCGACCGAACGCTCGGGCACCCTGGTCCCAGCGCCGGATGTGCCTGACCCCGGCGTCCCGATCCGGTACGACCGACGAGAGGACATCCCGGTGCAGCGTGACGTGTTCGAGGCCGAGCACGAGGACTTCCGCGACATGGTCCGGTCCTTCCTGGAGAAGGAGGTCGAACCGAACCTGGACGAGTGGGAGAAGGCCGGCATCGTGCCGCGCTCGCTCTACACCCGACTGGGCGAGTTGGGCGTCATGGGGATCCAGTTCCCCGAGGAGTTCGGTGGCGGCGACCAGTCGTCGTTCCTGTTCAACGTCGTACTGGCCGAGGAGATGGCCCGCCTGCCCATGCACCTGGGCGGTATCCACCTGCACCTCGATGTCGTCGTGCCGTATTTCCTGGACCTGGCCAACGACGAGCAGAAGGCCCGCTGGTTCCCCGGTCTGGTGAGCGGTGAGCACGTCTCCTCCATTGGGATGACCGAGCCCGGGACGGGTTCCGACCTGGCCGGGATCTCCACGACCGCGGTGCGCGACGGCGACCACTACGTCGTGAATGGGTCCAAGACCTTCATTACTGGCGGAGTGAACGCTGACTTGGCGATGGTCGTGGTACGCACTGGCCGGGCCGACGACCGCCGTGGCGGCCTGTCGCTGCTGGTCATTGAGGACGGCACACCCGGTTTCGCCCACTCCAGCAAACTCAACAAGATCGGTATGAAGGCCACGGACACCGCCGAGCTGTTCTTCGACGACGCCCGGGTGCCGGTGACCAACCTGCTCGGCGAGGAGGGCAAGGCGTTCGAGCACCTCAAGCACAACCTGCCCCAGGAGCGGTTATCCATCGCGGTCGGCGCGATCGCCAGTTGCACAGTTGCTCTGGCCAGGACCCTGCAGTACGTCGGTGAGCGCACCGCGTTCGGCAAGAAGATCGGCGACTTCCAGAACACCAAGTTCGAGCTGGCTGATGTTGCGACCGACATCGAGGCCGGGCAGGCGCTCATCGACCGCGCCATCAAAGAACTCGATGCCGGTCGGCTGACCGCCGCCGAGGCCGCCAAGGTCAAACTGTTCGGCACCGAGTTGCAGGGCAAGGTCATGGACCGCTGCCTGCAGTTGTTCGGTGGGTACGGGTTCATGAACGAATACCCGATCGCGAAGATGTACGCCGATGCGCGGGTGACCCGCATCTACGGCGGCACCAGCGAAATCATGAAGGTGATCATCGCGCAGTCCTTGGGACTGTGACGACCTCCTCGGCGGTCGACCCCCGACCGGGCGCGGCTGAATCCCGGCTGCGCCCGGTGCCCGGTCGGCTGCGTCCGCGGCCGGGGCTGCAGCACTGGCGCGACTATTCCGCCGGCGACGGGCTGGACCCCGTCCTGGCCGCGGCTGTCGCGGCCTTCGCCGAGCACGGCTACGACGGGGCCTCGGTGCGCGACATTGCCCGGCGGGCCGGGTTGTCCGTACCCGGGCTCTACCACCACCACCCCAGCAAGCAGGCCATGCTGCTGGCCCTGGTCGAATCGTCCATGAACGACGTTCTCGCCCGCAGCCACGCAGCGCTGGTGGAGGCCGGACCCGACCCGGTGACCCGTTTCGAGGCCCTGGTCGAATGCCTGGTCCTGTTCATGGCACACCGGCGGGAACTCGGTGCGCTGCATGCCGAATCCCGCGCGCTGGAACCCGCCAACTGGCGGCGCTACGTGTCGCTGCGGGACGAGCAGGAACGCCTCATGGTCACCGCCGTCGCCAGCGGTCAGAAGGCTGGCGCCTTCACCACCGTCGAATCCCCGCACGACGCCAGCCGTGCGGTCCTCACCCTGTGCCTGGGGGTCGCCGGCTGGTACCGCCCGGACGGCCCGATCCCCACCGACCGGCTGGCCCGGCAGTACATCGGTTTCTGCACCGGCCTGGTTGGCGGCCGGACAGCCGTACAACAGTCGATGCCCGAGCAGTCCAACATCTGACGAGTTTCACCCGATTCCCGCCCGACGATCAACGACGACGAAGGGTCGCAGCCCATGCCCGACACCCCCGACGCGTATCTCTACGACGCGATCCGCACCCCTCGCGGGCGCGGCAAGTCCTCCGGCTCGCTGCACGAGGTGAAGCCGGTGACTCTGGTCACCGGCCTGATCCACGAGATGCGCGAGCGCAACCCCGACCTCGACGTCGAGGCCGTCGACGATCTCGTCCTCGGCATCGTTACCCCGATCGGCGACCAGGGTGCGGACCTGCCCAAGGTCGCCGCCATCGCCGCCGGACTGCCCGACACGGTGGCCGGCGTACAGCTCAACCGGTTCTGCGCCTCCGGGCTGGAGGCGGTCAACCAGGCCGCCGCACGGGTCCGGTCCGGCTGGGAGGACCTGATCCTGGCCGGCGGGGTGGAGTCGATGTCGCGGGTGCCTATGGGCATGGACGGCGGCGCCTGGGCCATGGACCCCGAAACCGCGTACGACACCTACTTCGTTCCCCAGGGCATCGGTGCGGACCTCATCGCGACCGTGGAGGGATTCTCCCGCAGCGATGTCGACGAGTACGCGCTGCGCTCGCAGACGCTGGCCGCCAAGGCGTGGGCGGATGGCGCGTTCGACCGATCGGTGATCCCCGTACGGGACCGCAACGGCCTGACGATCCTGGATCACGACGAGTTCATCCGCCCGGACACCACGGTGGAAGGCCTCGGCGCGCTGAAACCCTCCTTCGCGGCCATGGGTGAGCAGGGCGGGTTCGATGCGGTCGCGCTGGGCCGCTATCCGAGCGTCGATGCGATCAACCATGTCCATACCCCGGGGAACTCCTCGGGGATCGTTGACGGTGCCGCCCTGGTGGCGATCGGGTCCGCAACCGTCGGGCAGCGCTTCGGGCTGACGCCGCGGGCGCGGGTCGTCGCCGCCGCGGTCAGCGGTGCCGAACCTACGATCATGCTGACCGGGCCTGCACCGGCGGCCCGCAAGGCCCTGGCCAAGGCGGGGCTGAGCATCGACGACATCGACCTGGTCGAGATCAACGAGGCGTTCGCGGCCGTTGTTCTGCGCTTCGTCCGAGACATGGGCCTGGACATGGACAAGGTGAACGTCAACGGCGGCGCGATCGCCATGGGGCACCCGTTGGGCGCGACCGGGGCGATGATCCTGGGCACCCTGGTGGACGAATTGGAACGCCGCGACCTGCGATATGGCCTCGCGACGTTGTGCGTCGGCGGCGGCATGGGCATCGCGACGATCGTGGAAAGGATCAGCCAGTGAGCGTCGGGGCGAAGGAATCAACTGTGGGCACCATCCGTTGGGACGACCTGGACAACGGCGTCGTGCTGCTGACGCTGGACGACCCCACTCAGCGGGCGAACACGATGAACGCCGGGTTCCTGGCATCGATGTCGGCGACCCTGGATCGGTTGGCCGCAAACAAGGCCGACATCCGCGGGGTCGTCATCACCTCAGGCAAGTCGACGTTCTTCGCCGGGGCCGACCTCAAGGACCTCATCGCGATGACGAGTGCCAGCCAGGTCTATGGCTTCGTCGAGCAGTCCAAGGGTTTCTACCGGCGGCTGGAAACCCTGGGCATCCCGGTGGTTTCCGCGATCGCTGGCGCCGCGCTGGGCGGCGGTTTCGAGCTGGTCCTGGCTACCCACCACCGCATCGCCGTCGACAGCCCCAAGGTGATCCTCGGGCTGCCGGAGGTGACACTCGGGCTGCTGCCCGGGGCTGGTGGCGTCGTGCGGACGGTACGGATGATGGGCCTGGCCAACGCGCTGACGTCAGTGCTGCTGCAGGGCCAGCGGCTGCGGCCCGCCCAGGCATTGGAACTCGGCCTGGTTGACGAACTGGTTGCAACGCCCGACGATCTGCTGCCCGCCGCACTGGCGTGGTTGGCGACCGAGCCGGATGCAATCCAGCCCTGGGACCACAAGAAGTTCCGGATTCCCGGCGGTACGCCGGCCACTCCCGCGCTGGCCGCAATGCTGCCGGCCTTCCCGGCGACGCTGCGCAAACAACTCAAGGGCGCCCCCTATCCCGCCCCGGCCGCGATCCTGGCTGCTGCGGTCGAGGGCACCCAGGTCGACATCGACACCGCGCTGCGGATCGAGTCGCGCTACTTCACCTCGTTGGCGGTGGGCCAGACCGCGAAGAACCTCACCCAGGCGATGTTCTTCGACATGCAGCACATCAAGTCCGGTGGCTCCCGGCCAGCCGCGCCGCCGAAGTGGAAGGCCACCAAGGCGGCGGTCGTCGGCGCCGGGATGATGGGCGCGGGAATCGCATACTCCCTGGCCCGCAACGGGGTCACGGTGGTCCTCAAGGACGTGTCCATGGAAGCCGCCGAGCGCGGCAAGTCGTACTCCACGAAACTGCTCGACAAGGCGGTGGCTCGCGGCCGCAGCACCCAGGCACAGCGCGACGAGGTACTGGCTCGGATCCACCCCACCATCGACTTCGCCGAACTCGCCGGCTGCGATCTGGTGATCGAGGCCGTGTTCGAGGACCCCAGCCTCAAGCGGGAGGTCTTCGGCCAGATCCAGAAAGTCGTCGGTCCCGAGGCGCTCTTGGCCTCGAACACCTCCACCCTGCCGATCACCGGGTTGTCGGCAGCGATCGAGCGGCCCGAAGACTTCATCGGCCTGCACTTCTTTTCCCCCGTGGACAAGATGCAACTCGTCGAGATTGTCGTCGGGGACAAGTCCTCGGAGGAGACCCTGGCCCGGGCCTACGACGTGGTGCAGCAGATCGGCAAGGTCCCGATCGTCGTCAACGACTCGCGCGGCTTCTTCACCTCCCGGGTCATCGGGACGCTCGTCCACGAGGGCCTGTCGATGCTGGCCGAGGGTATCGACCCGATGCTGCTGGAACGAGCCGCTACGCAGGCCGGATTCCCGGTCGGGGTGCTGCAATTGGTCGACGAACTCACCCTCACCCTGAACAAGAAGATCTCCGACACGACCCGGGCGGAACTCACCGCGGAGGGCCGTGACCCCGGTGCGGCGCCCGGCGATGCCGTACTGGCGCGGATGATCGAGGAGTTCGACCGGCGCGGTCGGTCCACCGGCGGCGGGTTCTATGACTATCCCGATTCCGGCGGCCGGGTGCTCTGGCCGGCGTTGCGGGAGAGCTTCGCGCAGTCCGACATCGACGTGCCGCTGGTGGACGTGCAGGAGCGGCTGCTGTTCATCATGGCGCTGGAGTCGGTGCGCTGCCTGGACGAGGGCGTGCTGCGTTCGGTCCCCGACGCCAACGTCGGCTCGATCCTCGGCATCGGCTTCCCGGCCTGGGCCGGCGGGGCGTTGCAATACGTCGACCAGTACGCCGGCGGCGTCGCTGGCTTCGTCGCGCGTGCCGACGGGTTGGCCGCTGCCTATGGGGAGCGGTTCACCGCGCCGGATTCGTTGCGCGCGCTGGCTACGAGCGGGGGGACGCTGGCAGCGAAGCACGCGTAGAGATTGGCAGGTCAGTCGGGCGCGGGGGGGCACACCCCCCCCCCCGCCCGCGGCAGCCAGGCTTCATTAGC
>JBBQYX010000025.1:0-37511 GCA_038208295.1 Candidatus Nanopelagicales bacterium | reverse complement strand
TAGCCCGGGACGTCGACGAGGACGATGAGGGGCACGCCGAAGGCGTCGCACATGCGCACGAACCGCGCGGCCTTCTCGGCCGACGGTGAGTCGAGGCAGCCACCGAGACGCATGGGGTTGTTGGCGATGACGCCGACCGTGCGCCCACCGAAGCGGCCGAGCTGGGTGACGATGTTGGGGGCCCACCGGGGGTGGAGCTCGACGGAGTCGGCGCCCTTGTCGAGCACGTTGTCGACGAACGGGTGCACGTCGTAGGCACGCTTGGCCGACTCGGGGAAGGTCTCCTCGAGGTCGAAGTCCTCGACGCCGGCGACGTCGAGGGTGCCTTGGTCGGCGAGCAGCGAGGCGAGCTGGCGTCCTCGCTCGTAGGCCTGCTCGGTCGACTCGGTGACGACGTGGACGACACCGCTGCGGCGGCCGTGCGGCTCGGGACCGCCGAGCCGGAGCGCGTCGACGGACTCGCCCGTGACCGAGCGCACGACGTCGGGACCGGTGACGAAGATGCGTCCGTCGGGAGCGAGGATGACGATGTCGGTGAGGGCCGGGCCATAGGCCGCTCCGCCGGCGGCGGCACCGATGACGACGGAGATCTGGGGGACCTTGCCGGAGGCCCGCGTCATGATCGCGAAGACCTCGCCGACCGCGTGCAGGCTGACGACGCCCTCGGGCAGGCGTGCGCCCCCGGAGTGCCAGATGCCGACGACGGGTATGCCGTCCGCGAGCGCCCGCTCGTACGCCGTGATGACGACCTTGCAACCGGCGACCCCCATGGCGCCGCCCATGATCGTCGCGTCCGAGCAGAAGGCGACGACGGGAGTGCCCTGGCAGGTGCCGACGGCGGCGAGCATGCCGCTGTCGTCCTCGGGGCTGATGAGCTCGACGGAGCCCTCGTCGAAGAACGCGGCGAGACGCAGCCGCGGGTTGCGGGGGTCGCTGGCCTTGTCGGGCTTGGGCTTGGTGGCGGCGGAGGCAGAGGACGACGCCTCGTTGGGCTGGCGCGCCATCAGATGCTCTTCACGGTGAGGGCGACGTTGTGACCGCCGAAGCCGAACGAGTTGTTGAGGGCGGCGATGTCGCCACCGGGGAGGGTGCGGTGCTCGCCCCGGACCACGTCGAGGTGGATCGCGGGATCCAGGTCCTCGATGTTGATGGTGGCGGGGGCGATGCGGTGGTGCACCGAGAGGATGGTGAACAGGCCCTCGAGCGCTCCGGCGGCTCCGAGGAGGTGGCCGGTCATGGACTTCGTCCCGCTGACGCACATGCCGTCGGTCGCGTCGCCGAAGGCGCGGCGGATCGCGTTGGACTCGGCGACGTCACCGACCGGGGTCGACGTCGCGTGGGCGTTGATGTGGACGATGTCGGCCGGGGTGAGCCCGGCGCGCTCGACGGCCTCGCGCATGGCCCGGCTTGCTCCGGCGCCCTCGGGCTCCGGTGCGGTGATGTGGTGGGCGTCCGAGGACATGCCGGCGGCGGCGAGCTCGGCGTAGATCCGCGCGCCGCGCGCGCGGGCGTGCTCCTCGGACTCGAGCACGATCACCGCGGCGCCCTCACCCATGACGAAGCCGTCGCGGCCCGTGTCATAGGGCCGCGACGCCCGGGTGGGTTCGTCGTGCCGGGTCGATAGGGCTCGCATGGAGGCGAAGGCTGCCAGCGTGAGGGGGTGTACGCAGGCCTCTGTACCACCGGCGACCACGACGTCGGCGCGCCCATCCCGGATCATCCGGGCCGCCACCAGCACGGCCTCGGCCCCGGAGGCACAGGCGCTGACCGGCGTGTGGACCCCGGCGCGGGCCTGTGCCTCCAGGCCCACCCAGGCCGCCGCGCCGTTGGGCATCAGCATCGGCACCGTCATCGGCGAGACCCGGGAGGCGCCGCGCTCGCGCAGCAGGTCGTACTGGGCGAGCAAGGAAGTCACCCCACCGATGCCCGTGCCAACCACCACCCCGAGCCGCTCGGACTCGACCTGGGGCGAGCCGGCATCGCGCCATGCTTCGCGCCAGGCCACGATGGCAGCCTGCTCGGTACGGTCCCAGCGACGCGCCTCGGTGCGCTCCAACACGGTCGTGGGGTCGACGGCCATGGTGCCGGCCAGTCGTGCGGGCAACTCGGCTGCCCAGTCCTGGGTCAGCAGCGCGATACCCGAACGCCCGGCCAGCAGGGCGTCCCACGTCGTGGGCACGTCGCCACCAACGGGTGTGGTGGCGCCCATTCCGGTGACGACGACGGTGCGGTGCGGGGTGGGCATCGTGGCCTTTCTGCAGGGCTGATTCACGGCTTGGTGCGGTGGGGCCGCAGCGCGGGTCGGGGCTTCGGCGAGGAATGCTCAGGCGCTGACGCCGGCCTTGGCGATGTAGTCCACCGCGTCGCCCACCGTCTTGAGGTTCTTCACCTCGGAGTCCGGGATCTTCACGCCGAACTTGTCCTCGGCCGCCATAACGACCTCAACCATGGACAGCGAGTCGATGTCGAGGTCGTCGACAAAGGACTTCTCCAGCTGAATATCGCTGACCGGTGTGCCGGCGACGTCGTTCACGATCACGGCCAAGCCGTCGAGAATCTCGTTCTGGGTCATGGGGGTTTCTCCTTCTCAGGCGATCCCGTCGCGGTTGCAACGGGGCGTTGTGAGGGGCGGGCCTAGGCTCCGTCCGCCCGGTTTCGTACTCAGGGCACGGTCACGACCTGGGCGGCATACGTCAACCCTGCGCCGAAACCGACCAGCAGCGCGGTGTCACCGCTGCGCGCCTCGCCGAGTTCGACCATGCGGTCCAGGGCCAGCGGAACCGATGCGGCAGAGGTATTCCCGGCGGTACGGATGTCCCGGGCGATCCGTACGGTCGGGGGGAGTTTCAGGGCCCGGACCAGTGCATCGGTGATGCGCATGTTGGCTTGGTGCGGCACGAACACGTCGATGTCGTCCAGGGTCAGGCCAGCGGCCTGGACCGCGCGCCGGCACACGGGTGCGATGTCGCCGATCGCCCACCGGAACACGGCCTGCCCCTGCATGGTGAGCACCGGGAACTCGCCGAGGCCGTCGCGGTGCTCGATGTGGGAGACGCTCATCGTGATCGCGTCTTTCTGCGCGCCGTCGGAGCCCCAGACAACCGGCCCGATGCCGGCCGTGGTGGACCCCTCCACCACTGCGGCGCCGGCGCCGTCCGCAAACAGGAAAGCGGTGCCACGGTCGGTCTTGTCGACCCAGTCGCTGAGTTTCTCCACTGCGATGACCAGGACCCGGGTGGCAGACCCGGCGCGCACCGCATCCGAGGCCATCGCAATGCCGTAACAGAAGCCCGCGCACGCCGCGCTGATGTCCAAGGCGGCGGCGGGCGTGGCTCCGAGCCGGTCGGTGATCTCCGTGGCCGCCGCCGGTGTCTGATACGGGTGAGTGGCCGTGGCGGCGATCACCAAGTCGATCGATTGCGGGTCCAGGCCAGCCGCTGCCAGCGCCTTGGCGCCGGCAGCCACCCCCATGTCCGCGACGGTCTCGTCGGGAGCAGCGCGGCGGCGTTCGACGATCCCGGAACGCTCCTGGATCCACGCGTCGGTGGAGTCGATGGTCTCGCAGATCTCCGCGTTTGTGATCACCCGGGACGGTCGGTAGCTGCCGAGCGACACGATCCGGGCGAAGGGACTCCCGGTCGGGACGGCCAGGGCCCGACTCATCGGGTCCCCGCCACGCTCTCGGTGGCAGCCAGCCGGGCGCGGCGTACGGCCGCATCGTGGGCGGGCGAGCCGGGGCTGCCGTGCCGACCGATCAGGTCCCAGGCGGCGTCGAGGTCGGTAGGTGTACGCAAGGCAAGGGTCTCCACATCGGGTAGGGCGCGCTTGATGAGGCCGGTGAGCACCCCGGCCGGGGGCAGTTCGATGACGGCGGTGACACCCAGGTCGCCCATGGCGTCCATACACAGATCCCAACGCACGGGTGCGTTGACCTGCCGAACCAGCCGGTCCAGAACCGTCCGGCCGTGGTGCACCACTGTCCCGTCGGAGTTAGACAACAACAAGGTACGCGGGTCGTGCGTCGTGATCGCCCGAGCGTGCTTGGCCAGGCGGTCCATAGCCGGGGCCATGTGGTGGGTGTGGAAGGCGCCGGCCACGGCCAACGGTCGTACCCGGGCGCCGACGGGTGGGTCGGCGACGAAGGCCTGCAGTTGGGTCTGGGTCCCGGCGACCACGATCTGTCCAGTGCCGTTGCGGTTGGCCGCCGTCAGGCCGTGCCGGTGCGCAGCGGCGAGAACGTCGGCCACCTCGCCGCCGAGGACGGCGGCCATACCGGTCGGATGCGCGGCCGCTGCGGCCGCCATGCCGATGCCGCGTTCGCGGACGAACACCATGGCCTGCTCGGCACTGATGACTCCCGCGGCGCAGGCGGCGGTGATCTCACCGACCGAGTGCCCGGCGCCAACCGCGACGAGGTCGAGGGCAGCGTTGGGCTCGGGGAATAGCGTCAGCAGGCTGACCAAGCCGACACCGACCAGCAGCGGCTGGGCAACCGCCGTGTCGGTGATCGTCGCCGCGTCACTGGTCGTCCCGTGCTCGACCAGGTCGAGCCCGGCGACGGTGGACAGCCAGTCCAGCCGGTCGGCGAAGCCGGGCTGGTCCAGCCACGGGCGGAGGAAGCCGGGGGTCTGGGCGCCCTGACCGGGAGCCACGATGGCGAGCACCCCCCCAGACTGCCGGTGCCGGGTCCTGCGTTCGGCTGCTGTCACGGCCAATGTCGAGCGACCGCGATTGTGGGATGTCCACAAACACCGGTCGGTCGCGAGTGTCCAAGACGGCCGATCGCCTCGGCGGCCGGCGCTTCACTATCGCTTCACTATCGCTTCACTGTCGCTTCACTGTCGTTCACTGGGTGCTCCTGTGGTCGCTCCACTGAATGTGCGCGGCACAGGGGCTGGGCAACTAGGCTTGCGGGAAACACCTGACCGTACGGACCTACCGCCTGCGGCCGGACAGTTGGGATTTGCTCCGTGAAACGCGCTCAATGAGCCCGCTGAACTGCAATGAGCCGGCCGAGCAACCCTGCCGAGGAAACCTGCCGAGGAAAGAGGAGCCACGATGGACGGCATCGACATGAAGCCAGGGGTTGTCGCCGTCGTACTGATCATCCTCGGCGGTGTCTCGTTCGCGTTCACCGATGGCGTCCTGCGGATCTTCGTCGGTCTCTTGTGCATCATCGGCCTGCTGCTGTGTATCCGTCTGATCACACTGACCTCACGGTCGGAGCGCAGGTAAGCCGGAGTCGGGAGTAGCGCCGTCGCTGGCCGCCGGCGGAGTCCCACCAAGGCTCGAGTCGTCGGCCAGTCGGCCGTACGAGAGCCCCAGCCGCAGCGCGAAGGCGTCCCGCGCGGCGCTGGGGTTGAGTCCGGTCAATTCGGTGATCCGACGCAGCCGATAGCGCACCGTGTTGGGATGGACGTAGAGCGCCCGCGCGGTGGCTTCGATGGCACCGGAGCGGTCCAAGAATGCCTCCAGGGTGTCCCGCAGCGCCGAGTCGGCGGCGCCCAGACCGCCCTCGACGTCACTGACGAGTCGGCTGCGAGCCAGGACGTCGCCGGCCAGGGCTCGTTCGGGCAGCAGCAGGTCGGCCGCCACCGGTCGGGGAGCTGCCGGCCAGGCCCGGGCCGCCCGCAAGCCGGCCAGCGCCTGGGCCGCGGCCTGCGGCGCCTCGGCCAGGGTGGGCACTTGCGGGCTGACCACCAGCGGACCGGAGCCGAAGTGCGCCGATAGCGCCCGGGCTGCCCGTTCCGGATCGGGTGCGCCGCCCAGCACAGCAACCATGGTGTCGCCGTGGACGCCGACCAGCAGGTCCCAGTTGTGGCTGCGACAGGCCCGTTGCACGTCGGCGATCACGTCGGCGGTGTCCCGTGCGGGCGGGTGACCAACCACGACACACACGCCATGCACCGGTCCCCAGCCCAGTGCTGCCGCGCGCGAGCCCACGTCGGTGTCGGGATCGCCACGCAACAATGCGTCGATCACCAGCGCCTCCAGGCGCGCGTCCCAGGCGCCGCGAGCCTCGGCGGCACCGGCGTACACCTCGGCGGCTGCGAAGGCGATCTCACGCGAATACTGCAGGGCCGCCTCGCGCAGAGCCTGCACACCCTGCGGTGGAGCGAGTTCCTCGACGTGTTCCTCGACCACGGCGATGGTGGCGCGCACCATGGCCACCGTCTGCTGCAACGACACGGCCCTGACCAGTTCGCGCGGAGCATTGCCGAACACTTCCGAAGTGATCTGCATCCGGGCTCGTTCGGCGTCGGTGAACCAGGCGACGAATGCCGAGATGCCGGCCTGGGCCACCAGCCCGATCGACGACCGTTGGGCCGCGGATAACTGGCGGAACCAGGGCAGCAACTCCTCCATCCGGGTCAGCGCCGCGGTCCCCAAACTGCCCATCGCGGCCTGCAATCGGAGCACCGTCTGCTCATGCGCCGTCCCCGCAGTCGCGTCCGCATCGGGTGGGCCGAACTCTTCGACGGGCGTGGGGGCGCGGTGGGTTCCGGCCGCCTTCGCGCGGGGCTGCGGGCGGCTCACCCGAGCGTCACACCGATCAGCCGACCCACCAGGAACGTCACGGCCGCCGCCCCGACACCGATGGCCAACTGCCGCAGCGCGGGCCGGAGGACGCCACGGCCGGACAACCGACCGACCAGGCCGCCGACGACGACGAGCGAGAGGACCGCCGCGGCGATCGCAGCGACCAACGCCACCGTCCCGGACGCCACGAGGTAGGGAAGCACCACGACGATTGCCCCGATCGCGAACGCCGCGAAACTGGACAGGGCCACCTTGACCGGGGAGCCGAGTTCGTCCGGGTCCAGGCCGAGTTCCTCGCGGGCGAGTGTGTCCAGCGCAGTCCGGGGATCCGCCATGATCCGGGCGGCCGTCGCCCGCGCCGTCGCCCGATCAAGCCCCTTCGCGCGGTACAGCAGTTCCAGTTCCCGCTGCTCCTCCTGCGGATTCTCGCGGAGTTCCGCCGCCTCCTTCTGGATCTCGTGGCGGAACAGGTCCCGTTGGCTGGCGACGCTCACATATTCGCCGGCTCCCATCGAGAAAGCCCCGGCCAGCAGGCCGGCGATGCCCGCGAACGCGATGGTGCGGCTTTCGACACCGGACCCGGCGAAACCCATCACCAGGGATGTGTTCGACACCAACCCGTCCGAGACGCCGAACACGGCAGCCCGGGTGGCGCCGGAACGATCAGTCCGGTGCCATGCCTCAGCCATGTTCAGTTGCTCGCGGGCATTGACCGGCACCCCGATGGAACCGCCACGGGTCCGGGCCAATCGCGGGGAGTCCGTATATGTCGCCTGCGCACCCTTCGCCTGCGCACCCTTCGGATTCGGGTCGGCCCCTCTCGGGTCGCGCACTGGTGTCGGGTCAGCACGCATGCCCTGCAGCGCAACGACGTGCAACCGCTCGTCGGCGGACATGGAAGGCAGGGCAGCCGGGTCGCCGTCGTACATGCTGCTGGCGGCCCGTTCGGTCTCCTCCAGGTCGGGGAGCACGGCATCCAGTCCGAGGGCGCGGGCACGCACGATCACCGCGGCCTCGTCGGCGCCCAGACCGTCATCGACCGGGATGGGCAAACCGTTGCTGCGCAGCTGCTCGGCCCAGTGGTCGGCGTGCTCATCCTCGATCGCAGCGAGCTCGAGGAGCGCGTCCCGCCGTTCTCCCTGCGTGGTGTCCGCCAGGGCCCGGTACATCGCCGAGGCCTGTCGCTCCGTCTGCAGATAGCGGCGGAACCGCTGCGGGTCGCGCTCGCTCACCCGGAACCCTCGGTGTTACCGGACTCGGCTGCGGTGGGATCGTCGAGGTGGTAGCCAGCGATAGCTGCGACGACGGCATCCCGAGGTACCTCACCGCGACGGGCCAAGGCCGCCAGGGCCTGCACCGTGATCGATTCGGCATCGACGAGGAAGTGCCGACGCAGGGCGCCACGGGTGTCCGACATGCCCCAGCCGTCGGTGCCCAACGTGGCGTAGTCGGTGGTCACCCACGGCCGGATCTGGTCCTGCACCGCCCGCATGTAGTCCGAGACCCCCAGGACCGGGCCAGGCATCGAGGCCAGCCGCTGGGTGACGTACGCCGTGCGCTGCTCGGCCGCCGGTGCGAGGAAGTTCGCCCGATCGGCGGCGAGGCCGTCGCGGCGCAGTTCGTTCCACGAGGTCACCGACCACACATCGGCCTGGACACCCCATTCGGCACCCAACAGATGCTGTGCCCGCAGTGCCCAGGGCACCGCTACACCGGAGGCGAGGAGCTGGACGCGGGGTCCGGTCGCGTCGGGCAGGGCGGGGGAGTAGAGATACATGCCGCGCAGCAGGCCATCGACATCTACGCCGTCCGGCTCGACCGGCTGGACGTAGGGCTCGTTGTAGACGGTGAGGTAATAGAAGACATTCTCCGCGTCCTCGCCGTACATCCGGCGCAGCCCGTCGCGGACGATGTGGCCCACCTCGAAGGCGTACGCGGGGTCGTAGGCCACCACGGCTGGGTTGGTCGAGGCGAGCAGCAGCGAGTGCCCATCCTCGTGCTGCAGCCCCTCGCCGTTCAGGGTGGTCCGGCCTGCGGTAGCCCCGAGTGCGAAGCCGCGGGCCATCTGGTCACCGGCTGCCCAGAAGCCGTCGCCGGTCCGCTGGAACCCGAACATTGAGTAGAAGATGTAGATCGGGATCATCGGTTCGCCATGTGTTGCGTACGAGGTCCCGGCCGCCGTGAAGGAGGCCGTCGAGCCGGCCTCGTTGATGCCCTCGTGCAGGATCTGACCGGTCTCGGACTCCTTGTACGACAGCATCAGTTCGCGGTCGACAGCGAGGTACTGCTGTCCGTGCGGCGAATAGATCTTCGCGGTCGGGAACAACGAGTCCATTCCGAAGGTACGCGCCTCGTCGGGAATGATCGGGACGAAACGCTGCCCGATCTCGGGGTCCCGCATGAGGTCCTTCAGCAGTCGTACGAAGGCCATCGTGGTGGCTACCTGCTGGTTGCCCGAGCCCCGCCGGACCACGTCGTAGACCGGTGCGCCGGGCAGCACGAGCGGCCTGGCCTGCACTCGACGCTGCGGGACGGAACCGCCGAGTTCGGCGCGGCGGTGGAGCATGTACCGCACGTTTTCGTCGTCCATGCCCGGGTGGTAGTAGGGCGGCAGTTTCGCGTCCATGTCCGCATCGGAGATCGGGATCTGCAAAAGGTCGCGGAAGCCCTTGAGGTCGTCCAGGGTCAGCTTCTTCATCTGATGGGTGGAGTTGCGGCCCTCGAAATGGGACCCCAACGTCCAGCCCTTGATGGTCTTGGCCAGAATCACGGTCGGTTGTCCGGTGTGCTCGGTCGCCGCGCGGTAGGCCGCGTACAGCTTGCGGTAGTCATGCCCACCGCGCTTGAGCGCCCACACCTTCTCGTCGGTCCAGTCGGACACCATCCGCTTGGTGCGCGCGTCCCGACCGAAGAAGTGCTCGCGGACGAAACCGCCGTCCTCGGCCTTGTAGGTCTGGTAGTCCCCGTCGGGGGTCTCGTTCATGAGGTTGACGAGCGCGCCATCGGTGTCCGCGGCCAGCAGCGGGTCCCACTCCCGCCCCCAGACCACCTTGATGACGTTCCAGCCGGCACCCCGGAAATACGACTCGAGTTCCTGGATGATCTTTCCGTTACCGCGGACCGGACCGTCCAGCCGTTGCAGATTGCAGTTGATGACGAATGTGAGGTTGTCGAGTTCCTCGCGGGCGGCCACGCCGATCGCCCCGAGGCTCTCGACCTCGTCCATCTCGCCGTCACCAAGGAAGGCCCATACCCGCTGCTCGGAGGTGTCCTTGATGCCCCGGTGCTGCAGATATTTGTTGAACCGCGCCTGATAGATCGCGTTCAAGGGGCCCAAGCCCATCGACACCGTTGGGAACTGCCAGAAGTCCGGCATGAGTCGCGGGTGCGGGTAGGACGGCAGCGAACCGCCCTGATCCGCGTGCGACAACTCCTGCCGGAAACCGTCCAGCCGGTCGGCGGAGAGCCGGCCCTCCAGGAAGGCGCGCGCATACATTCCGGGGGAGGCGTGCCCCTGGAAATAGACCTGGTCGCCGCCGCCGGGGTGGTCCGGGCCGCGGAAGAAGTGATTGAACCCGACCTCATACATCGAGGCCGAGGAGGCGTACGTGGAGATGTGTCCGCCGACACCGACACCGGGCCGCTGCGCCCGATGAACCATCATCGCCGCGTTCCAGCGCACCCAGCGGCGGACCTGCTTCTCGATGGCCTCATCGCCGGGGAACCACGGCTCACGCTCGGGCGGGATCGTGTTGATGTAGTCGGTGCTGCGCAGGCTGGGCACGCCGACATTGCGTTCGGCGGCCCGGCGCAACAGGGACAGCATCAGGTAGCGAGCTCGGTAGGACCCCGCGGTGTCGACCACCGCGTCCAGGGAATCGGTCCACTCCTGCGTCTCGTCGGGGTCGACATCGACGTACTGCGTGGGCAGGCCGCCGGCGATCAGGGGGGCGCGGTCGCGTCCGGGGGTCACAGATCAACCCTTCGGCAAGGGCGTGCGCGGGGTCGCCGCGCCGCCGGTGGGTGGTGAACGGCGCCCATCATCGCGTGTTCGGGCAAGGTCCGCCGGGGCAGATCGCAGGCCGTCCGCTGAGCTCGGTCCTGCCGCGGTCGCGGGCCACCAGAAGCATCACCCGCTGGGAACGGTGTCCAACCCTGCGCCAACGTAGGCCGTGCGGTGCTTGCGCCGAGGCGGTGCCGTCCGGTGGACTACGCCGAACACCTCGCACGGGGGTGCACTGGTCGACCCGTACGGGCGACACACCGGGGCAGAAACACGGAGGGCGTACGTGACCGCGACTGCGGACCACGCTGAGGGACAGCGTGGCCTGGCCGCCAAGCTCGGCATCCAGCCGAGTCACACGGTGCAGGAGTATGGGTTCGACGACGACTGCGATGCGGGCCTGCGGTCAGCGGTGCAGGCCAGCATCACCAATCCGATCGTGGACCCCGATTACGACGATGTCGTGGACGTCGTGCTGCTGTGGTGGCGGGAGGACGACGGGGACCTGGTGGACGCCCTGGTCGATGCGATCGGTCCCCTGACCGATCATGGGGTGGTGTGGCTGTTGACCCCCAAGCGGGGCCGGGACGGCCACGTTCAGCCGGAGGACATCGCCGACGCCGCACCGACCGCCGGACTGCAGCAGACCAGTACGGTGAGCGCGTCTGCGGACTGGCAGGGCACCCGCCTGGTCGCGCCGCGAGCCGTCAAGCGCTGACCCGATCCCTGGCCTGCGCTGTCGGCGGGCGACATTCAGCTCGCATCGGGATCCGGTCGCCTGCGGGTGAGCCGACCCAGCGCCGAGCCGAACGCCGACCCGGCGGATGCCACCGACTCCAGGACCCCTGCTGCCCGCGCCAAGGTAGCCCCGGCGGGAATGCCCGGTACTCCCTCCAGCACGCGCACCAGGCGGAGCAGACCGGCGAGGTCATGGGTACGAAGGTCCCCGCGGGCGTAGAGCAGCGGTGCGGAGGCCCGGCCGCCGGTGACGTCGAGGATGACAGCGACCGGGGCTTCGATGGCGGGTCCGGGGTCGTCGTCGATGCCCACGGGCTGCGTCCGCCAGGCGCCGGCGTGTGCCCCCGAACCGATGCGTACCTGCGGGCTCAGGGCGCTGATGGAGGCCGTCACGTCGACGCGGGCGGCCAGCGCCCCGGTGGTGTCGACCAGCGCCGTCAGCCCGGTGGCCAGCGCGCCCGGATCGGGTTCGGCGCCGCACGCGACCAGGTCCAGGCTGGCCAGGGCGAGCTGATAGGCGGTCGCAGCGAGCAGAGTGGCCACGGGCAGCGGCCCCAACAGGCTGGGGGCCATGAGCAGCGCCTCGTCCCGCGGGCCAGCGAACCAGTCCGCCAGGTCGTCCCGCCCGAGCCGGACGGCCGCCCAGACGGCCTCATCGCCGGCGTCCGCATGCGCGCTCACCAGCCGCCGCATCTGCTCGTCGTGATTCTCGATGTCACTTCGGCCGCCGCGCGCGTCGGCACTGTCGCTGCGGCCGCCGCGCGCGTCGGCACTGTCACTTCGGCCGCCGCGCGCATCAGCGATGATGTCGCCCAGGCGACGGGAATCCGGCCAGGCTCCGACCTGCACCACGACGTCCCGCCCGGTCGCGCCCGTCCGGGAGCGCGCTGGCGCGCTCAGGTCGGTCGTCCTGGCCAGGCCAAGGAAAGCGTCCCAGGCGGCCACCGTCGCCCGGCCGAGTTCGTCGAGGTCTCCGCTGGCCAGCCCGCGCTCGTCCGGCGCGGGGGTGAGCACCTCGGGCAGCAGCGGCATACGGACTATCTTGCCCGGTAGGGCGATTCGCGCCCGCGGACGACGACGAGACGATCACGACGAGAGGACCGGCATGGCGATCGAAACTGGACAGCAGGCCCCCGACTTCACCCTCAACGACCAGGCGGGCCAGCAGGTCACGCTGTCCGACTTCCGCGGCCGCAGCAATGTGGTCGTGTTGTTCTATCCGTTCGCATTCACCTCGACGTGCACCGGTGAGCTGTGTGCCCTGCGCGACGAGCGAGCCGACTTCGTCAACGACGACACCCAAGTCCTGGCGATCTCCTGCGACCCGGCCCCGTCGCTGCGGGTCTTCGCCGAGCAGGAGGGTCTGGAATACCCGCTGCTGTCAGACTTCTGGCCGCACGGCGAGGTGGCTAAGGCGTACGGCGTCTTCTTGGCAAACAAGGGCTTTGCGACCCGCGGCACGTTCGTCATCGATAAGGAGGGCGTCGTGCGCTGGAGCGTGGTCAATCCTCCGAGCGACGCGCGCAGCAACGACGACTACCGGGCCGCACTCGCGGCTTTGCGCTGATCAGCGACGGCACGCCATGACCGGCCTGAGCTAGCTGGGTGCGCCAGATATGACCTGCTGGCGGTGCGGTGCCCGGGCGGTGGACCCTGTGAAGGGGCCCAGCCCATGGCGCCGGGCCGTGCGCGGTGGCAGCCAAGTGCTCGTTTGTCCGGACTGCCAGCGCAGCGGGGCCGGCTGGGCGGGCGTGGACCACTGCCCGTCCTGCGATTCCCTGCGGCTCGTACGCGTGCTGGGGCAGACCTGTTGCCGAGAATGCGGCTGGACGCAGGTTGCAGACGCCAACCGCGAAGAACTGTCCCCTGATGACGAACTGTCCCCTGACAGGGACCCGAGCCAGCCGACGAAATTGGCTGCGGAGGTCGAGCTTGCGCTGGGCCGACTGCTGCACCCTGGGTCCACGAGCGAGCCGAGCACCCCATCGCCGGGCGCGTCGCACCCGCCGGGCCCCGACTAGATGCGCGGATCGCCTGCGTTGATGACTGCGGCCGCCGGAGTCTCGGGCCACCGGCGGCCGCAGCCTGAATATTGAAACCCGCTCGGGCGAAGGTCGCATCTTCAACCAGGACCGTTCGGCCCAACGGTCGTTCGATGGATGCGCGGGACGCAGCCGCGAATCCCCGTGGTACGCAGCGGGCTCGGCGGCAGCCGCGGATAGGGTTCCGGCGGGCCCGTGGCGCAGCGGTAGCGCACCCCGCTTACACCGGGTAGGTCGCCGGTTCGATCCCGGCCGGGCCCACCGCCTCGACCAAGGAGAGCCAGTGCAAGCGGAAGCCGCGGTGCAGCTTCGGCTGCTGGACCTGCAAGGACTCGACCTGCGGATCGCCCAGTTGCAGCATCGCCGGGCGACGCTGCCCGAGATCGCCCGGCTGGCCGAGCTGGAGGTACGCAACCGCGGGCTGCGGGACCGCCTCGTGGCGGCTGCGACGATCGTGTCGGACCTCGAACGTGAGCAGGCCAAGGCCGAGGCCGACGTGGACCAGGTACGCCAGCGCATCGCCCGCGACCGGGACCTGCTCGACTCCGGACGGGTGTCCACCGCCAAGCAACTCACCGATCTGCAACACGAGGTCGAGTCTCTTCGGCACCGGCAGGACGACCTGGAGGACGTGGAGTTGGCGGTCATGGAACGGTTGGACGGCGCCCAGCAAGCGGTTGGCGTGTTCACCGCCGAGGGGGAGGAGTTGGCGGATCAGCTCGCAGCCGTCCAGGCGGCCCAGCAGATGGCTAGCCGGGACATCGACGCGGAGGTCGCGGGGCTGCATCGCGATCGAGAGTCGTTGGCCGGTGAGCTGCCCGCGGACCTGATCGCGTTGTACGACCGGCTGCGGGCCGAACAGGCGGGCATCGGAGTGGCCCGGATGCATCGGGGCCGCTGCGAGGGCTGCCGGATCCAGCTCACGGCCATGGACATCGGCCGGCTGCGCGTCGCGGACCCCACCGAGGTGGTGCGTTGCGAAGAATGCCGTCGCATCCTGGTGCGCACTCCCGAGTCGGGGCTGTGACCAGTGGTCGATGACCGCCCGAAACTGATCGTCGAGGCCGACGGGGGGTCACGTGGCAACCCCGGCCCGGCGGCCTACGGCGCGCTGGTCCGGGGCGCGGACGGAACGGTCCTGATGGAGGTGGCCGACCACGTCGGGATCGCCACCAACAACGTCGCCGAGTACCGCGGCCTGATCGCGGGACTGCAGGCGGCCGCCGCACTGGACGACACGGCCACGATCGAGGCCCGGCTGGACTCCAAGCTGGTTGTCGAGCAGCTGTCTGGTCGCTGGAAGATCAAGAACGCAGCGCTGGCCGAGCTCGCGCGTACCGCAACCGCTCTGGCTGGCGGCCGGGTCCGCTACACCTGGGTCCCACGGGCGCAGAACACGGCCGCTGATGCGCTGGCGAACGAGTCGATGGACGCGGTCGCCGCGGGCCGCTCGGGTCGGATCACCCGGCAGTACGGGGTCGCCGGGGAGTTGTCGGGGCAGGACGCCGAGCAGGTGTCGGGCAGCCGAACCCGCAACACGGTGGTCGGTTGGGCACCGGACCTCGGTAAGCCGACCCGGCTGCTGCTGGCCCGGCACGGGGCCACCGCGTACAGCCTGGAACGCAAGTTCTCCGGGGCGGGTGGAACCGATCCGGAACTGGCCACCATTGGCCTCGCCCAGGCCCACGCCCTTGCCACCGAACTGCTCGCCCGCGGGCGGGTGGACGTCGTGGTCGCCTCGCCGCTGCTGCGTACCCGGCAGACCGCGCAGATCGTCGCCGACCGGCTCGGATTGCCGGTCGAGATCGATGAGGGATTCGTCGAGTGCGCGTTCGGCGATTGGGACGGGCACACCTATGCCGAGGTGCTCCGGCGGTGGCCGGTCGAGCTGGAGGCGTGGCTGGCCGCGCCCGACGTCGCTCCACCGGGCGGCGAGTCATTCACTCACGCCCGCCGCCGCGTCGATGCCGCCCGCCAGGAACTCATCGCCCGTCATCCGGGCCGCACGGTTGTCGCGGTCGCGCACGTCACGCCGATCAAACTGCTGGTCGGGCTGGCCCTGGACGCGCCGCTGCATGCGCTGTACCGGATGGAGCTGTTGCCGTGTTCGCTGACCACGCTGGCCTGGTGGGCCGACGGCAACGCCTCGATGTACGGCTTCGCCGAGTCGGCTCATCTGCGCGGCGTCGGGCCCGAAGCGACCACGTTGGGTACCTAACGGACCTGGATGCATTCGGCTGGTGGGCTGTGGTTGCCCTGTCACGATCCCACTCCACCATTCCCCACCACTTGCGAAAGCCGGAGTACTACGTCCAGCCGCCAGCCGTCGGCACTGGTCGGGCTGGCCACTTCGACCCGCCAGCCGGCCGCCCCGAGGATGCCGGCGAGGTCGTCCGGCGTACGTGGCACCTGGGCGGATTGCAGCAGCGCGCGCACCAGCAGGCCCTTGGTCGCCTTGTTGTCATGGCTGATAACTGTGCGTCGACCGGCTGACTCGGTCAGCACCCGTACGGTCAGGGTCTGCTCGACCAGGTCGCCGCGCGGGTGCCACAGCCCGGTGTACGCCCCGGAGCGCAGGTCGACCAGCAGGCCGGATCCAACGGCCTCAGGCATGGTTGCGGTCAGGGCCGGGCGCCAGAAGGACGAGAGGGCGCCGATGCCCGGCAGGCTGGCCGGTGGGGACAGTCGGTAGGCGGGGATTCGGTCCGTGACGCCGACGAAACCCCACAGCCCGGAGGCGATCGCCAGCCAGCGCCGGGCCCGACGCAGCGCGGCGGCGTCGAGGGTGGCCAGATCGAGGGCGGCGTACAGCACCCCGCTGTAGATCCGGGCGGCCGGCGCGGCAGGGGCCACGTGCAGGGCTGCGTTGCGCTCGACCGCAGCGGCCAGGCCGATCGGCAGCCGCAAAGCCTGCCGGGCCGGCTCGACCGGACCGGAGCACAGCGACACCAGCGCGTCCAGCACCAGCCGGCGGGTGTCGCTCAGATCGGGAAACGACAGCGCCGTCAGGTCCACTGGCCGACCGCGGCGCGGCGCGGTCTTGCCCTCGCTGGGCGGCAACAGCACGAGCATGCGGGCAGTCTCCCAGCCGGTCGAACAGCCCAGTCATGCGTACGATCACACCTGCGGCGGACGAGCCGTCCGAGCGGTCGCGGTGGACACCCCTCGCGGTGGCCATCGAGGAAAGTCCGGACTTCACAGGGCACGGTGGTGGGTAACGCCCACCCGGGGTGACCCGCGGGATCAGTGCCACAGAAAACAGACCGCCGGTCGGGTTCGTCCGACCGGTAAGGGTGAAACGGCGGTGTAAGAGACCACCAGCGCGTCGGGTGACCGGCGCGGCTCGGCAAACCCCACCGGAAGCAAGGTCACGAGGGTGACGAGCCCTTGGGGGCGAGGCGCCTGCGCAGGCGTTCGAGGGCGGCCCGCCCGAGCCTGCGGGTAGACCGCACGAGGTCACCGGCAACGGTGATCGCAGATGGATGACCGCTCCCGGCGGCGCTCAACGCATCGCCGGGACAGGATCCGGCTTACAGGGCGACTCGTCCGCCGCCCCGCCGTCCGATCAGGACCCGCGGATTCACGCATTCGCCGCGCACCCGTCAGGGTGCCAGCGTGCCGATCTGGCCGGGCTGCCGCGGCTCGCCGGACATGTCGGAGTTGGGTCGGGCCGCAGCGACCAGGCCGGGAACCACGTTGCCCAGCAGCGCGGGGTCCCAGCGGCTGCCGTTGTCCTGGCGAGGTCCGGCGATCCACCCCTCGGCGACCGCGATCTCCCCGCCGCGCACGACGAAGACCCGGCCGCTGATGCCCGCCGACTCGGTGCTGCCGAGCCATACCACCAGGGGTGCCACATTGGCGGGATCGAACGGGTTGAAGCCGGTCGCCTCCTCGGCCGCCTTGGCCGCCTCGCTGAACCCGGGCAGTGCCTCGGTCATCCGGGTCAGCGCCACCGGGGCGATGGCGTTGACGGTCACCCCGTACCGCGCGGCCTCGTCGGCCAGGATCACCGTGAATCCGGCCAGTGCCGCCTTGGCCGCCCCGTAGTTGGTCTGGCCGACGTTGCCGAACAGCCCCGATGGTGACGAGGTGTTGATCACCCGTGCATCCACCGGCAGGCCGGCCTTGGACTGCTCTCGCCAGTGCTCGAGGGCGTGCTTGGTCGGGGCGAAGGTGCCGCGCAGATGTACGCGGATCACGTCGTCCCATTCCGCCTCGCTCATCGAGACGAACATCCGGTCCCGCAGGATGCCGGCGTTGTTCACCAAGACATGCACGTCACCGTAGGTGTCGAGCGCCGCCTGGATGCAGCGATGGGCACCGGCCCAGTCGGAGACGTCGTCCCCGTTGGCCATCGCCTGACCGCCCATGGCCAAGATCTCGGCGACCACGTCGTGCGCGGGGTTGCCGTCCTGCCCGGCAAGATCGTTGACCACGACGCGGGCACCCTGCCGGGCGAACTCCAGGGCGTGCTCGCGGCCGATGCCCCGACCCGCGCCGGTGACGACGACGATCCGACCGTCGCAGATACCCATGGTGGTCTCCCTTATGCTCGCCCCGTACGGCCTGGTCCGCTTTCGGAGTCGAGTCTGCCGCCTCGATCCCCGCGGCCTCACGCGGGGCACCGGTCGCGCCGCCCTGGTACCTCGGCTCGGCCCAGAGGCAGCGCTAGGGCCCCCGCTGCGGCATTGCACCGCTGCTGCTGACGTCGGCGATCTCGGCCGGCGTCCAGCCCCACTCGGCCAGGGTGGTCGCTGCGTCGGTGGCGGAGCGGGCGTGCCTGGGAACCGAGGTGGGTGTTCCGCCGAATCGGGGTGCCGTGGCTGGTTGCAACACCCCGTCGACCTCGACCAGAACGCTGCGGGCGGCCAGTTGGGGATGCTCCGCCGCCTCGATCATGTCCAGTACGGGCGTCACGCAGGCGTCGGTCCCCTCGAACACGGCGGCCCAGTCGTCTCGGGTCCTGGTGGCCAGTGCGTCAGCGAACCGTTCCCGCAACTGTGGCCAGGCGGCCCGGTCGTACTGATCGGGCAGGTCCGCGGCGGCCAGGCCGAGCCCGGCCAGGAACGCTGCGTAGAACGGTGGTTCCAGGCAGCCGACCACGACAAAGCCGCCCTCGTCTGCGCAGGCGTAGATGTCGTAGAACGGCGCTCCCGTGTCGAGCAGGTTGGTGCCGGGGTCGAGGTCCCACAGGCCGGCGGCGTGCATGCCGTAGAACAGCGTCATCAGTTGCGCGGTGCCATCGATCATCGCCGCGTCGACCACCTGCCCGCGCCCGCTGGATCGCGCCGACAGCACCGCGGCCAGCACCCCAGTCACCAGCAGCATCGCGCCCCCGCCATAGTCGGCGACCAGGTTCAGCGGCGGTACGGGTGCCTGACCGGCCCGGGCGAAATGTCGCAGCGCACCGGCGACGGCGACGTAGTTCAGGTCGTGCCCAGCGGCTTGGGCCCACGGTCCCTCCTGCCCGTAGCCGGTCATCCGGCCGTACACCAGCCTCGGGTTGCGGTCCAGACACACCTGCGGGCCGAGGCCGAGGCGTTCCATCACCCCGGGCCGGAACCCCTCCAGCAGCACCTCGGCCGTCTCGATCAGCCGCAGCGCGACCGAAGGGCCGTCGGGATGCTTCAGGTCCACCACGACCGCATCACGGCCGTGCATGGTCAGGTCGATACGGGCGTCGGGGACCAACAGCCCCGGTTGGGGTGGGTCCAGCCGGACGCCGGTGGCGCCCATCCCGACCAGGATCCGGGCGGCCATGGGCACCGGCCCGATACCGGCCATCTCGACGAATCGCAGACCGGCCAGCGGCCCGGTGGCGACGGCTGGCGCCGGGTCCCCGCCGGGCGCCGCGGTCACTGCTCGTCGGCCGCGTCGAAGGTCTCGTTCCGGCGCCGCATCCGCTCCAGGACGCCGCGGGCGGCCTCCTCGGTGTCGTACGGGCCGAGCCGTGCGGCGTTCGGCGAGCCGAGACCTTGCGCCACCTGCTGGGTCTCGAGGTCGAACCACCATGCGTACGTCTGATCCATGTCCATCCTCCGTCGTCGACCGGCTGTCGGGCTGCCTGCGCCACGTGCTGCGGATACCGGGGTCCTGCGAACACCGGGCCGTCTCCCGGCCTCCCATCGTGCCGGTTCAGGACCGGCGTGCACCCACGGGTACCCGACCTAAACTCAGCGGCATGTCTGCAACGCTTGGAACCGTCTCACCCGGTGTCATCTCCGCGTGGCGGGATGTGCCATCCGCTATCCCGCGCCCGGAGTACGTCGGCAAGAAGCAGGCTGCCCGTCCCGTCGGCTCGGATGTCCGGGACGCGGACACGATCGCGCTGATGCGGGTTGCTGCCCGAGTAGCCGCGCAGGCCTTGGTCGCGGTCGGGGAGGCTGTCGCGCCCGGGGTTACCACCGACGAACTCGACCGGGTCGGGCACGACTTCATGGTCTCCCACGGGGCCTACCCATCCACGCTGGGATATCCCGGTCACGGGTATGTGCCCGCCTACCGTAAGTCGTTGTGCACCAGCGTGAACGAGGTCATCTGCCACGGCATCCCGGACTCCTCGGTGCTCCACGAGGGCGACATCGTCAACGTCGACATCACCGCTTTCCTGGACGGCGTCCACGGTGACACCAACGCCACGTTCTGCGTCGGGGAGGTGGACGAGGAGTCGAGTCTGCTGGTCGAGCGCACCCGCGAGGCCATGATGCGCGGCATCAACGCGGTGGCTCCAGGGCGTCCCTTGAATGTCGTCGGCCGGGTCATCGAAAGCTATGCGAAACGCTTCGGTTATGGCGTCGTACGGGATTTCACCGGCCACGGCATCGGCACGGCTTTCCACACCGGACTGGTCGTCCCGCACTACGACGATCCCCGGCTGGACGTGATGCTGGAGCCGGGCATGACGTTCACCATCGAGCCGATGCTGACGCTGGGCGGCTACGACTACGACATCTGGGATGACGGCTGGACCGTGGTCACCAAGGACCGGCGCCGGTCCGCGCAGTTCGAGCACACCGTGCTGGTCACCGACAGCGGCGTGGAGATCCTCACGCTGCCCTGACAACTGCCCTGACAACTGCCCTGATCCACCCCTCTTGATCCACCTGCCGTGACCGCGCCCGCCCCGGGCATGCCAGGGTGGGCCGCCGGTGGCCGGTTGGTCACCCAGGTTCGCCACTCCTAAGGGGCAGACGACGTGTCCGGAGCCAAGCGCACGGTGGCCGAGACGACCTGGCCGCACGACGTGCACACCCTGTCCGTCGATGTGGGGGGCAGCGGGCTGAAGGCTTCCGTCCTGGACCCGAACGGCCAGATGGTCGCCGACCGGGTCCGGGTGGAGACGCCGTACCCGTGTCCGCCGCACGAACTCGTCTCCGCCCTGCGCGCGCTGGTCGAGGCGTTTCCGGAGTATCAGCGGGCGTCGGTGGGTTTTCCCGGCCTGGTCCGGCACGGCCGCGTGGTGCACGTTCCATCGTTGTCCCGGCTGGAGTACGGCGGCCCTGAGGACCCACAACTACAGCATTCGTGGCACGGCTTCGACCTCGCGCACGCGCTGGCGCACGCCTTCGGGGTGCCGGTGAAGGTGGCCAATGACGCCGACATGCAGGGCTGCGCGGTCGTCGAGGGCATCGGGTTCGAGTTCGTCATGACGCTGGGCACCGGCTGCGGCACCGCGATGTTCCATGACGGCAAACTGTTGCCGCACGTGGATCTCTCGCATGCGCCCTTCCGTAAGGGGGAGGACTTCGACGCCCAGATCGGCAATGCCGCCCGCAAGGACATCGGGAACACCCGATGGGTCAAGCGGGTGGCCAAGGCCATTGAGGCATTCGACCAGATCCTCTACTTCGACCGGGTCTACGTCGGCGGCGGCAACGCGAAATATCTCGAGGCTGCCGATCTGGGTCCCCGCGGCGTGATCGTGCCCAACAGCGCCGGGATCATCGGCGGGGTGCGGGTCTGGGAGTTGGATCTTTAACGGGTTCGAGCAGCGCTGTTGTCGTGTTCAAGGCGCGGAAAACACCGGGGACGCAGCCGGCCAAGCGGGCGGCACGGCCGACGTTACTTACTTGATCAAATTTTCAACCACCGTGCTCTGTCGCGTACCATCTCCGGCGTGACGGAGCAGGCGGTACGTCCCAGACAGGCGCGGACGAGTGAGCCCACCCGGTGGTTGGACGCGGATCAACAGGGCGCCTGGCGCGCCTGGCTGGCGGCGTCGCGGCTGCTGAACGACCGGCTGTCGCGGGAATTAGCCGAGCAGCACGGTCTGACGATGGTGGATTACGAGATTCTGGTGCGTCTGTCGGAGTCCTCGGACCGGCGGATGCGCATGAGCGAGTTGGCCGAGGCGACCCTCGCCTCGCGCAGCCGGCTGTCCCATCAGATCGATCGGATGGAGAAGGCTGGTCAGGTGTGCCGACAGGACTGCCCGGAGGACCGCCGAGGGTCGTACGCGGTGCTTACTGACGCCGGCTTCGCCCTGCTGGTAAATGCTGCTCCGGATCACGTCGACAGCGTGCGCCGACATTTGGTCGACCTGCTCGGGTCGAGGGATTTCGCCGAACTGGGCCGGGTCTGCGATCGGGTCGTCGAACACCTGCAGGCCTGAGCGGACCTGCCAAGGCTGACGAGCCTCTGCCACTGCGGACGAGCCTTCTGCGACTGTGGGCGAGCTGGCGTGGCGCGCAATAACGGCCCTCGGCCTGTGCGGATCAGCGTGCCGCGCCAGCGTCGTCGCCGGCCGCTCCCAACGCCTGCCGGGCCGACTCGCCCGCCCGGGTGAGCGGCGTCCGGGACATGGTCAGCGCCTCGTCGTCCAGCGCGACCTGCCGCAGAAACTCCGCCCACTGGTCCACATAGGCGACTACAGCATCCCGGGCTAGGCGTTGGTTCTCGTGCCACGGCCAGACGCCGATCTCGGCCACCGTGGCCCGTGTCTCGACCAGGACGTCGGCCTGCTCGGCCGCGGTCTGCCGAACCAGGAGCATCAATCCGTCCCGGACATCGCCGGGTGCGAAGAGCCCGGGGGAGGCGTACACCCGGATCGAGGCGACCTTGGCATCGGCCGTACGGATGTCCAGTTCAGCCTTCGACGCGGCGGCGGCCACTGCGGCCGTCTGGTCCGAGCGGGCTCGGCCGTCGGCCCACCCGACACTTGCGGCCAGAATCACCAACACCAGCACCGCCACCCAGGGCCAGCGCCGCGGCGCCCGCCCGGCATCCAGCACCTCCATCGAAGCGGTTCCCTGGTCGCTCATCCACCCATGGTGCCGACAATTTCATGCTCCCGCAGTTCGCGGTCCGTGCGGGACGGTGATCCTTCCCAGTGGTGGATCGTGGCTGCCCTTTCAAGATCCAACATGACCACCTGCGACCACGTGATAAACCGGAAAAAGACCGTGATCCACCCCGATTCAGCACCCGTACGCCGCTGCCTACCGTGACCGGCATCTCACGCGACCAGCCATGACGTGGTGCATGAGCCGCGGGCTCGTGGGTAACAAGGCGGTGCGCGACCGGACGGGCTTCCCGTGCGGTCCACCTTTGCTGGAGACGACGAGAGGGACGAGAGGACTGCGATGAGTAGCGACAGTACGAGCCGGGGCTCGGAGGTGTTCGACCGAGTCGCGGCGACGGCCAAGAAGGTCGCCGGCACCGTGACCGGCAACGACGACCTCGTCCACGAGGGCGACCTGCACGAGCAGAAGGCGGAGCAGGGGCGAAGCGCTCGCAATGCCGCCGAACGGGCCGAGCACGACGAGGCACGTGCGCAAACCGCGGCCAAAGCTGAGGACCTGCGTGTGGAGCGGGAGCAGTTGAGCGTGGAGACGGCCGCCGACCAGCGGACCGAAGAAGCCAACCGGGAGAAGCAGGCCAAGCAGGACCTGGCCGCCCAGCAGCAGCAGACCAACGAGCAGGCCGCCCAGCAGCAGGAGCAGGCGGCAGCCGACCGGGCACTGGCCGAACAGGCCGCGGCGGCCCGCGAGCGGGCCGAGAGCGAGCAGGCAGCAGATCAGGACATCGACGCGGCGGCGCAGGCCCGGGCCGAGGCTGCTGCGTTGGCCGAGGCGGCGGAACGGGAGGCATCACGATGAACACCACCATGATCGTTGATGTACCGCGGCAGGCTCTGCGCACCGGGATCGATGTCGGCGCCGCCGCCGTCCGCCTGCCGGTCGAACGGCTGGCCGAGCGGTTCGGTGACGGGGAGTGCTGGCCGCCACTATTGACCGTGGATGCCGTGCTCGCGGGCGTTCGCGAAACCGTCGGGGGAGTGCTGCACGACGAGACGCTGCAGCGCGCTGGCCGGCTGGAGGCGGCCCGGGTGTCTCGGTTGCGGGAAGCCATCGAGCTGGAGACGGTGGCCGAGTATCGCCGGGACGAGGCCACGCAGGAGTACGACGAGGCCCGCGAGAAGGCCGAGAGCCGGCGCGCGGCGGCCGTCGAGCAGGCCGATCGGCGGCGGGAGCAGGCAGCCGGCCAACGCCGGGCAGCCGACAAGCACGCTGAACAGACCGCTGCGGTCCGCACGCGGCAGGCAGCCGAGAAGCAGACGCAGGACGAGGCGAACCTGCAGAAGGACGCGCGGCAAGCCCGCGGCCGCAACGCCGCACGGGCCACGACCGCGGTCCGCGACGCGGAGGCGGCACTAGCCGCCGAGGACGCCGCACTGGAGTTGCAGGAAGAGATCGAAACCTCGCGCACCCGGCGTCGTCGTTCCTAAACAACGACGCACACGACCGCACCTCGGACCCCCCCGCGGCGTGATCGGGCGATGCCCGATCGCGCCGCGGTCGGCTGTGTTTCCAACCCGTGACAGGATCCGCAGCCATGACCGCCGAGATCGCGCCCACCACCGAACCGCCCACTGTTGACGTCGCCGCCCTGGTGGTCGGCGTGCTGGGCGGGACGGGGGACCAGGGCCGCGGGCTGGCGGTACGGCTGGCCGCGGCCGGACAGCGAGTGGTGATCGGCTCTCGGGATGCCGCCAGGGCGCAGCAGGCCGCCGCCGAGGTGGGCCACGGGGTCACTGGGGCGGCTAACAGGGACTGTGCGGCGCACGCCGACGTTGTGATCGTGGCGGTCCCATACGACGGTCACCGGGCGCTGCTGGAGACCCTGCGCAGCGAGCTGAGCGGCAAGATCGTCATCGACTGTGTCAACCCGCTGGGCTTCGACAAGCAGGGTGCCTTCGCACTGGCCGTCCAGGAGGGGTCGGCGGCCCAGCAGGCTGCCGCGGTCTTGCCGGAGTCGACCGTCGTGGGCGCCTTCCACAACGTGTCCGCGGTCGTCCTCCTGGACCGTGAGCGAGTCGGCGTGGACAGCGACACGCTGGTGCTGGGCGATGACCGGGCCGCCACCGACCTGGTGCAAGGGCTGGCCGGGCGCATCCCGGGCATGCGCGGGATCTACGGCGGTCGGCTGCGCAACGCCCACCAGGTGGAGGCGTTGACCGCCAACATCATCTCGATCAACCGGCGACACAAGGCGCATGCCAGCCTGCGCATCACCGACGTGTGACTCGGCCGGCGAATCTGGCCTGTTGTCCCCCCGCTGCAGCCCTTCAGCACGTACGGTCCCGCTGCGAGCCGGCAGGCCCTACGGTCTGGCGGTGCAGGCACAACGATTGACTGCCGTCATGTATCCGGGCCCTTGGCGGCGTCTATCGGGACCTTCAGGTGCGCTGGCGACCGGTCGTCGCACCTAACGTCACACAACAGTGACGTCGCCGGCGAGCAGCGCTGGTGACGACTCTTACAGGAGGCTTGCACGTGGACGTCGGTGCCGACGTACGAACCTGGGCCTGCATCGACGGCAACGAGGCGGCGGCGATCGTCGCCCATCGGTTGTCCGAGGTGTGCGCCATCTACCCGATCACCCCGGCGTCCCCGATGGGGGAGTTCGCGGACGCGTGGAGCGCCGCGGGCCGTACGAACCTGTGGGGCTCGGTGCCCGAGGTCGTGGAGATGCAGTCCGAGGGCGGCGCGGCCGGGGCCTTGCACGGCGCGATCTCCAAGGGCGCGCTGGGAGTCACGTTTACCTCCTCCCAGGGCCTGCTGCTGATGCTGCCCAACATGTACAAACTGGCCGGTGAACTCACCCCGGCCGTCATCCACGTCGCTGCCCGGGCGCTGGCCACGCATGCCCTGAGCATCTTCGGTGATCATTCCGACGTCATGGCCGCGCGCAGCACCGGATTCGCGATGCTGGCGGCCAATGACGTGCAGGAGGCGCACGATTTCGCGCTGATCTCACACGCCGCCGCGCTGCGGTCGCGGGTCCCGTTCCTGCACTTCTTCGACGGGTTCCGCACCTCGCACGAGGTTGCCAAGGTGGAACTGCTGACCGACGCCGATCTGCGGACGCTGGTCCGCGAGGACGACGTCACCGCCCACCGGCTGCGCGGGCTGTCCCCGGAGCGGCCCGTCCTGCGCGGTACCGCGCAGAACCCAGATGTCTTCTTCCAGGCGCGGGAGGCGGGCAACCCGTTCTACGAGGCCGTCCCGGAGATCGTGCGCGGCCTGTTCGGCGAACTGGGTGCGCGGACCGGGCGTACGTATGACCTGGTGGACTACATCGGCGCCCCCGATGCCGAGCGGGTCGTCGTCATCATGGGTTCAGGTACGGGTGCGGTCCGGGAGACCGTCAAGGCACTGGTGGCCACCGGGGAGAAGGTCGGCGCGGTCGTTGTGCGGTTGTACCGGCCGTTCCCCGCCGCGGACTTCGCTGCCGCTGTCCCGGCGACCGTACGCAGGATCGCGGTGCTGGACCGCTGCAAGGAGCCCGGCGCGCCCGCGGAGCCACTGCACCTGGACGTCGTCACCGCGCTGGCCGAGCACCGCATCGGCGACGGTGCCACCTGGCCGCTGGGCGAGGCCCGCCCACCGGTGGTTATTGGCGGTCGCTACGGGCTGGGGTCCAAGGAGTTCACCCCCGCCGATGTCAAGGCGACCTTCGACGAACTGGCCGCCGAGCAACCGAAGCGCCGTTTTACCGTCGGCATCGTCGACGACGTCACCCACCTCAGCCTGGCGCGCGACCCGCAGTTCCGGGTGCCCACCAAGGCCGTACAGGCAGTGTTCTACGGCCTGGGCAGCGACGGCACCGTCGGAGCCAACAAGACCACGATCAAACTCATCGGCGAGCACAGCGACCTGTTCGCCCAGGGCTATTTCGTCTACGACTCCAAGAAGTCCGGGTCCACGACTGTTTCGCACCTGCGCTTCGGGCCGGAACCGATCGCCTCGACCTATCTCATCGACCAGGCCGATTTCGTCGCCTGCCACCAGTTCACCCTGCTGGACCGCATGCCGGTGCTGGACATCGCCCGGCCCGGGGCCACCGTGCTGCTCAACTCCCCGCACCCGGCCGAGGAAGTATGGACGCACCTGCCCGCCGCGGTCCGCCGGGCGGTCATCGATAAGGACCTGAAGCTCTGGTCGATCGATGCGACCGCGGTCGCCCGTGAGGTCGGCCTCGGCAGCCGCATCAACACCGTCATGCAGCCATGCTTCTTCGCCCTGTCCGGGGTCCTGCCCACCGACGAGGCCGTGGCGCTGATCAAGGAAAGCGTCACCAAGGCGTACGCCAAACGCGGGCAGGTCGTCGTCGACCGCAACCACGCCGCCATCGACCGCTCGATCGCGGCCATGCAGCAGGTCGACGTCCCGGCGATCGATGTGACCGACGACGATGTCCTGGCGCCATCGGTCGAGGATGCCGACGACTTCGTCGCCCGGGTCACCCGCATCATGCTGGCCGGTGAGGGCGATCTACTGCCGGTCAGCGCGATGCCCATCGACGGGACCTTCCCGACCGGGACGGCAGCGATCGAGAAGCGGATGCTGGCCCAGGAGATCCCGATCTGGGACGAGAGCTTGTGCATCGACTGCGGCAAGTGCGCGATCGTCTGCCCGCATGCCGCGATCCGAATGAAGGTGTTCGACGAGTCGGACCTCGCCGACGCCCCGGAGGGGTTCAAGCACAAGAAGGCAGGCGGGCGTGACCTGCCCGCCGGGACTCGGCTGACCGTCCAGGTGGCACCGGACGACTGCACCGGCTGCGGCATCTGTGTCGAGGTCTGCCCCGCTCGCAGCAAGGAGATCGCCAAGCACAAGTCCATCGATCTGCTGCCAGCGGCCGAGCACCGCGATGCCGAGCGTGTCGCCTACGACTTCTTCCTGCAACTGCCTGAGGTCGACCGTACCGAGGTGCGCCACGACACGGTCAAGGGATCGCAGCTGCTGCAACCGCTTTTCGAGTTCTCCGGTGCCTGCTCGGGCTGCGGGGAGACCCCGTACCTGAAACTGCTCACCCAATTGTTCGGCGATCGCATCGTGGTGGCGAACGCCACCGGTTGTTCGTCGATCTATGGCGGAAATCTGCCCACCACGCCGTGGACCAAGAACGCCGCTGGTCGCGGCCCGGCCTGGAGCAACTCGCTGTTCGAGGACAATGCCGAGTTCGGGTTGGGTATGCGGCTGGGGGTCGAGGTCCAGCAGTCCGACTCCCGTCGGCTGGTGGCCGAACTCGCCCCGCAGATCGGCGCCGACCTCGCCGCCGCCATCCTTGCCGAGGACATCGCGGTGACCGACGAGGCCGCGATCGCCGCTCAGCGCGACCGGGTGGCGCAACTGGCCGGGATCCTGCCCGGGATCGACGACCCCCGGGCGGCGCGGCTGGCCTCGCTGCTGGACGGCCTGGTCCCGGTGTCGGTGTGGATCGTCGGTGGCGACGGCTGGGCCTACGACATCGACTTCGGTGGCCTGGACCACGTGCTGTCCAGTGGTCGCAACGTCAACATCCTGGTGCTGGACACCGAGGTCTACTCCAACACCGGTGGCCAGGCGTCCAAGGCCACCCCGCGCGGGGCGAGCGCCAAGTTCGCCAGTGCCGGCAAGGAGACGAAGAAGAAGGACCTCGGGCTGCTCGCCCAGGCCTATGGCGATGTCTACGTTGCGCAGATCGCCCTGGGCGGCAACGAGATCCAGACCGTACGAGCGATGCAGGAGGCGGCAGCCTGGCCCGGCCCGTCCCTGATCCTGGCGTACTCGACCTGCATCGCCCACGGCATCGAGATGTCCACCTCGATGGCCCACCAGAAGGCTGCGGTCACGTCCGGGTACTGGCCGCTCTACCGGTTCCACCCGAGCCCCGAAGCCGGTTCGCACCCGTTCAGCCTGGACTCCAAGGCGCCGACGCTGCCGCTGCGGGAGTTCGTCCGGGACGAGACGAGGTACGCAATGCTGATGCGCACCGATCCCGAACGTGCGGATCGACTGATGACGCTGGCGCAAGCCGACGTGGACGAACGCTGGCACTACTACGAGCAACTCGCCGGCCTCGAGCGCACGATCACGACGGGTCAGCCGGTCCGGGACGAGCAGGAGGGCACCCTGTGAACACGAGCGAGCGTGCGGTGCCGGGCCGGTCCGACGGCGCCGGTGCGGCGGAGCCTCAGCAGGCCCGGGGCACAGCCGCCACGGCTGAGTCCGTTGCGGACCTCGCGGGCACGGACGAATCGGGTACGCCGGAGTCCGGCTGTGACCTGACCTCGGAATACCTCGGGCTGACACTCCGATCGCCGATCGTCGCCTCGCCGTGCCCGCTGACGGGGCGGATCGAGTCGCTGCTGCGGCTGGAGGACGCCGGGGTCGGTGCTGTGGTGCTGCCGAGTCTCTTCGAGGAAGAGATCGAGGCCGAATCGATGACGATGCACGACCGTCTCGAAGAAGGCGCCGGGATCTTCGCCGAGGTCAGTGGCGACTACTTCCCCGACATGGATTTCGGCAACATGGGGCTGGACCGGCATCTGAAACTGGTCGAGGAGGCCGTCGAGCGCCTGTCGGTGCCGGTCATCGCCAGCGTCAACGCGCGCACCGTCGGTGGGTGGATCACCTACGTTCGCCAACTGGTCGACGCTGGCGCGCACGCCATCGAACTCAACATGTACGACGTGGCCGCGAATCCGGACCGGGACGCGGCCGCGGTCGAGGAGTCCTACCTGGAACTCATCACCGCCGTGCGCGCCGAGACGCAGGTTCCGCTCGCGGTCAAGGTGTCCGCCTTCTTCAGCTCCTTCGGGGCGTTCGCGCGCCGGATGGTCGATGCAGGTGCCGACGGTCTGGTGTTGTTCAACCGCTTCTACCAGCCGGATCTCGATCTGGAGACACTGGACGTGACTCCGCGGCTGGAATTGTCGACGTCCTCCGACCTGCGATTGCCGTTGCGGTGGATAGGGATTCTGCGTCCGCACCTGCCCGGTACGTCATTGGCCCTGACCTCAGGGGTCCATTCCGGCGCCGACGTTGCCAAGGCGCTGCTGGCCGGTGCCGACATCGCGATGACGGCCTCGGCGGTGCTGCACCGGGGTCCGGAGTATGTCGCCAAACTCGAGTCATCGTTGCGGGCCTGGCTGGACGAACACGAGTACGCCTCGGTCGACCAGCTGCGGGGCAGCGTCGCGCAGCACACGGCCTCGGACCCATCGGCGTACGAGCGCTCCCAGTATCTGCGGGTGCTGTCCTCCTGGCACCACTGATGCAGCCACTGATGCCGCCCGTGACGCAGCCCAGCGCCGGCGGTGTTGAGCGTGCTGCGTTGACCGTCTGCTGACCTTCTTCAGACCCGGCCAATACCGAAACGGAACGGTTGCGTTTCGTATTAGTTGCCCCTAACATGGCGCCGCTGCCCGATGCGGGCGGCGGCGTCGCGGTTTCCGCCCGGCGTGCTCCATCGCACGCCGGGAGGAGCGTCGGATGCCGACGCACGAACACACCAGGGCCGACGACGCCTGGATGACCGACGGCTCCGGCCACCCGCGTCGCTGGGCGATCCTCGGCGTGCTGGTGGTCAGCCTGCTGATCGTGGTCCTGGACAACACCGTCCTGAACATCGCATTACCGACCATCCAGCGGGATCTCGGCGCTAGCCAGAGCCAGCTCGTGTGGGCTGTCGACTCGTACATGCTGGCCTTCGCCGCTCTGTTGTTCACCTGGGGCGTGCTCGGGGACCGCTACGGCCGCAAGCGCATCCTGGTCATCGGCATGACCGTCTTCGGCGTGTCCTCGGCGATCTGCGCGTTCGCGGTGAACCCGGGCATGCTGATCGGGTTCCGCGCGGTGATGGGCGTCGGCGGCGCCGCGGTCGTGCCGGTGACCCTGGCCGTGATCACCGTCGTGTTCCCCCCGCACGAGCGCGGCAAGGCGATCGGCGCCTGGGCCGGCGCGGTCGGTGGCGCCGTGGCCCTGGGCCCGGTGCTGGGTGGCCTGCTGCTGCAGCACCCGAGCTGGTCGAGCTGGCTGACGGGCAACGACTGGGGCTCGGTGTTCCTGATCAACATCCCGATCGTCCTGATCGGCATCTTCGGCATCATGCGGATCGTCCCGGAGACCAAGAACCCGGTCAGCCGCAAACTGGACATCCGCGGTCTGGTGGTGTCGGTGGTTGGCCTGGTGGCCCTGGTGTACGGGATCATCCACGCCTCGGAGACCCGGGATTGGCTGGCCCTGTCCGTGCTGATCCCGGTGGGCGCGGGGATCGTCATCATCGCCGCGTTCCTCTACCTGGAGGCCAAGAGCGACCACCGCAGTTTCGACGTCACGTTGTTCACCAACAAGGGCTACGCGGTGAGCCTGACTGCCGTCAGCCTGGCGTTCTTCGCGATGTCCGGGATCACGTTCTCGCTGCCGTTCTATCTGCAGGTGCTGCGCGGCTATGACACGTTGACCGCTGGTCTGTGCTTCCTGCCGTTCGCCCTTGGGCAGTTGATCTCCGCACCGCGCAGCGCCGCCATGGTGGCCCGGTTCGGAAACAAGGCCGTGATGACGACCGGCCTGGTGCTGGTTGCGATTGCTCAGCTCGGCCTGCTGAATCTGCGACTGGACTCCCCACTGTGGGTCGTGTTGGTGACCTTCTTCATCTTCGGTATGGGCATGGGCAACGTGATCGCACCGGCCAGCACGGTCATGCAGAACGTGCTGCCGCTGGCCCGCGCCGGTGCCGGGTCTGCCGTGCAGAACACGGTGCGCCAGGTGTTCGGTGCGATGGGTGTCGCCATCGTCGGCACCCTGCTAGCCACCCAGTACGCCAAGAACCTGGTGCCGGGACTCGCCTCGCTGCCACCGCAGTTCCCGCAACCGGCCAGGGAGGCGCTCACCACCTCGGTGGCCTCGGTCAACGCTGTCCTGGAGCAGGCCACCGCGCAGGGCCTGCCGGCGAGCACCGCCGCACAGATCCAGGCGGACGCTTTCGACTCGTTCCTGTCGGCCACCCATGTCACGTTCGCGGTGACCGCAACGATCATCATCATTGCCGCGATCATCGTGGTGACGATGCTGCCGCACATCCCAGCCGCCACCGAGCGGTTCACGTCGGCGACGGCTGGCGGCGGGCAGGCGGGTCCGGCTGCGTCCGTTCCGGCCGGTGCCGCGTCCGGGGGCGCTGCGGACGCTTCTGAGCATGCGTACGACGGCTCCGCGGGCAGTGAGGCGGGCGCCGGGTCCGATGTCGACGTCCGGAACCGCGACTCGAAGGTCCCAGTTCCCGCGACGGAGGCCTGACTCGCCGTGTCCGTTGCACCGCAAGCGCTTCCCGGCGCTCGGCCTGCCCGGGCGCCGGGACGCCCACGCGACCCGCACACCGGCCAGGCGATCCTGCAGGCTGCCCTCGAACTGCTCGCAGACAAGGGCCTCACCGGCCTATCGATCGAGGACGTCGCCACCCGGGCCGGCGTGGGCAAGGCCACGATCTACCGTCGCTGGGAGGGCAAGGACGAACTGGTCGCCGACGCGCTCGGCACGATGAATGACGACCTGCTGCTGCCCGATCGTGATCCGGCGGCCACCGGCTCGTCCCGGCAGACACTGACCGGGATGTTGGACGCGATCATTTATAAGCAGGCCGATTCATGCTCTGGTCGGCTGTTCCCGCGGCTGCTCGGGCACGCCAAGAGCAACCCGGATCTGTTCGCGGTGTTCTACGACCGGGTGATCGAGCCGCGTCGAGCCGCGCTGCGGGGTGTGGTCGAGGCCGCCCAGGCCAGCGGTGAGATCGGGCCGATCGACTCGGACCTGGCGATCACGCTGCTGCTGGCCCCCGTCGCCTACCGCAACATGATGGCGGTGGGCGGCCGGGATCCGGCCCCCGGCGCCACCACCGCCGACCTCGTCGACGCCGTCCTGGATGGTTTAGCGCCCCGCTGAGCAGACTTAGCCGGTCTCAGCCTCCTGCCGGTCGGCGTTGGCGTGGATCGCGTCATGCACGAACTGGGCCAGGCCGATGGCGAGGTCCTCATATGTTGCGGTGAACCTCGGGTCGGCGACATACATGTCGGCCAGGCACCGGTGCATCGCGGGGGACAGGTCATAGAAGCGCTGGTCGATCTGCTGCCGGGCCTGCTCGGCCGTCAGGGTCAAGCGAAATCGTGCGCACATCCTCCTGAAGTCCGGTATGGCTGCGGCCGATCGGAGGGGTAGGTGCCGGATGGCGGCGCCCATGACCGTCTGAGCGGGGACGACACATGCGCCGGATGACCATCGCGGTGACGACCGCCGGACTCTTGCTGGCCGGCTGCGCCGGAGGCACGCCGCCCGGGACGTTCCCGGCCCCCGCAGCCAGCAGCGCCGGGGACGCGTCAACCAACGGAGCCCGGCTGCTGGCGTCGATGATGTCCGCACCCCGGACATCGCCCGCACCGGGTTCCGACCTGGGAGACATGTTCACCCAGGGGTTGTCCAAGGAGGCGGGGGGGTTCGTCGGGACATCCATCCTGAACGCGTTCGGGGTGCACACCGAGCAGCAGTTGCAGGCGACGTCGCTGGCCAACATGCAGCAGATTCTCACCACGTTGCAGACGTCGATGACCCAGGTGCTGGCCAGTGGGACGGCGATCATCCAGGGCCTGTCCAGCATCCAGCAGCAGTTGTCGGTACTCGTGTCCGCCCAGGCCTCGACGGTGCTGGCGGAGATCGTGGACCCGCAGGACACCGCGTACCAGATGTTCAACAACGCGCTGATCGACGCGTCGTCCCCCACGGGGTACTTCCCGCTGCCGGAGATCCTCAGCAACGCGTTCGTGCAGGCGCAGATCGCCCAGTCCGCTGGCTGCATCCAGCAGTCCTCCGGGCAGTTCCAGTGCACCGGTCTGGGTGCGTTGTACGGGGACGCGGTGAGCTTGGTCGGGTTGCCCGGACCGGCCGGTGGGCTGGTCACGGAACCGAATCTCGCCGATGACGTGTTCCGCACGATCGGCACGCAGGGGGTGGTCGGTTTCCCGCAGGCCGGCACGGCGGCGGCGACTTCGTACAGCATGGCCACGGCCCTGGACCAGAACAACCAGACGGTGGTCGGCTACCTCACCCAGTTCGCGACGGTGCTGCAAGCCAATTACACGATGATGGCGAGCCTGCTGGTGCTGGAATACTGCGCCGCCGGCCCGGGCGGATCGGTGCCGGCGCTGTGCACCCAGGAGGGAAACCCAACCTGGACGACCCCGATCTCCAACCCGGGCCTGGCCACCCCCAGCCCGAGCGGCTCGATCAGCCCGTTCGCCCTGGTCGACTTTCCCTGGTCCGGCTACTCCGACCAGAACTCCCTGCAGCAGAACCTGACTGCGCTCAACAACGATTACACGTCCATGTTTAACACTCTCGGGGCGGCCGCGGACGCGCAGATCCTCAGCGACTCGCCGCTGCAGCCCGCGCCGGCCGGGACGAGTTGGCCGACCACCCACCAGGTCAGCACTCTGCCCGGGATGCCGGGTGGCAACTGGTCGACCGCCTGTGCGGTGTACGTCTGGTCGGGGCTGTTCGGGGATGCGGACGGATTCACCGGGACATGGGACGGCCTGACTCTGCAGCCGGAATGTGGCGGCAGCAACGGCATTCAGCTCGCATTCTCCCGGCAGCTGAGCAGTTGCTCACCAGCACCGGTAACCTTGGGGCTGACCGCTGCATCGAATTCTTACGGCCTCACCTGCGCCGGTGGGATGGACGTCTCAGGGATTGACATGCCGGCGTTCCCGCTGGTCCAGGACTCGGGCCACATCCAGGGCTACCAAGCGGGAACCAACTTCGTCTGGCAGTGGCCGGGACAACTGTCCCCGGTGACCGATTCGATGTGGACCGTCGGTGGCATGACCGTGCCCGTTGCATCGACCTCGGCGAGCATGAAGATGTACCACCAAGCTGCCAACCCCACTCTCCAGGTGGTCCTGCAGATCGACAGCGGCAATGGTTTCCTCGGGCCGGTGCTGCTTACCGTCAACGACAACAAGGACTCCGGCTCGTGGGAAATCTCTACCTACATCGCCTGTCTGCCAACGGATCCGCTGTGCGGCGTTGTCACTGACGGGTCCATCTGCTACGCCGGATATCCGATGACCTTCGACGATAGCAACGTCCTCCAGGTCGGGACGCTGGGGTCGTGCACCATTCCCGACCCGACGCCAGCCCCGACGCCGTAGCCCGGCCACCCGTCACCTGACAAACACATTTCAGGAGCACCCACGATGCGTCGCCTCGTTCCCTGGCTGGCCCCCGTCCTGCTCGTCGTGGCCTGCACCTCCGGGCCGGCGCAATCGGGCCCGGGCGCTTCCGGCGCCGTGACACCGACCGGCTCCGATGTCGCGCTGTCCGCCGAGGCACTGGCTGGCGGGGCCGCCACCCTGGCGGCCCTGATGCGGACCGGCGGCAACGGGCAGACCCCGCCGAGCAGCCTGGCGCCTGAGACGAAACCGGCCGTCGCGGTCCTCGCGGCGCCTGGTGCGGCGAAGGCCGGTGCGGCGCAGACCCCGACCGCAGGGGCGATTCGGCGAAACGGCGTGACCGGGCCGGTATGGGGCTTCATCGAGGGGGTGGCGGAGTCGTCCGGGGAATATTTAGGCGGGCAGATGCTCAACGAAGCGGGCATCACGACCAGCGCGCAACTGCGCGCCGACACCCTCGCCGGGATGCAGGTCGACCTCAGCGCGCTGCTAAGCCAGGTTGGCGCGGTCCTGTCCGGTGAGCAGACGGTGGTACAGCAACTCAGTCAGATCCAGGCTCAGTTGACCGCCTCGGAGGAACTCGCCTACGTCTCGCTCATTGCCAAGGTCATTCAGCCGATGTCCGGTGCGTACGCGCTGTTCAACAATGCGCTAGCGGACCCGGACTCTCCGACACAGTATTACTCCGTCCCGCAGATTCTCACCGACTTCGCCGTGCAGAGCCAGGTCGCCGATGCCTACGGATGCGTGCAGCAACCCTCGAGTTACTACGAGTGCAACGGCCTGGGGTCGTTGTGGAACGACGCCCAAAGCCTGATCTCCGCCGACCCCGACGCCGGAGCGCTGATCAGCGAGCCTGACTTCGCCAACACCGTCTTCGGTGCCATCCGCGCCAACGGTGAACAAGGCTTCCCACAGGCCGGCACGGCGGCTCCGAGCAGCTACGACATGGCAGCGGTGCTCAATCAGAGCAACCAGACCATCGTCGGCTACCTGACCCAGTTCGCCTCGATCCTGCAGTCGAACTACACGATGATGGCGTCCCTCTTGGTGCTGGAGTACTGCGCGGTTCCGTCCGGCGGCACGGTCCCCGCCCTGTGCACCCAAGCAGGGAACCCGACCTGGACCACGCCGATCCCCAACCAGGGTCTCGTCCAGCCGACGCCTGCGGGGGGTATCAGCCCATTCTCCGAGGTGAACTTCCCGTGGGAGGGTTACACCGCCTCGAAGTCGTTGCAGGAGAACCTAGCGGTGCTGAACTCCAGCTATGCGCCGATGTTCACCGAACTGCAGACGTCGGCCGACGCCCACCTGCTCAGCGACCTGCCGCAATGGTCCCCGCCGGCCGGAACCAGCTGGCCCACCCTGACCCCGGTGGCCACCCTGCCGGGTGCACCAGGTGGGTCGTGGTCGTCCAGTTGCCCGCTGTACGTATGGCCTGGCCAATTCGGCCCGTCATCACCGGTTGGCACCTGGAGCGGCATCAATCTGGGCGTCTCCTGCCCGGACACGTCGACGCCGCCGCTGTCACTATCCACGTGCGCCCCAAGCAACCTGGACGTTTCCCTGGCGCCGGTGAACGTGGTCATCAATAGCGGTGGGGGTTTCACCAGAATGTTGTCCTGTGCTGGGGGGCTCAGCCACACCATGCTCAGTCCGCGGGTCGGCCAGCTCAATGTCAGCCCTGGTCAGCAGTTCGGCTATCACGTCGGGGGCTCTACCAACTTCACCTGGCAGTGGCCCGCAGCCCTGTCCCCCTTGCAGAACGCCGTGTGGAATGACACGTTCCCACCGACGAGTCTGACCCCGACCAGTGCCTACATCCAGGTGTCGCCCGGAATCCCGAACTGGGCACAGGTGTCGCTGCAACTGGATACCGGCAACGGCTACATCGGGCCGGTCATCCTGAACATCACCAACGGCAAGGAAGGCTCGTCCCCGGCAATCACCACCCAGGTCGCCTGCCTGCAGGGCGACCCGCTGTGCGCCTCCAACCCGGCCGATGACTACCAGTCGATCTGCTATGCCGGCTACACCCTGACCACCGACCGCAACAACGTCATCGACCTGGGCGACCTGGGCAGCTGCCTGGCGAACGACTAGTCCCGGATCCCTCGCGTTGCGGCTGCCGCGCGGCTCCAGGCGCCGGCGCGGCGCAGCCACTGCGGGTGGGATGCGCCCGATAGCGGTTCAGCTGAGAGTCGGTAAGCGCTCTGCGTGGCGGACCGGGAGCAGTGGCACGTCGCCGGCGGGGGTGAAGCCGAAGACCTGTCCGTAGAACGACAACTCGGCGAGCAGCGCAGCGACGATCGTGCCCGCCCGCCGGAAGCCGTGCTGTTCGCCCTCGAAGGCCAGATAGGCGTGCGGCACGCCCCTGGCATCCAGGGCTGCGACGATCGCCTCGGACTGGGCCGGCGGCACGACCGCGTCCTCCAGGCCCTGCAGGACCAGTAGGGGTGCGGTGAAACCGTCGAGGTGAAACAGCGGCGAGCGTTCCTCGTAGACCGCCGCGCCAGCCGGCAGTGGGGCGACCAGACCGTCGAGGTAGCGGCTCTCGAAGTCGTGGGTGTCCTCGGCGAGCGCCCGCAGGTCGGCCACGCCGTACTGCGACATGCCAGCGGCGAACACGTTCCGAAACGCCAGGGCTGCCAGGGTCGTGAAACCGCCGGCGCTGCCGCCCCGGATGGCCATACGGGGGCCG
>JBBQYX010000024.1:0-38929 GCA_038208295.1 Candidatus Nanopelagicales bacterium | reverse complement strand
CCAGGAACGCACTCCGTCGCTGCTGTCCAGCAGCGCGCTGATGGCTGCCGGGACGATCACGTCGCGGATCACCGGCGTGCTGCGCGATGTGGCGATGACCGCCGCACTCGGGTTCTATCTGGTGTCCGACGCGTACTCCCTCGGAAACACGCTGCCGAACATCATCTACATCCTGGTTGTCGGGGGCGCGCTGAACGCCGTGTTCATCCCGCAACTCGTCCGGCACATGAAGGACGACACGGACGAGGGCAAGGCGTACGCCGACCGCCTGCTCACCCTGGTCGGCACCATTCTGCTCATCGTTTCGGTGCTCGCAGTCGTTGCGGCACCGTGGATCGTGCAGTTGTACGCCACCAGTAGTTACGGGCCGGGGCAACTCGATCTGGCCACCGCGTTCGCGCGTTACTGCCTGCCGCAGATCTTCTTCTACGGCGTCTACACCATGTTTGCGCAGGTGCTGAACTCCCGCGGCCGTTTCGGTGCGCCGATGTTCGCCCCGATCGTGAACAACATCGTCGCGATCGTGACGTTCGTACTGTTCCTGTCGATGGCTGGCGCCGCGGCCGCGGCCGGTGGATCTCTCAGCGACGCCCAGACCGCGCTGCTCGGCATCGGGACGACTCTCGGTGTCGCAGCGCAGGCGCTGGTGCTGATCCCGGTGCTGTGGCGGGCGGGGTACGCGTGGCGGCCGCGCTTCGACTGGCGCGGCGCGGGCCTGGGTAAGGCCGGCGGGCTGGCCATGTGGACGATCGGACTGGTGCTGGTCAACCAGGCCGCGTACGTGGTGATCACTCGGCTGGCGACCCTGGCGAACGTGAACGCGGCTGCCAACGACACCGCCGCGGCCGGCCTGACGTCGTATCAGAAAGCCCACTTGATCTTCATCTTGCCGCACAGCGTGATCACGGTGTCGATCGTCACCGCGCTGCTTCCGGCGCTGAGCCGCACCGCGCACTCGGGTCGGATGCAGCAGGTGGGTCGTGAGATCGGCGCTGCCATGCGCCTGGTCGCGGCCCTGATCGTGCCGGTCGGCATCGTCTTGATCGTGACCGGACCGCGGCTCGCGCTGCTGCTGTTCGGCTACGGAGCGGCCACCGCCGGGCAGGCCGAACTCACCGGCACCGTCGTGTCGATCTTCACGATCGGCCTGCTGCCGTTCACGTTGTTCTATGTCCTGCTGCGCGGGTGGTATGCCCTGGAGGACACCCGTTCCGCCTTCTGGGTGACGGTCGTCATCAATGTGGTGAACCTCGCGCTGGCCGTGCCGCTGTTTGTCGCCTTCAGCGGCGGTACGCAGATCGCTGGCCTGGCACTGGGCTACGCACTTTCCTACTGGGTCGGCCTGGCCGTCGCCTGGCGGCTGCTGTCCCGCCGGCTCGGCGGGTTGGACAACGCCCGGACCATCCGCAGCCTGGTGCGGATGAGCGTGGCGGCCGCGCTGATGCTGGGCATCCTGTTTGGGTGCCTCCGGCTGCTCCCGCTGGTCGGGCTCGGGCTGGGTACCGGCGGGAAGCTGGCGGCGCTGGTGTCCATCATCGTGCTCGGCGTGCTCGGACTCGCGGTGTATCTGGCCGCCGCTTGGGCGATGCACATCGAGGAGGTCGGTGAGGTCGTCGACCTGGTCCGACGACGGCTGCCCGCGCGGTTGCGCGGCCGACCTGGTCGCCGCCGCCCACCTGTTGGCTCAGATGTTTCCGCGCCCGTTTTCACTTCGGCGAGGCCGGCCGGCGATGACCCTGCCGCCGACGTTCTCGCTGCGGCCGGCGACGACCCCGACCTGCGTCCAGGCCTTCGCCTCGACGACGATCCCTCGTCGAGGGACCCACGGTGATCGGGGGACGCGCGCCCGGCGTACGGCTGGACGGGGAAGCCGAACGGTGGACCCCGGAGCGCCGCGCTTCAGCGGTCGCCCGCGCAGGACGACACTGGTTGCCATGACTCTGCGGTCCCCCCGGCATCCCCGGCGCAACTCCGACGGTCACGATGCGTCATCCCGGTCGGGTTCGGACCATCAGCCGCGCGAGACGGGATACGACCCCGCCGTACGCCGGGATGGGGCCTACGCCCGGCTGATCCGTGATGAGCGCGGCCTGTTCGGCATCGGGCTGATCGTCAAACTGCTGATCGCGGCCGTGATCGTCATCGCTGGCTACGACGCCTTCTCGGTGGGTTACACCAACTTCAGGGCCTCCGATGATGCCGCGAATGCCGCCCGGATCGCCGCGAACGCACTGCCCCCCGGACGAGCGCCGTTGACCCAGGCGCAGGTCGCCACCGCCACCGTGGCGGCGCAGCGATATGCGGTCCAGCAGGGCGATCTCGTGGTCCCTGAGTCCGTCCGGATCGGCGCCGACCGCAGCGTCACCCTGACCGTGCAGCGCACCGCCCCCTCGGTGGCCCTGCAACGCATCCCCGCCTGGCGGCACTGGACCGATGTGAGCGCCACGGCGACTGCTGAGCCGGCACTGCGCTGAAAGCGCTCTAGCTGCACTGCGCTGAAAGCGCTGAAGGTGCACTGCGCTGAAAGCGCTCTAGCAGCACTGCGCTGAAAGCGCTCTAGCAGCACTGCGCTGAAAGCGCTCTAGCAGCACTGCGCTGAAAGCGCTGAAGGTGCACTGCGCTGAAGCGCTCTAGATACACCATGATCCCCGCGAGGAGGGGCCTGATCCTTCTGAGTGTGACGCCGTGGTCGAATTCCCAAGATCGAACTCGACCACGAGCGCCTTCTCGTAGCAGCGGGTCCACCACGGCCGTCCACTCGTACGGATCAAGCGCCACCGACGTCCACTCGCGGTGATCTTGCTTGTTCGGGCGTCGCCAAAGTGAAGGCGCGCCTAATCCCTGCCGACAACACCTGTAGACCGCTGACGACCGATGAGCGCCGTGCGGGCCACAGGAGGTTGTGCGGTGACCAAGCCCGGGCGCGCTCGCGGTGCGCAGCTCAGCCGAGCCACCCTGCTGGTCGCTCTTCTGGTCGCGCTGCTCAGCACCCTGTTCAGCGGTCTGCTGACGGCGTCGGTTGCGACCGCCTCCCCACCCGATCCGGTCCCCAGCAAGCCCCCCGAGACCAGCGCACGGCCGACCACCACACCCACCGACCTACCCACCGCACGCCGGCGCGCTGCGGCACTGCGTACCAAACTGGACGACCTGCAAGCACGCCTCGAACTGTCGGTCGAACGGGCCCAGGAGGCGCAGTCGGCCCTGCAAGCGGCCACGACGCGCGACATCGCCGGCGACCAGCACGCGAGCGCCCTGGACGAGGTGCAGCGGGAGGCGGCCGCGCGGACCGGCCGGGCCGTCCGCGCGTTGTACATGTCCGGTGGCGACACCGCGCTGCTGGCATCGGTGCTGGATGGTCGGTCCATCCGTGAGGTGCTGTCCCGGATGGCGGTCGTACGCGATGTCCTCGGCGGCAACCTGGCCCGCTCGCAGGACGCGGCCGTGGCGTACCGCAGTGCCGACAGGAACCGGGGCACCGCGGCTGCTGCCAGCGAGCGGCAGGTGGTCCTGACTCGGCAGGCCGACCAGGCCCAGGCGACCGCGGCAGCCCTGTCCACTCAGGTCCAGCAGACGCTGGCGACCGCCGACGCCACGGTGACCCGGCTGATCGAGGAGCAGCGCAAGGCCGCCGAGCAGGCCGCGGCCGCTCGCGCCCGGGTCGCCCTGGTCGGCTGGGGTCAGGTGCCCTGGACCGGCGCGGTGAATGCGCCCGCCGACGAGGTGGCCGCGGTCGACCGGGCCATCGCGGCTGCCTCGGCCGCGCCCGCCACCCCGTACGCGGTGGGGGCGCTGAGCGACGTCCGGCGCTGGTTGGGCACCCCGTATTCCGCCGGGGGCGGTGGGGTCAACGGACCCACGACCGGGTGGTGCTCGGACTCCGCCCCCGATAGCGGGCGCCGCGGCGGGGCCTGCCTGGCCGTCGGCACCGTCGGTTTCGACTGCTCCAGTCTCATGCTGCGGATCTTCGCCACGGCCGGGTTGGGCCTGCCGCGGGTGTCCCGGCAGCAGTACTGGGCCGGTCGGCACATCCCGCTGTCCGACCTGCGGCCCGGCGACCTGCTGTTCTGGTCGTACACCCCCGGCGTCCCCAGCAGCATCCATCACGTTGCTCTCTATCTTGGCGATGGCCTCATGGCCCACGCTCCGCATACGACCGATCACGTACGGGTAGCCGCGGTTTATACCAAGGGCCTGATCGGCGCGACGCGACCCGGCCCATCGTGAAGACACGCCGAATCGTCATCAGTTTGTTACCCGATGGGCATCCGATGAGGACGGGTGCGACGGCCCATCTGCCACTGAACCGGCCTACGCTTTGGCCATGACCGTCACCGGAGCGCCCGGCGGCGGCGTCCAGGTGCGTACGGTCGGGCGTTATGCACTGGAGGACCTCGTCGCCGAGGGACCCAGCTGGGCGCTGTGGCGGGCCCGCGACCCCGCGCTGCGACGCTCGGTGGCTGTGCGCCTGGTCGCCGCTGACCATCCCCGAGTGGACGACATCCGCGCTGCCGCTCGAGCCGCGGCCACCATCGGCGACCGCCGGGTGGTGCACCTGCTCGATGTGCTCGATGTGCCGGGGCTGCCAGCTGACCAGGCCGGTCGCGGCATGGTCGGCTCGGCGGTCGTCGCGCTTGTCTCCGAATGGGTCGTGGGTCGTCCCTGGAGCGAGATCGCCCTGGACGGCTCCGAGCCCCGGCTGGTCGCCCGGGTGGCCCTTGAGGTCACCCGAGCCCTGCAGTCCGCCGCCGAGGTCGGCATCGGACACGGACGGCTGCGGCCGGCATCGGTCCTGATCACTGACAACGACGAGGTGCGGGTCCGCGGCGTGGGCATCGACGGCGCGCTGTGGGGGTCCGCGTCGGAAGAGCCCGTCGACGACGAGGTAGCCGGGGCGCAGCCCGCAGGCCGCAGCAGCCTGGCGCGGGTGCAGCGGCTCGACGTCCAGGCGGTCGGCGGGATTCTGTACGCCGGACTGACCCGTCGCTGGCCCGGTGGGCCGGCTGATGGCCTGGCCGCTGCTCCTGTTGTCGGCGGAGTGGTGCCGGAGCCCAGCCGCATCGTCGCCGATGTGCCCGCACGGCTGGACGAGATCACCGCCCGCGCGCTGGCCCACAGTCCGTCATCGGTCAACTCGGGTGCCGCTCAGAACGCAGGTCCGCGGCGCACGACGCGCCTGCCGTACGCAGATCTCACGGAGCTCGCCACCGCCCTGAGCCGTGCCCTGGAGTCCTTTCCCGCCGACGCCGCCGCGCCGTCTGCGATCGAACGACGCTGGCCGCGCCGACTCGCAGGGCTGACGACGGCGTTCCTGCTCATCGGTGGCGTTGGATTCACCGGCTGGCACCTGGTGACCGACGGCAGTTCGCCCTGGGGTGCCCAACAGGGCGCCCCGTCGACCGTCCTGGCGGCCGAGGGTACGGACGCTCCCGCGGTCGTTACGCCGCCGTCACCGGTCCCGGACCAGGAGTCCGCCCTGCCGGTCGTCTCCATCCGCGACTTCGACCCGGACGGCAACGGGCAGGAGAACCCGTCGGAAGCGCCGCTTGCGATTGACGGGGACTCCACCACGGCCTGGACGACTGTGCGTTACCGCACTCCCGAGCTGTCGGGCAAACCCGGCGTAGGTCTGCTGCTCGACCTGGGAACACCGCGCCCGGTGTCCAGTGTCAATCTCCAACTGGTCGGGGACGGGACCGATCTGCAGATCCGTACCGCCGAGCAGGAGTCCGCAACGGCCGATGGCTACATCCGTTTCGCGTCGGCCCTCGGTGCGGGCAGCGAGATCACCCTGCGCACGCCGACCGCGGTCACCGCTCGTTACATCCTGGTCTGGCTCACCAAGGTGCCCGCCGATAACGGCTCGAATTCCGGCGGGGTACGCGAGGTCACCGTCCGCGGCTGACTCACCGCCTACTCGCCCAACCCCCGCGGGCCACCCATCCAGCGGTGCCCGACCAACCGCATACCCGTCCGCCCATAGGCTCGGCGCTGATGCCCGAGCCGCCCAGCGCGCTGACCGGCAACGCCGATCCGCGTACGGATGCAACCCTGCTCGCCGACCATGTCGCCGGCGACCCGGGTGCCTTCACGGTGCTCGTGCAACGCCACCGCGATCGGTTGTGGGCGGTGGCCCTGCGTACCTGTCATGACCGCGAGGACGCCGCGGACGCAGTCCAGGAGGCGCTGCTGTCCGCCTACCGCAAGGCAGACACGTTCCGCGGTGACGCGGCCGTCACGACCTGGCTGCATCGCATCGTGGTGAACGCCTGCCTGGATCGGATGCGGCGCGGCAAGGCGCAGCGCACCGTTCCGCTGCCCGACGACGACGCCGACAGCCATGCCCAACTGGTCGAGCAGCGCGATGCGATCGGGGAGCGGGAGGTCGCGGTGCAGATCGAGGCCGCCCTGGCTGCCCTGCCGTACGACCAACGCGCCGCCATCGTCCTGGTCGACATCGAAGGGTGGCCGGTGGAGTCGGCGGCCGAGATTCTCGGGGTGCCCAGCGGGACCGTGAAGAGCCGCTGCCATCGCGGCCGCGCCCGCCTGGCGACTGCATTGGCACACCTGCGGAACCTCGACGGCTCGCCCGGCGTCGCACCTTCGGTCGGGAGAACTCGACCAGCCCCGTCGTCCGTCACACCGGGAGGTGACCAGTCGTGACCACCTCCGGCCCCCTGGGACCCTCGCCGGGCGAACCCCCGGCCACCGGTCCGGAGTCGGGCGACGGTGAGTCGGGCAACGGTGCGCTTCCCGAAGGCTCGCGGTTCAGCGGTCGGACACCCGACGCAGCGCCGGACGCCAGCTGGGCGCTGGATGACGATGCGGAGCTGCCGCCGCTCAGCCACGACGACGAGATCTTCGTCATCACCCTGCTCGCCTCGCTGCAACGCCCCGCGATGCCTGCCGATGTGGCGGCCCGACTGGCCTCGACGCTGACCAATCTGCCGCGGATCCAGACGGCGGCAGCGGCGGCCGCAACTCTCACCGCAGGGCCCACCGCAGGGCCCACCGCAGAGCCCACGGCAGGGCCCACGCCATCGCCGGCCGCTACGCCGCTGCCTTCGTCTTCGGTTCGGCTGTCTCGTCGTCGGCGCTCTGGTATGCACGCGACCACCGGCTCGGCGCACCCGACCACATCTGGCCACGCCCAGCGGGTACCCAGGTTGGGGTGGCTGGCGACGGCCGCCGCGGTGGTCGTCATCGGCGCGGTCGCACTACCGACCGTACGCGCGGCCCTGTCCAACGACGGTTCTGCTCCGACCACGGCTTTGGCCTCGACCGCGGCCACCGAGGCGATGGAACCGATCGCCGGGGACCCCCTGACGACTGTCCTCACGGCCAGCGGCATCACGTACACCCAGGGGCAGTTGACCGGACAGGTCCGTTCGTTGCTGGGCGATGGCAACCGTACGGCGGCCGGCACCGCCGCCGTTACGGAACCACTGCCAGCCGGTTCCGCGGCCGCCTCGGGCCCGGCCGCCTCGAACTTCGCCGTCCCCACACGGTCCGGGACCGCGATTCTTCCGGTTCCGCCACCGCCCACGGCGACGCCGTCGGAAGCGGATCGGGCTACCGCGAACCCGGGCAGCAACTCGGCCACTGGGGGTACGGACCCGCTCGGCTCCAACCCCGCGGCCGCCGCCGACGGGCTGCGCGCCCCAGCGAGCCCGACCGCGCCGTCCAAGCGCGCGGGTGCGGCGCCACCGCGCGACTCTGCCGGCTCCGACAAGGCCGACTCGACCATGCTCTCCACCGATGCGCTCAACGAGTGCGTCGTGGGTCTCGCTGGCCCTGACGTCCTGCCGGTCGCGATCGACCATGGCCACTTCGCTGGCCGGGACGCGCTGCTGGTCGTCCTCCCGACGCCGGGCGATGACCGAGCCCTGGACGTCTGGATCGTGTCCATGTCCTGCTCGGCCCGCGACCCGCAGGTCCAGTTCTTCGCACGGATGCCGCGCTGATTCAGCGCCCAGGGCACTGGGGGCAGGGGACCGTAGCCGCCTTGGTGGCGGACGGGCGGGAGGCCCGGGCCGTGACCGCTTGGCAGCGACGGCACCGGGAATACCCGCGGCGCCTACGATCGTTGGAGGAGACCGGGTGGATACCCGTGGGGGTATAGCCGCCGATGCGTCTAGACGTCTGCCGTAGAGATCGTGGAAGGAAACCTGATGAGCGAAACTCGCAACGTGATCATCGTCGGATCCGGGCCGGCTGGGTATACCGCCGCGATCTACGCCGCTCGGGCCGGGCTGGAGCCTCTGCTCTTTGAGGGCGCGGTGACCGCGGGTGGCGCACTGATGAACACCACCGAGGTCGAGAACTACCCGGGGTTTCCCGACGGGGTCATGGGCCCGGAGCTGATGGAGAAGTTCCGAGCGCAGGCCGAGCGATTCGGCGCCACGCTGATCACCGATGACGTGACGGCGATGGACCTGACCGGTTCACTCAAGGCCGTCACCGACGGCGAGGGCCAGGCGCACACCGCGCACAGCGTGATTCTGTCGATGGGATCCGGCTACCGCGAGCTCGGGCTGCCGAACGAGAAGCGGCTGTCCGGCCATGGTGTCTCGTGGTGCGCCACCTGCGACGGCTTCTTCTTCCGCGGCCAGGACATCGCCGTCGTGGGCGGTGGCGACTCAGCTCTGGAGGAGGCCACCTTCCTGACCCGGTTCGCCAACTCGGTCACCCTGATCCACCGTCGGGACTCGCTGCGGGCCAGCAAGATCATGCAGGAACGCGCCTTCGCGAACGAGAAGATGCGTTTCACGTGGAACGCCGAGGTGACCGACGTGCTCGGAACGGACAAGGTCAGCGGTCTGATGCTGCGTGACACCGAGACCGGTGCCACCTCCGAACTCGCCATCACCGGGCTGTTCGTCGCCATCGGCCACGATCCCCGCTCGGAACTCATCCGGGGCCAGGTGCCGCTGGACGAAAACGGCTACGTGCTCGCGCAAGGCCGGTCCAGCCGTACCGACCTGGCCGGCGTGTTCGCGTGTGGGGACCTGGTGGACCACACCTACCGACAGGCCATCACCGCCGCGGGTTCCGGTTGCTCCGCGGCCTTGGACGCCGAGCACTACCTGGCCGCGTTGGACGATGCCCGCCTGACCGGCGATCCCGTGGTCGCGTCCACCTCGGCGTGAGCTCCGCCACCGGGTTTAGGCCAGTGCCGGGCATTCAGCAGCACCCGGCGATCATCGAGACCAGCCATTCAGCCAGCACAGCATGGGGCCAGCGCAGGACTGGGGCCCGGCGCACGCCATGGGTCCCGCAGCTCCGGCCAGCCGTAGCGGTGCGGAGCAGCCAAGCCGCTGGCCCGATGATCACTGCCTAGGCCGTACGCTCAACCTGGTGTCTCCGATTCGTTCGGCCCCGCCGTCGCGCAGCGACACCTGGGCCCGGGCTCGTGACACCAACCCGCACCGACCCGCTCCAACCGAGGCCCACTTCCCAACGCCGATACTGGGCGGCCACGTCGCCCCACCCCGGAGGTCGTGGGCCGGGACCGCCCCAACCTGGAGGATCACTGTGGCCACGAAGACCGTGACCGACGCCTCGTTCGCCGACGACGTGCTGGCCAGCACCACACCCGTCCTCGTCGACTTCTGGGCCGAGTGGTGCGGACCGTGCAAAATGGTGTCGCCGGTGCTGGAGGAGATCGCCCGCTCCCATCCGGACAAGATCATCGTTGCCAAGCTGAACGTGGACGAGAACCCGGCCACCGCAGCCGCCTACGGCATCACCTCGATTCCCACCATGAACGTGTTCTCCGGTGGTCAGGTGGTCAAGCAGATCATCGGGGCGAAGCCGAAAGCTGCCCTGCTGAACGATCTGGCCGCGTTCCTCTGAGCGTGCTCACCGCCACCGACACATCGACTGGGACCTTGCGCGTCGTCTTCGCGCGTGGCTCGGTTGGCCCGGCGGTGGCCGAGATTCGACACCGGCTCGCCAGGCTCGACCTGTGTACGGCTCCCGACGGGATTCGGGGTCTCGACGACGCCGTGTTCGACGACGACATCGATGTGGCCGTGCGACGGTTTCAACAGGAGCGTGGCATCACCGTCGACGGCATCGTCGGTTCGCAGACGTTCCGCCGCCTCGAGGAGGCCCGCTGGCGACTCGGGGACCGCGTGTTGTCGTACACCGCCGGGCATCTGGCTGCCGGGGACGATGTCACCTTCCTGCAACGGCGCCTGGAGACCATGGGTTTCGACTGCGGCCGGGTCGACGGCGTGTTCGGACCGTTGACCGACTCCGGACTGCGGGAGTTTCAGCGCAACGTGGGCCTGGAACCGGACGGTACGTGCGGCCCGGAGACATTCCGGGCGCTGGACCGATTGGTACGCACGGTCGGTGGCGGCGCGCCCGGGACCTTGCGCGAGTCGGCGGCCCTCAGTGGCGTGCGCACCGGAGTCCAGGACAAGGTCGTCGTGCTGGACCCCGGCCACGGCGGCGGTGATCCTGGGTCCCTGGTCGGCACGCTCGCCGAGGCGCGGGTCGCTGAGCAGATCACGGCTCGGATCGAAGGGCGGCTGGCGGCCATCGGTACGCAGGTGCTGCTCACCCGCGGACCGGGCAGCGATTTACGTGGCCATCTGGACGAGACCAGTCGGGCCCAATTCTGCAATGACACCGGCGCCGACCTGGTTGTCTCCATTCACCTGGACGCGAGCGCGAGTCCGCGTGCCCATGGCGCCGCAACGTTCTATTACGGCGACACCACCGGGCCGTATTCGGTCGCGGGACAGTGCGCCGCCGAACTCGTTCAGCACGAAATCGTCGCTCGTACCGACCTACTGGACTGCCGTGTCCACGCCAAGACCTGGGACCTGCTGCGACTGACCCGGATGCCAGCGGTACGGGTGGAATGCGGCTACCTGAGCCACCCCGGAGACGCCGTGCGGCTCACCGACGACGCGTTCATCGACGCACTAGCGGAGGGCATCGCCGCCGCCGTCGTCAACTTCTTCGCCCCGCAGTAACCGCAGGAAGCGGATCAGCCGCGCGGCGGTGGGACGTCGTAGCCAGGGTGATAGTCGGACACCGGATGGGGGCGCATCAGGCCGGCCGCGAAACCGGCTAACACCCCGAGCGCAGCGGCCGCGACCGCCCACCGCAAGACTCGCATACTGCCTCCCTGAGATCTGCGGCACAGATCCGCGCTCCATCGTAAGCGGGCCGCGAGCAGGTCGACCTGAAAGCAGGCAAGCCAGCAGACCGGACCCTCTGCCCGGCGGCAAACGTGAACCCGCCGACTCGTGTGCGACGGGTGCTGTGCGGGCCGCCACTGACGGCCCGGGCTGCCGACCGGTGCCCGCTGGTCGGCGTGGGTGGTCCACTGGCGGAGAATGGACCCGCAATCGGCGACGTCGGCGTCGCCCTGCCGTCCCGCGCGACAAGTCCGGGGCGCGCCCGAACCCTGAGGAGGTGATCGTCGTGACCGCATCGCAGCCACATGGCTCGCGTCTCGACCCTTGGGTGGAGTCGTACGCGGCGCGCGCCGCAGCGATGACCGCCTCGGAGATCCGGGCCTTGTTCGCCGTCGCGTCGCGACCCGAGGTCGTGTCCTTGGCTGGCGGTATGCCGTTCGTCCAGGCGCTGTCCCTGGACGCCATGGCCGACACCGTGGCGCACCTGATACGCGAACGCGGTGCCGTGGCGCTGCAGTACGGCTCCGGGCAGGGCGAGGTCGTGCTGCGCGAGCAGATCCTGGATGTGATGAGCGAGGTCGGCATCACCGCCCACGCCGACGATGTGGTCGTCACGACGGGCTCGCAGATGGCCCTGGATCTCGTGGTCCGGGTCTTTTGCGACCCGGGCGACGTGGTCCTGGTCGAGGCGCCGTCCTATGTCGGCGCGCTGGGCGTCTTCCGGTCCTACGAGTGCGACATCGTGCACGTCCCGATGGACGACGAAGGCCTGCAGCCGACCGCTTTGAGCGATGCCATCACCGCGGTGCGTGCCAGCGGTCGCCGACCCAAGTTGATCTACACGATCCCCTCGTACCACAACCCGGCGGGAGTCACCCAGGGCCCGAATCGGCGAGCCGAGATTCTGACGGTCGCCCAACGGGAGGGCGTGCTGCTGCTGGAAGACGACCCGTACGGGCTGCTCGGCTTCGACGGTGTCGTGCCGCGCGCGATCCGGGCCGACGACGACCAGGGCGTGGTCTATCTCGGGTCGTTCAGCAAGACGATCGCCTCCGGGCTGCGGGTCGGGTGGGCGGTGGCGCCGCACGGCGTGCGGGAGAAGCTCGTTCTGGCGGCGGAGTCCGCCGTGCTCTGCCCGTCCAACTTCGCCCAGTTGACGGTCTCGGATTACCTCGCGTCGCAGCCCTGGCGCGAGCAGGTGAAGGTGTTCCGGGAGCTGTACCGGGAACGTCGCGACGCTCTGCTCGGCGCGATGGCCACGTACCTGCCAGTGGGCACCACCTGGACCCACCCCAGTGGCGGTTTCTACTCGTGGGTCACGTTGCCGGAGGGCGTCGACGCCAAGGCGATGCTGCCGCGCGCGGTGGCCTCGCTGGTCGCCTACGTGCCGGGCACCGGTTTCTACGTCGACGGGCAGGGTCACCGGAACATGCGCCTGTCGTACTGCTATCCCGAACCCGACCGCATCCGGGAGGGGGTCCGCCGCCTGGGTGGGGTGATCGAGGAGGAGCTGGAGCTGATGGCGACCTTCGGCGCGCCGGCACCCAGCGCACCCGCCGTACGGAAACCGCCGGCCGTACGAAAGGCTCGGGCAGCGCACCACGGCGGGACGGGACAGACGCAAGGAGTGCCGGCGTCCGAGGCGCCCGGCCCCGACCTGGCCTGAGCCCGCCACTGCCTCGCTATCGTCGAGCCCAACCCTGGAGGAGCCCACCATGAGCCGCGTCCTCGTCCTCGCCGGTGGCCTGTCGCCCGAACGCGACGTGTCCATCCGCTCGGGCCGGCGGGTAGCCGACGCCCTGCGGCACGTCGGCCTCGAGGTCGCCGAACGCGACATCGACGCCGGTCTGCTGGGTGCACTGGTCCAGGACCCGCCGCGCTGCGTCATCCCCCTGTTGCACGGTGCCGCTGGGGAAGACGGGGCCCTTCGGGATGTGCTGGAGGCGCTGCGACTTCCGTACGTCGGATCCGGTCCACAGGGCTGCCGGCTGGCCTTCGACAAGCCGGTGGCCAAAACACTCCTGGGCCGCGCCGGACTGGCGACACCAGCCGCAGTTGCCTTGCCGCACAGCACCTTCCGAGAGCTCGGCGCTCCCGGGGTGCTCGCCGCGATCATCGACCACCTGGGTCTGCCTGTGGTGGTGAAGCCGACTCGCGGCGGCTCGGCGTTGGGCACGGCCATCGTGCGCGACCCCGCAGAGTTGCCCGCCGCCATGGTCGGTGCGTTCGCGTACGGGGACACCACGATGGTTGAGCGCTATGTCGCCGGCACCGAGGTGGCGGTATGCGTCCTGGACGGACCCGGCGGGCCGCGAACCCTGCCAGCGGTCGAGATCGCCCCGGACGGCGACTTCTACGACTTCACCGCCCGGTATACCGCGGGGACCACCGAGTTCTTCGTCCCCGCCCGACTGGACGACGACGTCGCCGCGGCCGTCGCGCGGGTGGCCATCGACGCACACGTGGCCCTCGGCTTACGGCACTGGTCGCGCGCGGACCTCATCGTGGATGCGGCGGGGGTCCCCTGGCTGCTGGAGGTGAACGCAGCCCCTGGCATGACCGAGACCTCGCTGTTCCCACAGGCGATTGCCGCCGCCGGTGAAGACCTTGGCCGAGTCATTGCGGACCTCGTCGACCAGGCCACCGGAGCCTGATCCTGCCTGCAGGTCCCAGCCAGGATCGCGAGTACGTCACAGCGGCTTGAGCTTCGCCTACGGCGCCAACAGCTCCAGCAGGCGCTCAAGATCGGCCGGGCCGCCGTACTCGATGGTGATCGTGCCCCTGCCCCGGCCAGAGCTGACCTGGACGCGGGTGTCGAACCGTTCAGCGAGTCGCTCGGCGACCTCCCGCAGTTCCGGGTCGTCGGGTTTCCGCGGTCGGGGGGTGCGGGTGCGAGCCGGTGCCCCATCCGGCCCGAGCATGACGATCTCCTCGATGGCGCGCACCGACAGACCCTCAGCCACGATTCGGCTGGCGAGGTGCTCCATCGAGTCAACGTCCGGGAGCGCGAGCAGAGCTCGGGCGTGCCCCGCGCTGAGGACCCCGGCGGCAACCCGCCGCTGGACCGCCGCGGGTAACCGGAGTAGTCGCAGCGTGTTGCTGACCTGCGGGCGTGAGCGGCCCACGCGCGCGGCCAGGTCTTCCTGCGTGCAGCCGAAATCCTCCAGCAGCTGCTCATAGGCGGCTGCTTCCTCCAGGGGGTTCAGTGCGGCCCGGTGCAGGTTCTCGATCAGCGCGTCGCGGAGCAGCGTGTCGTCGCTGGTGTCCCGGATGATGACCGACACGGTGGTCAGGTCGGCTAGTTGGCAGGCCCGCCAGCGGCGCTCGCCAGCGACCAACTCGTAGGCCACACCCGCGTCCGCGTCACCTGCGGCACTCGTCGCCGGAGCACCCGATATCGGGCGTACGAGCACCGGCTGTAACAGCCCGACCTCACGGATCGAGGCGGCCAACTCACTCAGCAGCGCCTCGTCGAACTCCTGCCGTGGCTGCCGCGGATTAGGCCTGATGGCGGCCAGGGGGACCTCGGCCAGCCGGGCACCCGGGATCACCGCCAACCCGACCGCCTGTTCATCGCCCGACGCGACGACGGAGCTTCCTTCCCTGGCACGATCATCTGTGCTGGGCCGATCATCTGTACTGGGCCGCTCAGCACGATTCTCCGTGCCCGGGGGACCGTCCCCATCACTGTGCGCGCCCACGCCTTTCGCGGGCACGGCCGCATCGTCCGGACGTGGTCCGGTGGGGATCAGCGCACCCAGACCACGGCCGAGACCTCGCCGTGCACCCATCGTGCCCCTCCCTCACACTGGCGGTCCTGCTGGCGGATGGTTCATCGGTCGGGCTGGTCCTGCTGACTTCGGTCGCGCGGTGGGACCCTCACATTCGGTCCAGCCCGGAACCTCGGCTATTCGGGAAATCCGGTTCGATCACTCCGGTGCTACCGAGTCGTCGGGCGCGCGGTCCGGGTCGGTCCGGACCAGCTCACGCGCCGCATCCAGGTAGGCCAGGGCGCCCGGTGATCCCGGGTCGTACGTCAGGACCGTCTGGCCGAACGATGGCGCTTCTGAGACCCGGACGGATCTCGGCACCACGGCGTCCAGCACGGTGGCACCGAAGTGCTCGCGTACCTCCGCCGCGACCTGGGCGGCCAGACGCGTCCGCCCGTCGAACATGGTCAGCAGGATGGTCGAGACGCGCAGGTCCGGGTTGAGGTGGGAGCGGACCAGTTCGACGTTGCGCAGCAACTGCCCCAGCCCCTCCAGTGCGTAATACTCGCACTGGATCGGGATGAGCACTTCGCGTCCGGCCACCATCGCGTTCAAGGTGAGCAGGCCCAGGCTCGGTGGACAGTCGATGAGAACGTAGTCCAAGCGCCGCCCGAACCGTCCTTGATGCTCGGGCAGGTACGCCTCCAGCGCCCGCGCCAGCCGGGTCTCACGGGCCACCATGGAGACCAGTTCGATCTCCGCACCGGCCAGGTCGATGGTTGCCGGTACGCCGAATAGGCGCGGGATAGCCGCGACGGGAGCGACGACGTCAGCCAGCGGCAGTTCCTCAACCAGCACCTCGTACACGTTGGTGACGCCCGTGTGGTGCTCGATCCCCAGCGCGGTCGACGCATTGCCCTGGGGATCGAAGTCGACGACCAAGACCTCCAACCCGTGCAAGGCCAGGGCGGCCGCCAGGTTCACCGTCGAGGTGGTCTTGCCGACGCCGCCCTTCTGATTCGCCACCGTCAGAACGCGCGTACGGTCCGGGTGCGGCAGCGTGCCGGCCCGACCGGCCAGGACACCGACGGCCGCCTGTGCCGCACGAGCGATGGGGGTATCCCCCGTATCCCACAACACGGTCACGCTGCTGCTCCCCGGCCCACCCGGCTGCCACCCCTACGGCTCATGACGCCGCACCGACAGCAGCGCCTATCGCTGTCGCAACAGCAGCCACGTCCCTCTCGGTCGCTTGCATGCCGACCGGCAGCAGAAAACTCGGCCATCCCAGGCCTCCCGTTGTTTCACGGGAAACATCGTCGATGCCCAGGCCCTCACTTCGTACGCCGTCGTCATGTGCCGACGACGGCCACCCCAGCCCCATCGTCGTCCCACTCATCGGTGCCTCCGTCCCGAGCGTCGAGGAGGGTTCCCCGCACCATTGCGCACTAGCGGAGCTCCGGTGCCCGCCGTCGTTCGCCGGATCAGCACGACGCTGGTCGGCGGTTCCAGAATTCCTTGCCCACATTGCACCACCTCGGGCTCACCGCCTCCCCACCTGTCCACAGCCATCTGAGCACCGGGCACTTCCGCCCGAGCCCCCGAGCCCTTGAGCGCAGCGACCGCCCCCCCTACACGCGCCAGCGGCAGCGTCCACCCGACGAGCCGATCCAGTGGAGCCACCGCCCGGGCGGTGACGACGTCCGCGCTCAGAACGCCCACGCTTTCCTCCGCGCGAGCCCGCCGCACACTCACGCGGGAGGCACAGCCCAGCGTCTCGATGAGTTCACTGAGAAACGCGGCCCGACGCAGCAGCGGCTCCAGCAGGATCACGGACTCCAGATCCGGTCGGATCAGCGCCCACACCAGGCCAGGCAGGCCCGCACCCGAGCCCACATCCAGGACGCTCGCGCCGCTGGGGACCAACCCACCAGGGATGGACCCCCCGGGGACCAACCCACGGGGGTCCGATGCACCGCGGACCAGCGCGCCAGAGACGCCTTCGGTGTCCAGTGCTACGACCGCGCAGTTGAGTACGTGTCGGTTCCAGATGCGCGGCACCTCACGGGGACCCAGCAGACCGCGTTCCAGGCCGACTGTACTCAGCAGGTCTGCGTACCGTGTCAGCGTGTCCATCGCGTCTGGCCACAGCAGCGCCGCGGCGGTGCGTGCACTCGACTCGGCCTCGGCCGGGTCCATGGGTACGTCAGGGTCGACCGCAAAGTCGATCGCAGCGGCCGGCTCGATCGGCGCGTCCCGGTCCGAACCCTCGCGCACGAAGCGGTCGCCCCCCATCTCAGCCCTTCCTCACCGACGTGCGTCCCGCACCGACATGCGTCGCCGCGAGCCCGCCCAGCCGGGCCCTGGACATGTCCCGACGGACTCAGCGGTCGGACCGGTTGAACCGGTCGGACCCTTGAGCAGGCCGAGCAGACCGAGTGTCACCCGCGAGAGACGGTCATGCGGGGCGGATGACGACGCGCCGGTTCGGTGATTCGCCGTGCGACTCACTGGTCATTCCCGCGGCGGCGACAGTGTCGTGGACGACCTTGCGCTCGAAGGGCGTCATCGGGTCCATGGTCACGGGCTCCCCGCGTCGACGGGCCTCCGCGATCGCGGTGGTCGCCACCGCCTCCAGGGCCGTACGGCGGGCCGCACGGAAACCAGCGATATCCAGCATCAGTCGGGAGCGCTCCCCCGTCTCGCGCGTGGCTGCCAGCCGGGAGAGGTCCTGCAGAGCCTCCAGCACGACACCGTTGTCTCCGACGAGGTCGCCCAGATCGCCAGCGTTGGCCTCGACGATGGACACCATCGCGCGACCCCCCTCGATGTCGATGTCGATGTCGCCGTCGCGGTCAGCGATATCCAGCAACGCCTCGAGATAGTCCGCGGCGACGTCGCCCTCGCGCTCCAGCAGCGCGGAGGCCGGGCCGCGCGAGTTCGTCGCCATGCTTGCGACCTCGGCTTCGGGGGTGTCCGCGGGCTCCGCGGTGGACTCGGCGACGGCTGGGGACTCGGTCGCCGCGCCGCCGTCCGGCGAGCTGGCCGCCGCCGCGTCCACTCCGCTGTCCGCGCCCGGCTCGACGTCATCCCGCCTCGGGTGGGGATCCCCGTGCTCGGCAGTCATGGTCAGATCCTCGGTCACCGGCCGTACTCCCTCATGCTGAACCCTGCTCGATCAATCCATGGACGTCGGACCTCGTACGGGAGACCGCGCGACCCCGACCGCGTCGGCGCTGGCCTCACTTCTTCTTCCCTGACGGGCGCGCGGCGTTCCCCTTGCGCCCCGCACCGGTCGGTTTCTTCGCACCTCCAGCGGATTGGCTCGACCCGCCCGGGGACGACCCCGATGACGGACCCGAGCCGCTGAGGTCCGCGGTGGAGCCGTTCTGTCCAGCCGTTGGCGGCGCGGTCGACTCAACGCCCGCGGGATCCGTTTCCGCAGCTTCGACAGACTCAGCTGCCGCGGATTCCAGTCGGGCCGGCTTGGCCACCACAGGGTTCGGCCGCGGCGCGCTGCGCTGCGACTTGGGCTGCCGCTTGGGCTGCACGCGCGGCGGCGGCGGGGGCGGGGGCGGATCCAGCACCGCCTCGATCGAGGGTGCCTCGCCACGGGCGACCATCTTCGCCGCCTGCTTCTCCGCCTTGCGCCGCTCCCACGCCTCATAGGCCGGGGTATTCGGCTGCGGATTGTTGCGGATGACGTAGAACTGCTGACCCATCGACCACAGGTTGGTGGTGAACCAATAGATGAGCACGCCGATCGGGAAGTTGATGCCACCCAGGGCGAACATCAGCGGGAACACGTACAGCAGGATCTTCTGCTGCTTCACGATCGGGTTGTCCGACGCCATGTTCTTCACGATCATCTGGCGCTGCGTGAAGAACGTGGTCAGCGTCATCAGGATGATCAGGATGAAGGCGACGACCCGCGTCGTGGCGGGGAACGGTGTCTCGGCGGCGCCCAGGAAGGTTCCGTAGAACGGGGCACCAAAGACGTTCGCGGCACGGGCCTGCGCGACGAGTTCGGGGGTGAGAACCCCGCGGGGAATGTTCTGCGCGATGCCCTGCAGGGTCTGGAACAGCGCATAAAAGATAGGGGCCTGCAGCAGGATCGGCAGGCAGGAGGCCAGCGGATTGGTCCCGGTCTCCCGGTAGACCTTCATCAGCTCCTGGGACTGCCGCTCCCGGTCCCCGGCAAACTTCTTCTGGATCTCCTTGATCTGCGGCTGGATCAGCTGCAGGTTGCGCTGGGACTTGATTTGCTTGACGAACAGCGGGATCAGCAGGATCCGGATGACGATGACCAGGCCGACGATGGACAGCGTCCAGGCAAACCCACTGGAGTCCCCGAAGATCTTTCCGAGTCCGGTGTGGAAGGCGATGAGGATCCACGAGACGACCCACTCGAGCCAGTTGATCGGGTTCACCGGTGTGCTCCGCAGCTGTGCGTTGTCGAAGTCGTATGCGGCTGCGCCTCGCGCACGCGAGGTTTGCCGTCGGGCAGGATGTCCGGACGCCAAGAATGCCGATCCGGAACGGGGTCCAGACCGCCGAGGTTCCACGGGTTGCAGCGCAGCAACCGCCAGCCAGCCAGGACCGTCCCCTTCAACGGCCCGTGCCGACGCAGCGAGTCAATCGCGTAGGTCGAACAGGATGGATAGAACCGGCACCGCGGCCCGAGCAGCGGTGACACAAACCGCTTGTAGACCGTGACCAGGCCGACCAGTGCAGCAACCGCCACGGTACGCGGCCAGCGCAGCACCGTCCGCCACCACGACGACCGCATCGGGGCAGGCGGCTGGTTGGCTGTCGAAGGAATCACTGCATTCACCGTCCGGCCCGCGGCCCGAGTGGGATCAATCGGTCCAGGGCCGCATCCACTTGCGCCCCCATGCTCGCCCAGGAGGCCGTCGCGGCGGGCGGCAGTGCGCGCACGACCCACTGGGAGTCGGCCGGCAGTCGAGTCAGCCGTGCGGCCATGGCGGCGCGCAGTCGTCGGGCCACCGCATTGCGTACGACCGCACCGCCCACTGCCTTGCTGACCACGAAGGCCACCTGCGGCGGCTTTGTGGCCTGCGTCGGCTTCGTGGCCTGCGGCGGCGTGATGACCTGCTTCGACGTGGGGACCTGGGTCGACGAACCCGATGTCCGCGGGCCAGTTAGGGCGTCCGGGCGGGCGCTGCGTTCCGGCGGGCAGCTGCGCGCATGGACGACCACCGCGTCCCGACCGGCACGACGACCACGCCGCACGGTGGCACGGATGTCACCACTGCGACGCAGCCGATTCGCTGCCGGAAGCATCTGAAAGCGGGCTTCGACGCCGCGATCAGGCCGACAGGGTGGTGCGGCCCTTAGCGCGGCGCGCGGACAGGATCGAGCGGCCCGCACGGGTACGCATGCGCAACCGGAAGCCGTGCGTCTTGGCGCGGCGGCGGTTGTTGGGCTGGAAGGTGCGCTTGGACATGGCGCTGGGCTCCTTGCGGCGGACGTGCGACGGACATGCGGCGGTGCGGACGGTGAAACGGTCGTACAGGTGAGACTACGTACGGTGCCCACGGCACAGCGATCCGGCGACCCGGCAGTCTCACCGGCGCACCTGGCAGCTGAACTCGTTCACACCGGCGGCGTCTCGACACCACGCAACGGTGACCATCGGACGCCGGAGCGCCGGTCACGTCCGGGGCACAGGCATGCGACGACCGCCGTCAGACGGGTCGGCCTACGGTACGAATCGAGCAGGGCCCTGGTCAAATAGGCGAGATCCCCACAGACCCGACCGGCCACCCTCCCGCACGGCACGCCGGGCGGCGGGCGCGACACGCCGAGGCTGTGCGCATCTGAGAGGCCGGATGTGGATGAGCCACTTGTGACGGGTCCGGCGGGCTCACTAAGGTCGGCGTCCATTGGTGCCACTGCGACCCCGTCCGCAGAGCCTGAGAAGAGAGCCGCAGGGCCCCGAGAAGGCCCCTGGACCTCACCATCTCGGGCCTCGGCCGTTGGTCTCCACACCCTGTGGACAACGGTGTGGATGTCGCTCATGGGGGCCGGTCCGGCGCCGAGGTGCCCAGACCGGCTCAGTTCGTGACCCGACGAAACGGGTCGGGACGCGTCGATGTGGGCAGGACAGTGGCACTAAGGGCGGGCTAGTGGTGCCGGCGAAGTGGGCAGGGCGGTGGCGGCGACGATCGATCCGAAGACGACTCGGGAGGGGGACCCCACCGTGAACGGCGCCGATCTCGCCGAGGTGTGGGCGACGGCCCTGGCCGACCTGTCCGATGGTCTGCTGACTCCCCAACAACGCGCCTTCGTCAGCCTGACCCGACCGTTGGTGCTGGTGGAGGACACCGCCCTGGTCGCTGCACCCAACGAGTTCACCAAGGACGTGCTGGAGACCCGACTGCGGCCCCTGGTGATCGAGGCACTGTCCCGGGCCATGGGTCGCGAGATCCGATTGGCCGTGACCGTTGACCCCACCAGCACTTCGGCGCTGGACGATGACGAGACCGACGAACTAGCCGACGCCACCTACGCCGACGGTCTCGGCTCCGGTACGGCGGATGGCGACCCGACCGCCGCGGACTTCCCCGCAGCCGCAGCCGCGGACGCCGCTGCCACCGCGAACGGGCACCAGCCGCTGTCGGAGGTGCCGACCTCGTACCCAGGTCCGCAGCCGCCGACCACCTGGACATCGGAAGACCCCGCGCACCCGGGTAGCCACGCGGGGACCGATGTGGACCGCCAGCCCGACCGGCCCCCGTCCCTCGATTCGTTCCGGCCCCCCACGCCGTCCGGGCCGCCCGCGGGTTGGCCGACGACCGCGGAGTCCGCCGAGTCCGAGTCCGGGACCAACGCCGGCGCCACCGCGGACGTCTCCATGACCACCGCGATCACGCCCGGGTATCCACCCGGGCCGCACTCCAGCGGGTTCGACGATCCGTGGCGGTCGGCATCCCCCCGCCCGTTCGACGGCCCCGACCAGTTGCGTGCGGACAACCCGGAGGCGGAACGCCGACCGGCACCTCGGCAAGAGTCCCTGCTCGGTCCGGAGGACCTCGACTCAGTTTCAGCAGCACTGTCGTCCGCACCACAGGGCTCACCACAGGGCCGTGCCCGCGGCAACCAGCGCCCCGGCGGTGGCTCGCCGGGTACCCGACTGGACAACGAGGGCAGTCGGCTCAACCCGAAATATTCGTTTGACACGTTCGTCATCGGTTCCAGCAACCGATTCGCCCATGCGGCCGCGGTCGCCGTCGCCGAGCAGCCCGCCCGTGCGTATAACCCACTGTTCATCTACGGCGGTTCCGGGCTGGGAAAGACCCACCTGCTTCATGCGATCGGCCACTACGCGCGCACGCTGTTCAGTGGCACCCGAGTTCGCTACGTGAGCTCCGAAGAGTTCACCAACGAATTCATCAATTCCATTCGTGACGACAAGGCCGCAGTTTTTCAGCGCCGATACCGTAATGTTGATGTTCTGCTGGTGGACGACATCCAGTTCCTGTCGGGAAAGGTCCAGACACAGGAGGAGTTCTTCCACACGTTCAACACCCTGCACAACGCGAACAAGCAGATCGTCGTCACCTCGGACCTGCCGCCGAAGTTGTTGCAGGACTTCGAAGACCGGATGCGTTCGAGATTCGAGTGGGGGCTCATCACCGACGTTCAACCCCCCGACCTGGAAACCCGCATCGCCATTCTTCGCAAGAAGACCGCGCAGGAACGCCTCCCCGTGCCACCCGAGGTCCTGGAGTTCATCGCCTCGAAGATCTCCACAAACATCCGAGAACTCGAAGGTGCATTGATCCGGGTCAGTGCCTTCGCCAATCTCAACCGGCAGGCGATCGACCTGGCGCTGGCCGAGGCGGTCCTGCGTGACCTCCTGCCCTCGGACACCGGCCCGAGCATCACGGCCGCGGTGATCATGGCTCAGACGGCGCAATACTTCGGGATCACGATCGACGACCTGTGCGGGTCCTCGCGCAGTCGGGTGTTGGTCAATGCCCGCCAGATCGCAATGTATCTGTGCCGCGAGCTCACCGACTTGTCGCTGCCAAAGATCGGCGCAGCCTTCGGCGGCCGTGACCACACGACCGTGATGCATGCCAACCGCAAGATCAAGGGCCTGATGGCCGAGCGCCGCAGTCTCTACAACCAGGTCACCGAGCTGACCTCTCGGATCCGTGTCCAGGGGCGCTCGGACTAGGGGGCCGGCGGGTTTCGACGGGGGGCTGCTAATGCCTTACACATGCCCAGCCGCCGCCGGTTTCGCCTCGGCCCACGATCCGCGTCAGGCCCCGTCAACAGGGGCCGACGACCCGCACGCCAACGGCCTTCGCCCCGTCCCTGCCACGCACCAGATTCGAGGCGTCACCATCGGTCCGACTCCCGTTGCGCACCGTGTTCACAGCCTGGGGACAACCGTGTGGATAGCGAGGCGAGGGCAGTGGACGGGCTGGGGATTGCCGCGTGAACCGCTGTTCCGTCCCCAGGCCGAGGCCGGCACCCACAGCACCGTCCAGAGCCCCCGTGTACGGCGACACGCCACGCCACCTGCGGGAAGAGCGGTTATCCCCGCCGTCCACCACCCCTATGACGACGACTCCTTCTATCAATCAGGCGATGTCGACCAGACATCTGCTGCCCGCCTACCTGGGGACAGCGCGCGACAACCCGTCCGACCGGGGCCGACGATGCAGCATCGAGTGCCGCAACAGGGCCCGACGCTAGGGACACGCCAACGGCCATCAACCAGGGCTGACAAGATGCTCAGTCGCAGGTGCGCCGGGTCACCGGGCCGGAGGAGGACGTAGTGAAGTTTCGAGTGGAGCGGGACCGGCTGGCCGAGGCCGTGGCCTGGGCATCCCGCACGCTGTCCCCACGGCCCAAGGCGCCGGTCCTGTCCGGCTTGCTGGTGACCGTCGATGACCAAGGGCTGGTGTTGTCCACGTACGACCAGGAGGCCTCCTCCCGGGTCGAGGTCGACGCTGACATCGAGACCGAGGGTCGGGCGCTGGTGTCCGGCCGGCTGCTGGCTGACATCGCCCGGTCGTTGCCCGCCCAGCCGGTCTCGGTGGTGCTGGAGGGCAGCCGGTTGTTGCTGACCTGCGGCCGTGCCTCGTTCCGGCTGCCGACCCTGCCGGTCGAGGACTACCCGGCGCTGCCGTCGATGCCCGAGCAGGCCGGGACGATCGACGGGGCCACCTTCGCCGCGGCTGTCCAACAGGTCGCCATCGCTGCCGCCCGCGAAGACACCGTCCCGGTGCTCACCGGGGTGCGCCTGGAAGTCGATGGCGACCGGCTGACGCTGGCCTCCACCGACCGGTTCCGACTCGCAGTTCGCGAGGTGTCGTGGATGCCCGAGAGCCCCGACCTGCAGACCGCAGCACTGATCCCGGCCCGCACGCTGGCCGACACCGCCAAGACCCTCGCCGGCTCCCCCCTCGTCTCGGTGGCGCTGTCCGCCGCGTTGGCCGACGGCGGCCTCGGGCAGGGCATCGTCGGCTTCGAGGGCAATGGACGGCACACCACCACCCGCGTCCTGGACGGCGCCTTCCCCCAATACCGCAACCTGTTGCCGTCCGCGGTGTCGACGGTGGCGTTCGTCGAGACCACCGGCTTCGTCGACGCGCTCAAACGCGTACGACTGGTCACCGAGCGCCACTCCCCCGTCCGGCTGTCCTTCGACGGTGACGAGGTGGTGCTGCGGGCCGGCAGCGGGGACGAGGCGCAGGCGGTGGAGGCGGTGGAGTGCCGGTTGGAGGGCGACCCGATCGAGATCGCCTTCAACCCCGACTTCCTGTTCGACGGCGTCAACGCGCTGACCGATCCCAGCGTCCGCTTCGCCTTTACGCTGCCATCCAAGCCGGCGGTCCTGTCCGGGCAACCCGCCGATGCCGCCGACGACTCGGCCGTGGTGCCCGACTACCGCTATCTGATCATGCCGATCCGGCTGGCCGGCTGAGTCGGGCGTCGGTGCATGTCCGTCGCCTGTCGCTGATCGACTTTCGGTCCTACGCCGAGGTCGACCTCAGCCTCGAGCCGGGGATCACGACGTTCCTGGGGCCCAACGGACAGGGCAAGACCAACCTGGTCGAGGCCTTGGGCTATGTCGCGACCCTCGGCAGTCACCGGGTCGCCACCGACGCCCCGCTGGTCCGAGCCGGGGCGCCGCGGGCCATCGTGCGCGTGCAGGTGCAGCGCGCCGGCCGGGCCACCCTGATCGAGATCGAGATCAACCCCGGCAAGGCCAATCGGGCCCGGGTCAACCGGGGCCCGGTCCCCCGGCCGCGGGAGGTCCTCGGGGCGCTGCGGACCGTGTCGTTCGCACCGGAAGACCTCGTCCTGGTCAAGGGCGACCCCGGTGAGCGGCGCCGCTTCCTCGACGACCTGCTGGTCCAGCGCACGCCCCGGTTGGCGGGTGTCCGCGCCGACCTGGACCGTGTCCTGCGGCAGCGAAACGCGTTGCTGCGCAGCGCTTCTGCGGCTCGACGCGGCAACGAGGGTGCGGTCGTGGCGACCCTGGAGGTCTGGGACGAACAGCTCGCCGCCCTCAGCGCGCAACTGGTCGTGGCTCGGTTGGACCTGTTGCAGCGCCTGCAGCCCTACCTGCGGCAGGGGTACGCAGCACTGTCCGGCGCCGACGTCCCCGCCAGCGCCGCGTACGCCTGCGCTTGGGCACCCGACCTGCCCGACCCCGCTGATCTCCGGGACGATCCGCAACCGCTGCCCACTCCTGCCGTCGTGCACGCAGCGCTGCTGGCGGCCGTCGCGGCCCGACGTCGCGACGAACTTGACCGCGGGGTGACCCTGGTCGGCCCGCAGCGCGATGAGATGCCGCTGGCGTTGGGGGAGTTGCCGGTCAAGGGCTACGCGAGCCACGGCGAGTCCTGGACCTTCGCGCTGGCGTTGCGGTGGGCCTCGTATGCGCTGCTGCGGGCGGATGCGACCGGGGACGGCGAGCCGGTCCTGGTGTTGGACGACGTGTTCGCCGAGCTGGACACCGACCGCCGCAGTCGGCTGGCCGGTCTGGTCGCCGACGCCGAACAGGTGCTGGTCACCGCCGCGGTCGCCGCCGACGTCCCCGACGTCCTGCGCGGCGACCGGGTCGAAGTGGCGGACGGGAAGGTGCGCCGTGCCGACTGAACCAGGCGGCAAGGAGCCCGCCACCCCGCCGGACCCGGCCGTGACACCGCCGCGTCCCGCCACGAGCGCCACCCCCCCGGGCGCCACCCCCCCGGGCGGGGTCGACCTGGCCCGCACGGCACTGGCCCAGGCCCGCGCCGATGCCCGGGCTCGAGCCAACGGGGACCCCGGTTACACCGACCCGCCCCGGCGCGGTGCCGCGCGCTCGACCACGTCAGGGTCCCGGCGGCTGTCTGCACGAAGGCTGGCCGACTTGCGCAGCGGCCCCGGGCCGGACGAGCGCGACCCGCAGCCGCTGGCCGGCGCCTTCGACCGGCTGGTCCGCGACCGGGGCTGGCAGACCGAGGCGGCCGTGGGGTCGCTGACCGGGCGGTGGGCCGAGATCGTCGGGCCGGAGATCGCCGAGCATGTCCAGATCGAGTCCTACGACCCAGAGGCCGCCCGGCTGCACCTGCGCGCCGACTCAACGGCCTGGGCCACTCAACTGCGGTTGTTGCTGCCCACCCTGCGTACCCGTATCGATGCCGAGGTCGGCACCACCCGCGCCGGCGGTGGCCGCGCTGTCGCCGACATTGTCATCCTCGGCCCGGCGGCACCGGTGCGACCCGCCGGCGCCTGGCGGGTCAAGGGTCGGGGGCCCCGAGACACCTACGGCTGAGCTCGGCCGATTGCCGCTGGCGGCCACCAGAACCCAACGGACCGTCGGTCGCAGGGAGGGGCATGCGCCCTACCCGGACGTTGCGCGCTAGGTGTGTGTACGGGCCTTGTGAGCACCCGTGTGAGCGCTGGGACCGATAGGATGAGGGCTCGTTCACGGCCGCCGTCCCACGATCGCCCGCTGGACGCACCCGTCACCGCCTGATCGCATGAGCCGACCCCCGGCTGGGGTCCCCTGCGGCCACCGGTGATCGGTGTGCCCACCGGCGTACGGCTGCCCGACTCGCAGCAGGAGGCCGTTCACCCGTGTCCTATGACGCCAGCGACATCACCGTCCTCGAAGGACTCGACGCCGTCCGCAAGCGCCCGGGGATGTATATCGGCTCCACCGGTGAGCGGGGCCTGCACCACCTGGTCTACGAGGTCGTCGACAACGCGATCGACGAAGCCCTGGCCGGCTATTGCGACACCGTCGACGTCACCTTGTCGGCCGACGGCGGCGTGCGGGTCGTGGACAACGGCCGGGGCATCCCGGTCGACATGCATCCGGTGGAGAAGAAGCCCGCGGTCGAGGTGGTGCTGACGGTCCTGCACGCCGGCGGCAAGTTCGGCGGCAGCGGGTATGCCGTCTCCGGCGGTCTGCACGGTGTCGGGGTCTCCGTCGTCAACGCGCTGTCCACCCAGCTCGATGTCGAGATCGGCCGCGACGGCTATGTCTGGCGGCAGTCGTACGCGCACGGGGCACCGATGGCGCCGCTGGAGCGCGGCGAGGCCACCGACCAGACCGGGACGACGGTCACCTTCTGGGCCGATCCGAACATCTTCGAGACCACGTACTACGACATGGAGACCCTTGCGCGGCGTTTCCAGGAGATGGCGTTCCTCAACCGCGGTGTCACGATCACGTTGACCGACGAGCGCACTCCGGAGCCGACCGAGCCCGACGAGGAGGCGATCCCGGAGGAGTCGCCGACCCAGCGTCGCTCGGTGCGCTACCACTACGACGGCGGTATCGCCGACTTCGTCACATACCTGAACGCCAGCAAGGGTCCTTCGCACGCCACCGTCATCCATCTGGAATCCGAGGCCGATGACAAACACATCGCCGCCGAGATCGCGATGCAGTGGAATACCGGTTTCTCCGAGTCGGTGCACACGTTCGCCAATACCATCAACACCACAGAGGGCGGCGCGCACGAGGAGGGTTTCCGGTCCGCGTTGACCTCGCTGGTCAATAAGTTCGCGCGCGAGTGGGGTGTGCTGAAGGACAAGGACTCGAACCTGTCTGGTGAGGATGTACGTGAAGGCCTCACCGCGATCGTCAGCGTGAAACTGCGGGACCCCCAGTTCGAGGGACAGACGAAGACCAAACTCGGGAACACCGAGGCCAAGACCTTTGTGCAGAAGGTGTGCTACGACCAACTGGGTGCCTGGTTCGAGGCCAACCCGGGCGAGGGCAAGGAGATCGCCCGCAAGTCGGTGTCCGCGGCGATCGTGCGCGCGGCGGCTCGCAAGGCCCGCGACCTGGCCCGCAACCGCAAGGGGCTGCTCGGCGGCGGTGGGCTGCCCGGGAAACTCCAGGACTGTTCGTCGACGAACCCCGAAGAGTGTGAGGTCTTCATCGTCGAGGGCGACTCCGCCGGTGGTTCGGCCCGGCAGGGCCGTGACCCGCACACCCAGGCGATCCTGCCGATCCGCGGGAAGATCCTGAACGTCGAGAAGGCCCGCATCGACCGGGTGCTGCACAACACCGAGGTCCAGGCCCTGGTGTCGGCGTTCGGCACCGGCGTACAGGAGGATTTCGACCTGGCGAAACTGCGCTACCACAAGGTTGTCCTGATGGCCGATGCGGACGTCGACGGCCAGCACATTCGTACCCTCCTGCTGACGCTGCTGTTCCGGTTCATGCGGCCGCTGATCGACCTAGGGCATGTGTTCCTCGCGCAACCCCCGCTATACAAGTTGAAGTGGACGCAGGGTGATCCCGGCTTTGCCTATTCCGACCGTGAACGCGACGGTCTGATCGCCGTCGGCGTGGAGGCCGGGCGCAAGCTGCAGAAGGAAGGCGTCCAGCGTTACAAGGGCCTCGGGGAGATGAACCACGAGGAGTTGTGGGAGACCACGATGGATCCGGAGCGACGGGTGCTACTGCAGGTCACGCTCGACGACGCGGCGCAGGCGGATGAGTTGTTCACCGTGCTGATGGGCGAGGACGTCGACTCCCGGCGGTCGTTCATCCAGCGCAACGCCAAGGATGTCCGGTTCCTGGATATCTGAGCGTTATCTGAGCCCGCCCCTGTAAACAGATACGTATTGCTGAGGAGTTGACACCGCGTGGCCGACGACATCGACACCGGCACGGACGCCCCCGAGTTGCCGCACCTGGGCCGAATCGAGCCAGTCGACCTGCAGGTCGAGATGCAGCGCTCCTATCTCGACTACGCGATGAGCGTCATCGTCGGCCGCGCGCTGCCCGACGTGCGCGACGGCTTCAAGCCGGTCCACCGCCGGGTCGTGTATGCGATGTACGACGGGGGTTACCGGCCGGACCGCAGCCCCTCCAAGTGCGCTCGCGTCGTCGGCGAGGTGATGGGCAATTACCACCCGCACGGCGATAGCGCCATCTACGACACCCTGGTGCGGTTGGCCCAGTCGTGGGCGATGCGGTATCCGCTGGTGGCCGGGCAGGGGAACTTCGGCTCCCCCGGCAACGACCCGGCCGCCGCGATGCGTTACACCGAGTGCCGGATGGCGCCACTGGCCATGGAGATGGTCCGTGACATCGATCAGGACACCGTCGACTTCACACCCAACTACGACGGGAAGACGCAGGAACCGGCGGTTCTCCCCAGCCGTTTCCCCAACCTGTTGGTGAATGGCAGTGCCGGTATCGCGGTGGGTATGGCGACGAACATCCCGCCGCACAACCTGCGCGAGGTTGCCGCGGGTGTGCAATGGGCGTTGGCGAACCCGAGTGCGTCGAAGGAAGAACTCCTCGCCGCGCTGATGGAACGCATCAAGGGCCCGGATTTCCCGACCGCTGCGTCGGTCATCGGCCGCAAGGGCATCGAGGACGCCTACCGCACCGGACGTGGTTCGATCACGATGCGCGCGGTCGTCGAGATCGAGGAAGACTCCCGCGGCCGGCAGACTCTGGTGGTCACCGAACTGCCCTATCAGGTCAACCCGGACAACCTGGCGCTGCGGATCGCTGAACTCGTCGACGGCGGCAAGGTCACCGGGATCGCGGATCTGCGTAACGAGTCGTCGGGGCGGACGGGACAACGGCTGGTCGTCATCCTCAAGCGGGACGCCGTCGCCAAGGTCGTGCTGAACAACCTCTACAAGCACACCCAACTCCAGGACACCTTCGGCGCCAACATGTTGGCGTTGGTCGATGGGGTGCCACGGACGCTCAGCCTGGATTCCTTCGTACGCCACTGGATCGCCCACCAAATCGAGGTCATCCAGCGGCGGACCCGATTCCGGCTGCGACGGGCTCAGGACCGCGCCCACATCCTCAGTGGCTACCTCAAGGCGTTGGATGCCCTCGACGATGTCATCGCGTTGATCCGTGCCTCGGCCACGGTTGAGGAGGCCCGGACCGGGTTGATGGCCCTGCTGGACATCGACGAGGTCCAGTCGAGCGCGATCCTGGACATGCAACTGCGCCGGTTGGCTGCGCTGGAGCGCCAGAAGATCATCGATGAGTACAACGAGTTGATGGCGCTCATCACCTCCCTGGAGGAATTGCTCGCCAGCGACGAGATGCAGCGCGGGGTCATCTCCAGCGAACTCACCGAGATCGTGGACAAGCACGGCGACGAGCGGCGTACCGCGTTGCTGCCGTGGGACGGCGAAGTCACCAACGAGGACCTCATCGTCGAGGAGGACGTCGTCGTCACCATCACCGACGGCGGCTACGCGAAACGCACCCGCGCCGATCTCTACCGGGCGCAGCGCCGGGGTGGCCGTGGCGTACGTGGCGCTGCGTTGCGCGCCGACGACGTGGTCGAACATTTCTTCGTCACGACAACGCATCACTGGCTCTTGTTCTTCACCACCAAGGGTCGGGTCTATCGGGCGAAGGCGTACGAACTCCCCGACACTGGCCGCGATGCCCGCGGCCAGCACGTCGCGAACCTGTTGGCGTTCGGCCCGGATGAGCAAATCGCGCAGGTGCTGTCGATGCGGGGCTATGACGTCGCCCCCTATCTGGTGCTCGCCACCCGAGCGGGCATGGTGAAGAAGACCCGGTTGACGGAGTTCGACTCCAACCGCAGCGGCGGAATCATCGCCATCAACCTGGGCGAGGATGACGAACTCATCTCCGCACAACTGGTGTCCGAGGATGACGATCTCATCGTGGTCTCCCGCAAGGGAATGTCCAGTCGGTTCACCGCCTCGGATGAGGTGCTGCGTCCGATGGGACGTGCGACCACGGGCGTCATCGGCATGCGGTTCCGCGGCGATGACGAACTGCTGGCCATGGAGGTGGCCCGGCCGGGTGCGTACGTCGTCACCGTCACGGACGGCGGTTTCGCCAAACGAACCCGGGTGGAGGAGTGGGCCGCCAAGGGTCGCGGGATCCTCGGAGTGATCGGGATGCGCTTGGTGAGCGAGCGCGGGTCCCTGGTGGCCGCGTTGGTCTGCGACGAGTCCGACGAGTTGTTCGCCATCGCGTCCAACGGCGTGGTCATCCGCACCCGCGTCGCGGACGTGAAGCCGACCGGTCGGGACACCATGGGCGTACGCCTGATGGATCTGGCCGAGGGTGATTCGGTGGTCGGCGTGGCCAGTTCCTCCGAAGCCGATGACGACGAGACCGACGAGGTGGTTGATGCCGACGGGGCTGGTGACCCGGACGGGGCGGGCGCCGCAGTCACGCAGGAGGCAGCCACCACCGCCGAATCCGGCGACGAGGTGTCCTCGGATGACTGAGCCGAGAGTGTCGGCGGGGCGATGGGGAAGGATCGTCCGCGTCGGGTCATCATGGGGGAGCCGCGGGCTGCCTGCCGCCTACGCCCGAACGCCCGGCATCCAGACCGTCGCAGCGATGCCAAGCCGTCACGCCGCCGTGGCGTCGGCCTAGGGAGGACGATTCATGGCCGGGACGCGCGTGCCGCCGCCCGCTCGGGGCTCGGGCGGCCCACCCGCCGACGGGTGGCGCACCGAACCCGTCGGCGCGCCGCCGGACCGTGCGGTGGGCCGCCCGGGCCCGCCGGCGACCGCCACGGCACCCACCGAAGCCGCTAACGGCTCGCCTGATCAGCGTGCCCAGGTCGCCGTCCGGTACGACCCGCGTACAGGTGCTCGTGTGCAGGCAGCCCGGGACTGGCGAGAGGATGCCGGGATGGCGACCCCGGAACGGCCTCCGGAGGCGCGCCCCGTAGCGTCCCGGCCGGCTGGTCCGCGTCGCGCCCGGCTGTATGTCAGCCGCCTGGACCCGTGGTCGGTGATGAAGTCGGCCTTCATGATCTCGGTAGCAATCGCGATCGTTGCGGCCGTCTCGGTGTCCGTGCTGTGGTGGGTGCTGGACGTGACCGGGGTCTTCACAGCGTTGACCCGTACCGTCAACGACATCGTGGGGACCGCGACCACATCCTTCGACCTCGCCGCGGTGCTGGGTTTCGGCCGCGTGATGGGGGTGACCCTGCTGCTGGCGGCGGTGGAGATCGTGCTCGTCTCGGCGCTGGCCACCCTGTTCGCGTTCCTCTACAACCTGACCGTCGGCATCACCGGCGGCCTGGAGGTCACCTTGTCCGAGGAGGGTTGAGCCCCCACGTCACCGCGTTTGGGTAGGTGCTTGCCGTCCGGTAATCTTGCGCCGCACCGCGGGCCTATAGCTCAGCTCGGTTAGAGCGCTTCCCTGATAAGGAAGAGGTCGATGGTTCAAGTCCATCTAGGCCCACCAGTGTCGTCCCCGTACTCCTGCTAGGGAGAGCCCCATGAAGAAGCTCCTCGTCCTCGGTCTGCTCGCCGGCGTCGGCGCCGTGATCTTCCAGCGCAAGAAGGCCGCGTCCCAGGCCGAGCAGGACCTGTGGACCGAGGCTACGACGGCGCCCGACCTGCGCTAGTCGCCAAAGCGTCCGCCGCGGGCTGTGCGCGCGGTGGCCCCGGGGGGCGTAGCTCAACTGGCAGAGCACCGCCTTTGCAAGGCGGGGGTTAGGGGTTCGAGTCCCCTCGTCTCCACCGACCGACCGGCCACGCGGTGGTCGCGGCCACGACGTTCGTCGAGAGCACAGTGCTACGCTGTGCCACGTGGACGTATCGGTGCGCGAACTACGCAATCACACGGCTCGAGTGATTGCGGCTCTACAGAGTGGCGAACCGGTCGTCTTGACAGTTCATGGCCGCCCCGTTGCCGACATCCTGCCGCGCGAAACCCGCAGCGAACGGCGTCCGACGGATCAGATTATGGCGGATCTTGCCGAGATCAGTGCCCTGGCAGCCAGGCTGGGTATGGACTCCGCAGCCGAGGACTTTGACGTTGATCTGAGCACGGACGACATGATCCCGTGACGGGTTTCCTGGTCGATACCAGCATCTTCGTGGCTGCCGAGCAGCGGCGCCCCATCGCAGCGAGGCCGTCCGGAGAGGGCCGCATTTCGGTGGCCACTCTGACGGAACTTTCGGTGGGAGTGCGCACGGCTGGCACCGAGGAACTCCGCGCGTTTCGGCGCCAGACACTAGCAGCCGCTCGTCGATTCATCCCCTTGGCTTATGACGAGTCGGTAGCAGGACAACTCGCTGAACTGCTGGCGCTCGCCCGTCAACGTCGACGCAGAGCAGGCGCCATGGACGCCATCATCGCCGCAACCGCGTTGGCGCACGATCTGACCGTATGGACGCAGGACACGGACTTCGACGTGCTGGCTGAACTCGTGCCTGAACTTCGCGTCCTCCGCGCCTGATCAGCGGGACAATCGATCAGCGGGACAATCGCACCGGCAGTATCGTCACGCGCAGGACGCTTCCGGACTTGGCTGCGGTGCAGATCTTTCCTGCGGCACAACTGCGGGCAACGCCCACCGGGACCTTGATGGAGGCAGTGCCCGATGTGGTGTAGACGATCTGCTGCAGCGCGGAGCCGCGTTGGATGGTGCAGGTCACGACGGTGCCGCGTACGGTGCAGCCGCGCCAACGCGCCCCGACCGTCCAGGACTGCACATCGGTGAATGCCTTGGTTGCCGGAGTTCCCGTCCAGGTGGTGATGCCGAGGAAACTCGGCGGCTGCCACGCATACCAGTAGGCCCGAGACACACCGAGCCGCAACGAGTCCAGATATGTCTGAGCCAGCCAGGCCGCCTGGGTGGTGTCGCTGAGTTGCTGCCGCGGGATCGGGCCGGGCCCGGCTAGACCAAAGTTGATTTCCGTTTCCCACAACGGTTTCTTGGGCGCCTTCGCCCGCACCAGGGTCGCCTGCATCCGGGCGATGTAGGCGGCATGGGTTGCGATGGTGCCGTTTCCCGCCGGGTAGGCATGGACCGCGAAGACGTCGACGGGCCACTTGTATTTCGCGAGCGCGGTGAGGAACCGCGGATAGAACTGGGTGAACGGGTCGTACTTCCGATAGGTCCGTACGGTGGTGCTCGGCGCGACGACCACCGCCTTTCGGTCGATCTTCTTGATGATCGAGTAGGCCCGGGCAGTCATCGCGGCCATCTGCTCGGGGGTACCACGCCAGAAGGTGGACAGATTGAACTCGTTCCACACCTGATAGGTGGGGATCCTGCCCTTGTAGCGAGTCGCGACCGCTCGGACGAACGCATCCCAGTCGGCCATGTTCTTCGGCGGCGACGGGACGCCGGGCGCGAGGTAGTCCGTCGGTTTCGTGCTGGTGGCCGCCCACTGCGGGGTGCCGGCGAGCACCATCAACACATCGCTCACCCGACTGCTGCGGGCGCGCGCCAACTGCGCGTCCAGCGGCGCCCAGTTGAAGACGCCCTTGGCCGGCTGCAGCTCCGCCCAGGTGGTGCCGGTGTCCCACAACCGGATCGAACCGAGGATCGGCAACTCGCCCCGCGCCCCGGGATGCATCCCGAACAGAGTGCGGTCGATCAGTGGCGGTACGGGTGCCGGCTTCTTGACTGTCGGCCGCGGCGCGACTTGCGCGTTCCCGCCGCCCGAGCCGGACCCGGAATAGGAGGTCACCGACACGGTGGGCTCAACTGCCAACGACGGCAGCGTTGACTTTGACGACGTCCCCGTCGGCCTCACCGCCACGGTGGGCTTAGCCGCCACCGACGGATGTGTTGACGCCGGTGTCGCCCCTGTCGGCGTCGCTACTCGGGTCGTGGTCGCTGGGCTCGCCGCCGAATCTCCACACCCGGGCACGGTGGCTACGAGGGCGACCGCAGCAACGATCGCCAGGCCTGCCCGGCGCGGCCGCATCAGCGGCTGGGTTGTGGTCATGATCAGGAGCTCCCCGAGTTCGTCCGCGTCGCCACCCCCGGCTGAGGCCGGGGGCCGGGCACCGCCCGGAATGTCCCCGACCGGCGCCGCCATCGTAGGCAGCGGGGTCTGACGTTTCCTGGTGACGGCTGGCCCGTTGTCCACCGCCACACGTCCCTAGCGACCGGCTCTTGCGCGCGGTCGTTCACCGTCGCTACAACGAAACACCGGGTTTCGTTGTAACTACGGCCCTCACCTACAACGAACGTTGCACCGTGCCTCCTCGATCCACTTCTACTGATCCATCAGCGGGGTTCGTCGAGCCTGGGGAGCGCGCGTCCGCCAACCGTCGATCAGACGCCTCAGAACGCCCCGTGGCCGGTCAGGACGGCCTTGACCGTACGCAGCAGGATTACGACGTCCAGGCTGAGCGACCAGCGTTCGACGTACTGCAGATCCAGCCGCATTCGCTCGTCCCACGCCACATTCTTCCGCCCGTTGACCTGCCACAGCCCGGTCATGCCGGGCTTGGTGAGGTGCCGGCGATGGTCGGCGTCGCCGAGCAGCGGCAGCTCGGAGGGCAGCATCGGCCGCGGGCCGACCAGCGACATGCTGCCGCCGAGCACGCACCACAGTTGCGGGACCTCGTCGATCGACCAGCGTCGTAGCACCCGGCCGACAGACGTGATCCGCGGGTCGCCCTGATAGCGGTCCACGATCTCGCCATCAGGCGTGCCGATCACCGAGGACCGCATCCGATGTGCGCCCTCGACCATGGTCCGCAGTTTCGGGAAGGTGAATTCCTCGCCGCGCAGGCCGACCCGCCGCTGCACGTAGAGCACCGGCCCGCGGCTGGTCAGCCGGATCGCCAGCGCACTGATCAGCAGGATCGGGGACAACAGCAGCAGCGTCAGTACCGCGACCAGGACGTCGATCACTCGCTTCACGGCCCGCTTCGGCCCGGTGAGCATCGGCTCGTCGAGCAGCAGCAGCGGCATGCTGGTATCCGGCCGTACGGTCAACCGCGGCCCGGCGACATCACCCAGCGCGGGCGCTACCAGGAGATCCACACCCGGCTCCTGCAGTGCCCAGGACAGCCGCCGCACCACCTCCGGCGTCACCCGGGTGGACCCCGTCAGGGCGACCGCGTCGATCGCGTCGCTGGCCACCCGGGTCAACGTCGTCTCGAGCCAGCGGTCCAGTAGTCCCGGCTCGGGCGGGCGCTCGTGGCCCACGGCCAGGTATCCGTTCTGCGGATCCAGATTCTCCACCAGCGGTTCGACCTGATCCGGCTCGCCCACGATGAGCGTCCGGTAGACGTCCACTCCACTGTTCCGCCGTCGGGTCAGCTGAGCCCGCGCCCGCATCCGACCCGCAATCACCAGGATCAGGCCGCTGGGCAGCGCGACCAGGACCAAGGCCCGGGACACGTCGGTGCGGGCCAGATAGGAAGCTCCGGCGATCACCGCGAAGACGGTCAGGGTTGCGGACAGGACCCGCTTGAATTCCTCCGAGCCGTTGCCCAGCACGCGACGGTCGTACGCCCCGGTCAGGGCCAACACCGCCAGCCAAGATCCGACCAGCAGGGTCGAGTAGAGGCCGAGGGTGACGTAGTCGAGGGGCGCGTTCCAGGGCAGCCGCAGGTGTACGAAGGCCCCGGCTCCGGCGCCGACCAGGGTGGCGACGAGGTCCCGCAGCACCACACCGTGTTGGTAGCGCTGCAGGGGGTGGACCCGAACGGGGGCTCGGCCGTCGGCGCCGATCTCACCAGCGTGGGCCTCGACCGGCTGCGAAGTGACGGACACCGGCCCCAGCCGGTCACGGACTGACGCCGCCGGTCCCGCAGGGCCGCCCAGGCGATCTGACTCGACATCGGTTCGCGGGGTCACGGCCGAAGCGGTCGTCCCGGTCCGCGGGGCGGCACCGCTTCCCTGGGCACCGCTGCCCTGCGGCGAAGGCATCCGCGCGGGGACGCTGCGAAGCGCGTCATCGTGCATGTGCACCCCCGTAACGCGTTTCTGGGGCGTTCGGTCGAGCGGCATGCGCTCCTCCGTCGCCCCGCTGGGATACCAGTCGGCTGTCAGGTTACCGCCGCATCAGGCCCCGCAAACTCACCCAGGGTCACCGGAAGGTCACCGGAGGAGTCGGAGAGCGCCATCGGTGCGTTGACCGGTCGAGCCCACCCGGCGTTGGGACGGACGCGTGATCATGCGCTGTCGGGTGGGGCGTACGGTTTCCGCATGACGTGGTTGGTCACGGGTGGGGCGGGCTATATCGGCAGTCACGTGGCCCGGTCGCTGCTGGAGTCGGGGCGCGAGGTGGTCGTGCTGGACGACCTGAGCGCCGGGCGGGCCAACCGGGTGCCCGCTGGCGTCCCGCTGATCGAGGCCGACGTGACCGACACCGAGGCCGTACGCCGCGCCCTCACGTCACACCAGGTCACCGGGGTCGTGCACCTGGCCGCCCGCAAGGCCGTGGGTGAGTCGGTGGAACGCCCCGTCTGGTACTACCAGCAGAACGTGGGCGGTCTGGTGTCGTTGTTGGACGCGATGGCAGCCTGCGGCGTACGTCAGTTCGTGTTCTCGTCCTCAGCAGCGGTGTACGGAGAGCCCGGGGTCCCGCGCGTCACCGAGACATCTGCGATGCAGCCGATCTCCCCGTACGGAGAGACCAAACTCATCGGGGAATGGCTGACCCGCGACGTCGGACTCGCGACCGGTTTGTCCTGGCTAGCGTTGCGCTATTTCAATGTCGCGGGCACGGCGACTCCGCTGCTCGCCGATGACGGCAAGGCCAATCTCGTGCCGCTGCTGATGGATGCCTACCGGGCGGGAAAGAACGCCCGGGTGTTCGGCGACGACTACGAAACCCCTGATGGCACCTGCGTCCGCGACTACGTCCACGTCGTCGATCTGGCCGAGGCGCACGTCGCCGCGGCACTGAGAACTGAAGAGAATCAGTCAGCCGACATCGTCAACATCGGGACCGGTCGCGGGTCGTCGGTGCTCGACGTGGTGGCGTCGGTCAGTCGCGCGATCGGGTCGGAGTTGCCCTACGACGTTGTCGCCCGTCGCCCCGGCGACCCGGCAGAACTCGTCGCCGACGTCTCCAAGGCCGCCGAGCTGCTGGGCTGGACGGCGCGTCTGACGTTGGATGACATGACCTCCTCGGATGCGGCGCAATAGTCCCGTCAGCAATGTCTCCGAGACAGCCAATCCCGGCGAGAACTCACGCGCCGCCGAGTTCACTCAGGTCGTGGTCCACCATCAAGTCCACCAACCCGGCGAAGTCGACCAACGGCGACCAGTCGAGCACCTCCCGCGCCTTCGTGGCATCTCCCACCAACGTGGGCGCATCGGTCGGCCGCAGGAACGCCGGGTCGGTGCGTACCAGACCCGACCAGTCCGTGATCCCGACATGCGCGAAGGCGACGTCGAGCAGATCCCGGATCGTGTGCGCGACCCCGGTCGCAACGACGTAGTCGCCGGGGTCGGGATGCCGGATCGCGGCATACATGGCCTGGACGTAGTCACCGGCGAAACCCCAGTCGCGGGCAATGTCCAGATCCCCGAGGACGAGCTCTTCGGCCCGCCCCAGGTAGATCGACGCCACACCCCGGGTGACCTTGCGGGTCACGAAGGCAATGTCCCGCAACGGGCTCTCGTGGTTGTAGAGGATGACGGAGGAGGCGTGCAGTCCGTACGCCTGCCGATAGGTCGCTACGGACTGGTGCGCGAAGACCTTGGCCACGGCATAGGGGTTCAGCGGCCGCATGGGGGTGTTCTCGTCCTGCGGTGACTGCTCAGGAATACCGAACATCTCGCCGCTGGAGGCCTGCAGAAAGCGGACCGGTCGCCCGTCGTTGTG
>JBBQYX010000023.1:0-41076 GCA_038208295.1 Candidatus Nanopelagicales bacterium | reverse complement strand
GAGAAAATCTTTACAATTTGAACATGATGAAATTCAGTCAAAAATAAATGCCGCATCCCGTGAAATCGGCGAATTAATGTTAAAGGGCAATAAAAGCCTGGCCGAAGAAAAAAAGGTAGAAGTTGCAAAATTCAAATCATTAATTGAGCCGTTAATTGCAAGGCTTCAAATAGTTGAGAAGGATTTACAAAGTAATCTGCTGAGTTTGACGCCAAGCCCCGGAGCGGTGACAGACACCACGTTCGTGACGAGTATGCGACAGAACTGGGACATTTCAGCCTGAAACACGCCTGCTGATGTGACACACACCACAGCGTTTTCCACAGAATGAGATCGCGTCGTGCTTGCGCTTCGGCTTCTCTTACCCATCCCCCGACATCTCGTCGGGTCAGTACGTGAGGTCCTCCAGCAGGTCGGTCATCTCCTATCACCCGCCGAATCGGCGGTGGCGCTGCCCATAGGCGCGCAGCGCACGCAGGAAGTCGACCTCTCGGAAGTCCGGCCAGTAGGCCTCACAGAAGTAGAACTCCGAATGCGCTGCCTGCCACAGCAGGAACCCCGACAGTCGTTGTTCCCCCGAGGTGCGGATCACCAGCTCAGGATCGGGCTGACCGCGCGTGTACAGGTGCGCGGCGATGTGCTCCACGTCCAGCGCATGGGCCAAGTCGTCGAGGCTGGTCCCCCGTTCGGCATGCTCGGCCAGCAGTGCGCGCACGGCGTCGACCACCTCGCGCCGCCCGCCATATCCAACGGCGACGTTGACCACCAGGCCCTCGATGGCGTCGGTGCCCGTGTCCGCCTCCTTCAACACCCGCGCGGTCGAGGACGGCAGCAGGTCCAGCGCGCCGACCGGATGAATGCGCCATCGGCCCGTGGAGGCCAGCCGGGTGACGGTCTCCTCGATGATGCTCATCAGTTGTTCCAGCTCGACGACCGGACGGGCCAGGTTGTCCGTGGAGAGCAGCCACAACGTGACGACCTCGACTCCTACGCCCTCGCACCAGCCCAGGAACTCCTCGATCTTCGCGGCGCCAGCGCGGTGGCCAGCTGAGGACGACGTGCCCTGCAGGCTGGCCCAACGCCGGTTACCGTCAAGGATGACGCCCACATGACGCGGGATCCGATCGGGCTGGAGTTCGGCGCGAAGGCGACGCGCGTACGGGGCATACAGCAATTCGGCCAGTCCCATGGAGACGCGATCACCTCTCCCGTCCCGACGATGCTCTGCCGCCCCGCATGTACCGGCGGCCGGGACGATCCGACCACTCCCACGCAGGGTAGCGGCCTGGTGACACGTCGCGGGGGCCTCATCGGTGTCGACTCCGCTGTCCCCTGGGCGCACCTCGGTGGCCGGGGCTTGCCTGCAGGTCCCGTAGGCAGGTTACTGTGCAGTAACCTACGTAACCGTAGGTTGATTGTTCGGCTCGCCGAGCCGCAACGAGGACGGGGCCAACGGAGGACCGGATGGACGAGGCGATGAACGACCAGCGACCAGTAGAGGAAATCCTTGAGCACACGATCGAGCGCGCGGGTGCCTCGCTGGACCGGGTGACCGAACGGCTTCACGACGCCGGGGAGGCTGCGAAGCCGCGGTTGCGCGGTTGGCTGCATGCGGTCATGTTGCCGCTGGCAGCCGTCGCCGGGGTGGTCCTCGTGATCCTGGCGCCGGCTTCCTATCGGTGGTCGGCAGCGATCTACGCGGTCAGTGCCGTACTGCTGTTCGGGGTGAGCGCTGTATATCACCGCGGCACCTGGAGCCCGACAACCCAACTACGGCTGAAGCGTTTTGACCACGCCAACATCTTCTTGATCATCGCTGGTTCTTATACACCATTGGCGGTGGCACTACTACCGACCGCGCAGACTCGTACGTTGCTGCTGGTCGTCTGGATGGCAACTGCCGCAGGCGTTCTCGTCCGTACGTTCTGGCCCGGTGCCCCACGGTGGCTGTCCACAGTGGCCTACCTCGCGCTCGGTTGGGTCTCGGTCTTCTACCTCCCGGGTTTCGCCACTGGGGGCGGTGTTGCGATTTTGGTGTTGATCGCTGCCGGGGGAGCGTGCTACTCGGTCGGCGGGATTGTCTACGCCCTGAAACGGCCGAACCCCTCACCGACGTGGTTTGGATTCCACGAGGTGTTCCACGCCCTGACACTTGCCGGCTTCATCCTCCAGTACATCGCGATCTCGATGGCGCTGTACGGCGCACGCTGAGCAGCCACCTCCCCGTACCGCGGCAGCGCCTCACTGGGGAGTTCGAGCGCGGACCGTACGTACCTGCTCCATCGCCCCGCGCAATTCTTCCAGCCACGCCTCGGTGTTGCGGCCGACGAGTTTGACGCACCAGGCGAGGGCATCGGCCCGGGAGCGGGCTACGCCGGACTCCACCAGAGTGTCCAAGACAACCCGTTCGGACTGCCGCAGCCGGGTCATGACCGGTACTGCGATGGTCGTGAACATTTCCCGGTGCGCACCGATGGCCACACCCCAGGACACCTTGCGGCCCAACCGGTGCTCGAGTTCGCGGGCGATCTCGATCCGGTTTCCACGGGTGCGCTCGCGGAACTCCTTGGCGCGACCGGCACGAGCCGATGCGTGCTCCGCCTGACCGGTGCCGTCGGGGAGTACAACGTCAGCGAGTGTGCCGACAATGGTGATCTCCTCCCGATCGACCGTCAGTTCGGCCGGGCCTTCGAACCACTCCCCGGGCAGCCGGCCCGCCAGCCAGCCTCGTACGGACTCTACGAATTCTTGGTCTGTTGTCATGGATGGATGATTACACCGTTACACGTGTAACGGAAGGGCGGGCGGACGCTGTTCGCCCACGGCGGATCCGCAACCCGCCATGACTCAGGCTGTGCGAGCGCCGATCTCGGCGGCCAGGGTGGCTGGGTCGCTGGTCGGCGCCTGGCAGGAGAACGCGCGACACACATAGGCGGCGGGTGCCCCGGCGAGCAACGGCCGGTCCGCGAGCAATGGGATCGGATCGACCGAGTTGTCCGCCGGTGCTGTGTCCGGATCGCCGCACGCCACAACCAGGCCCGGCGCGGTTCCGGACCAGGCCACCCGCAGCAGCCTGGCGGTCCGCGGGTCGGCCGCCGGGCCCACGACGGCCACCTCCCGGGGTCCGTCCAGCCAGGCCTCGGCTGCGCCGGCCCACCAGCCGGCGAAACGGGTGTGCTGACCGATCAGCTGCGTGGCGACGCCCAGCGCGGACCGGGCAGCGTCTCGGTATGCCAACTCTGAAGTCAGGGCAGCGGCGGTCAGTAGCGCGCCCGCCGCAGCCGAGGAGCCCGAGGGCGTCGCGCCGTCGGTGAGTTCCTGGGGGCGTCGGACCAACTCTTCGGCATCGGCCGCGGTGTCATAGAAGGAGCCGTCCGGGGCCGCGAAGTCGCGCAGGACCGCATCCAGCAGGACCCTCGCCCGGGTCAGCCAAGCGCCGGCGCCGGTGACCTGGGCGAGGGTGAGGAAACCCTCTGCCACGCAGGCATGGTCTTCCAGGACCCCGGCGTGCCGGCCGGCCCGGCCCGTACGCGAGACCCGGACCAGGCGGTCGGAGTGCGGACCGGCGCCCAGGTGCAGCCCGATCAGCAGATCCGCCGCGGCAGTGGCGGCATCGAGGTAGCGCGGTTCGTCCAGCAGCACCGAGGCCTCCGCCAATGCACTGATGGCCAGGCCGTTCCAGGCAGCAACGACCTTGTCATCGCACGCCGGTTGCGGTCGCTGTGCGCGGGCCGCGTGCAGGCGCCGTCGCACCTGCTCGAACCGGCCGGCGTCGTCGGGGTCGCTCAACATTTGCAGCACCGAACTCCCCCGATCGAAAGTCCCCGCCGCCGTTACGAAGAACGCCTGCGCGGCCCACCGACCGTCGTCCGGTCCGAGGACATCGATGAGTTGTTGGGGCGTCCAGGCATACGTCAGGCCCTCGACTCCCTCGGTGTCGGCGTCCAGGGAGGCGGCGAACCCGCCCTGCGGCGTACGCAGGTCACGCAGCAGGAAATCGGCGGTCTCCCGAGCCACCCTCTTGGCCAGCGACGACCCCGTGGCACGCCACCAGTGCACATAGACTCGCAGCAGCAATGCGTTGTCGTACAGCATCTTCTCGAAATGCGGGACGACCCAGTCGGCATCCACCGAGTAGCGAGCGAAGCCACCGGCGAGTTGGTCGTACATTCCCCCACGGGCCATCGCTTCGCATGTCCCGGCGACCATGTCCAGTGCCGTCGGATCTCCCGTACGGGCATGGTGCCGGAGCAGGAACTCCAGCACCATCGACGGTGGGAACTTGGGTGCGCCGCCGAATCCCCCGCGCCTGCCGTCGTACTGGGTGGCCAGTTGCGCAACCGCCGCGTCCAGCACCTCCGCCGTGATCTCCCCAGCGGATGCACCCGGCCGTGAACCCTCGGCGAGAGCGGCCGCGATCCGCGATCCGGCGGCAAGCACCTCGGTACGCCGCTGCGACCACGAACCGGACACCGCCTGCACCACCTGCGGAAACGTCGGACCGCCACCGCGCGGCTCCCGGGGCCAGTAGGTCCCGGCGTAGAACACGTTGCCGCCGTGGTCGAGGAAACACGTCATGGGCCAGCCGCCGTGCCCGGTCAACGCCTGGGTGGCCGCCATGTAGACCGCATCGACGTCCGGCCGCTCCTCCCGGTCGACCTTGACGCAGACGAACGCCTCGTTCATCAGCCCGGCAGTCGCCGGGTCCTCGAAGGACTCGTGGGCCATCACATGGCACCAGTGACACGCCGCGTACCCCACGCTCAGCAGCACCGGCACGTCCCGGCGCCGCGCCTCCTCGAACGCCTCCGGCCCCCACTCCCACCAGTCCACGGGGTTGTCCGCGTGCTGCAGGAGGTACGGGCTGGACGAGTCAGCGAGACGGTTCGGCATGCGGCCATCCTCTCCCGGCGAAGCTCAGCCTTTGCCTGGCGGCGCATCGGCGGGGTCCTCGCCCAGGACCTCCTCTTCTGCGGCGTCCTCAGCCAATTCGGCTGCCCTCTTTTCCTCGCCATTGCGGCGCACCAGCCAATGGGCGACGGGAACGTCGGAGGAGCTGTGCACCAGGACGGACAGAGCCACGGCCGCGGCGATGAGGGCGAACTCCTCGGGCGCCTTTTGGTTACCGGACTCCAGGACCAGCAGGCCGTAGACGACCGAAGCGAAGCCCTTGGGCCCGAACCAGGCGGCCACCAGGCGTTCGCGCGGGGGCAGCTTGGACCAGGCCAGCGAGATGAGGATGGAGGCGGGGCGGATCAGCAGCAGGGACAGGACGGCGACGACCCAGCCGCCGATAGGGACGAGCTTGGCCAGCTCCGGTGTGAGCAGCATGGCGAAGACCAATAACGCCAACAACTTTGCGGCCTCGGACAGTTGCTCGCCGAGTTCGTCGAAGGAGTGCTCGATGTCGGGCAGCACGGTCGCCAGCGTGATGCCACCGACGAAGGCCGCCAGATAGGTGTTCGCATGGGTCAGTTCAGCGATCCCGAACAGGGAGATACCGGTGGCCAGTGCCAGTAGCTGCGGGGCGGCCTCGACGCCGAAGCCCGGCAGCCTTCGTACGGATGCGATGAGCAGGGGCAGCACGATGCCCAGGGCGATTCCGGCCAGTAGCTCCGTGGCGAGGACCAGCGGCTCGGTCGACTCCTGTGGCGTCCCTTCCTGCGCCAGCAGGATCAGCACGACCGGCAGCGCGAGCCCGTCGTTGAGGCCGCTCTCCACATTCAGCAGCCGGCGCAGCCGCATCGGGATGTCCTCGCGCTGGACGATCGCGGCCGCGAACACCGGGTCGGTGGGTGACAGCACGGCGCCGACGAGGAGCGCCTGCACCAGCGACAGGTCCGTGAACAGCAGGACGAGGCCGGCGATGCCGAGCATCGTCAGCGGCATCCCGAGCAAGAGCGCTCGACCGGCCAACCGCAGGGTGCCGCGGACGTGGCGCAACGGCAGCCGCTGACCGTCGGTGAACAAGACAGTGACCAGGGCGATAGAAGCCAGCCCGGAGACGACCTCGTCCTGCTGGCCCAGTTGTATCCAGCCCAGACCACCAGGGCCGATCACGATCCCGAGCAGCAGGACCACCAGCGAGGTGGACAGCCAACTGCGCGCCGCCAGCCCGGACAGCAGCGCTGCCAGGGCCAGGATCAGCCCGTAAGCCGCCACCAACTCCACGCCGCATCTCCTCGCCGTCGCCCATCCCGCGGCAGGCTACGACTCGGCGAGCGCCACCGGACCCAACATCGCAAGGCGTCCTGCCCCGGATGCGTCCCGGCGAACCACCCGCGATCGGAGCTGGCAGCGGCCGGCGGACACCCGGACCAGGCAGCCCGCCGTTCGTAGCCGGCGGTAGCTCAGGCGGCGGTAGCTCAGGCGGCGGCGGCTGTGGCGGACTCGCGTACGGACTGCAGCGCACCACTCCAGGAGACCAGTTGGTCGAGCAGCGCGGTCAGACTGCCGGTGTGCTGCGGGCCGGGCTTGAAGGTGGTGAAGTCCTCGAAGTCGGTGAACAGCGAGAAGCCGACATTGGTGCGGACGTCGGCGATCTGCAACTCGCCCAGGATCAAGCGCAGATTCTCCGCCGCCCGGACACCGCCGCTGCTCCCGTAGCTCACGATGCCGGCGGCCTTGTTGTTCCACTCGGCGTACAGGTAGTCGATGGCGTTCTTCAGGGCGCCGGAGGTGGCGTGGTTGTACTCCGGGGTGACGAAAACGAAGCCGTCGTAGCCGGCGATCACCGATGACCATTTCTTGGTGTGCTCGTGGGTGTATCGCCCGAAAGCGGGCGGCATCGGCTCGTCCAGCAGCGGCAACGGGTGGTCCGCGAGGTCGACGACGGCGAACTTGGCGTCGCTGCGGCCCTGGGCGTGCTGGAGCACCCAGTCAGCCACGGTGGCGGCCTTGCGACCGGGACGGGTGCTGCCGACGATGATGGCGATCTTCAACATGGTGATGGTCCTCTCGGTGATCGTGCGTCGTACCCTTGCCGGTCTTGTTGAACGGTCAACTACTACGGTACGGCACGAGTACACCACCGTCAAGGATTGCGCGCCCGGCCGCTACCGGCCGGGCGCGCAGCAGAACGTCATTAGGACCTGACAGTCGAATCAGAAGTTGCCGCGGCGCTCCTGCTCGCGCTCGATGGCCTCGAACAGGGCCTTGAAGTTGCCCTTGCCGAAACCGAGCGACCCGTGCCGCTCGATGAGCTCGAAGAACACCGTGGGCCGGTCGCCGATGGGCTTGGTGAAGATCTGCAGCAGGTAGCCGTCCTCGTCGCGGTCAACCAGAATGCCCCGGCTCTGCAACTCCTCGACGGGCACGCGTACATGTCCGATCCGCTCGCGGAGTTCCGCGTCGGAATAGTAGGAGTCCGGCGTACTCAAGAACGCGACCCCACGGGCCCGCAGGGCATCGACCGAGCGCAGGATGTCATTGGTGGCCAAGGCGACATGCTGGGCGCCGGCACCTCCGTAGAACTCCAGGTATTCGTCGATCTGGGAACGCTTCTTGGCCGGTGCCGGCTCGTTCAAGGGAAACTTGACTCGGTGGTTACCGCTCGCGACCACCTTGCTCATCAGCGCGGAGTAATCCGTGGCGATGTCCTCCCCCACGAACTCGGCCATCTTCGTGAACCCCATGACCCGCCCGTAAAAGTCGACCCACTCGTCCATCTTGCCGAGTTCCACATTGCCGACGACATGGTCGACCGCCTGGAAGATCCGCTTCGGCGCGCCCTCGCGTGGTTCGGCCGTGCCGTGCCGGGCGACGAAACCGGGCAGATAGGGGCCCGAGTAGCGCGATCGGTCGACCAGGCTGTGCCGGGTCTCGCCGTACGTCGCGATGGCAGCCCGCCGCACGGTGCCGTGCTCGTCGCTGACGTCATGCGGCTCCTCGAGCACGGTGGCACCCTGCGCCCGCGCCTGGGCAACGCAGGCATCGACGTCGGGGACCTCGAGGGCGATGTCGACGATGCCGTCCCCGTGCCGGCGATGGTGGTCCAGCAGGGGACTTCCCGGCGCAACGCCACCGGTGACGACGAAGCGCACCGCGCCGCTGGTCAGCACATAGGCAACGTGATCCCGGTTGCCGGTCTCCGGCCCCGAATACGCCTGCAGGGTCATCCCGTAGACCGCCTCATAATGCTGTGCGGTCTGGGTCGCATTGCCGACGATCCACACCAGCGCGTCCCAGCCGGTGACCGGGAACGGGTCGGCGCCGGCGTCGTGCTCCACCAGGCCGACCATCTCGCGCAGCTGCTCGACCGTGAGCCCGGCCTGTTCCTCGAAGGCGGTGGTGTGCACGGTTGCAGCCGGGTCGCGGGGGGTGGCAGCGGGGTCCAGTACGGTCATCGAGGTCTCCTGATCGTCGTCCTGCACTCACCGGGGTGATGAGGATGAGATGGGTTACCCGCCAGTAGGACAAGCGTCGTCCAACATAGTGACCATTTAGGCCACAATTGGTCCAGTTTTGGCCCCGTCTGGTATGCAAGATGACCAGGTGGTTGGAAGGGAGTCAGTCCAGATGTCGTACCGCTGCTTCGAGGTCGAGGTGAGCGACCAAGTCGCCACCGTCACCATGTCGCGACCCGACGAGCTGAATTCCATGGTGCCGGAGTTCTGGCGGGAACTGCCCGAGATCGTCACCAAGCTGTCCGACAAGGGCCGGGTGCGTGCGGTCGTGCTGGCCTCGACGGGCAAGCACTTCAGCGCCGGGATGGACCTATCGGTGTTCACCTCCGGGCTGCTCGGCGATGCCGCCGAACCCGGTCGGGCGAACGCGACCCGGCAATATCTCGTACGGCTGCTGCAGGAATCGTTCACGGCCCTGGAGCAAGCCCGCATGCCCGTGCTCGCGGCCATCCAGGGCGGCTGCATCGGCGGGGCGGTGGACCTCGTCTGCGCCTGCGACATGCGGTACGCCACAGCCGAGGCATTCCTCGTGGTCCAGGAGACGAACATCGGCATGACCGCGGATGTCGGGACGCTACAACGGCTTCCGAAACTCATCCCGGACGGGCTCGCGCGGGAGTTCGTCTACACCGGACGTCGGATGCCGGCCCAACGAGCCCAGCAGATTGGCCTGGTGAACGAGGTCTTCGACACCCACGAGGAGATGCTCACCGGCGTGCGGGCGATCGCCCTGGAAATCGCGGCGCAGAGCCCGCTTGCCGTCTGGGGGGCGAAGGAGTCGCTGGTGTACGCACGCGACCACGGCGTGCCGGACTCGCTGCACCAGATCGCCACCTGGCAGACCGGGGCGTTCCAGCCCGCGGACATGACCGAGGCCTTCACCGCAAAGGCACAGCAACGGCCACCGGTCTACCCGGACCTGCCCGTTGTCCCGCGCTCGCTCTGAACCCCGAACGAGCGCGTTAGGCGAGGGAGAGGAAGAGCTTCTCCAGGGCGGCGACGTCTGGGGTGCGCGGGTTGTCCGGGTCCAGGACGCACTGCCGCAGCCCGCTGGCCACGATCGCGAAGCCGGCCTTGTCCAGAGCCCGGGAGACCGCAGCCAGTTGGGTCACGACCTCCGTGCAGTCGCGGCCGTCATCGAGCATGCGGATGACGGCGGCGAGTTGGCCCTCGGCCCGGCGCAACCGGTTGATGACCGGGCGCATCTCGTCAGGTTGAAGTTCCATCGCCGACCTCCCCAGGCACCGCGTGGGCGCTCAGTGTGTCCAACGCCGCACGGAGCCGGGCGGCGGCTTCGTCAGCAACGGGAGCAAGATTCTCGTTGCCGGCCGGCCCCATCATGACGATGGGGTTGATGAACTCGACCCGGGTGCCCTCGCCCACGCTGCGGACGACGACGTTGCACGGCAGCAGCAGCCCGACGGCAGGCTCCTGCCCCAGGGCACGGAAGGCAAGCTTCGGATTGCAGGCCCCGAGGATCACGTACGGCGAGATCTGTTCCCCGAGTTTCGCCTGCATGGTGGCGGCCATGTCGATCTCGCTCAGAACACCGAACCCCTGCTCCGCGAGCCCGGCTCGAATGGCGGCCTTCGCATCGTCGAAGACCAGGTCCACCGTCATGCCGATGCCGTACGTCATCTGCCCTCCTCAACGTGCCCGAGCCGGTCACACGCACTGAAACGTCATTCTGCCGCGGCCACCGAGCGGATCGAACCGACCCGCCCGGCGGCGTGCTGTCTGCTCAGGCGCGAGCGCCTGCGCGCTGTCTGCTCAGGCGCGAGCGCCTGCGGTGCTGCCCTGCTGCTCGGCGATCCGGCGCCGTACATCGTCCATGTCCAGTGCCTGCACACCGGAGATGACCTGCTCCAGCGCACTGGCGGGCAGGGCGCCCGGCTGGGAGAAGACCAGGATGCCGTCGCGGAAGGCCATCAGGGTGGGAATCGAGGTGATGCCCGCGGCACCGGCGATCGTCTGCTCGGCCTCGGTGTCGACCTTGCCGAACACGATGTCCGAATGCGCTTGCGAGGCGGCCTCGAAGACCGGTGCGAACATGCGGCAGGGTCCGCACCAGGCGGCCCAGAAGTCGACCAGCACGATGCCGTCGCCCAGCACGGTCGTCTCGAAGTTGTCGTGGGTCAAGGTTGTCGTAGTCATGGATTCGCCCTTCGTCGGCTGAGTCAACGGTATACCCGTGGGGGTAATAACAGTGGCCGGGAGTCGAGGTATTCCTCGATCCACGGATGTGCGGTGGCGTGCACCCGGTCAGTTGGCAGCAACCGGATGCAGTGCCGACCAGCCGGCGTACCCGCCGAGCAGCTCGGAAACATCGCTGTTGTGCTGGCGGCGCAGGAAGCTGGCCGCGACGCTGGAGCGGTAGCCACTGGCGCAGGACACCACCACCGGGACCCCCACCGGGACCTCGTCGAGGCGGCTGTGCAGCTGGGCCAGCGGGATGTTCTGGGCGCCGGGTAGGCCGCCCCCTTCGAGTTCGGCGACGTTGCGCACGTCGATCAGGATCGGCGCCTCGGGCTGGGCCAACAGCGCCTCGAGCTGGGCCACGGTAAGCCGGCTGCCCTGCTCCACCGCCTGCGGGGACGCAGCCATCGCTGCCGCTGGCTCGGGCAGGTAGCCCAGGACGTGGTCGAAGCCGATCCGGGCCAGGCGTACGGCGACCTCGTCGTGTCGCCCCTCGGGAGCCACCACGATCACCTGCGCGTGTGGGTCCACGACCATGCCCGCGGTCTCGGAGAACCGCCCGTCCAGCGGCACGTTGACCGCACCGCGCAGGTGCCCCGCAGCGAACTCGGCCGGGTCGCGCCCGTCGAGGACCAAGGCGCCGGTCTCCTGCCGCGCCAGGATGTCCGTGATGCTGAGCGGTGCTGCGGTCGCGTCGTCGTCCAGAATCGCCCGGTCCTTGCGGTTGAGGATCGCGTCGTGGACGAAGTACGCCGGTGCCGGGGGTTGACCCTCGGTCACGATGGCCATGAACGCGTCGCGCTCCATCGGCTGGCAGGCATAGTTGAACAGCCGCTGCTCACCGATGGTCGACTGCCGCGCGGTCGAGAGGTTTTTGCCGCAGGCGCTGCCGGCGCCATGCGCGGGAAACACCCGAGTCTCGTCCGGCAGGGTCATCAGCAGCTGGATGCTGTCGTAAAGCTGGTGGGCCAGTTGCTCGGCCGTCACGCCGATAGAGGCCAGCAAATCCGGGCGGCCCACATCGCCGATGAACAGGGTGTCACCGGTGAGGACGCCGTAGGGCGTTGCCTCGCCGGCCTTCTCACGGACCACGACACTGATGGACTCAGGGGTGTGCCCGGGCGTGTGCAAAACCTCCAGCTCGACGGTGCCCAACGAGATGCGCTCCTGATGGTCCAGCGCGCGGATCTCGTACTCGGTCTCCGCGACCGATCCGTACCCGATCCAGGCACCCGTGGCCTTCGCCAGTTCCAGGTGGCCGGCGAGAAAGTCGGCGTGGAAGTGGGTGTTGATGACGCCGACGATCTGCAGACCGGACTTCTCGGCGTCGGCGAGGTATTCGGCGATGTCGCGACGGGGGTCGACGACCACGGCCTGACCGCTGCCCTCGTCCCCGATCAGGTACGAAGCGTGCGAGAGGCAATCCAAGTAGTACTGGGTGAACTGCACGAAAACCTCCTGGGTGACGGGATCGAGCCGACCGTATACCCCCGGGGGTATGCCTGTCGAGTCGGATGCGATTTCGACCACCGTGCTCAGCCATGCCTTAGGCGAGAGTGGCGGCCTTGACCAGGGTGTAGATCGCCACGCCCACGGTGAGAAACCCGAACGCCGAGGAGAGCACCCAGCCGGGAATGCGGCGGGAGACCGCCGCGCCGAGAACGGCGAACACGGCCGTCGTGGCGGCGAGCCCGACGGTCAGACCGGCGGGAGCGATGTTCTCGTGCCGCGTGATCAGGGCAACGCTGGAGTTCACCACGATGACGACCAGACCCGTCGCGGTGGCGCGATGGACCGGAATGGACAGCGCGGCTACCAGGGCGGGGACCACGATGAAGCCGCCTCCCACTCCGAAGAAGCCGGTGATCAGGCCCACCCCGGTTGCGAGGAGTACGACTTTGAGCCAGGCGCGACCCCCTCCGACGGCGACAGATGCTGCCGTTGTTGGCTGCGCACCGGCCCCGGCTGCTCGTGGCGGGTCGGCTGGGTCGGCTGACGCCCCGGGGGCTTTCGACGGCGACGGCGAGGATCCGGCCGCCGCTGACCGGCCGCGGGCCGCCGATCGCAGCATCGCCGAGGCACCGAAGGCCAGCAGCACCGCCAACCCGAGCAGCGAGACCAGTGGGCTGACGACCAACCCGGCTCGGGCCCCCACCACCGCTCCGACAGTGCCCAGGGCCCCGAAACTAAGCCCGATCCGCCAGTCGACGCGCCCAGCCTGATGGTGCAGCACGAGGGCGGCCACCGACCCCGAGATCACAACGACCAGGGACGTCGTGGCGGCCACCGCGACTGGCTCCCCGAGGGCGATGAGCAGTGGGACGGCGAGGATGCCGCCACCGCCACCCAACAAGCCCAGGACCGACCCGAGTACGGCACCGACCAGAATGATCATGGCGGGTGCGATGGTCACCATCGCGTCAGCGCCGGGTCCCCGGATTCGGGCTGCCCTGCTCGACGGGGTAGCCGGCGGCTCGCCAGGCGCCCGTGCCCCCGGCGACGTTGGTGGCCTGGAAGCCCTTGGTCATCAGCAACTCGGTCGCCACCCCCGAGCGATTGCCGGACTGGCAGATGACATGGATGAGGGATCCGGTCGGAACCTCGTCGATGCGGCTCATTAGCTGCCCCAAGGGCAGCAGAATCGCCCCGGGCACGTGGCCAGCGTTGAACTCGAAGGCCTCGCGGACGTCCAGCACGACGGCGTCATCCGCGGCGCGGGCGGCGGCGAGATCCTGCACTGACTCAGTGGGAACCATGGGTTGACCTACCTCGATATCTTCGCTCACGGCTGAGGGCTGTTAGGAACGCACGGGGCTGCTGCGGGACGCGTCAGCGGTCCCTACCCCGTCCGATGACGTGGTCCACAGCCTCCCCCTCCTGCACCCGTCGGCGCACGCGGGGTGGCGCGGCATCGCAAGGTACCCCCGGGGGTATATGGGAGGGTATCGCAGATCGTTGCTCCAGCATGACCCCGCACGTGCCGATGGCAACCAGGACGCTCGGCCCGCAACCGCGCCGGTTCGCGCGTACCGTGACGGCGCAGCGCTGGCTGGGAGGCGAACATGGGACACAGCCAAGGATCGAGGCGACGCATCGGCGTCGGCTTCCTCGCCCTCACCGTGTCCGCAGCGCTACTTTCCGTTCCGGGTGCCGCCCAGGCCGGCAGCCTCCCCACCGTGCGCCACGCCATGCTCCGCCAGGCTCAGATAGACCAGCCCGAAGCCTCCGCCGATCCCTCCCGGCAACCCGTCGAGGGCGGCCCGCGTACGATCCAGCAGCGGCCCCGGACCCCCGAGGCGATCGTCAGCAGCGGGCTGCGCCGGCTGACGGCCACCGGGTCGCTGCCAGCCACCGTGCGTGTGGTCACCTGGACCGAGATCAAGGGTCGACCGCGGGTGCGCGTGCAGGTGGTCGGGCGTACCGCTGCTGTCAGCACCGTACGGGCCGCCCAGGTCCGGACCGACGTACTCGCGGTGGATCTCGATACCCGGGTGACGGCCGAGGCCGGCCTACCTGGCGCTGCCCGGACGGCAGCCGGCACCGAGATCGGGACCTCCGGCGATCCCTACCGTGACCGCCAATGGGACCTCGACACGCTTGCCGCCGAGAGTGCCTGGGACCTCACCGCCGGTTGCGCGGGATGCGGCACCACCGTCGCGGTCGTGGACAGCGGCGTGGACGGCACCCATCCGGACCTGGCCGGGCAGGTGCTGCGCGGCACGGACTACGTACGCGCCGGCGGCAACGGCTGGGCCGACGGCGACGGTCACGGCACTCACGTGGCCGGGACCATCGCGGCGTTGACCGGCAACGGCCTCGGCGTTGCTGGATTGGCCCCAGGAGCGAAGATCCTGCCGATCCGGGCGTTGGACGACGACGGTTCCGGCTGGGAGTCCGACGTCGCGGCCGGGATCCTCTACGCGGTCGAGCACAGTGCGCGGATCGTGAATCTGTCCGTCGGCGGCTCCCACGGCAGCGATGTGCTGGAGCAAGCCGTCGGCTACGCACGTCAGCGTGGCAGCGTCGTCGTGGCCGCGGCCGGCAACGAGGGCGACCAGGGCAGCCCGACCAGCTACCCGGCCGCCTATCCGGGAGTCGTGGCGGTTGCCTCCGTCGGTGCCTCGGGTGCCGTCTCCGCGTTCTCCAACCGGGGCTCCTACGTGGCGGTCGCCGCGCCTGGGGAAGGCGTGTGGTCGACGGTCCCGGACGGCCGGTATGCCCGCTTCAGCGGCACCTCGATGGCCGCTCCGCACGTGGCCGCCGCGGCGGCGCTGCTGGCCTCGGCCGCGCCCGGCTGGTCCGGGCAGCAGATTGCCGATGCCCTGCTGAGCACCGCCGACGACATCGGCGCGGCCGGCGTCGACCCCGCGAGCGGTCATGGACTGCTGGACATCACCGCGGCGCTGCAGTTGGCCGGTGCCGCGCCCGGCCCGAGTGCTCCCCCGGCTCCGCCGCCGACCCCGGTCAACGCCCCGACCAGCCCGCCCGTCGCCCCGCCCAATGCACCGTCGGCCCCGGCAGTCGCGCGGCTGCGGCTGTCGGTCCCGAAGCAGGTCCGGTACGGATCAGCTATCTCCATCGCCGTGAACGCGACCAGCGCTACCGGCTCCCCGGTCTCGGTCCCCGTCCGCATCACGTTGGGTTCCACCCGGGCGACCGTGCGCACCGCCACCAACGGCACCGGTGGGGTGAGCATTCGGGCGACCCGTAGCGGGACCGTGGCGGCCACGGTGGACGGCGCTGGGCTCAAGGCTGCCGCGAAGGCAGCCGTGCGCGTGGTTACCGATGCGCGCCTCATTCGACTCGGAGCCGGACGGGTTCAAGTCGTGGTCAACCCGCCGCTGCGCCAACCGGTGGCGGTGCAGCACTGGCGGTCCGGGCGCTGGGCAACGGTGCTGCGCCTGTCGCTGTCCAATGGCGGCAACGCCTGGCGCAGTAGCGCAGTGCGGGTCACCGCGGGGCAGCCTGTACGCCTCGTGGTCGGCTCGGTCGCGGGCCTCACGGGGACGACCGTCAGCCTTCTCTCCACCTAGCGATATCGCGCATTCCTGACGATCGCCATCGCAACACTAGACAGCCGCCTGCGTAGTGTCTACAGTTCGTTGCGTCTCATGGTGGTGCAGGTCACACCGACGTGCCGGCGCCCCGCTCTCGCCCGCCACTCACCGGGAGATCTGCATGATTGTTGTGACCGGACCCACCGGCAATGTCGGCGCCGAACTGATCCGGCTGCTGGCTGCGCATGACGACCAGCCCGACTTCCGCGTCATCAGCCGGCACCCGCAGGCCGTGAACGAGCAATTCGGCGAGCACATCTCCACTGCGCTGGTCGATTTCGACGACCGCAGCACCTGGGACCCCGCACTGGCGGGTATCAAGAAACTGTTTCTGCTCTATCCCCTGCCGCACCCGCGTACGGTCAAGACCCGGATGACCCCGTTCGTCGATGCGGCCGTTGCCGCCGGGTGTGAGCACATCGTGTATGTGAGCGTGCCGGGCGCTGACCACCTCAAGGTCGTGCCGCACTACGGCGTCGAACGGCACATCGAAGCCTCCGGCGCGCATCACACGTTCCTCCGGGCGAGCTATTTCATGCAGAACCTCGTACGAGCGATCTCCACCCACGGCGTGGACATCGCTGACAACTCCGAGATCTTCATTCCGGCCGGTAACGGCAAGACGTCATTCGTGGATTCACGGGACGTCGCCGCGGTTGCGTTGGACGCGCTGCTGAACTCGGCCAAGCACCTGGATGCCGCCTATGTCCTCAGTGGCCCGGAACGGCTGCACATGGACCAGGCCGCCGAGATCCTGTCCGAGGTGCTGGGCGTGCACATCCGCTATGCCAAACCATCCATGCTGCAGTTCTGGGTACGGATGAAGAAGCGCGGCATGCCCCTGGACGTCCTCTTCTTCATGACCATCGTCTACACGCTGACCCGGACCGGCCGCAACGAGCCCCTGACCGACACGCTGCCTGAGCTGCTCGGCCGGCCGGCCACCTCGTTCCGCCAATTCGCCGAGGACTACCACGACCGCTGGTTGACCCGGTCCTGGACCTGATCTTTGGTCCCGAAGTTCACCGCCGCACAGTTTCTCCCCCGAAGCACCCGTTCTCTCCAAAGCACCCGGTTTCCCCCCCGAAACAACCCGACGGACGTCGGACGAGTCACCCACCCGCCCCCCTTCCCTCGGGAGAACCGCATGACCGCACTGCGTGCCCGCCGTATCCGGCTGGGCGTTGTCGCCTTCCTGCTCACCGGCTTCCTGTCTGCGATCGGCCTGCTCCTGCGCGGGGCCAACGCACCCGCTGCCGGTGACGCGGCCGCCTGGGCGGAGGCCGGCGCCAACGCCACCCATCACTTGGGCTGGGTGATCCTGGTACCCGGACCGGTGTTCCAGATCTTCGCGTTCCTGGCCATCTGGGCCGGCCTGGCCGACACCTCCCAGGAGAAGCTCGCGTTCCGCGGGGCCATGCTCAGCATCGCCGGCAACGGGCTCTACCTGCCGTTCCTCGGCCTATCGGCGTTCTTGGACAAGGCGGCTGCCGATTCGTACCTCGCCGGCAACACCGACGCCGTGGAGATCGTCCGCCAGGCCATGTTCGGCGGCGCCGGAATCGCGTACCTCGGACTGTCCGCGATCATCCTGGTCGTCGGCGTTGCGATGACATCGGTGGCGGTCTGGCGGTCCGGACTGTTCCCCAAGTGGGTCGCTGTGACCTACCTGCTGCAGGCCATCGGCCTGACCATCGCCGCCCAGTACGCCTACGCCGTCGAGCTCACGGGCGGTTTCCTGCTACTACTCAGCTCCATCGTGATGGGCGGGGTGCTGTGGCGCCGCGCCGGTGAACTGGACCTGACCAGCCCGACCAGCGAGCGGGCCACCACCGGCTGACCCTGCGCGTCCCCCACGTGGGGGTCGTCAGCGGCCCCTAGCTTGCTGGCTTGCTGGCTTGCTGGCTTGCTGGGTGCTGGCTTGCTGGGCTGGCTTGCTGGTGCTGGCTTGCTGGGTGCTGACGAGCGTGGCGTGTCGCTGTCCGGATACGCTCCGTCACGGGGCGGGGGGTTCGTCACAGGGCTGGGGAGTCGGCGTGGGATCTGGGCGCGAGCGCGGCCCGGTGCGCCTTGCACGGGGGCTGACATCGCATCGGGCCGACGACCCGACCTCGCCAGCGCTGCGAACGCTGGGCTGGGCTGCCTGGGGCGTGATGGCCGTCGGTGCGCTGGTGACGCTGGCCGAGCGCAGTCTGCTCGCCAGCCCCCCGGTCGCCATCTATGCCGTGGCACTCCCGGCGTTCTTCATCGTCCTGGTCGCTCGCCTGCTGGCCGCGGCGGCCCGGTGGCCGCACCGACGCCCGGCGCTGTGGGCGCTGCTGATCGGGCTGCTCTCGTGGGCTGCCGGAGCGGCAGTGGTCGCGGGTGCGGAGACGTCCACGGCGGTGTTCCCGGCCCCGGGGGAGTTCTTTTTCCTCGGCGCCTACGTCGCCTTCGCGCTCTACCTGATCATCGATGTGCAGGCCCGGTCGCGTCCCTCGCCAGCCGCCTGGCTGGAGGCAGCCGTCGTCTGCGGCGGCGCCGTTGGGCTGGCCAGCGCCCTGATCGTGACCCCGTGGGCGCTGCAGAGCCAGGCCACCGGTCTGGCGTTGCTGCTGGCGACGCTGTACCCGCTGATCGATGTCGTGCTGCTGGCCGTGGTCATCGGTCAGATGTTCCTGCGCACCCGACCGATCAGCCGCTACGCAGTGGGCCTGTGCCTGGGCTTCTTCGCATTTGCGATAGCCGATCTGACCCTGGTGCTGAATGTGGAGGCGCACACCTATCAATGGAGTGCGGCGCTGGATCTGGTGTGGGCGACCGGCTGCGCGCTGATCGTCGCGGCGGCCTGCGCCCCGGACTGGACCCGAGTGGCCGGCGACGCCCGCCCGGCGCCAATCCTGTTGTTGGTCGCCGCCTCGGGGGTGGCCCTGGTGGTGCTGTTGATTCACCCGAACAACGCGCTGGGGTGGTACCTGACAGTGCCTGCGGTCATCACCCTGATCAGCGCCGGTGGCCGGCTGGTCCTTGCGATCCGGGAGGCGCGTAAGGCTGCGGAGGCCTACCGGCTGGCCCGTACCGACGACCTCACCGACCTGCCGAACCGGCGCGCGGTCCTGGCGCGCCTGGACACCGCCTTCGCGCAGGACGAGGCGATCGGCGTGCTACTGCTCGACCTCGACGGCTTCAAGGAGATCAACGACACCCTGGGGCATCACGCCGGGGATGAGTTGCTCCGGATCGTGGGTCAGCGGATCCGCGAGGCCGTACCCGCTGAGGTGGACGTGGCCCGGCTGGGCGGCGATGAGTTCGCGGTGGTGGACGGCAATGACTTGTCCGCGGATCTGCTGGAACTTGCCCGGGACATCCTGGCGGCGCTGCGTCGCCCGACCCGGATCGAGGGACTCGACGTCGTGGTGACGGCCTCCATCGGCATCGCCTGCCGGGACGGCCTGGAGTCCTCCAACAGCGACCTGCTGCGACGCGCTGACGTGGCGATGTACCAGGCGAAACTCAGCGGCAGCGGCGCGGTCATCTATGACCCGGCCAACGACGAGTTTTCTCGGCACCGGTGGGAACTGACCGAGGAACTGCGTCGTGGGCTGGCAGCCGGGGAAGTGGTGTTGTGGTACCAGCCGCAGGTAGACGTGGTCACCTCCCGGGTGGTCGGGGTGGAGGCGCTGGTGCGTTGGGAGCACCCCGAACAGGGGGTGCTCGCCCCGGCGGTGTTTTTGCCGCTGGCCCGGCGTTCGGGGCTGATGGGATTGCTCTCGGAGAATGTCGTACGGATGGCTGTTGCACACGCCAGCCGCTGGCGTGCCGACGGCATGGACCTGCGGGTCTCGATCAACCTGGCTCCCCCGGAACTACTGGGTGGTCTGATCATCCCGCAACTGTTCGATGCGGTCGCGAAGGCCGGGCTGCCGCCGGATGCGATCGTCGTGGAGGTGACCGAGGACTCGTTCCTGGCCGATCCAGACTTGGCCCGGCGCGTCCTGGACGACGTACGCGCGCATGGCATCCAGGCCTCCGTCGACGACTACGGCACGGGTTTCTCTTCCTTGGCGTATCTGCGGGACCTGCCGATGAGCGAGTTGAAGATGGACCGCTCGTTCGTCTCCTCGATCCGGGCCGATCACCGCAGCGGGCTGATCGTGAAGTCCACTGCGCAGCTGGCCGGGGCGTTGGGGCTGCGCCTGGTCGCCGAGGGCGTAGAGGACGCCGCGACCGCGGCCGCACTGGCCGAGATGGGGATCGACGTGCTGCAGGGTTACCACATCTCGCCCCCGATACCGGCCGAGAACGTTGCCGGTTGGGTGAGCGAGTGGCAGCGGCACGGCGGATCGCGGACTGCTGCGGCGGGGCGGGGGCTCGATCCCGCGCCAGCCGGGGCGTGGCTGCGGGCGGCCGCTGGCGCGGGGCGGGGCCCCGGGGCCGGGGAGCTGGATGCCCGACTCGGCGGGCCGTGGCCGGCAGGACCGCTGCCGGGGCCCGAGCCGTGGGCCCAGACGCCTTCGCGTACCGAACGGGCGCGCCCGATCAGGTCCGGCCGGCGCCAAGGCCCGCGCGGTGGGTGAGGTCGAGCGTCCTGGACATGGGCTGGACGTCGCCCGACCGGGGCAGCAGGAACGCCTCGTCATCGGGGATGCAGATGCCGTCCAGGCCCACGCCCAGCGAGATCAGCCGGTGTGCCTCGGGGTTCATCCGCCGCTGACCGGACACCATCGCGGCGCAGTTCCCGTACACCGGCGCGGTGGCCACTGACCCCAGGTACGGCGCCGGGGCGGCGCCGGGCAGTAGGTGCAGCACCATGCCGATGTTCTGCAGCAGAGCTCGGACCGATTCGTCGATCATCGCTACAACCGAGTCGACCCCGTTGACCCGGGACGCCACGACCAGGCCGTGGTAGAGCGCCGCAGCCGCCAGCATCCCGAAACCGCTGTCCCGCCTGCGTACGCCCAGCGTGGCTATGTCCCAGGTGTTGCTGGCATCGACGCCGGCGGCGTGCAGGCTGCGGGGTACGTCGAGGTGCCACGGGGCGGCGGCGACATCGCGCAGGGTTTTCAGCCCGCGGTCGGGGCTGGGCCGCTCCACCAGTAGGTCGCCATAGCCGGGTATCCCCGAGCGACTGGGCAGAATCAGGCGGCAGCAGCCGACCACGTCGTTGGCTTCGTCGGACAGCACGATGAAGACCGACGTCTCGTCGTACGGGCCGTACTCATCGGCCAGCTGCGCGGCCGAGTTGCCGAACCAGGTCCCGAAAACGTCTGCCTCGCAGCCCAGCGCGGCCTCCCGGTCGGCGCCCTGCGGATCGAATGTCAACTGCAGCACGTCCCTGCTCCCGTTCGCATGCTCAGAACTCGCGGTGCTCGACCTCGTGGCAGCCGAAGAACTTGGCAGTGAAGTCCACCGCGTCCGCGGCCACGAATGGCTTGCAGGTGTAGATGTCGACGCTGAAGAAGGGCCGGGGAGCGTCCCAGGCGTAGAAGTGCGCGCCGGAAGTCTCCCAGTGGATCCAGCCGGCCCAGCCGAAACGCTGGGACTGGTGGGTGACGGGCGCCAGGACCGTCACCATGTCCAACTGCGCGGACAACTGGTCCAGGTAGTCGTGTATTCGCGCAGCCCCGATGGGGGCGGGACACAGTCCCTCGATCACCAGTCGCTGCCGGTGGATGCCCGGAGCCAGGTCTCGCACCTCGACCTCCCGCGTACGCGAACCATCCTGCGCGGGCACCAGCCTCATACTCGCGCTTCGTGCCCGCGCACCTACCCATCGTGGCGCAGATGGATGGGGCGCAACGGTGCCCGTCGGGCCCAGATGCTGTCGTGTCGCTCACCTGCAGGCGGATGAACCGGCGCTGCGGGGACCAACGCCGATATCGGAGGTTCTGGCCAGCCAGGTGGGTCGGTCGGGAACAAGTCGGACGCGTCACCTGTTGGCGAGTGATTGAGTGGACAACTACCAGCCATCGAGGAGGCAGCGATGCCTGCTGTGACCGCCGACCCGATGACCCTGCCGCGGCTGACATCGCCGGCGCCTGGTGCCGTCGACCGGCCGGTGAGTTCGATCACCACGGCCCCGCGTGGGTTCGAAGGGGAGGGTTTCCCCGTCCACCGCGCCTTCGCTGGAGTGCAGCTGCGCGACCTGGACCCGTTCATCCACCTGGACCAGATGGGTGAGGTCGACTACGCCCCGGGAGAGCCCAAGGGGACCTCCTGGCACCCACACCGTGGCTTCGAGACCGTCACGTACATGATCGACGGAACGTTTCTGCACCAGGACAGCCATGGCGGGGGTGGTGTCATCCGCAACGGCGCAACCCAGTGGATGACGGCCGGCAGCGGAATCCTGCATATCGAGACGCCCCCCGAGGACCTGGTCGTCGCCGGTGGGCTGTTCCACGGCATCCAGCTATGGGTCAACCTGCCGGCCGCGGACAAGTTCCTGCCGCCGGCCTACCAGGGCCTCGAATCCGACCAGGTGCGGCTGCTCACCAGCCCGGACGCGGGCGTGTTGATCCGCATCATCGCCGGCGACGTCGCGGGGCAGGTCGGACCGGGCTCGACGCACACGCCGATCACGTTGGTGCACGCAACCGTGCAGGCCGGAGCCCGACTGGTGCTGCCCTGGCGATCGGACTTCAACGCCTTGGTGTACGCGTTGTCCGGTGCCGGAATAGTCGGCGGTGGACAGCCGTTCGGTTCGGGGCAACTGGCGGTGCTCGGCGCTGGCAACACGATCACCGTGACTGCGGCGCAGAACAACTCCGCCGCGCCGCTGGAAGTGCTGATCCTCGGTGGGCGTCCGATCCGCGAACCGGTGGCGACGTACGGCCCGTTCGTGATGAACACCCGCGATGAACTCGCCCAAGCAGTTGCCGACTATCAGGCCGGCCGCCTCGGCGTGATTCCCGCTGACGCGCTGATGCCGCACGTGGCGACGTGAACTGAGCAGTCCGGCCCACCACCAGGGTCCCGGTCAGTCAGCCTCGACCAGGGCGTGCGCGAACTGGGCTTCGTACAACCGACGGTAGGCGCCGTCGGCGGCCAGCAGATCCGCGTGGTTTCCCTGCTCGACAATCGTGCCGTTCTCCATGACCAGGATGAGATTGGCATCCCGGATGGTGGACAGCCGGTGGGCGATGACGAAACTCGTCCGGCCGGTGCGCAGCTGTGCCAGCGCATGCTGAATCAGCACCTCGGTACGGGTGTCGACCGAACTCGTCGCCTCGTCCAGGATGAGGATCTCGGGGTCCGCCAGGAACGCGCGGGCGATGGTAACCAGCTGCTTCTCCCCCGCCGACAGGGCCTCGGAATCCTCCTCGATGACGGTGTCGTATCCGTGCGGCAGGGTTCGGACGAACCGATCGACCTGGGTGGTCTGCGCGGCGGCGATCACCTCGTCGCGGCTGGACGCTGGGTTTCCGTACGCGATGTTGTCCGCGATCGTGCCGCCGAAAAGCCAGGTGTCCTGCAGCACCATGCCGACGTGGCGCCGCAGCCGTTCGCGCGGGAGCGTCGCGATGTCGATGCCATCCAGCGTGATCCGGCCCCCGGTGAGTTCGTAGAAGCGCATCACCAGGTTGACCAGGGTCGTCTTGCCGGCCCCGGTGGGTCCCACGATCGCCACGGTGTCCCCCGGCTCGACGGCCAGCGACAGGCCATCGATCAGCGGCGTGTCCGGTTCGTACCGGAACGACACGTCTTCGAAGGCCACGCAACCTTGGACGCGGTCCGGGTCGTTGCCCGTCGCCGGGTCGCCCGACTGCTCCGGCTCGTCCATCAACGCGAACACGCGCTCGGCCGAGGCGACCCCGGACTGCAGCAGGTTCGCCATGCTGGCGACGGTGGTCAGCGGCTGGCTGAACGACCGGGAGTACTGGATGAATGCCTGCACGTCACCCAATGACAGCGACCCCGAAGCCACCCGCAGACCACCGATGACCGCGACCAGCACATAGGACAGGTTGCCCAGGAACATCAGTGCGGGCTGGATAGAACCGGATGCGAACTGCGCCCGCGCACTTGCCGCGAACAGTTTCTCGTTGTGAGTCGCGAACTTCGCTGCCGACTCTTCCTGCTGGCCGAACAGCGTCACCAGACCGTGGCCGGTGATCATCTCTTCGATGTGGCCGTTTAGCTGCCCCGTGGTCGCCCACTGCCGGACGAACTGCGGTTGCGCCCGCTTGCCGAGCTGGGCGGCCGCGACGATCGACAATGGCACCGTGACCAGAACGACTACCGCCAACAGCGGGGAGATCCAGAACATCATCGCCAGCACGCCGATCAGCATCAGCAGCGAAGTGACCAACTGGCTCATCGACTGCTGCAGCGTCTGGGCGATGTTGTCGATGTCGTTGGTGACCCGACTCAGCACCTCACCCAGGGGTTGCCGGTCGAAATAGCGCAGCGGCAGCCGGGACAGTTTGGCCTCGGCGTCGGCGCGCATCCGGTAGACGCTGCGCTGCACCACCTGCGCGGCCAGCAGGCCCTGCGCCAGGCTGAGGACCGAGGCGATGACATAGATTCCCAGAGTGATCAGCAGCACCCGAGCGACCGCACCGAAATCAATACCGAAGCCGGGTACGACGGGAAGCTGACCGACGAGATCGGCCAGCGACGACTGACCCTGCGCTCGCAGCGCCTGCGCCGCCTGATCGCTCGGCACCCCCGCAGGCAGCTGCCGACCGATGATGCCGGCAAAGATCAGGTCGGTGGCCTGGCCGAGCAGTTTGGGTCCGGTGACCGTCAGGGCCACGCTGAGCGCGCCGAGGCTGAACAAGGCGATGACCCGTGGGCGTTCCGGCCGCAGGTTCCGCAAGAGTCGTTTACCGGAACCGGTGAAATCCATCGACTTCTCGACCGGACCACCACCACCCATCATCCGGCCGTGACCCATCGGGCCGCCGCCACCGGGGCGGGCGGGGGCCGCTACCGGGCGCTCGCCGCTCACGCCGCGGCCTCCTGCTCGGTCAGCTGCGACAGGACGATGTCGCGGTAGGTCGGGTTGCCGGCCATCAGGTCGGTGTGCGTGCCCTCACCCACCACCCGGCCGTCGTCGAGCACGACGATGCGGTCGGCGCCACGGATGGTGCTCACCCGCTGGGCGACGATCACGACCGTCGCCGCCCGGGTCTGCTCGGCCAGCGCCGCCCGCAACGCGGCGTCGGTGGCGTAGTCCAGAGCCGAGAAGGAGTCGTCGAATAGGTAGATCTCCGGCTCGTGCACCAGGGCGCGGGCGATCGCCAGGCGCTGCCGCTGGCCGCCGGAGACGTTGCCGCCGCCCTGAGCGACCGGGGCGTCCAGACCCTCGTCGAGGGCGCGGACGAAGTCGGCCGCCTGGGCCACCTCCAATGCGTGCCACAACTGCTCGTCGGTGGCATCGGGTCGCCCGTACCGCAGGTTGGACCGAATGGTGCCGGAGAACAGGTAGGGCTTCTGCGGGACCATCCCGACTACGCGGGCCAGCTCCCGCGTTGCCAACCGGCGTACGTCGACATCGTTGATCAGGACCGCACCGTCGGTCACGTCCACCAGCCGCGGGATCAGTCCCAACAGGGTCGACTTCCCGCTGCCTGTGCTCCCGATGATCGCGGTGGTCTCGCCCGGGCGCGCCACCAGGTCGACGTCGCACAGGACCGGGTCCTGTGCACCCGGATAGCGGAACGACACCGCCCGCAGTTCCAACCGGCCATGAACGCCCGCTGCTGGAAACAGCGGATCGGTCGGCGGGACCACGCTGGAGTCGGTGTGCAGCACCTCCTCGATACGGTCGGCGCACACCTCCGCGCGGGGCACCATCACGAACATGAAGGTGGCCATCATGACGGCCATCAGGATCTGCATCAGATAGGCCAGGAACGCGGTCAGGGCACCGATCTGCATGGCACCGCTGTCGATGCGCAGCGCGCCGAACCAGATCACCGCGACGCTGGAAATGTTCACCACCAGCATGACGCTGGGACCCATCACGGCCATCAGCCGACCGGTGCCCAGCGACACCTGGAACAGGCCCGTGTTGGCGACCTGGAACCGGCGCCGTTCATGGTCGTCGCGGACAAACGCCCGGATGACCCGGATGCCGGTGATCTGCTCGCGCAGCAGCCGGTTCACGTCGTCGATGCGGCCCTGCATGAGGCGAAACAGTGGCCGCATACGCGAGATCAGGATCAGCATGATGGTGACCATGACCGGAATGACGAACACCAGCAGGAGGGACAGCGGTACGTCCTGATTCAGTGCCAGGACGACGCCGCCGACCGCCATTACCGGGGCGGAGATGAACATCGTCATCGTCATCAGCACCAGCATCTGCACCTGCTGGACGTCGTTGGTGCTGCGCGTGATCAGCGACGGGACGCCAAAGATTCCGACCTCCTGGGCGGACAGCGTCTGAACCCGGTCGAAAACGCTGGCCCGAATGTCCCGCCCGACACCCATCGCGACCCGGGCCGCGAAGAAGACCGCACCGATGGCCAGGCCGACCTGCAGCAGCGAGACGGCGAGCATGAGGACACCGACGCGCAGGATGTAGCCGGTGTCCCCCGCCACGACGCCGTAGTCGATGATGTCCGCGTTCAGCGTCGGCAGGTACAGCGTCCCGGTCGTCTGCAGCAGTTGCAGGACAACGACGAACCACACCTCACGGGTGTACGGGCGCAGGTGGCGGCGGAGCAGTTGGATCAACACGGGCAAACCTCCGCGCGCAGTGTAGGAGCCCGCGGGTCACCGCACCGTTTACGCGAGTCTGGCCTGGATCCGCGACACCGCGGCCGCCGCGGCCCGGGTGCTGAGCCGCTCCCGGAGCTTGACGGCATGCGCCGCTGCCGCACCCGGCGCGCCGTGCACGCCACCCCCAGGGTGCGCGGAGGCACTGGCTAGGTACAGCCGGTCGATCGGTGTCTCGGTACGTCCGAGCCCCGGCACCGGCCGGAAGATCCACTGCTGGGACAGCAGCGCCGTACCGCCGTTCAGGGCGCCACCGTTCAGATTCGCGTCCGCGGACTGCAGGTCCAGCGGGGACTGGACGCTACGCGCGAGGACCCGGTCACCGAAACCAGGTGCATGGTGTTCGAGGAGTTGATCCATCCGTACGGCCATGGCATCGACGGCGACCGGTTCGGGGTCGCGGGGCAGGTGGGTGTACGCCCAGACCGATTCCGTACCGGCCGGTGAACGGGTCTTGTCCGCACTGGTCATCTGCCCGACCAGGACGAAAGGATTTGCCGGGATGCGGCCGACGGACAGGTCATGGGAGGCATCGGTGAGTTCGCGCAGATCCCCTGACAGATGGACCGTGCCGCTGTTGACGAGTTCGGAGTGCGTCCACGGGATAGGTGCGTCCAGGGCGTAGTTCACCTTGACCGTGGCCAGATCCCAGCGGAAGCGGGTCATGGACTCGACCAGGTTTCCGGGCAGTTCGTCCGGCTGCAGCATCCGGCCGTACAACTGCGGAGCATCGACGGCAGCGACCACGTGACGCGCGGAGATCTGCTCTCCGGCGACGGTGACCACCCCGCGGGCCCGGCCACCGCGTACCACGACGCGCGCCACTGGGGAGGAGGTACGCAGTTCGGCGCCCTTATCGGTCAATCGGGACATCAGCGCCGCGACGAGTTGGCCGGCTCCGCCGCGCGGAACCGGAAACCCATGTCGCTGCCCGACCATCGTCAGCAGCCAGCCGAGCAGCCCGGAACCCGCCGCGGTTAACGGGATGTCGGCGTGCATCGCATTACCGGCGAACAACAGTTGCGGCGCAGTGCCGCCGAACTCCTCGTGCCCCCACTGCCACGACCCGTTGACCGCGAGCCGAGCGATGTCGAAGGCTCCCGCCAGGCCCGCCTTGCGAATCAACTCGACGGCGGCCCCGATCGGCGGCTGGGTACCAAGCAGCCCGCGCATCAGCCCCGACCCGTACCGGTCGAAGGTACGCACCTGCGCCAGCCACGCCTGGCCGTCGCCTGGATGGATCGCGTCGAAGGCCGCGGCCGTCGCCTGCGGGTCGTGTTGCAGCGTCGCCGGCAGGCCGTCGCCGGGGACATGCGAAAGCACCTGCGGAGCACGTTCCCAGCGCAGGCCCCACCGGGCCAGGTCGAGCGAGCGCAACGGGGCCGAGGCCGCCGCGAACGGATAGAAAGCGCTGTACAGATCAGTGACCCAGCCGGCCTTCAGGTGCTCATCCGAGGCCACTGCACCGCCCATCCGCGGACCCGCCTCCAGCACCAGGACCCGCAGCCCGGCGTCGACCAGATGGTTCGCCGCCACCAGGCCGTTGGGTCCGGCCCCCACCACCACCACGTCGTAGTCGCTCACGCAGGAGCGTCTACCCCCCCAGCCCGCCCGCGACACGCAGCGCGGCACGTAGTCAGCGACACGGTGCGACACGTGTGGGCTGGCGGTCGGTTGGGTATCCGGCAGCCATGTCGATCACAGAGCCGTCCACGGCCGGGGCCGCCACGGGGCCAGCCGCGCAGTCCGATGCCGATGCCAATGCTGCCGCGTCCGCTCGCCGAGCGGCCAAAGCGACTGCTCCCGCTGCAAACCCGGACACCGCGCCAGCGGACGACGACGCGATCCGGGCGGCCCGGCGCCGAGCCTTGGGCGGCTCGCTGTCCGCTCAGGTGGAACGGCACACCACCGCGCCGCCGGAGCGGGTCTGGGCGATCCTCTCCGATGCCTGGACGTACGCGATGTGGGTCGTCGGCAGCACCCGCATTCGGGCCGCCGCGGCCCAGTGGCCAGCAGTGAATTCAACGCTGGAACACTCGGTAGGGATCTGGCCGGCAGTCGTCGACGATTGCACGATCAGCCATGGGATCCACGGGCACACCCTGCGGCTGGAGGCCCGCGGCCAGTTCCTCGGCCGGGCCCTTGTCGAGATCACCGTGCTGCCGGGCGACGACGGTGGGAGTCGATTGCTGATGACCGAGGAGCCATTGACACGTCCGGCGCGGCTGGTCCCCGGGCCACTCCGGCATTCAATGCTCAAACTCCGCAACGCCGAGTGCCTGAACCGCCTCGCCCTGCTGGCCGAACGCCGTACGTTCGACCCGGCCTGAATCGCGCGTCGGTCATCGCGCATCGGGGACTCGTCGCAGCCGCCGCGGGTATCACCGTGCAGCCGATCAGGATTCGAGTTCCTCCGCGAGGACGAGCCATTGTTCTTCGAGGTCGGCGCGTTCAGCCGCCAGAGTGCGCAGTCTCGTGTCGAGTTCCAGCACGACTTGATGGTCGGTGGCGGCCGCCGCGAGGTCGTCGTGCAACCGGGATTCCTGCTCGGTGATCCGAGCGAGGCGACGGTCCAGGCGCTGGAGTTCCTTGCGGGCCGCGCGTACCTCGGCACCGCTCAACGCCGGAGTGACGTCGGCTCCGTCCGTCGCTACCTCAGTGTGGCGAACTGTCGCTGAAGCGGATCCGTGCGGTTGTGCGGCAACATGCGCCACCGCGTCACGGCGTAGCACGAGGTAGTCCTCGACCCCGCCGGGCAGGTGCCGGAGGTCGCCGTCCCCGGTCAACGCGTACAGGCCATCGCAGACCCGTTCCAGAAAGTAGCGATCGTGGGACACCACAACCAACGTGCCTGGCCAGGTATCGAGCAGGTCCTCCAGGACGGTCAGGGTTTCCACGTCGAGGTCGTTCGTGGGTTCATCCAGCAGCAGCAGATTCGGGCCATCCAGCAGCAGCCGCAACAACTGCAGCCGACGGCGTTCGCCACCGGACAGGTCACCCAGCCGGGTGAACAAACGATCGCCGGTGAACCCGAAACCCTCCAGCAGTTGCTGTGCGGTCAACGTCTGCCCACGAGTCACCTCGACGTTGGCGTGCACGCGCTCCAGCGAGGCGAGCACCCGGTCACTCGGGTCGATCTCGGCCAGATCCTGGGTCAGGTGCGCCACCGACACCGTCTGCCCGATCCGAAGAGTTCCTTCGTACGCGGATCGCCGGCCCGCGAGCAGCCGCAGAATCGTCGTCTTACCGGCCCCGTTCGGCCCGAGCAGGCCAACCCGGTCGCCCGGACCCAGCCGCCAGGTCGCATCGCGCAGCACGGTCGGTCCAGCGCTGGCTGCACTGCCGGCGCGCAACGTCACGTCCTCCAGGTCGACCACCTGCCTGCCCAGCCGCGCGGTCGCCACCTTCTGCAGGGCCAGCCGGTCGCGGGGCGGTGGCTCGTCCGCGATCAGGGCGTTGGCGGCGTCGATCCGGAACTGCGGTTTGCTGGTACGCGCCGGGGGGCCGCGGCGCAACCAGGCCAGTTCCTTGCGCAGCAGGTTGTTCCGGCGGGCCTCGGTGACGGCCGCGACCCGTTCGCGTTCGGCCCGAGCCAGGACGTACGCCGAATAGCCGCCCTCGTAACGATGCACCGAACCGGCTGCGACCTCCCAGGTCGCCGTCGCAACCGCGTCGAGGAACCACCGGTCGTGCGTCACGAACACAACCGTCCCCCGCCACCCCGCCAGCACCTCGGCAAGTGCTGCGATCGCCTCCACGTCGAGGTGGTTGGTGGGCTCGTCCAGCAGCAGCAAGTCCGGCTCGGCGATCAGCAGCCCGGCCAGCGCGGCCCGGCGCCGCTCGCCGCCGGACATCGTGGCCACCGGCGTGGCGAAACCCTGCGGATAGGCGGCCGCCGATGTGCCGCCGACGAAGGCATCCAGCACGGCCCGGACTCGCGCGTCACCCGCCCACTCATGCGCGGGGCCGCTGCCCACCACGACATCGCCCAGGGTGGCGGCGGGATCCAGCGTGTCGGCCTGATCCAGCAAGGCCACCCGCAGGCCGGAGGTGTGCACCACGCGGCCGGAGTCGACCGGCCCGAACCCCGCCAGCACCCGCAGCAGCGTCGTCTTCCCGCTGCCGTTGCGGCCGACGATCCCCACCCGGTCGCCGCCGCTCAGCCCGAGCGTGACCGCGTCCAGCAGCACCCGGGTGCCGTGCGCGGTGGTGACCGATTCGAGTGCGGCCGTGACCGCCATCAGCACGACCCCGCAGCACGGCGGCTGATCGGCTCGTGGGGCGAGAGCGGGCCGCGCATCACGGGCCACCCGATTCGATCAGGCGAGCACCCGGCACGGGTCCGATCGCTCGGCGCACGGTCCGGCACACACCCGCGGCCGACAAGGAGACGGCTAGGTCGAGCGCCTGTTCCTCGTCCCTGACCAGGAACGCGCAGGTCGGTCCGCTGCCCGACACCAGGCCGCCCAGGGCGCCGTAATCCGCCCCGATCTCCAGGACCAGCCGCAGCGATGGCCGCAACGACACCGCCGCGGCCTGCAAATCGTTGTGCAGCGTCGCGCCCAATGCCCGGGCGTCGCCGGCCCGCAGCGCCCGCATCAGCCCCTCCGGCAGGCTCGGATCGGCAACGTTCCGGCCGGCTCGAAGGCGATCGCACTCGGCGTACACCGCACCGGCGGGCAGTCCGCCCTCCGCGAGCGCGAAGACCCAGTGGAACTCCCCGCGGGCCAGCGCGGGCGAGAGCCGTTCGCCGCGTCCGGTGCCGTACGCAGTCCCGCCGAGCAGCGCGAAGGGCACGTCCGACCCGAGTGCGGCGGCGATGTCGAGCAGGTCGTCGCGCGACATGCCCAGGTGCCACAGCGCATCGCAGGCCACTAGGGTCGCGGCCGCGTCGGCGCTGCCGCCAGCCATCCCCCCGGCCACGGGGATGCCCTTGCGCAGATGCAGCCGTACATCGGGTTCCACGCCGACCACCGCCGCCAGCATCTCGGCGGCCTGCCAGGCCAGGTTCTCGGCATCCAGCGGGACGATGTCGGCGCCCTCGCCCTGCACTCCCAGGCTCACTCCACGGCCGGCTTCGCCGGGGGCGGCCACCACCTCGTCGTACAGCGAGACCGCGTGGAAGACCGTGGCGATCTCGTGGAAGCCATCGGGGCGCAGCGGACCCACCGACAGGGCCAGGTTGACCTTGGCCGGCACCCGAACGGTGACCGGCGGTGACGTACGCATCGGGTCGATGCTAGTGCGCCGGCGGCGGCGAGCCTGGTGTCGTCGGGGCAGTCGCGGCGGCGGCGATGCGGGCGAAGTCGGCCACGTCCAGCTGTTCGCCGCGGGCGCTGGGATCGACCCCGGCGGCGCGCAGCACGGCTTCGGCCCGTGGCGCCGTTCCGGCCCAGCCCGCCAGGGCTGCCCGCAGGGTCTTGCGCCGCTGGGCGAACGCCGCGTCGATGACTGCGAACACCTGCTCGCGACTTGCCGTGGTGGGCGGCGGATCACGGCGGACCAGGCTGACCAGCCCGGAGTCGACGTTCGGCATCGGCCAGAACACCGACCGCGGGACGGCCCCCGCGCGGCGCACCCGGGCGTACCAGCGGGCCTTCACGCTGGGGATCCCGTACACCCGGGAACCGGGTTCGGCGGCCAACCGCTCGGCGACCTCGGCCTGCACCATCACCAGCACCCGCGCCACGCTGGGCCAGGCGGCCAGCAGCGTGAGCAGCACCGGGACGGCGACGTTGTACGGCAGGTTGGCGACCAACACGGTCGGCTCGCGCGGTAGGTCCAGCGGGGTCAGGGCATCGGCGTGCAGCACGCACAGCCGGTCGGCCAGGTCGGGTCGCCGGTCCGCGACGGTGCCGGGCAGGGCCGCAGCCAATACGCGATCAATCTCGACGGCCTGCACCTGGGCGACCGCCGGCAACAGCGCCAGGGTGAGGCTGCCCAGCCCCGGACCGACCTCGAGAACAACGTCGTCGGCGCTGAGGTCCGCCACCCTGGCGATCCGGCGCACCGTGTTCGGATCGATGACGAAGTTCTGGCCGAGCTGTTTGGTCGGTCGGATCCCCAGGTGCTCGGCCAGTCGGCGGACCTCGACCGGGCCGAGCAGGCCGGCCGCCACTGCGCCTTGGACTCGACCCGCGTCGCGCTGACTCACCAGGCGCCGAACACGCGAATGCTGTTGTCCCACAACGTTTGCGCCATCGTGTCCTCGTCCAGCCCGCGCACCTCGGCCATCGCCCGCACCGTGAGCGGAACCAGGTAGGAAGCGTTGAGGCGGCCCCGGTGCGGGACGGGGGTCAGATAAGGGGCGTCGGTTTCGACCAGCACCCGGTCCACCGGGACCTCGGCCAGTGCCGCGCGCAGCCCGTCCGCGTTCTTGAAGGTGACCACGCCGGCGAATGAGACGTACCAGCCCTGCTCCGCACAGTGCCGGGCCATCGTGGCGTCCCCGCTGAAGCAGTGGAACACGACCCGATCGGGCAGGTCACTGTCGTGCAGCACCCGCAGCACGTCGTCGTGGGCGTCGCGGTCGTGGATCACCAGCACCTTGTCACACCGCCGAGCCAGGTCGATGTGCCAGCGGAAGGACTCCTCCTGCACGGCGTTGCCGGCGGGCTCGGTCCGGTAGTGGTCCAGGCCGGTCTCCCCGATGGCGACCACATCCGGCGCGACCGCCAGCTCCTCGATGGCGGCGTACGCCTGCTGCAGGGTCCCGGTGGCGGCGAGTCGGGGGGCCTCGTTGGGGTGCAGCGCGATCCCGGCGCGGACGTGCTCGTGCCGCGCGGCGACGTCGGCCGACCAGCGCGAACTCGGCACGTCGACACCGATCTGGACGATCCGGGTGACCCCGACCTCGGCTGCCTGGGCCAGCGCCGTGGACACGTCCAGGGCGTCCTCGCCATCGTGGATGTCCAGGTGGCAATGCGTGTCGATCACCGGGCTGCGCAGTGGCTCCGGCAGCGGCGGCCGGCGCAGCTCCCGGGGCGGGTGCGCTTTTCGTGGGCTGGTCGGGTCGGTCGGTGCGGGCACCCGGGCACGCTACCCGGGCGCCAGCGGTTCGAAGCGGGCGGTGAAGTGCCGCAGCTGGGCCGGCTGAGCGACGATCCGGTAGCCGGCCAGCTCGCCGGCGGCCGCGCCCACCTGCTCACACACCTCGATGACGTAATCGATGTGGCTTTGGGTGTACGTCCGCCGCGGGATCGCCAACCGGACCAGGTCCATCGCGGCCGGCACCTCGCTGCCGTCAGGCTGCCGGCCGAACATCACCGTGCCGATCTCGCAGCCGCGGACCCCCCCAACCTCGTACAGCGCCACCGCCAACGCCTGGCCGGGATACTCCAACGGCGGGATGTGCGGCAACAGGGCCCGCGCGTCGAGGTAGACCGCGTGCCCGCCGATCGGCTGGACGACCGGGACCCCGGCCTTCGCCAGGGCATCGCCGAGATAGGACGTCGAACGGATCCGGTAACGCAGATAGTCGTGGTCGACGGCTTCGGTGAGCCCTTGCGCCAGTGCCTCCAGATCGCGGCCGGCCAGGCCCCCGTACGTCGGGAAACCTTCCCCGAGGATCAGCAGAGTGCGGCACTTCTCGGCGAGTTCGTCGTCGTTCAGCGCCAGCCAGCCGCCGATATTCCCCATCGGGTCCTTCTTCGCGCTCATCGTCATGCCATCGGCCAGCGAAGCGAACTCGCGAACGATGTCGGCGACCGGTCGATCCCCCTGCCCAGGTTCACGTTCACGGACGAACCAGGCGTTCTCCGCGAACCGGCAGGCGTCCAGGAACAGCGGCACCCCGTACGCGGTACACACCTCGCGGACGGCGTGCAGATTCTCCAGCGACACCGGCTGACCGCCACCGGAATTGTTGGTGATGGTGACGAACACGACAGGCACCCGGCCGGGATTATCGGCGAGAAGCCGGTCCAGCGCCTCGACGTCCATGTTGCCCTTGAAGGGATGTCGACTGGCGGGGTCGCGGCCCTCGGCGATGACGAGGTCGACGGCCTGTGCCCCGGTGTATTCCACGTTGGCCCGGGTGGTGTCGAAGTGGGTGTTGTTCGGCACGATGGCCGTGGGCCCGCCGAGCACGGTGAACAGAATCTTTTCGGCGGCCCGGCCCTGGTGGGTCGGGATGACGTGGGTGAACGGGAACAGTTTGCGCACCGCGTCGCGGAACACGGTGTACGAAGGGGACCCGGCGTAGGACTCGTCGCCGTGCTGGATCGCGGCCCATTGGTCCCGGCTCATCGCCCCCGTACCGGAATCGGTCAGCAGGTCGATCAGGACATCCTGCGCGCGCAGCCCGAACACGTTGAAACCGGCAGTCTCGATCGCCGTGCGCCGCTGCTCGGGCGTGGTGACCCGCATCGGCTCCACGGAGTGGATGCGGAAGGGCTCGATGATCGTCCGGAAGGCCATGGCCGCACGCTAGCCGGGTTTACCCCGGCACGGGGTCCCCGGCGGCAGCGAGTACCGCCCGTCGCGTGGGGGTTCAGCCGACGACCGGCTCCTCCAGCCGGGGGAACAGACTCTCGCCCTTGGTGATCGTCACACCCGGCGGCAGCTGACCCCACAGCGCGACGCGCTGCACCGACTGACTCGCCAGCGCGCCGAGCGCGGGCCCGGCCCCGAGCAACTCCCACATCGCCTCGGTGGCCTTGGGCATCACGGCATGGTGCAGGACCGCGATCGCCCGCAGCGACTCCGCCGTCGTGTAGAGGACGGTGTGCAGCCGCTGCTCGTGCTTTGGCTCTTTGGCCAGGACCCACGGTTCCTGCTCGGTGACGTACATGTTGACCGCATCGACGAAGGACTTCACCGCCCCGATCCCCGCCGCGAAATCCAGCCGGACCATTGCAGCGTCGGCGTCCTGCACCGTCCGTACGAGCAGGTCCTGCAGAGCGAGGTCGGAGTTGGCGTACGAATCCGGGGCCGGCAGCACCCCGGCGCAGTAACGCACCACCATGGCGGCGGCACGGGAGGCGAGATTACCCAGCCCGTTGGCGAGTTCGGAGGTGTAACGCGCGCTCATGTCCTCCCAGGAGAATGACCCGTCCTGACCGAACGAGATCGCTCGCAGGAAGTAGTAGCGGAACGCATCCGAACCGAAGTGATCGATGATCTCCTCGGGTGCGATACCGGTGAGTTTCGTCTTGCTCATCTTCTCACCGCCGACCAACAACCATCCGTGCGCAAACACCTTGCGCGGCAATGGAAGACCGGCCGCCATCAGCATCGCAGGCCAGTAGACGGCATGGAACCGCAGAATGTCCTTGCCGACCAGGTGCACATCGGCCGGCCAGAGGGACGCGAATCTCTTCGCCTCGGGGCTGCCCGGTCGGGCGCCATAGCCGGCGGCGGTGATGTAGTTCAGCAGGGCGTCGAACCACACGTAGACGACCTGCTTCTCGGCCCACGGCAACGGGATTCCCCAGGCCACGCTGGACCGGGACATCGAGATGTCCTGCAGGCCCTGCCGGATGAACGAGACGACCTCGTTGTACGCACTGGGGGGCTCGACTGCCGCCGGGTGGAGTTCGTAGTGGTGCAGCAGTTGTTCGGTGAACGACGACAACCGGAAGAACCAGTTCTCCTCCGCCAGGGACTCCACCGGGCGCCCGTGCACCGGGCACACCAGCTGGCCGTCGTACGCACCCTCCCCGGGCACCAGGTCTCCGGATAGTTTGAACTCCTCGCAGCCGACGCAGTACGGGCCTTCGTACGAACCGGCATAGACGTGGCCGTTGTCGCGCAGCACCTCCCAGAACCGCTGGACGCCGGTGCGGTGGCGCGTCTCGGTGGTCCGGATGAAGTCGTCGTTGGCGGCGCCGATGGTGTCCAGCACGGGCCGCCACTTCTCCGCAACCAGTTGGTTGACCCAGTCCTGCGGGGACACCTCGTGCTCCTCGGCGGCCCGCTGCACCTTCGTGCCGTGCTCGTCGACACCGGTCAGGAACCACACCTTCTCGCCGCGCTGGCGATGCCAACGGGTCAGGACGTCACCGGCCGTCGTGGTGTACGCGTGTCCGATGTGCGGGGCGTCGTTCACGTAGTAGATCGGGGTGGTGGCGTAGAAGTGGACGGGCTTCGCCGGCGTGACCATGGCCCGGATTCTAGGTGGCGATCACTTTTCGTCCTGGGCTTGCGCGACCGCCCCCTTGGCGGCCACCAGCGCGTCGAACACGGCTCGGCGCGGCACCCCAGCCGCCTGCGCGACGGCCAGCGCGGCCTCCTTGCGGTCCTGCCCCGCAGCCACCCGGGCCTGCACCGCGGCGGCCAGGTCCACTTCGGCGACCACGGCCGGCGTCGCGCGGCCCGCGACGACGAGAGTGATCTCCCCCCGTACGCCCTGGGCAGTCCAGGCCACCAGCTCAGCGAGCCCACCCCGGCGGGTCTCCTCGTAGGTCTTGGTCAATTCCCGGCACACCGCCGCAGGTCGGTCGCCGCCGAACGCCTCGGCCATCGCGACCAGCGTCACGGCCAGACGGTGCGGCGCCTCGAAGAACACCAAGGTCCGACGCTCATCGGCGAGTTCGCGCAGCCGGGCGGCCCGCTCCCCCGCGCGGCGCGGCAGGAACCCCTCGAAGCAGAACCGGTCCACCGGCAGCCCGGAGACGGCCAGCGCCATCAACACGGCCGACGGCCCGGGGGCCGCGGTCACCGTGACACCGGCCTCGATACAGGCCTGGACCAAGCGGAAACCCGGGTCGCTGACGCTGGGCATCCCGGCGTCGGTCACCACCACGACCGTCGCGTCGTCGGCGAGCGCGGCGAGCAGAACCGGGATGCGCTGCGCCTCCACCGCGTCGTAGTAGGAGATCAGCCGACCGCTGATGCGCACCCCGAGCGCATCAGCCAGCCGCCGGGTGCGGCGGGTGTCCTCCGCGGCCACCACGTCGGCATCGGCCAGCAACCTCGCCAGCCGGAGCGAGGCGTCCTGCGGGTCCCCCAGGGGCGTGGCAGCGAGTACGAGGGTCCCGGGCACGGCAGCGATCCTCCCCCCATTGCTGGTCCCTACGATGACCCGCGTGAGCGCGCCGGCCGTCCAGGCCCATCATCGCGAGGTGGCGCCGCGGCCGGGATCACGCCGGGCGGCGGCCACCCTGCGGGATCGACTCGTGCCGCCGCTGCCCTCGCGCGGCTGGGCGGGTTGGTGGGGGCCGTTGGCTGTCGCGCTGATCGGCGGGATCCTGCGGTTCGCCGATCTGGGTCGGCCGCGGGCGATCGTCTTCGACGAGACGTATTACCTCAAGGACGCGCTGTCGCTGCTGCGGTTCGGCTACGAGCGGCAGGCCATCGACAAGGCCAACGAGATCATCCTGGCCAGCAACGGGGATTGGCGGACCCTGGACGTCTTTAAGGATTCCGCCGCCTTCGTCGTCCATCCGCCGTTCGGGAAGTGGACGATCGCCGTCGGGGAGTGGCTGTTCGGGGTGACCCCGTTCGGCTGGCGATTCTCGGTCGCGCTGCTGGGGACCCTGTCGATCCTCATGATCGCCCGGATCGCTCGGCGGCTGACCCGCAGCGACCTGATCGGGACCCTCGCCGGGCTGCTGCTCGCGCTGGACGGGGTCCACCTGGTCATGAGCCGCACGGCGGTGCTGGACAACGTGCTGATGTTCTGGGTGCTGGCCGCCTTCGGCTGCCTGCTGCTGGACCGTGATCGCACCCGCAGCCGGCTGACCGGACTCGTGGACCGGTTCGGGCTCGCCTCGGTGTCGACCACGTACGGACCCTCGATGGGCTGGCGGCCCTGGCGGTGGGCGGCCGGTATCAGCCTCGGCCTGGCCTGCGGGGTCAAATGGAGCGGCATCTGGTTCGTCGCTGCGTTCGGCATCCTGGCCGTGCTGTGGGACGTCGCAGCGCGACGCGCGGTGGGGGTGCGTCGGCCGTGGGCCGGGATGCTGCTGCGCGACGGCGCCCCGGCGGTGCTGATGATCGTCGGCTCGGCGGTTGTGGTGTACGTGGCGACGTGGTTCGGCTGGTTCCGCTCCACCGATGCGTGGGGACGGAACTGGGCCGACGAGCAGCCCTCGCTCGTACCCGCTTCGCTGCGGTCGCTGTGGCACTACCACGGTGAGGCGTGGAACTTCCACAACAATCTGCGCTCACCCCACTCCTACCAGTCCTCCGCTTTCGGGTGGCTGGTCCAAGCCCGGCCGACGTCGTTCTTCTACGAGAGCTACGACCGCGGCCAGAACGGCTGCACCGCGGACAAGTGCGCCGCCGAGGTCCTGGCCCTGGGCAACCCCATCATCTGGTGGGCCGGCCTGGTCGCCCTGCTGCACCAGACCTGGCGGTGGGCGGCGCGCCGCGACTGGCGCTCCGGTGCCGTGCTGGCCGGCGTCCTGGCCGGCTGGGCGCCGTGGCTGTTCTGGCCCGACCGTACGATCTTCACGTTCTACACGGTCGCCTTCGTCCCGTTCATCGCTGTGGCCTTGGCCATGTCCCTGGGCTCGATGGTCGGTCCACGCGCTGCTGGGGTTGACCTGGCCGCGGCGGGTAGGCGGGTGGGCTGGCCAGCGGTCAGGCGTACGCCGGTGCCGGTTCTGGACGACGGATTGGTCGAGCCGGGAGCGGCTGCGGATCCGATCGACGGGTACGCGGACGAACCAGCGACTGATCAGGTGGGTGCCCTGGTGCCCGCTGCGTCGCCTGCAGACGAGGAAGGCGCCCCCCGGCACGGCCGACCGCGCAGCAGCAACCGCCGGTTCTACGGCGCCATCGCAGCCGGCGCGGTAGTGCTCGCCGTCGTGGTGGCCGCGTGGTGGTTCTACCCGGTGTGGACCGGCGTCACGTTGCCCTACGACCTGTGGCGATTCCGAATGTGGTTCCCGACCTGGGTGTGAGCGATCGGAGTCGGTGGACGCGGCTTACCCTGGGCCGGTCAGCAATCCACGCCGCCCACCCGAGCCCGATCCGAGCAAGGAGTCTGTGGTGCCGTCCGCCGCTCGCCGATCCCACCGCCCGGTGGCCGTCATCGCCCTGCTGCTCGCCCCCCTGGCCCTGCTCCTCGGGTCGGTGCTGATGGGCGGCCTGCTCGTCGCAACGGCCGGGCCCGCCAGCGCCCACGCCGAACTGGACAAGACCGACCCGGCTGACGGAGCCGTTCTCGCGGCACCACCGCAGCAGGTACGCATGATCTTCGGCGAGGACCTGCTGCCGGGGGCCGACTCGGTGACCGCCAGCGGGCCGGCTGGCCGCATCGACCTACCGCCGGCACTGGTCACCGGCGCGGCGCTCATCGTGCCGTGGCCGGCCACGGCCCCCACGGGCGCGATCACGGTGTCCTTCCGGGTGGTATCCGCCGACGGCCACCCGGTCTCCGGCTCATTCGCGTTCACGGTGACCGGGGGCCCGACGACCTCGGCATCACCGACCAGCGCGATGCCGACCACCACGGTGACCGAGACCGCCACCCAGACTGCTACCGAGACGGCCACCGCGACGCCCAGCGCCACCGTCGGCACGCCGACCACCACGCCGACCACCACGCCGACCACCACGCCGACCACGGTCACGACCATCATCACGGTCACGAGAACGATCAGGGTGTGCGGGGTGCGCTCCGGTACCTTCGCCGGCTCCCGCGGATGTGGAGTTCCGACGTCAACGACGCGGTGGTCGATCTGATCGACCCGAAGCGCTCCGAGCGAGCGGTCGACATCGGTGCCGGGATGGGCCCCGGCACGATGCGGGCAGCAGCTGCCGGTGCGCACGTGACGGCGGTGGAACCGACCCCGTTCATGCGCCGAGTCCTCGGCTTGCGGCGCCTCGCCTCGAAGGATCGTGTGCGGATCGAGGTCGTCGACGGCACCGCCGAGCGCCTTCCGGTCGCCGACCACGGCATCGACGCGATCTGGGCGGTCAACACGATGCACCACTGGAGCGACCTAGAACTCGGTGTCGCCGAGATCGCTCGTGTCATTCGACCGGGCGGTCGGATCCTCCTCGTCGACGAGGCGTTCACCGATCCCTCGCACCCCGACTACGAACGGGTCGGTCGGGCGCACGAGGGGGACCACCACGGCTTCACGATGGTCGAGGCCGACCAGGTGGTCCGTCTGCTCGAGGTCGCCGGGCTGATCGAGGTCGAGGCGGCCCACCGCGAGATCGCCGGCCGACCCGTCATCGGGGTCGCGGCCAAGGGCGCCCCCATCGCGCACGGCTGACCCAGTTCGCCGGCGTCGCGACACGCAACGACGTCGTCCGTGCGGACCTGGGTGCTCCAGCAAGACGTTGCGCGGCCGACGGGTTGGATCGCCGAGGTGAGCCGGCCTTCAGCGGTCGACGTAGCGGCCCTGCACGTTGACAGTGAGGCCGATCCGGTCTTCGTTGTACGTCACTCCGCCCGCATCGCTCAGGCCGAGCCAGTTCACGAGCGCATCCATGTCGTCGAGTTGGAGCCTGGCGCAGCCGTGGCTCGCGGGCGACAGCGGCACGTTGTTGGCGCCGTGGATCGCCTGGCCGCCGTCGAAGTACAACGGCTTGTACATGTTGCCGTTCAGCGGGTTGTCCTCGGCGGCCGGGAAGTCGAAGCTGTCGTGCCAGCCGCCATTGTCGAGCGCCGGGTCGTACTTGAACGCATCGCTGCGCGTCTGGGGCCGGGTGGGGAATTCGGCGAGTCCGGTCGAGGTGGGGAACACGAACTGCAGTCGTTCCGTGCCCAGTCCGACGAACATGATCTGGCAGGTCTCGTCGATGAGCACCCA
>JBBQYX010000022.1:0-41817 GCA_038208295.1 Candidatus Nanopelagicales bacterium | reverse complement strand
TAGCGGTAGCGGCAGGCGGCGATTCGGACCTCGTCAGTCGTGATCTTGTAAACGAGCCGGTGCTCGTCGGTGATGCGCCGGGACCAGTATCCGGCGAAGTCGTGCTTGAGGGGCTCGGGTTTCCCGAGCCCCTCGTTTCCGCCATCGATTGTCAATGTGCTTGGGCGGGCCGCGTCATCAGAAGGCATTGCTCGCTGTGCGACATCACGCATTCGCCCATACGCCGCAAGCGTGCCTGGGACGAGCTGACCGCCGAGCTCGGTGTTCCCTTCCTGCTGCTTCATCGCAACGAGCTGACACCGGAACTCGCCGATGCCGTCAGCCTGCAGCGGCCGCCCATCGTCCTGATGCGCAGCATGGATGGCGAAGTCAGCTGCGTTCTCACCGCTGCAGAACTCACCGCGCTGGACAGTTCTGTCGGTGCCTTCCGAAGAGCCCTCCGATCTCATCTGGTGCCGCAGTCCTAGGCGCGCTGGCCTCGGCGGCCATGGGGAGCATTCGAAGCTGCGCAGTCGGCCGTCACCGGCGGGGCTAGTCCGGCAAGGTCTTCTCCACCCGGGCAAGTTTGCCTGACAGGTGGCGTAGTCGATGCGCGATCACCGCCCGGGGAACGGTCATGCCCAGCGCCTGTCGGCATCGTTCGAGGACTTGGTCTCGCGTCAAGAGCCAGGTGATGGCGGTCTGGGCGTCATCGAGGGCGGCTGCGCCGTACGCTCTGGTGGCCTTGTCCACGGCGGGGCGGAGGGTCGTGTGATCGGGCGACACCATGGCGAGGTCGACGATGTCACGACTGAACACCGACCGGTCCGCCCACCGGTCGGAGTTGGCGAGCAGTTTCGTAGCGACCAGGTCTGTCAGATTTGCGGTGGCGACCCCTAGGACCTCGTCGGTCGGTCCCGGGCTGTCGAGGGTGATCCGGCCCTCGTGGATGATCTCCAACTTGACCTCGACACCGACGACGGTGAGACGTGTCCGCAGACCGTACTGGTCGGCGCGCACCGCAGAGGCGACGACGACGCGCTGCCCGGGCAGGGTCAGTGCCGCGAACCCGTCCGGGCCGCGGCACGTTGTGCGCAACCCACGGAAGGACTGGGGGTCGGCCACGAGGAAGTCGATGTCGACCGACTCGCGGTACTCCCCGAACCGCATGGCCAGGGCGGTACCGCCGGCGAAGTAGCAGTGATACTGGCGCAGGAGGTCAGCGTTGAGGCTGCCGAGCGCGGCGGCGATCACGCGGTGATGTTCACGGGTGAACGTCATCGACCAGAGCCTCCCTCAGGTCCTCGAGCAGGGTGCGCTCGGTGTCGCTGAGGGTGCTCGTGTCCAGGTGTCGGCTATTACGTTCATACAGCGACAGGGCTTCACGGGGCGTCAGGGACGTGTCCGTCTCGAGGCTCCAGGCCAACGCCTGCAACTGCGGGTAGTCACCGACGATGATCCGGACAGGGATGGTCCGTCGCGGCCGTGCGACCGGCTCGGGGTCCTTGTTGAGATCGACGACCAGTCCGAGTGCGTCAAGGGCGCGTGCGTAGCTGCCGGCGGCCACGCCGGGAGCGCCAGACTCCATTCGATGCCACGTGACCCGGGAAACGCCCGCTGCCTGCGCAGCGGCAACAGCGGAGACACCCAAGGCCTTGCGGGCGCGCCGCAACCGCTCTCCCAAGGCCAGCAGCCAGCGCTCAGACTCCGGGGGGAGTCCGCGCTCTACGGCGTTGGTCATGTATCTGATTGTGAGCATTGCGTCTGATCTGTCAACTTCCAGATACAGAAGTCAATGTGACAAAGGCTTGGGGCCGGCGGCGAACGCCGAGTCGACAACGTGGGAGATCGACGGACTTGAGCTTGGGAGCCCTGCAATCATCCGGATAGAGAGGCCAGATTCCTCGGCATAGCGGTCCTGCATCCCGATGCGCCCCACGGCGAAGACATAACCGCAGGTCAGGAGCTGTTTCTAAGTGAGTGCGCGAGGGGGGAGTTGAACCCCCACACCCTTTCGAGTACACGGACCTGAACCGTGCGCGTCTGCCTATTCCGCCACTCGCGCGTGGCCGCTCGGCGTGGAGCCGAACGAGCCGCAGCAGGCTAGCACGGCCTTCGAGCGCACAGCCGGGCTGACAGCGCACCGACCGTGCGCACGTCCGGGACGGCAGGCCACCATCGGGACCGCGACGCGCCGGGCGCCTCCCGCGGAAGACCCGTACGGCACAACCCACCAGGGCGCGGATGATCGGATCGCGAGGGGAGCTGTGGATACCATCGCGCGTCAGGTGTGCAGCCCCGAACGGACGGGGGGCGGCGCCACGGATCGGGAGCGGAGGTGCACGGTGGGGATCCTGGACCGCTTCGAGAGTCGGCTGGACCGCCTCGTCAACGGCGCCTTCGCGCGCGCGTTCAAGGCCGAGGTGCAGCCGGTCGAGATCGCCTCCGCTCTGCAGCGCGAGATGGACGACCGGGCGGCCATCGTCAGCCGGGCTCGTACCGTCGTGCCGAACGTCTTCGGCGTCGACCTAGCACCCCACGACCACGAACGCCTCGCGGTCTACGCCGAGCCGCTGCAGGGCGAGCTGGCGGACATGGTCCGGGAGTATGCGGAGGAGCAGCGCTACACGTTCCTGGGCGGGGTCGATGTGGTGCTCGACGTCGACCCGGAGCTGGAGACGGGCATCTTCCGGGTACGCAGCGAGGCCAAGCCCGAAGTCAGCGCGGTGCCACGACCCAATGCAGCGCAACAGAACCGCGCTCAGGGCGCCGTCGGTGGGCAGGGCAGGTTGCTGATCGAGGGCACCGCGTACCCGCTGACCCGGGCCCTGACCCGCCTCGGCCGCGGTACGGAGGTCGACATCCGCATCGACGACCCGGGCGTGTCCCGGGTGCACGCCGAGATCGTGCTCGGACAGCCCCCGCTGCTCCGCGACCTGTCCTCCACCAACGGCACCATGCTCAACGGGCATCCGGTCACCGAGGCGCCGCTGACCGACGGGGACCACCTGCTCGTGGGCGCGACCACCATCACCTTCCGGAGCGGGTGAGACGTGTCGGAGCTCGCGCTGACGTTGCTGCGCCTGGGCTTCCTGGCCGCCTTGTGGCTGCTGGTCCTCATCACCGTCGCCGTCCTGCGTAAAGACTTGCGCGCCCCGCGAGAGGTACGGCCAGCCGTGGTCGCCCGGCAACCCAAGAAGGCCGCCAGCAAGCCCCCCAAGGCCAAGAACAAGAAGTCGTCTCGGCCCCCGCGACCCCAGGGCAGCAGCCTCGAGGTCACCGAGGGCACGCTGAAGGGCACCGTGATTCCGCTGGGGACTGCCCCGGTGACCATCGGGCGGGCACCCGACTCCACGATCGTGCTGGACGATGACTACGCCTCCAGCCGGCATACCCGGCTCTACCTGTCTGAGGGCCGCTGGGTGGCCGAGGACTTGGGCTCCACAAACGGGACCTGGCTGGACCGGGCGCGCATCACGGTTCCCACGGTGCTGATGCCCGATGTCCCGCTGCGGGTGGGCCGCACGACCATGCAGTTGCGGAAGTGAGCGGCATGGGCGGCTTGACCCTGCGCTATGCGGCGCGCTCCGACATCGGCATCGTGCGTACGTCCAACGAGGATTCCGGCTACGCAGGGCCCGCGCTGCTCGTCGTCGCCGACGGCATGGGGGGCCACGCCGCCGGCGAGCTGGCCAGCGCCACCGCAGTCGCCACCCTGGCCGAGGTGAGCGGCAGCGACCTGGACGCCGACCCGGTCGCCGACCTGGCCGACGCGGTCGCCCTGATCACCGAGCGGCTCGGTGAGGTCGTCGCCGAGCAGCCCGGCTACGCCGGTATGGGGACCACCTTGACGGCCATCGCTTGGCTCGGTGACCGGGTTGCTGTCGTGCATGTCGGTGACAGCCGCGCCTACCTGCTGCGCGAGGGTTCACTGGACCGGATCACCCATGACCACACCTTCGTCCAGACCCTCGTCGATGCCGGCCGGATCACTGCGGCGGAGGCCGCGGTGCACCCGCGTCGGTCCCTGCTGACCCGCGCCATCGATGGGAACCAGGCCGTCGAACCGGATATTTCTGTACGTGAAGTGCACCCGGGCGACCGGTTCCTGCTCTGCAGCGACGGACTGACCGGGGTGATCTCCGACCCGCAGCTGGCCGCCCTGCTCGCCGAGGGCGACCCCACCGGTGTGGTCGGCGCGCTGGTGGAGCTGGCCCTCGAACGCGGCGCCCCGGACAACGTCACCGTCGTGATCGCCGACGTCGTCGAGGCGCCGGATAGCGCTCCCGCTGAGGATGCGGCGGCGCTCGAACAGCCCGTCGTGGTCGGTGCCGCCGGAGAGCAGCGCAACCGGGACCGCCTGCCCGACCTGGAGTTTCCGGCCGACGCCCAGCCGGACCCCGACCGCGAGGTAGCCATCCCGAGTGCGGGTGCCGGCGCCGGTGCCGTTCCCATCGCTGGAGCCGATCTCGGCGAATTGGGTCGGGTCTACGCGGAAGAGCGTGCCGCCCGGCGACGCCGGCCGCGAATCGGCCGCTGGTTGGCGGCCCTGGCCGTGCTGGCCGTGCTGGCCGGCCTGGTAGCGGGCAGCCTGGCGTGGGTGCGCTCCCAGTGGTTCGTCGGGGAGTCCGACGGGTTTGTCGCGGTCTACAACGGGATCCCCGGCAACCTGGGGCCGGTGGGCCTGCACAGCGTCGACGAGCTGACCGACATCCAGGTCGAGCGGGTGTCCACGTACAACCAGGGCAACATCCGCGACGGCATCCGGGTGGCCGACCGGGCGGCCACCCCGCAGGTGGTCGAACAGTTGCGCAGCAGCGCTACCTACTGCTCCTCGTTGCCGACTCCCACCGGGTGTCCAGATGCGGCTCCGGGGCCGTCGCCCACGGCCTCGGCGCCCACGTCCCCCGCACCCGCTTTCCCAACGCCCCCCAGCCCTAGCAGAACGCTTCCATCCGCCTCGACCCCCGGCGGCGCCCCCGTCCTGCCGGGCGCCAGCCCGAATGGCACGCTCGTGCCGAGCGCGGGCCCGTGAGTCCGCAGGCCCCGAGCGGCTACGCCATCCGGCAGCCCACGCGTCGCACCACCGAACTGCTTCTCATGGTGCTGGCCTGGGGACTGGGGGTGCTAGCGACCGCCCAGGTCGGCTGGGCCACCGCGGACGGGCTGCCGCCGCGATTTTGGTGGACGTCGGCGACCGTCGGCGTTCTGGCTCTGGCAATGCACCTGATCGTGCGGTGGAAGGCGCGCCACGCCGACCCGATCCTGCTGCCCACTGCGCTGCTGCTCAACGTTCTCGGTCTGTCGATGATCTACCGCTTGGATGTCGCCGCCACCCAGCGTGCGGTGCGGAACAACTCCCCGCCGCCCACTCCCGATGTCTACGCGCAACTGACCTGGTTCGCCGTGGCGACCGTGCTATTCATCGGCATCCTGGTCCTGGTCACCGATCATCGGCGGCTGCAGCGGTTCACGTACATCTCCATGCTCCTCGGTCTGATTCTCCTGCTGCTGCCGCTGGCCCCGGTCATCGGCACGACCATCAATGGTGCGCGGTTGTGGGTCCGGGTTGCCGGGTTCTCATTCCAGCCCGCCGAATTGGCGAAGATTGTCCTGACCGTCTTTTTCGCGGGCTATCTCGTCACCGCGCGGGACAGTTTGGCGTTGGTGCGCACGAAGGTCCTCGGCATGGGTTTCCCGCGTGGTCGGGATCTTGGTCCGATTCTGCTCGCCTGGCTGGTGTCGTTGGGAGTGCTGGTTTTCCAGCGGGACCTGGGCACGTCGCTGGTGTTCTTCGGTCTGTTCGTCGGGCTGTTGTACGTCGCCACCCAGCGCAAGTCGTGGTTGGTGCTGGGGACGTTCCTGTTCGCCGTCGGAGCCGTGTTCGCCTACCTGTCCTTCGGTCATGTCCGGGTCCGGGTGCAGGTGTGGCTGGATCCGTTCGCTGATGCCGCCGACCAGGGTTTCCAGGTGGTGCAGTCGCTGTTCGGACTGGCCAACGGGGGTCTGTTGGGTACGGGGCTGGGGCAGGGCTATCCGCAACTCGTGCCGTTCGCGAACACCGACTTCATCATCGCCGCTTTCGGTGAGGAACTCGGTCTGACCGGGCTCATGGCGATGCTGGTGATGTACGCGATCCTGGTGCAACGGGGCCTGCGTACGGCCGTTGCCTGCCGGGACGCCTTCGGGACCCTGCTGGCCACCGGCCTATCGATCGTTTTCGCGCTGCAGGTCTTCGTGGTCGTCGGTGGTGTGACGCGCTTGATCCCGCTGACCGGGCTGACCACACCATTCCTGTCCTACGGCGGGTCGGCGCTGGTGGCGAACTGGATGATGATCGCGCTGCTGCTGCGGGTCTCCGACCGCAGCCGCCGACCCGAACCCGAGGTCGCAGAACCCGACGAGGCTCTGACGCAGGTGATCCGGGTATGACCCGATCCGTACGCCGACTCGCGGTGCTCCTGGTCCTGCTGTTCATCGCGCTACTGGTCAATATCACCGTGGTGCAGGTGTGGCTGGCCGGGTCCTACCGCGCCAAGACGGGCAACCAACGCGTGTTGCTCAAGGAATACTCTCGGGAACGGGGCCCGATCCTGGTCGGGGCTGCGCCGGTGGCCCGTTCGGTGGCCACGAATGACACGCTGCGTTACCTGCGCCAGTATTCAGCCGGTCCGTTGTATGCACCGGCTACGGGTTTCTACTCCCTCGTCTATGGCGCCACGGGGATCGAGAAGGCCGAGAACGACGTTCTGTCCGGCTCCGATGACCGGTTCTTCGTCGACCGCCTCACCCAACTGTTCGCCAACCGGCAACCTCAAGGCGGTGCCGTCACCCTCACCCTCGACGCGGCGACGCAGCAGGCCGCCTTCGAGGGCCTGCGGGGCAAGAAGGGCGCCGTCGCCGCGATCGACCCCACCACCGGGGCCATCCTGGCAATCGCGCAGTCCCCGTCGTTCGACCCCGGCAAACTCTCCTCGCACGACCCGGCCGAGATTCGCGCCTATTACGCGGCGCTCAACAAGGATCCGGACAAGCCGCTGCTGAATCGGCCCCTGGTGAGCCTGAACCCGCCCGGCTCGACCTTCAAACTCGTCGTGGCGGCGGCGGCGCTGGAATCGGGCCGGTTCACGGCCGACTCCGTCCTGCCAGGCCCGGCCGAGTATCAACTGCCCGGTTCCACCCGTACGTTGCGCAACTGGACCGGCGCCGACTGCGGCCCCCAGGGGCAGGTGACGCTGCGAGAGGCGCTCGCAGTGTCGTGTAACACCGCCTTCGCCTGGCTGGGCAACCAGCTCGGCGCCGGGGCCCTGCAGAACCAGTCGGCGAAGTTCGGTTTCGGTACGGGGTTCCAGGTGCCCATGAACGCTGCCACGTCCCGGTTCCCCACCGACCCTGATCCGGCCCAGGTGGCGCAGTCCAGCATCGGCCAGTTCGACGTACGGGCGACTGCGTTGCAGATGGCGTTGGTGGGCGCCGCCGCAGGCAACAACGGGGTCACCATGTATCCCTACCTCGTGCAGGCGATCCGCGGCCCGGACCTCGCGCTGCTCGAGACCGCCAGTCCCGAACGGTTCGATCAGGCCATGAGTCCGGAAAACGCTGCGTCGCTGATCGCGATGATGGTCGGCGTCGTCGACAACGGCACCGGGTCCAACGCGCAGATCCCTGGCGTCCAGGTGGCGGGCAAGACCGGAACTGCGCAGACCGGCAACAATCGGCCCTCCGTCGCCTGGTTCGTCGCCGTCGCACCCGCGACGCAGCCCAGCGTCGCCGTCGCCGTCGTGATCGAGGACGCCGGTGACCAGGCGGAGGTCAGCGGCAACCGGCTGGCCGCACCGATCGCCAAAGCGGTCATCCAGGCAGCTTTATCGCGACCCGGGCTGCAACCATGACAGGGCCCCGGTCGTCGGAAACAGCGGCCGGTCGGCGAAACGCGCGATGCCGCGAAGGTGGCAGGCGGGTAAGTCGTTGCGCGGTGCGCAGCGGATCAGTGGCGACGAGGAGACATCGTGAGTGACTTCCCCACCGGTGACCAGACCAGCGGGTCCGGGGGGGCCCACCGGCTGGGGGATCGATACGAACTGGGCGACACGATCGGCCGTGGCGGGATGGCCGAGGTGCACGAAGGCCGCGACCTGCGGCTGGGCCGCCGGGTCGCCGTGAAAATTCTGCGTCCCGACCTGGCCCGCGACTCCTCCTTCCATGCGCGCTTCCGACGGGAGGCCCAGTCGGCCGCCTCCCTCAATCACCCCAACATCGTCGCCGTCTATGACACCGGCGAGGACGTGCTGGCTGGCGCGGACCCTCTCCAGGTCCCGTTCATCGTGATGGAGTTTGTCGACGGGATCACCCTGCGGCAGTTGATGTCCAGCGGCCGACGGCTACTGCCCGAGCGGGCTCTGGAGATCATGGCCGGGGTGCTCGCGGCCCTGGACTACTCGCACCGGCACGGCATCGTGCACCGCGACATCAAGCCCGCCAACGTCATGCTGACCCGCGGCGGCGACGTCAAGGTGATGGACTTCGGGATCGCCCGGGCGCTGGCCGACCACGGTCAGACGATGACGGCCGCCTCGGCAGTGATGGGTACCGCGCAGTACCTGTCGCCCGAGCAGGCCCGCGGCGAGGTCGTCGACGCTCGCTCGGACCTCTACTCCGCCGGGTGCCTGCTGTACGAATTGCTGACCGGTCGACCGCCGTTCGTGGGGGACTCCCCGGTCTCGGTGGCCTACCAGCACGTCAGCGAGCAGCCGGTCCCGCCGTCCCAGGTGGACCCGGCGGTCTCGGTTGCCGTGGACGCCGTCGTGCTGAAGGCGCTGGCGAAAGGCCGGGAGGAGCGATACCAGACCGCGACGGACTTCCGCGCCGATGTCGAACGCGCCATCGCCGGTGCACCGGTCACCGCCGCGGTGCCGCTGATCTCGGGTGAGCCGACCACCGCCATGCCGGTCGTCGCCGCCGTCGAGGAGCGGCCGGTGTTCCAGCCCGAGCGGCGCAGCGGCTGGGTGTGGTTCGCCCTGGGGCTCGGCGTCATCGCGGTGGCCGTGGGCACCCTGTTCCTCGGCCGAGCCCTGTTCGGCGGGTCCTCGGTGGACAAGGTCACCGTGCCCACTCTGAACAGCATGACCGCGGCACAGGCAAACGCGGCGTTGACCGCCCAGGGGCTGCGGCTGGGGGTGCAGACTCCCGCCGCCTCCGACCAGCCCAAGGACACGATCATCGATCAGCAGCCGCTGGCCGGCGAGCAGTTGGAGAAGGGCCAGGCGGTCAACGTCACCGTCAGCGCCGGCAAGGAACAGGTGGCCGTCCCGCAACTGGTCCAGTTGACGTCGATCGACGACGCGCGCACCGCCCTGACCAAGGTCAACCTGACGCTGGGCACGGTGGACCCCCGAGACGCCCCGCAGCCCGAGGGTTACGTACTGGAACAGTCCGTCCCCACGGGCACGCTGGTCGATCCGGGTAGTGCGGTCAACATCGTGGTCTCCACCGGTCTCGTGGATGTGCCATCCGTCGTGGACTCCAGTGAGGCCCAGGCCCGCGCCGACCTCACCAACGCCAACTTCCAGCCACAAACGATCTTCCAGGAGGACGGCGGCGTCGCACCGGGCACCGTGCTGTCGCAGAGCCCGCAGGCCGGTCAGAAGGCCAAGCGCGGCAGCACCGTGACGATCACTGTGGCGACCGCCCCGCCGCCGCCGCCCCCCACGTCGGAGACTCCCACCCCGCCTCCGACGACCCCTGCCCCGCCGCCGACGACGCCGACCACGCCGCCCACCGACACGGCGGTCCCACCGGCCACGGAGACCCCCCTCCCGCCGCCGAGCTAGGGGCTCTCAGCGGGCGACGACGGGGGCGAGTCCGACGCTGCGAGCTAGGGCGTCCGGATCTCCACATTCACCCAGCCAGGTGGCCAGCATCCGATGGCCACCTTCGGTGAGGACCGACTCGGGATGGAACTGGACGCCCTCGATGGGGAGTTCCCGGTGCCGTACGCCCATGATCACGCCGGAGTCGGTCCAGGCGGTCACGATCAGCTCGGCGGGCACGGTGGCCGGTTCCACCGCGAGGGAGTGATAGCGGGTCGCGGTGAACGGGTCGGGCAGGCCGGCCAGCACGCCTTCGCCCCGGTGGTGCACTGCGGAGGTCTTGCCGTGCAACAACTCCGGCGCGCGGGAGACCGTGGCGCCGAAGACCTCCGCGATCGCTTGGTGGCCCAGGCACACCCCGAACAGCGGTAGCCGGGCGGTGGCACAGAACTCCACGAGCGCGGGACAGATGCCGGCGTCGGCGGGTTCGCCAGGCCCGGGTGACAGCAGCACCCCGTCGTAGCCGCGCGCTGCCCCGACCTCGATGGTGTCGTTGCGGTGCACGTCCACCTGCGCGCCCAACTGGGCCAGGTAGTGCACCAGGTTGTAGACGAACGAGTCGTAGTTGTCGACGACGAGAATGCGGGCGGTCACGGCGCCATCATGCCGGGGTCGACGCGGCACCCATCGTCTCGACGGTCACGTCGTTGAACGGCAGCCGTGGCTCCAGCCAGGGGAAGACCCACGCGAAGAGCAGCACGACGACCAGCGCCAGCAGCAGCAGGCCGATCAGCGCCCGTACGGCGAACGGTCCCGGCAAGCGGCGCCACACCCATCCATACATCCAGACCTCCTACCCGCCCTGGCTGAGGGCCGCCGGTTCGCCCTGGCTCTTCGGCAGCGTCTGGGTCAGTTCGCCCCACCAGATCCAACGTTCGTACGAAGCCCACCGGGGGTTACAGGTGGTCAGGGTGACGAGGGCACGGGTGGGCTTCGCGGTGGGCTCCCCAGGTACGGGGTCGATCACCCACACGGCATCCGGCAGCACGATGCGATCGCGGTCCAGTCGGTAGACGTACCAGGTGTCCCGAGTCTCGACGACGACCTCGTCGCCGGCCCGAAGCTGGTCGATGTCGCGGAACGGCTCGCCGTGAGTGGCCCGGTGCGCGGCGACCGCGAAGTTGCCGACCTGCCCCGGCAAGGCGGTGTCGGGGTAGTGCCCGATCCCCTCGGCCAGGTCAGCCAAGTTCACGCCGTGCACCACCGGCTCACCCCACACCGAGCCCCGCAACCGGGGGATGTACATCAGGGCGAAGCCGTCGCCGAGGGATGGCTGGCTGGGCGCGGGTGTGGTCGTTGGCGCGGCCGTCGGGGTGGGACCGGTCGGCGACGGGGAGGGGCCGGTGGGTGTCGGTGTGGGGATCACCGGTTCGGGTGCCGCCCACGACGCCTCGATCTGGGCGCGTTGGGTGTCAGCGGCCCGGTCGGACAGCACGTTCGTCCACCACAGTTGATAGGCGACGAGCAGCAGCAACAGCACGCCAAGGGTTACCAGCAATTCGCCGACGACCTGCGCGACGAGCCGCCAGCCGCGCGCCGACGATCGCCGCACCGGACTCGGTGCCACATGACTCATCGCTGCCCGCTCACTGTCCGTCGGCCGGTGTCGATATCACTGCAGATGTCAAAGGCAGGGCGCCCTCGAATGCCGGCAGCGTCGTGCGCTCGGCATTGTCGACCAGGTAGCCGAGCCCGACGGCGGACACCCATCCCCGATAGATCGTCACCTGCGGATCTGCGTCCAACGCCGCCTGCATCCCGGCTTGGTCACCCACCGCGGTGATCCGGTAGGGCGGTGAGTACACCCGGCCCTGCAGGATCAAGGTGTTGCCGACGCAACGGACCGCCGAGGTCGAGATGATCCGCTGATCCATGATCTGCATACCTTGGGCCCCGCCGCGCCACAGCGCATTCACGACCGCCTGTACGTCCTGCTGGTGCACAACGAGGTCATCCGGCGCGACGTCCACGGGTAGTTCGCGGCCGGGACCGCGCGGGGCATCGTCGAGCTCCACCGTCAGCGACGGTCCCACCATCGGGGTGAACCCGGCCATCGGTGCCACCTGCGCGACGCTGCGGCGGGCTCGCTCCAAGGCGGGTCCGGTGCCTTGGGCATCGGCGTACTCCGCGACCGTGCGGGTCAGCGAGGCCACCTCGGCGGTCGTCGCGGCGACCCGGTCCGCCCGCTCGGTCACCAGGTCGCGCAGGCTGGTCGCGCTGTCGGCCCGCAGATCGGTGCCGTGGCTGGCGACCGCTGCCGCAACGCAGACGATGCCCGTCGTGGCCATGAGCACGACGGTGAGCAGACGCAGGCCGCCGGCCCTGCCGCGGGCCAGCCACCGATCGCGCGTACTCACCGGACCGAGCGTACGGGCGACCGGGCAGTGATGCGTATCACGTCACCCGGTGAGTACCGCGACCGCAGCGGCCTGCCGACGTCTTGTGTGGATGGACGGCGCCGCTCAGGGGGCGGCACCGCTCACCCGGGGAGTCCGGTGTGCGCGCCTACACTCCTCGGGTACGTGTGTCGACGACGGGACTTGCTGGCTGTGGCTCAATCTGAGGGTGGTACCGAACCGGGTGGCGGCCTGACGTCGGTCAGCGCGACTGCCATACCCGACCCGACCGCTGCTCATCCGCTGGGCTCCGACCCGCGGGATCTCGCCGGGCTCTACGTCCAGCACCGGCATGGGTTGGCCGTGCTCGCGCACCGCTACCTGCACAACCCGTACGACGTCGACGAGGTCGTGCAGGAAGCGTTCCTGCGGCTCGGCCTGTCGATGCCGGAGCTCGGGACGCCGGAACAGGCCCTCGCGTACGCCCGCCGCACCGTCGTCAACCTGTGCCTGGACCGGATCCGCCGGGACCGCCGCGCGCCCGCGCCCACACCGCTGGACACCATGCTGCTGGAGCCGGTGAGCCCGGACGCGGCCCCCGAGGACCCGATCCTGGCCGCCGAGGACGCGGTGATCGTACGGGCCGCACTGGCGAAACTGGCTCCCACCCAGCGTCGCGCCCTGATCGCCTGGGAGGTCGAGGAGCGCACGACCGCGGAGATCGCCGATGAGCTTGGCATCGAGGAGACCGCGGTCAAGCATGTGCTGCACCGCGCCCGCCGCGCCCTGCGCAAGTTGCTCGTCGGGTCCTCCGTCGACCCCTCGGTGGACCTGCTGGAACTGCCCGCCTCGCAGGTGTGGGGCATCGCCGGGCAGCGCGCGGTGGCCGCTGGCGGCAAGACGGCGCTGGCCCTGCTGCTCATCGCACTGCCCGGACTGGCGATCCTGTACGGCTACGGGCAGGACGCCGGCGGCGTCGGGGTCGCCGATCCACCGGTCTCCGCGCCGGGCCTACTGGGCACCAGCAATGGGCTGCCGACGGCGGATGTGCCCGGACCGACGGTCACCTCGACGAACCCGGACCCCTCCTCCACCTCGGTCCCGTCGGCCGCCTCCCCCGGCGTGACTGTCCCCGGTGAGGCTGGCCCGGGAGTGTCCGTCCCTGGGGTCCCGGTCCCTGTCGTACCTGCCCCCGGCGTCATCCCGCCGGAGGTCGCTGCTCCGTCGGCGAATCCGGGCAACGAGTCAACACCGACTCCAGCGACCCGGGGCAGCTCGGCGCCGTCGACCGGATCGACCGCCCCCGGTCAGCCGAGCGCCGCGCCGGGTCTGGCCCCAGCTCCTCGGCCCAGCGGTGCTGCACCTGTCGTCCCGAACCCTTCGACCCCGGCACAGCCGTCCGCCGGCCCGACGACCCCGAGCGGGTCGCCCGCGCCGAGTGCCACCCCGACGGCTAAACCAGCGTTGCCACCCCCCACGACGAAACCGACGTTGCCCGGCCCGACGGTCAAGCCGACCCCGCCCGTCCCCGCCAAGCGCAACGTGGTTACCGGTCGGGTGCCGACCGGCTTCGCCCTGGGCGGCACGCTGATCAGTAGCAACGCAGGCACCCTCGTGCTGGGCGCGGACGTTCCCGCCGCGGGCGCGCGGGCGAACAGCAGCACCCTGCAGGTGTTCGCCGCGACTTCGGTCGGCACCGCCTATCTCGACGTCGACGTCACCGCCGGATCCACCCTCGACGTCTCGATGACGCCATCACTGCCCGTCCAGGGCCGCTTGGTCCAATACACCCCGACGGTGCTGTGGCAGCGCAAGGCGTACGTCGACGACCGGTTCAACCTGCTCATCGAGGCCGAGCTGCAGCTGGACGCGGCCGGCGTCGTCACTGGGCCCGCGGACGGCTCGGGCCTGGCGACACCGCCGACGCGGATCCGGGTCAGCCTGGTGCTGCCCCCCACGCTGGACCGCCTCTCGGCCGCCTCGATCACCTTGGTCGGTGGCCAGAAGTAGTCGGCGGTCAGAAGTAGTCGGCGGGGTCAGAAGTAGGACCTTTACAGCCCGGCTGCCACCAACTCCGCGATCTGTACGGCGTTCAGCGCCGCACCCTTGCGTAGGTTGTCGTTGCTGACGAACAGGGCCAGCCCGCGGCCGTCCGGGACGCCGGGGTCCTGGCGGATCCGACCGACGAACGACGGGTCCCGCCCGGCTGCCTGCAGCGGCGTCGGCACGTCGGACAACTCGACACCGGGCGCGCTGGAGAGCAGTTCGCTGGCCCGTGCCACCGACAGCGGGCGGACGAACTCGGCGTTGATCGACAGTGAGTGGCCGGTGAACACCGGAACTCGTACGCAAGTCCCGGACACCGACAACTCGGGAATGCCAAGGATCTTGCGGCTCTCGTGGCGGAGTTTTTGTTCCTCGTCGGTTTCGTACGACCCATCGTCCACCAGGGAACCGGCCAGGGCCACGACGTCGAACGCGATCGGCGCGACGTATTTCTTCGGCGCTGGCAGGTCGATCGCAGTGCCCGAGTGGGTGAGTGCTGCCTGGTCCTGGGTCACCGCAGCGCGTACCTGGGAATCGAGTTCCTCCACGCCGGCCAGCCCGCTGCCGGACACCGCCTGATAGGTGCTGACAATGAGCCGTTGCAGTCCGGCAGCGGCGTGCAACGGTTGCAGAACGGGCATGGCCGCCATCGTGGTGCAGTTCGGATTGGCAATAATGTTCTTACGCATGTCGGCCAAGGCCTGCGGGTTGACCTCACTGACGATCAGGGGCACGTCGGGGTCCATGCGCCAGGCCGAGGAGTTGTCGATGACGATCGCCCCGGCGGCGGCGAACCGTTCGGCCTGAGCCTTGGCGGTCGCGCCACCGGCAGAGAATAGCGCGATGTCGATACCGGCCAGATCCGCGGTTGCGGCGTCCTCCACCGTGATCTGCTCGTCACGCCACGGCAGGGTCATCCCGGCCGAACGCGCGGAGGCCAGATAACGCATCCGGGCGACCGGAAACTCGCGCTCGGCGAGAATCCGGCGCATGACGCCGCCGACCTGGCCGGTGGCGCCGACGACGGCGACGGTGAGCGGACGGGGCATGGTGGTTTCCTTCGGATTCTCGATGAGCTACGTCGGTTGGTCGTTCGTGTTGGGGAGGCTCAGCGCCCAGTGCCGGCGTACACCACGGCCTCACCGTCGGCGTCCAGACCGAACGCGGTGTGGACGGCCTGCACCGCCGTCGTCGCGCTGTCGGTCTTGGTGACCACTGAGATCCGGATCTCCGACGTGGTGATCATCTCGACGTTGACTCCCGCCTCGGCGAGGGCCGCGAAGAAGGTGGCCGAAACGCCCGGGTGCGAACGCATACCCGCGCCGATGAGGGAGATCTTTGCGATCTCATCGTCGAAACGCAGGGACTCGAAACCTATTGTCGACTGCGCTTCGGTGAGCACCCCGAGGGCTCGCGCGGCGTCGCCCTTGGGGCAGGTGAAGGTGACGTCGGTACGTCCGGTCGTCGCCGCGGACACGTTCTGCACGATCATGTCGATGTTCACCTGCGCGTCGGCGATGGTCCGGAACAGCGCGGCTGCCATACCCGGCCGGTCCGGCAGGCCGACGACGGTCACCTTGGCGTCGTTCAGGTCGGCAGCGACCCCGCTGATGATGGGCTGTTCCACCGTGCCTCCGTCGGTCGAATCGGCGACCACCCAGGTGCCCTCCTTCGTGGAGAAGGACGAACGCACATGGACGGGAATGTTGTAACGCCGGGCATATTCCACGCAGCGCAGATGCAGGACTTTGGCGCCGGCGGCGGCGAGTTCGAGCATTTCTTCGTACGTGATCCGCGGGACCTGGCTGGCCTTGGGGACAATCCGCGGGTCCGCGGTAAAAACTCCGTCGACGTCGGTGTAGATCTCACAGACCTGCGCACCCAGTGCGGCAGCGAGGGCGACCGCGGTGGTGTCCGATCCGCCGCGGCCCAGCGTGGTGATGTCCTTGGTGTCCTGGGAAACGCCCTGGAAGCCGGCGACGATCGGGATCGCGCCGTCGTCCAGCGCCGCCTGGATGCGCCCGGGGGTGACGTCGATGATGCGGGCCCGACCGTGTGCGGAGTCGGTGATCAGCCCGGCCTGGGAGCCGGTGTACGAGCGGGCCTCTACCCCGAGGTCCCAGATGGCCATCGCCAGGACCGCCATGGAGATGCGCTCCCCGGCGGTCAGCAGCATGTCCAACTCACGGCCGGGCGGCTTCGGGGAGACCTGCTGGGCGAGGTCCAGCAGGTTGTCGGTGGTGTCGCCCATCGCGGAGACGACGACCGCGACCTGGTTGCCGGCCCGGTGGGTGTCCACGATGCGCCGCGCCACCCGTTGGACGCTGGTGGCATCCGACACCGACGAGCCCCCGTACTTCTGGACGACCAGCCCCACGGGGAATGCTCCTTCGTCGATCCCGGCCTGGCGCCGGTGCTGCAGGAATGCCGATGCGCCGGCAACGACGTACCAGGGCAAGGCGGCCAGGGCACAACGCGGCCAGGGATACCGGACGGCGGAGGGGCAATGATACCGAGCAGTTGGTACCGGGCGGCTACCGACCGCGGGCGTTCCGGTCGGGTGCGTCCAACTCACCGAGAGCCTCGGTGAGCAGGTCGTCCAATTCGCCGTCGTCAGTGAGGTCTTCCTCGGCGAGCACGTCGTCGTCCAGCGGCGAGCCGAGGCGTACGTGGGCGACTAGGGACTGCAGCGCGCGCAGCCCGGCGCTGGCGGCCTGCCCCCAAGTGGCGAGATAGGAGAACTGCCACCACCACAGCGCCTCGAGCACCCGACCGGCGGCGTGATGCGCCAGGCCGTGCAGCAGGTCGGCGACGATGCCGGCGAGATCGTCGGAGAGCCGGGCGGGGACGACATCGACCCCGGCGTACGGGTCGAACACCTCGACGTAGTCGTCGATGGGCTCTAACTGCGCCCGCAGGGCGTCGCGCAACTCGTCGACGTCGGGTTCGCGACCGGCGTCGGGCTCCCAATTTTCCTCGGGGACCACGTCGTCGATAGCGCCCAGCCGCGCCCCGGTCGCCAGCAGCATGCTGAACTCCAGCAGCAGCAGCGAGACGGCTTCCTCCGGCCGCTCGCCCTGGGCCAGCGCCTCGACCACCGCGACGAAGGTACGGGTCTCCTCGGCCAGCGAGTCGGCGATGTCCTGCAGGTCCTGGTCCAGCGTCGTGGCTGTCACGTCAGACATCGACACGTCGTCTCCCTTCGAAAGCCCGACCGAGCGTGATCTCGTCGGCGTACTCCAGGTCGCCGCCCACGGGGAGGCCGCTGGCCAGCCGCGTGACCGTGAGGCCCAGATGCGCCACCGTACGGGCGAGATAGGTCGCGGTGGCCTCCCCCTCCAGATTGGGGTCGGTCGCCAGGATCAACTCGCTGATCTGACCGTCGGCGAGGCGGGCGAGCAGCTCGCGGATGCGCAGGTCGTCCGGGCCAATCCCCTCGATCGGATTGATGGCCCCGCCGAGGATGTGGTAGCGGCCGCGGTATTCCCGGGTGCGCTCGATCGCGACGACGTCCCTGGGCTCCTCGACCACACACAGGACAGTGGGGTCCCGGCGTGGATCACGGCAGATGCGGCATTCGGTGTCCTCGGCGACGTTGCCGCAGCGCGCGCAGAACCGGACCGTGTCCTTGACGAGCACCAGCACGTGCGCCAGCCGACGGACGTCCACCGGGTCCGCCTGCAACAGATGGAACGCCAGCCGCTGCGCGCTCTTGGGGCCGATGCCAGGCAGCCGGCCGAGCTCGTCGATGAGGTCCTGGACCACGCCTTCGTACATCTCGCCCGCCTCAGCCGTGTTCGATCTCGCCGATGGGCGTCGCGCCGAGTTCGCGCATGGCCAGGTCGACCGCCGACAGGCCCAACGGCTCGGCGTCCTCGTCGTCTTCGGCCGGGACATCGGCCGCCTCGGGGGCAGGCGGTGCCGCCGGTGACGGTCGACCACGTGGCCGGCGGGTCGAACCTGCGCTCGGGCGAGGGTCGTCGGGCTGAGTGTTCGAGTCGGCATCCCCGGGTTCGGCGGGTGCGCTTCGGTCGGTGTCCTCGGCAGGGGCCGGATGGCCGGGTTGGGCAGTCGATTCGTGGGCGGACCGGTCCGCGGAGGTGCGGTGCCCGCCGGTTTCCCCCGTACGGTCGGGCCCGGGGTCGCTCGACGGGGTCGGGGGCTCAGGCTCGCTGGGCCCGGCTGGTGAGCGTCCGACAGGCGTCCGGGCACCGGGGTCGACGACGACCTCGACGACGACGTCCAGGCGGGCCACGTCGAGCAGCGCCTGCCGGAGTTGCTCGTCCCGACCGCCGGCCCGGATACCGGTCAGCACACCCGCGTGCGGAACCGACACGGCCAGCGTTCGCCCGGTCAGCGAGAGGGCCACGGAGTTCTCGAAGGCCATCCAGGCGACCCGGCTGCGCTGCCGCAGCGCGTCGAGCACTGCCGGCCAGGCTGCCCGCAGTTCCGTCAGGTCCGTGGCGGCGGGCTCGGTGGCCGCACCGGCCCGGTCAACGGCGACCGCTCCCGATCCGGTGACAGCTGGCGAACTCGCGGGTCCCGATTCCCCCGTCGCGCTCGATTCGGTGGAGCTGCCCAGCGCAGCCGTACCAGCGCTGCGCACCGGGGGACGACGCGGCGGCCCACCGGAGCCACGCGGTCTGGACGGAGCTTGGCGCCCCTCGGCTGGCGTCGGCTGGGTCTGCGGATCGTCTCGTTGCCGGTCCTGCTGTGCGCCGGGTTCACTTCTCGCTCCGACGTCGGCACCGTCGGCCACGCCAGCTCCGGCGCCGGCCCCGGAGGCCTCGACCGTCGGGCTCCGCGGTGCGCGCGGCGGTCCCTGGTGGTGTTGTCGCCCCTCGACGGCTGGACGAGCCCCGGCGTCCGGGGGCACGCCACCCGTGACGCTCAGGCCGGCGACCCGTCGTTCCATCCGGTCCAGTCGCGCCAACAGTGTCGAGGGGTCTCCGGCCGGAGGTAGTAGCAGCCGGGCGCACAGCAGTTCCAGTTGCAGTCGCGGCGCGGTCGCTCCCTTCAGTTCCGAGAGTCCCACGCTGACCAGGTCAGCGGCCCGCGACAACGCCGCCAGGCCCAGGGCCTCGGCTTGGCGCGCCATGGTGTCGACCTGCTCGGCGGGGACGTTCAGCAACCCGGATTTCGCCGCGCCAGGCACCGCGCACAGCACCACCAGGTCACGTAGGCGTTGGAGGAGGTCGGTGACGAATCGGCGCGGGTCGTGGCCCACCTCGACCACCTGGTCGACGGTGCCGAACAGGCTGGAGCCGTCACCGGCGATCAGGGCGTCGACGAGCCGGTCGAGCAGGACGGTGTCGGTGACGCCGAGCTGGCCAACCACGTCCTCATACGTCAGCCCAGCCTCCCCGGCCCCCGCCACCAACTGGCCGAGCACCGACAGCGCGTCGCGGACACTGCCGGCACCGGCCCGGGCGATCAGGGCCAGCGCCGCGGGGTCATAGGGGACCGACTCGGCATCGCAGATCATGGCCAGGTGCGTCTGCAGCAGCCGGGTGGGCACCAGTCGGAACGTGTAATGGTGGGTCCGCGAGCGGATCGTGGGCAGGACCTTGTCCGCCTCGGTCGTGGCGAAGATGAAGCGGATGTGCTCCGGCGGCTCCTCGACCAGTTTCAACAGCGCGTTGAAGCCGGCGGGCGACACCATGTGCGCCTCGTCGATGATGTAGATCTTGTAGCGGGACGAGGCCGGGGCGAACATGGCCCGCTCGCGCAGGTCCCGGGTGTCGTCCACCCCACCGTGCGAGGCGGCATCCATCTCGATCACGTCGAGAGAGCCAGGTCCGTTCGGGGCGAGATCCACGCAGGAGTCGCAGACGCCGCACGGCTCGGGAGTTGGTCCCTGCGCGCAGTTCAACGACCGGGCCATGATCCGCGCCGTCGAGGTCTTCCCACACCCGCGCGGACCGCTGAACAGGTAGGCGTGATGGATCCGGTCGTGTGCCAGCGCCCGCTTCAACGGGGTGGTCACGTGCTCCTGCCCGACGACGTCGTCCAGTCGGCCGGGTCGGTAGGTGCGGTAGAGGGCCAACGCCACGCGCGCCACCCTAGTGCGGGGGGCCGACAGCGCTTCGGCGTCGAGGTGCCCCGTTGTCGACAGTGACCCCCCGTGCACCCGCCAGAGCCTGCGTACCCTTGCTGCCTTCCGGCCCTGGGGGATTTCGCGGGATGACGCCGCACGAGGGGTCGTCGACGAGTGTACGGCGCAGCGCCGCCGCCGTGACCCGCACGCGAAGGGTCTGGGGACGCCCTTGTCACCGGGGACCTCGCGGGTCGCGTAGCCTCTCGCGCGGAGGATTCGCATAGTGGCCGAGTGCGCACGCTTGGAAAGCGTGTAGGGGGAGACCCCTCACGGGTTCAAATCCCGTATCCTCCGCGCGACGACTGGCCCGTGCCTGCGGTGACGTGGGTGTGGGCCTTTCGTGACTGTCGGGCACCCAGGGTCTCGGGGTGTCGCACATAGACTCGTACGTGTGATCTTCAAGGCTGTGGGCGACCGGCGCCCCTACCCTGCGCACGGGTTGACGCTCGCGCAGTGGACGCAGTTGCCGCCCCGGCAGGTCCGGCTGACGGAACTGATCACCACGAAGCGCACCCTGGACCTGGATGCGCTGCTCGCCGAGGACTCCACCTATTTCGGAGACCTGTTCGCGCACGTCGTACGGTGGAACGGCGATCTCTACCTCGAGGATGGCCTGCACCGGGCACTGCGGGCAGCATTGCAACAGCGAACTGTGTTGCACGCCCGCGTCTTGGAATTGGCCGACGTGGCCATCGGCAGAAGGGCCCCCGGATGAGCATGATCAGCCAGAGTGGACGAAGTCGCGGCGGCGGTGCGCGCAACGTGATCCTGCTGATCCTCGGCATGGCGGTGCTCTTCGCCGCTGGGTTCGGCCTGTCGTGGCTGCTGCGCGGTGGTGCCTCGGACTCCGCGTCGCCCACGTCGACCTCGTCCGGACCGACCCCCGGCCCGTGCGTCACCGTGACCGTGGTGCCCGGCGCCGGGCTGCCGAAGCCGGGTGCCGTCACCGTCAACGTCTATAACGCGACCGATCGGGCCGGGCTGGCCCGGGGTACCGCGGGGGAACTCACCCAGCGGGGCTTCACGGTGGGCAAGATCGCCAATGACCCGCTCGCGAAGACGATCACCGGGGTCGCGGAGATCCGTTATGGGACGAAGGGCGCGGGCGGCGCGAAGTTGCTCCGCGTCTACGTGCCCGGCGCCACGGTGGTCTCGGACGCCCGTACCGACGCCACCGTCGACCTGGTTCTTGGCGCCAAGTTCGCGACCGTAGCGACCACGGCGCAGGCGCAAGCCGCCCTGACCAAGCCGGTGCCGTCCGCTTCGGGGGCCGGCTGCGTCACCGCGAAACCGGCGCCGAAGCCGTCCGCGACCGTGCCGCCGGGCACCACGCCCGCACCGTCCCCCAGCTGATCCGAGGCCCGTTGAAGCCGTGCCCTCAAACCAGGGGCACGGCGAGGATCGGGGTGGTGGTCGGGGCGGGGGAGCCGCCGGCCGGCTCGATGGTGACACCGAAGGTCTGCCCGGTGCTCGCGCGCCCGGTCAGCAGGACCACGGCGCGGCCGTCGGGACCGGGGGTGAACGTCCCCGCAGACTGCGCCGAGTCCCCTTCGATGAACCAGGCCTGATACGTACGCCCGGCCGGGGGCTCGGCCAGCGATCCGGCCACCAGCGCCGCCTTCCCGCTGGTCGGATCCAGGACGACGGTCGCGCGGCCGCCGTCGGCCAGTGGGGCCGAGGCCGTGACGGCACCGTCGGCGGTGATGACGTTCGTCAGGTCCGACTGCTGGGCGGTCAGGGTGTCCAGCTGTGCGTTCAACCCCGCCACGCGTACCCCCAGACCGACAGCGACGACCGCGGCCGCTGCCGCGGCGAGCCCGATGACCGAGGTACGCCGGCGCCAACGGGACAGTTCGACCACCGAGCCATCGCTTGCCTGCTCGCTGGCCGCTACGTCCGTGCGATCCCCTCGTCGGTCGGGTCCGTCGTCCGTCGAGTCCGCAGCCAGCTCCGCGGGCACCGCAGCAAGCTCGTCCATGGGGCCGGGCGCAGCATCCTGCGGGGTCTGGGCGATCAGGTCCAGCACGCGGGTACGCAGCGCCGCAGGCGGGGCCACCGGGACCGCGACAGCCAACTCACCCGCGACCACGAGAAGGCTGGCGACCGCGGCGGCACAGGACGAGCATCCCTGCAGATGGACCTCGAACGAGGCCCGCTCGGCCGGGTCGAGCGCGTAAAGGGCATAGCCGACGGCGAGGTCTGCCTCAGGGTGGTCAGGACGCGGGAACGGGAGACCCTCGGCACCAACGTAGTCGAGGGGCATCATGACTCGACCTCCAACCGGGTGCGCAGGCTCCCGACGGCGTCGCGCAGCCGGCTCTTCACCGTGCCCAGCGGAACGCCGAGGAGCTTCGCGACCTCCGCCTGGGTGTGGCCGGCGTAGTACGCCAGCCCGACGGCCTCACGTTGCACATCGCTCAGGCCGGCCAGGGCGCTACGCACCCGCTCCACCTCCCTACGCTCTTCGACGACTGCCGCAACCACGTCGTAATCGCGGTCGAACACCATGCTGCGTCGGTCTCGCTCGGTCTGCGCGCCGACCGAGCGCACCCGGTCGACCGCCCGGTGATGGGCGATGGTGTGGATCCAGGTGTGCACGCTGCCGCGGCTGATGTCATAGCCCGCGGCCCGTTGCCACACCTCGACCAGGACCTCCTGAGCCACCTCCTCGGCATGGGAGGCGTCGCGCAGAATGCGCCGGCACAGCCCCAGGACCGTTGGCGCCACCCGGTCGTACAGGGCGGCGAAGGCCTCCTGGTCCCCGCTCGCGCTGTGTGTCAGCAGGACGTCCAGCGGCGAGTCGCCGGTCCATGCTTCGGAGAGTGCCTCGGTGACTGGTTCGGCGGCTGCAGCGGCATCCGTGGTCGCTGCGCTTCTGGCAGGCCCCTTCTCTGGGTCTGCCATGCCGGCTTCCGTACGCACGCCCTAGACCATCTCACGCCCCGCCCTCCCTCGGTGGGTGGGGCGTGAGTCCCCCTGCGGTGATGGTCAGTGCGGGTGCGGGTGCGGGTGCGGTTGCGGGTGCTAGTTCGTGGTAGGGCCGGATGGGTCACCGACGTGGCTCGCTCCGGCGGCGCGCGCCACGATCAGGTCACGGTGACCACGACCTCATGCCGGCCGGTGGCACCCCGCGGGAACGGGTCGCTGCGCTGCGCGGTCTGCGGCTGCCCGGTGTCGTCGATTGCGCGTACCCGGATGGTGTGCTGGCCCGTGGCCGCGTCCCATGGCAGCACCCACGTACGCCAGGTATCGATGCTCGGGACACTGCCCATCCGGGCCCGCGTCCAGGGGCCGTCGTCGATCTGCACCTCGACGGCCGCCACCCCGCGGTGCTGCGCCCACGCGACACCGGCGACCGCGACCCGGCCGGCTGGGACCCTCGCGGACGCCTTCGGCACGTCGATGCGAGCCTGGGTCAGGATCGGGGCCCGCTCGGCCCAGCCACGGTCGGTCCAGTACGCGCTGCGCTCGGCGAACGTGGTCGCCTCCATCGAGGTCAGCCACTTGGTTGCGGACACATATCCGTATAGGCCCGGCACGACCAGGCGGGCCGGGAAGCCGTGCTGCAGCGGCAGCGGCTGCCCGCCCATTCCCACGGCCACCAGCGCATTGCGGCCGTCGCGGACGGCGGCCATGGGGGTGCTGCACGTCCACCCGTCCGCCGAGGTGCTGAACAGCTGATCCGCACCGGGGTCAATACCCACGCGGTCCAGTAGGTCCGCCAGCGGCACGCCCAACCAACGGCTGTTGCCGACGTAGCCCCCGCCGACCTCGTTGGACACGCAGGCCAACGTCACGTCGGCCTCGACCATCGGCATGGCCGTCAGGTCGGCGTACGAGATCTCCACCGGGTTACGTACCCGACCGCCGATCCGCAGGGTCCAGGTGTCCACGTCGACGCGGGGCACCACCAGTGCGGTGTCGATGCGGTAGAAGTCCTCCGGTGGCGTGGTGAACGGGGTAGCACCAGAAACCCCGACGTCCACCGTCGCGGGCAGTGCCGGCAGCGGCTGTCGGGGAACGGGCAGCCGGACGGCTTCGCGAGCCGACTCCGTGGCGCGACGGGAGGTCGTCAGCACCCCGCCCACGGCTCCCGCGACTGCCGCGCCCGCCCCGATGCCGACCGAGGTCAGCAGCAGCCGGCGTCGGTCGGCGCGTACCGCCGTCGATCCAGATCCCGCTGTGGTGGCAGTTGTAACTGTGGTGGTAGTTGTTATGGCGGAGCCCTCGCGCGCCAGGGCCGCGGTACGCAGCACCGAGATGGCCGCCATCGAGGTGATGGCGGCGACCAGGGACGGGACGACGTCCAGCGTCCCGGCGCTCGGCCGGGTGGCCGCAGCGATTGCGGCGATGACCCCGAGGAGCGCGACCAGTCCCATCGCGGTGGTGCCATGACGGCGGGCGACGAGTCCGGCGGCCGCGCACAGCAGGGTCAGTACGACCGCAATGCCGATCAGCAGCACCGCCTTGTCGGCGGTGCCGAACGTGGACACCGCGAACTCCTTCAGCGGCGTCGGCGCGGCGTCGATCGCTGCGGCCCCTACCGACAGCACCGGGTCACCGGAGCCGAGCAGGCCGGCGGCCAGGCTGCCGATGCCGAGCCCGGCAGCGCCGGACATCACGCCGACGCCCGCCCATTGCCACGAGCCGGTAGGCCGCACCCGTGCTGGGGCGGTCTCGAAAGCAGTCGCGGTCACATGGATACCTTCGGAACCAGGGACCCGTTGGATGGGTCGGTGGCTGCGAATCTTGACCCCCCTTTCGCGTCGCTGGCCAGCCGGGGGTGTACGGGGCTGATCGTGACCGACAAGCTCAGCGGGATGAAGGCGATAGCGGATCGGTGGTCCGTACGCGAGGCCGCCTCAAGGCCCTCGCCGCCGCCGCGGATCATTTCCTCGCGAGCAAGAATGGCCTGCTGGGTCGACCGGCCGTCGCCAGCGGTTCGCGCGCGCGATGATTTACCAGCGGGCATACGGTGCGTACGTGAGCAGGCGATCTGTGACCCCCTGCAGCACGCCTGACATCGCCATCGACGGCGGCGACCTCGGCTGTGGCGAACTCCTGCTGCTCGTGCACGCGCGCATCCGTACCGAAATGGCCGGCGTCGTGGTGGCCATCACCACTACCGACCCGGCAGCCCCGCTGGATATCCCGGCCTGGTGCTTCCTGACCGGACACGAGTACGGCGGCCCGGCCTCGACCCCGGCCGAGAACGTCAATGCGCGCACATACCTGGTGGTCTTGGCCGCTGCCACAAGGCAGGTCGACCCACTGCACCCGTGGCACCCCGTACACCTACTCGACGACCCGGAGGTCGCACTATGAGCATTCTCGTGTCCCTGGCCAGCAGCCACGACAACACCGACCGTGCCACGCTCGCCTTCGTCGTCGCGGTTGCCGCAGTGGCGTCCGGCCAGGACACGACCGTCTTCCTGTCCGCGGATGGTTCCTGGCTGGGCAAACTCGGCGAGGCCGAGAAGATTCACGAGGAGGGGTTCGCGCCTCTCAAAGATCTCATCGACGGATTCACCGAGGCCGGCGGCAAGATCCTGGTCTGCAGTCCATGCGCCAAGAAGCGCGGGATGACCGAGGCCGACCTGATTCCCGGTTCGGTGATCGCTGGCGGCGCGGTGCTCGTCGGGATCATGGCCGCTGGGGCGCAGACGATCTCGTACTGAGCATTCCCTGGTCACCAGGGAGCCGGACACCAGGGTCACGCATACCAGCGCGTTTCCATACACGACAGGGGTTAGCAGTTGAGCACCATCGATCAGCAGGTGACCGGGACGGCCGCAGCGGATGAGGCGGTGGCCGAACTCGACGGCGGCAGTATGGATTGCGGTAGCGGGCTGCTCTTGCTGCTGATGCGCCGGATGCGCGACGTCCCGCCCGGCGGCCTACTGGCGCTGCTGACTCAGGACGCCTCGGTGCCGGTGGACCTGGTCGACTGGAGCCGGCTGGCCGGCCACGACATCGTGGACTCCACGACACAGGGGCCGGCCGGGCCCTGGCGCATCGTCATCCGGCGCGGCGCACCGGCCCCGTCGACACCTGCAGCCGCGCCGGTGTTCACCCACGGCGAGGCGACCCCCTTGGGTCGCCGGCTGTGGATCTACAGCAATTTTCACTGCAATCTGTCCTGCACCTACTGCTGCGCGGAGTCCTCCCCGTCGGCCGACCCGAGGCTGCTGCCGGTCGAACTCGCGGTGGCCGCGACCGCTGAGTTCGCCGCCCTCGGGGGCACCGAGGTCATCATCACTGGCGGCGAGCCGTTCCTGCACCCGCAGCTCGGGGAGATGGTGACCGCGCTGGCTGAGTTGTTGCCGGTGACGATCCTGACCAATGCGATGGTCTTCGACCGGGGCCGACGTCGGGAGACGCTGCTGGGGATGCCGCGGAACCGGGTCACCCTCCAGATCAGCCTGGACTCCGCCGGCCCCGGACTGCACGATCGGCAACGAGGCGCGGGTGCACACGCGAAGGCGCTGGCCGGGATAACCCAAGCGCGCGAACTGGGTTTCACCGTCCGGGTGGCGGCAACGCTGGAGGAGGGCAGCACCGAGGGGGTCGCGGATCTGGTGGCGTTGCTGGACCGACTCGGTATTGCCGAGGAGCACCGGCTGATCCGGCCGATCGCCCGGCAGGGCTTCGCCCAGACCGGTCAGCAGGTCACCGTCGATTCGCTGGAACCCGAACCGACCCTGACCGCGCAGGGAATGTGGTGGCACCCCGTCGCCGTTCACGACCCAGCGATGCAGGTGACGAGCGAACCGTTGCCGGTCTCGACCGCGCTGGACACCATCCGCGACACCGTCGCGGTGCAGGACGCCGCTCGGCAACAGGGGCGGCGGCACGTCTTCCGGTGTGCCTGAACTCCCAGGGTGCGCCCCGAGCATGGGAGCACGCGATGAGCACGCAGACCACGTCCCACACGACCCCAACCGCCGACCCCGGACTGAACCGGCTCCCTGACGACCGGGTCGCGCGTGGCGGCGCGCTGGTCGTCCGGCTGGTCGCCGCCTATCTGTGGTTCGACAATCTGGGCTGGAAGATCCCACCGAACTTTGGTGAGGCGGACAAGCAGGGGTTGTACCAATTCACCCACTACGCCGTGGAGTATCCGGTGTTCGCCCCGTACACCTGGGTGGTGGAGAATCTCATTCTGCCTAACTTCACCCTGTTCGGCTGGATCGCGTTCCTGACCGAGGCAGCGCTGTTTGTGTTCCTGTTCCTTGGGTTGGCGACCAGGTTTTGGGCCGTGGTGGGAATCGCCCAGTCGCTGGTCATCTTCCTATCGGTCGGGGCGGCACCGAATGAGTGGCGGTGGAGTTACTTCCTGATGATGGCAACCCACGTCGCCATTCTCGGGTTCGCGGCTGGCCGGGTCTTCGGCCTGGATGGACTGCTGCGCGAGCGGTTGTGGGAGCGCCGGGACAACCGCGCCGTCAAGGCGTTGCTGCTGGCGACGTAGCCCGATGCGGTGCGGCAAGATGCGGTCGTGAGCGTGGACGGCGGGCCGGTCGAGATCGGCATCATCGGTGGGTCAGGGCTGTACGAGTTGCTCGACGATGCTGTTGTGAACCGGCTGGACAGTGCCTGGGGCCCCCCCTCGGGCGCGGTGACCATCGGGACGCTGGCCGGTCGACGGGTCGCGTTCCTGCCCCGGCACGGAAGCCGCCACGAGCATGCGCCACACCGGGTGAACTACCGCGCCAACATCGACGTGCTCGTCGAATTAGGAGTCCGGCAGATCCTGGCGCCGTGCGCGGTCGGGTCGCTGACGCCGGAACTCTCGGCAGGAACCCTCGCCGTACCCGACCAACTCGTCGACTTCACCCGCGGGCGGGCCGGCACGTTCGCTGACGACTTCGGGATCGCGATGCAGCACGCATCGTTCGCCGACCCATACTGCGCCCGGCTACGGCGGATTCTGGTGGAGTCCGGCAGGTCCCGCTCCTGGCCGGCGGTCGACGGCGGGGCCATGGTGGTCATCGAAGGGCCGCGGTTCTCCACTCGCGCGGAGTCCCGGTTCTACGCCGCCCAGGGCTGGACGCTGGTGAACATGACCGCGTTGCCCGAGGCGGCGCTGGCCCGCGAACGGGGGGTCTGCTACGCCTCGCTGGCGCTGGTGACCGACCTAGACGCCGGGATCGGGCGGGGGGACAGTGTTACCGCCGAGGGGGCGCTGCGGGTGTTCCGGGCAAATGTGGACCGGCTTCGCGGTGTCCTGGCCGAGGCGGTGGGGCGGCTGGGGGACGCCGCCGGCTGCGGCTGCTGCGACTGACTCAGTTTGGCGCTGTCGCGCGTAACGGATCGGTGGCGAACGCGCGCATGCCCTCGGCGAACTTGACCCGCGCGACGAACCCGAGTTCGTCGGCCGCGCGCTGCGTGGACGCGGTCACGTGGCGGACGTCGCCGGCGCGGAACTCCCCGGTCATCAACGGCTTAGCAGCCTGTGGACCGAAGCCGGCCCGGACCGCGTCGGCGAGGTCCTTGATGGTGTGCGGCACGCCAGAGGCGATGTTGAACGCGCCCGTCACGGTCGGGTGCGACAGCGCGATCACGTTGGCGTGCGCCACATCGGTGACGTGGACGAAGTCCCGGCGCTGCCCCCCGTCCTCGAACACCCGCGGCGCCCGGCCGTTTGCGTACGCGCTGCGGATGATGCTGGCCACGCCGGCGTACGGGGTGTCCCGCGGCATCCGCGGGCCGTAGACGTTGTGGTAGCGCAGGGCCGCGTACGTCGCGCCTGACTCGGCGGCGAAACACTCCACCAGATGCTCCTGGTGCAGTTTCGTCGCGGCGTAGACGTTTCGGGGTTCCAGGCGCGCGGATTCCAGCACGAGTTCTGGGGTGAGTTGTTGGCCACAGAGCGGGCACGGCGGCTCGAACCGGCCGGCGGACAGTTCCTCGATCCGGCGGCGGCCCGGCCGGACCGGCCCGTGTTCGCTGCAGCGGTAGGCACCTTCGCCGTAAACGACCATGCTGGCGGCCAGCACGAACTGGCCGGTGAAACCCCGCGCATGCAGTGCGCGTAGCAGGACAGCCGTGCCCAGATCGTTGTCGGCGACGTAGTCGCGTACGTCATCGAAGTCCACGCCCAGCCCCACCCGACCCGCCTGATGGCACACCGCGTCCATGCCCTCGACGGCGGAGCGCACGGCGGTCGGTTTTGTGATGTCAGCGATCCGGTAGTCCGCGGCCGGGTTGAGATAGTCCGGTTCGACGGCGTGGGCGCTGGGTGCCAGCGAGTCCAGCACTCGTACGTCAGCCCCCGCGCCCACCAACTCGTCGACGATATGCGACCCGATGAAACCGGCGCCACCGGTGACCAGGACCCTCATGCGGTCGGCACCGATCCGTCGCTGAGCAGGCGCGCGACGGCCCGCCCGAAGTGGGTGGTCGGCGCCGCCGCGGCGACCGCGCGGGCATCCGCGACGGTGTCCACGTCCCGCAGCCCCGGTAATAGGGCGACCCGGGCGTTCCGCTGCCGCAGCCGGCGCAACTGGTGGATTCCGGTGCAGGGCACGCTCATCGGAATCTCGTCGAAGGCGTCCGGGTCGGGTACGCGTTGGGCCAGTGCCCACCAACCGCCGTCGTGCGCCGGTCCCAGCGCCGCGTCGGCGGTCTCCAGCGCGGCCAGTCCGGCATCGATCAGTGCAGTGGTCACCTGTGGAGTGTCCATCCCGATCTGCAGCCCGGCGCCACCGGTGTCCGACCAGGCTGCCGCCAGCCGCTGGCCCATCGTGTCGCCGCGTTGTTCGACCACCCGCCAGCCGTGCGGCAGCCAGTCACCGACCGGACCGTCCAGGGCCAGCACCCGCCGGCCGGCGGCGCATACGTCGGCGGCCTGCAGCGTGTCGGCCAGTGCGGCGGCGGCGATCTCGGCCGCCTCGGCTGGACTGAACGGCGGGCACAGCCGCGTCTTCACCCGACCGGCAACAGGTGACTTGGCCAGCACCAGGATGTGCATCGGCCTGATGAGTTGGGCGCCGTTCACGTCAACAGGCCGGCCATGTCACGTACGGCCCGAACGGTTCCTCGTACCGTGCCGGTCACCTTGGAGTTCCCGATCCGCGGGCGGTAGGCCACATCAACTTCGCCGATCCGCCATCCCGCCCGGTGTGCCCGTAGCACCATTTCCAACGGCCAGCCGAATCGGCGATCGACGATCCCCAGCTGCAGCAACGCTTCTCGCCGGGCGCTGCGCATCGGCCCGAGGTCGGCCAACCGGATCTCGTACCGGCGGCGCAGTTCGGCCACCAACACCCGGTTGGCGATGCGCGCGGACAGCGGCCACGCGCCCTTGGTAGCGACCCGGCGTCCCAGCATCAGGTCGCTCGTCCCGGCGAGCACCGGGTTCGTAACCATGGGGAGTTCGGCCGGGTCCAGGCTGGCGTCGGCATCCATGAACGTCACGACGTCGCTGGTCGCCGCGGTCAGGCCCGCCCAGCATGCCGAGCCGAACCCGGGAATGGGTGCGTGGATCACCTGCGCGCCGAGATCCCGGGCGATGTCGGCGGAACCGTCGGTGGATCCGTTGTCGACGACGAGGGGTTTGTAGCCGTCGGGGATCCGCGGCAGGATCCACGGCAGGGCACCGGCCTCGTCCAAGACCGGGAGGATGACCTGCACCGTGGGGCTCACGCGGGATCCTTGCGTACGTAGACCAGCGTTGGGCGTTGCGGCAGATCGGTCACGGGGAAGAAGGCGTCGCCAGCAACCGCCGGGGTCGCCAGCAGCCGGAAGTCGCGGGCCAGCGCCGCCGAGAACGGCTCGGCTTCTAGGCCGTTGTCGAAGATGACCGTGGAGACCTGCGGGTCCGCGAGCCTCGCGTCAATGCTGGCGAGCAGTCCGTCGCGGGCCGCTCCGGTCGTGCCGCGGAGGACATCCGCCACTGCGAGGCCTTGCGCGGCAGACGGTTTCCCGGCCAGGGTGGCGTAGTAGGGATGGTCATACACGATGACCCGGCCGGGTCGGGCGGCCACGTCCCGGATGAACTGATCGCCTGCGGCGCGGTCGGCGGCGGTGGGCACGCTGCCGATGAGCAGGGCCAGCACTACGGCGAACTGGACTGCCAGGACACCGGCCACCGCCAGGCCGGTCCGGTTGCTGGGGTCGGCCATCAGGACGCGCGCGACGCCCAGCCCGATCACGATGGCCAGGCCGGCATGCGTGGGCATCAGGACATTGTCGAAACCACCGGAGTGCAACCGGCCCACCCAGCCGGCCAGCAGGAGTCCGACCACCGCGGCAGCGATCAGTCCGGTCGGTGACCGCAGCATCGTGCCAACAGGTTGTCCCGCCCAGGCAAGTTCCCGGCCGCGTCGCCACCACCACAAGATCCCGGCCACCCACACCGGGGCGAACGGCAACGCCACGTCGGCCAACGGGTACAACCACAGCCACGGCAGCACGACACCATGCCCAACTAGGAGTCCACCGACGAAGAAGCCGTACCAGCCGTCGGTAACCGCATTGCCGATCAATGTCGAGATGAGCAGTCCGCTCAGCAACGTGGCGACAGCGGTGACGCCCACCCGTCGCCGGGCCAGCAACAGCCACGCGATCACGAAGACCGCGACGATGAGCGCATTCTGCTTGGTCAGCACGGCGGCGAGAAACACCACGCCGACGGCGAAACCGGCCGGGACCGCGCGGGCCCGTTGCGCCACGGCGATGCCGGCCAACGTCAACGCGAGGAACAGCGAATCGACGCGGGCGATGTCGGCCCACAGTCCGCTGATCGAGTACGAGGCCGCGAGGGTTCCGGATGCCACCAGCCCGGCCGTGACCGCAACCGACGAAACCCGCTGGTGCCCCGATGTGTACCGGCCGACAGTGGCTACCGACCGCGCGACGATCAGCGCCACCAGCATCAGCGCGCCGACCCAGGACACCAGCGACACCAGGCGAAGCGGTAGGAATCCCTGCCCGGTGAGTTGCCCCAATGCGGCGCTTACCCAGTGGTAGAGCGGTGGGTATGGCCAGGCGGTGAAGTCCAGGGTTGGTGCGGCGTACAGCGGCTGGCCGGCCGAGACCCGGCGGGCCAACTCGACCGACCCGCCTTCCAGCCACTGCAACTCGTACGGGTAACCGATGCGGCGAGCCATCACGATGCCGGTCACCACGATTGGAAACAGGGCGATGGCCCGGATCGCCCACGCCACTGCAGCACCTGGCCCGCGAGCCGCCGGGTCCGCCCGGGAGCCCTCGAGGGCGGCGTCCGAGCCGGTGACGGTCATGCCGGCACGGTAGTCGAGGTTCACGGCCGGTCGGGTGTGGACGGACACGCGTCCGGCTGACCGAGCCGCCTGCCCACGGTTGGATCAAGCGGACGTCGTGAGCAGTTCCCGTACCTGCGCGACACTCGGCACGCGGCCGGACACGACTACGCGCTCGTCCACCACCAGCGCCGGGGTGGACATGACCCCATAACCGACGATCGTGGGATAGTCCTCGACCTTCTCGATGGTCGCGTCCAGACCGAGCCCGTCGACCGCCTCCCGAGTGACCCGCTCGAGGTTCTTGCAGTTAGCGCAGCCGGGGCCGAGTACTTTGATGATCATCAGAGGGCCTTTCCAGGTGTTTCGCAGTGGGTTTCGGTTGGCGGAGAAGAAGCGGATGTCAGGCAGCCAGGATCAGGTTGAAGAGGTATCCGACGGCGACGATCCCCAGCCCGACCACGACGGCGAAGGCGGCGATTAGTTGCGGTTTCAGGACGCGCCGCAGCAGGATCATCTCCGGCAGACTGAGGGCGACCACGCTCATCATGAATGCCAGCAGGGTGCCCATCGGTAGTCCGGCACCGTGCAGCGACTCCACCAGCGGCATGATCCCGGCGGCATTGGAATAGAGCGGGATGCCCAGCAGGACTGCCACCAGGACGCCTAAAGGATTGCTGGCGCTGGCGTACGTGACGAAGAAGTCGGTCGGGACCCAGCCGTGGATGACGGCGCCCAGGCCGATGCCGATCAGGAGATACGGCCAGATCCGCCGCAGGATGGAGCCGACTTCCTCGATCCCCAGCTGCACACGGTCGTCCAGGCTCAACCCGGCCGACGGGTCGATCAGCTGGCCACCCAGCCGGGTCTCGAAGACGAACGGTTCCACCCACTTCTCGACTCCGAGGCGGCCCAGCACCCAGCCGGCAACGATCGCGATGGACAACCCGGCCACGACGTAGACCAGCGTCGGACCGAGGCCGAACATGGCGAACAACAGTCCGATCGCGATCTCGTTCACCAACGGGCTAGCGATCAGGAAACTCATCGTGACGCCGATCGGCACACCCGCGGCGACGAATCCGATGAACGCCGGAACGGCGCTGCAGGAACAGAACGGGGTCACCACACCTAAACCGGCGGCGGCCACGTTGCCGACACCTTCGCGCCGACCGCCGAGCAGCGCTCGGGTGCGCTCGACCGACATGAACGAACGCAGCAGGGTGACTACGAAGATGATCGCAACCAGCAGCAGGATGATTTTGACGGTGTCGTACGCGAAGAACAGCGCCGCCGAGCCGGTCCGACCGGCCAGGTCCAGGCCGGCGAGGTCGCCCAGCAGCCACGTCCAGAAGGGCTCGTTGACCTGGTAGGCGACGACCCACACCAGACCCGCAGCGATCAACCCGGCCCATCGCTGGGTCGGTGTCCGCGGGCGCAGCCGCACCGCCAAACTCATCGATGCCACTTCCTTCTGCTCGATTCTCGTTCGTGTCGTGCGTTTGGTTCAGGGTCGAACGGACTGCCGTCCCGCGGCGAGCCGTCGCCGCAGCCACAGCGACACGTACACCAACCCCACCAGTGCCGGGACCTCGATGAGCGGTCCCACGACCCCGGCCAGCGCCTGCCCGGAGGTCACTCCCCAGACTCCGATGCTGACGGCGATGGCGAGCTCGAAGTTGTTGCCCGCCGCGGTGAACGCCAGCGTGGCGGTCTTGGGATAGCCCAGTCGCGCTCGCGTGCCGATCGCGAAGGACACCCCCCACATGATCGCGAAGTACGCCATCAGCGGCACGGCGATACGGGCGACCGACAGCGGCTCGTCGGTGATCGCTTCGCCCTGAAGCGCGAACAGGACCACGATGGTGAACAGCAGGCCGTACAGCCCGAGCGGTCCGATCCGCGGCAGAAACTGTGCCTCGTACCAGTCGCGGCCACGAGTGCGCAGCCCGATCCGTCGGGTGAGGTAACCGGCCGCCAGCGGAATACCGAGGAAGATCAGCACTGCTTTCGTGATCTCCCAGGTGGAGAACGTCACGTCGTCGGTACCCAGCCCGAGCCAGCCGGGGAGAATGCGGAGATAGAACGTGCCGAGCAGCGCGTACGCCAGGATCTGGAACACCGAGTTGATGGCGACGAGTAGCGCCGCGGCCTCGCGATCCCCGCAGGCCAGGTCGTTCCAGATCAGGACCATCGCGATGCAGCGGGCCAGGCCGATGACGATCAGCCCGGTTCGGAACTGCGGCTGGTCGGCGAGAAACACCCAGGCCAGGGTGAACATCAACGCCGGTCCGATCAACCAATTCAGCAGTAGCGACAGCCACAGTAGTTTCCGGTCGCCGGTGACATGGCCCATATCCTCGTACCGCACCTTGGCCAGGACTGGATACATCATCAACAGCAAGCCGAGGGCAATGGGCAGCGACGTCTGGCCGATCTTGACCGCATCCAGTCCGGACTGGACCGACGGGATCAGCCGCCCGAGCAGGAGACCGGCGGCCATAGCGAGCATGATCCATAGCGGGAGGTAGCGGTCGAGAACCGACAGCCGCTGCAGCACAGCGGATTCGTCGGCTTGGGTGGCAGCCGGCGCTGCAGGCGGACGAGATGTCATGACCGGGGTGCGATCTCGGCTATCAGCGTCTCGATGCGGCGGCGGATTTCGTCGCGGACCGGCCGTACGTCCGCGACGCCCTTACCGGCCGGGTCGTCCAGCACCCAGTCTTCATACTGCTTGCCCGGGAACACCGGACACACATCGCCGCACCCCATGGTGATGACGACGTCGGAGGAGCGCACGGCGTCGGTCGTCAGCACCTTGGGAATCTCCGCGGAGATGTCGATGCCTTCCTCGGCCAGTGCCTGCACGACCGCCGGATTGATGCTGGCGGCGGGGGCCGAACCCGCGGACCGGACCTCGACCCGGTCACTGGCCAGGTGGGTCAGATAGGCGGCTGCCATTTGTGAACGACCGGCGTTGTGTACGCAGACGAAGAGAACCGACGGGCGGTTCGGTAGGTGTTCATCCGATGCGGTGGACATGGCCGAGGACCTCACCTAGATTGACAGGCGTCGATGTACGGAAGTCTGGCGCATACATAGATGTGTGTCAATGCAACCGAGTGAGGTAGCTGGTGAGCGTCGTCACCCAGGGGTCGGTCGGCAGCACGTGCGCGTCGACCGGGCCCGCGGTCCCTTTGGATCGAGGGGCCGCCGAGGACCTGGCCGACTTGCTCAAGGCCGTCGCGGACCCAACTCGGCTGCAACTGCTGGCCTTGATCGCCGCGAGCCCGGCCGGCGAGTCATGCGTCTGCGCCCTCACCGAGCCGCTCGGGCTGACCCAGCCGACCGTGAGCCACCACCTGCGCATCCTCACCCGAGCTGGCCTGCTCAGCCGCGAACAGCGGGGCACCTGGGCCTGGTATCGCCTGATCCCCAAGCGCTTCGCCGAAGTCCGCGCCGCACTGCCGGCCCCCTAGCCGCACCTCAGCCGGACCCATCCTGGGGAGCGACGGCCTGGCGAGTTCCGGCGTGTACCGGCTGCGGGGTGTATACCTCGATGTCGGTGGCCTTGACCGACAGCCACACCGCCTGACCGGGCCGCAGGTCCAGAGCGCGGACCGAGTCGGCGGTGACATCGACGATCGCCGCGGGCTGACCGTTGAGGTCGAGGCGCACACGGTCAGCGAGCAGCGACAGTCCTGTCACGGTGGCGGGCCAGGCGTTGCGGGAACTGCCTTCGGGGCGGGCCAGGCTGATGGTGATCGAGGAGGGTCGTACGGCGATGAGGACGTCGGAGTGCTGGCCGTGATCGGGCACGACGAAACTGCCGCCATCGCGAAGTTTGACGCGGTCTCCGTCGGCGGTGCCCGGATACAGGTTGAGGCCGACCAGGGTGGCGACATACTCGGTCGCGGGTCGGCGGGCGACCTCGGCGGGGACACCGGTCTGCACGATCCGGCCGTTCTCGAGCACCAGCAATCGGTCGGCCAGCACCAGAGCTTCGAGCGGATCGTGGGTGACCAGCAGGCTGGGGCCGCGGAACTGGCTGAGGTGTTCGCGTAGTTCGGCCTGTACGTCTAAACGGGTGCGGGCATCCAGGGCGGCCAGCGGTTCGTCAAGCAGCAATAGCGCTGGGTCGGCGGCCAGTGCGCGCGCGAGCGCGACCCGCTGTGCCTGGCCGCCAGACAGGTCGCGGGGCTTGCGATGGGCATACTCGCTCATCCCGAGTCGGTCCAGCCACACCTGCGCGGCGGCGCGAGCGCGGTTTCTTCCAGCACCGCGGGCCCGAGGTGAGAAGGCGACGTTGTCCAGCACACTGAGGTGCGGGAACAACCGGTAGTTCTGGAAGACGAAACCGATTGGTCGCTGTGCCGGTTCGACGAAGAGCCCACTGGCAACCTCGTCGAGGACACGCCCGTCGAGGCTGATCCGACCCTCGGTGATCGGGCATAGTCCGGCCAGAGCAGTCAACAGGGTGGACTTGCCGGCGCCGTTGGGGCCGAGGACGGCCAGCACTTCACCGCCCGGTGCGCTGAAGGCGACGTCCAGGGTGAATTCCCCTGCCTGCACCCGGGCATCGACGACGAGTCCGTTCGGCGCGACGCCAGCGTCGTCGCGACCGCCGCGCTTCACGTCGCGACCGCCGCGCATCACGTCCCGGCCCCGCTGCGCAGCCAGCGGTCCCGCAGCGCCACCAGAACTGCGACGGACACGGCGAGCAGCACCAGGCTCAGGGCGATCGCGGCGTCCGGATCGGTTTCGAGCGCGTAATAGACCGCAATCGGCATCGTCTGGGTGACACCCGGCAGGCTGCCGGCAAAGGTGATGGTCGCCCCGAACTCGCCCAGGGCGCGGGCCCAGCACAGCACCGCACCGGCGGCCAGTGATGGCGCGATGAGCGGCAGCGTGACGCGAGCAAACACGGTCATCCGCCGGGCGCCGAGGGTGGCGGCGGCTTCCTCGTACCCCGGATCGGCAGCGCGCAGGGCACCCTCGACGGTGACAACCAGGAACGGCATCGCCACGAAGGTCTCCGCCATCACCACCGCGATCGGGGTGAACGGGATGGTGAGACCGAACCACTCGTCCAGATAGCGGCCGATGAAGCCGGTGCGCCCGAAGGCCAACAGCAGCGCAACCCCGCCGACGACCGGCGGTAGCACGAGCGGCAGAGTGACCAGGGCGCGCAGAATCGCCTGGCCGGGAAACCGGGTCCGGGACAGCACCCAGGCCAGGGGAACTCCGATCAGTACGGAAATGACTGTCGCCAGTGTCGAGGTCCACAGGGACAGCCGCAGCGCCAGCAACGCTTCGGATGAGGCGAGAATCTCCGGTATACGCCCCCAGGGTGCGCGGATCACCAGGCCAGCAAGCGGCAGGACGAGAAAGGCGACGGCGAGCAGGGCTGGTGCTAGCAGCGGTGCTGGTATGGATCGCGGGGCGGTGCCGGTTCGCGCGCGCCGCTGCCGCTCCCGTGGGCTCAGTCGGGTGGCACGCCGCGACTGGTTGGCTGTATCCATGCCCGGTTATGGCGACGCGAAGCCGGCCGCGGACAGCAACGACTGTCCCTGCAGCGACAGCACATAGTTGGCGAACGCGACAGCGGTGGTGGCGTTGCCGGAGTCCGTCAGCGTCGTGATCGGGTACGTGGTTGCGGCGTTGACGTCGGCAGGGATCTGCACGCCGGTCACCTTGTCGCCGGCACTGTGCACGTCGGTGACGTAGACGACGCCGGCATCGACCTCGCCGAGGGTCACCTTCGATAGGACCGACCGCACGTCCGGCTCCAGAGTCACCGGCCGGACCGCCAATTGAGCGTTCGCGAATACCTGTCCCGTTGCGGCTCCGCAGGGCACCTGGTCCTGGCATACGGCGACCTTGACACCCGGCTTGGCCAGATCGGACAACTGCATCACCGTGCCGGGGTTGGCTGGCGGCACGGCGATCTCCATGACGTTGGTGGCAAAGGTTGTCGACCCAGTGGCTGCACCGGTGTCGACAACTGTTTGCATCGTCTGGGCACTGGCGGCGGCGAACACGTCCGCCGGAGCGCCCGAAGTGATCTGGGTGGCCAACGCGGAGGAACCCGCGAACGACAGCGTCACTGTCGTCCCCGGATTCGCTGCCTCGAACTGGTGGGCGATCTCGGTGAACGTCTCCGTGAGGGACGCCGCAGCGAAGACGGTGATTGGGCCGGTCACCGCGGCCGACGAAAGGGCGGCCGGCTGCGAACCGGATGGGCTGCCGGCGGACGAATTGGTCGAGCTACAGCCGGTCATGGCCACCGCGATGAGGCCACTGGCAGCGACCACGAGCGGAAAGCGATGCACGTTCAAACTCCTTGGCTGAACTGAACGGGACTGGATGGAAACGAATCAGCGGATCTTCGGGATCTCTACGACGACGTTGGTGGATTTCACCGCGGCGACGGCCAACACGCCCGGTGCCAGGCCCAGCTCGTCAGCAGCCTCGCGACTCATCAGGGACACGATGCGGTGCGGACCGGCCTGCAACTCGACCTGGGCCATGACCGTGTCCTTGATAACGCCGATGACCAGGCCGGTAAACCGGTTGCGGGCCGACTGAGCCACCACGACCGAGTTGTCCATCCGGTCGCCCTGTTGGGCGAGTTCGCGCGCGAACAGGGCCAGCGCAGCACCGTCGACCACCATCCGGCCGGAGTCGTCAGTCGTCACGGGGACCCGGCCATCGTCCGCCCATCGCCGCAGCGTGTCGTCGCTGACGCCGAGCAGCGCGGCGGCGTCCTTGATGCGGTAGCTCGGCACGAGCGAGACTATAGCCGTGGAAACGGAGGATATGACGAACTAGGGGCTCATCTGCGTCTCTTGAGGCGACCGGTGGCCGCATAGACGTCGGCTGACGACGACCAATCAGCGTGCGCGGTAGATGTCACGGTTGTGTTCGGCGGCGCGCACGGTGGCCACCCGTCGGCGATCGTCTATCGCGTACAGGACGCGGTAGCTCCGTGCCGCGTCGCCCAATGGCCATTCAGCTCGCACCGAAGAGGCTTGCCGACTCGGCGTGGTGCCCGCGGAAGATCATCGGTAACGACCACCACGACCGCAGCTGCCACCACCTCAGCGGTCCGCAGGTGAGTTCTTGCGGTCTTCCGCGGAAGATCCCCTACTGACGTGCTGCTCGATACCTGCGTCCGCCCCGCATGTCCACCGACTGCAATTGCTGTCGTCCATGATCTCGTGATCGGCAGGAGATGTTCTCCGTTACGCGGACAGCGGAGCCCGGTGAGTTTCGGTGTGCCATCTTCCGCGGAAGATCGCTGGGCGCTGCGGTCCCAGCCTTGCTGGGTGTGTGGGCGAGCGCCTCGCCTTCGATTCTATTGATCGCCAAAGGAGTAGTGACGCTGGTGTCCGAGCGGTCAGCCGTCGGGTCGATCTGCGGCTGGTGCTGTGACCGAAATTGTCAGACCCTCTGCGTAGGTTCATTCACATGGACACGACACCCGGCGCCACCGCAGTCGATCCGGACACCACTGCCCTTCCGCTGGCCGAGTTGGAGGAGCGGGTCGTCGGTTTGGCGGGCCGGTTGGCTTCGGCGATGTGCGAGTGGTTGCTGTTGTTGGCCGAGTTCGACGCCCGCGAGGGGTGGGGTGCCAGCGCCGGTATCCGCTCGACGGTGCACTGGTTGTCGTGGCGGTGCGGGATCGCTGGGGCGACCGCTGCTGAGCAGGTCCGGGTCGCCCGGTGCCTGGCTGGCGCGCCGGTGCTGACGGCGGCGTTCGCGGCGGGGCGGTTGTCGTACTCGCAGGTACGGGCGATCAGCCGCGGCCTGTCGATCCTGCCAGAAGAAGAACTGGTGGACTTGACGTTGCACGTCGACCTGGACACCCTGAACGCCCTGGCCCACGCCTCGGACCCGGCCACCAGCGCGGCTACCGACCCGGCCACTACCGCGGCCGATGCCGAAACCGAGACCGGGACACAGCGCGCGTGGGAATCTTCCGCGGAAGACACTACGGCCGATACCGAGCTTGAGTTGGACGGTGCGTCGGACTCTTCCGCGGGAGGCGCGGCGGCGGCCGCCGCCGGAACGGTGCCGGTGCTGGCCTGGTGTGAGTTTGCGGGTGGGATTCCCGCGCACGTCTCGACGGTCGCGCGGCTGCTGTGCGACGCCGACATCCGCCTGATCGCCGAACTGGTCTCTGGGGAAGGGGTTGACCTCGGCCGGGCTCGGCGGGTGCCGAACCGTCGGCTACGCCGGGCGGTCCTGCACCGCGACTGCCACCGCTGCGCCTTCCCCGGCTGCGGCTCGACAGTCGGGATCCACCTGCATCACGCACGGCACTGGATTCACGGCGGCAGCACCAACGCGGACAACCTGGTGGTCTTATGCGGAAACCATCACCGCATGATCCACGAAGGAAGCTTCGCCATCGGACCGGCAACCATCGGTCCAATAGTTAACGACCCAGCAACCAGTGGCCCGGCGGTCGGTGGCCCGGCAGCCGATGAACCCGCAGACGATGAACCCGCACCCGACAAACCCGCACCCTGCGCGCCGGCCACCTGGCGGTTCTTCACCCCGGCCGGGCACGAAATCCCCGATCGGCCCCCGATGTCCTCGCCTGTCGGCGAATCGGTCACCAGCGGCGAAGCCTACGAAGCCGCCGCGCACGCCGCACGACAGATCAACCTCGCCGAAGGCCGCGGCTACCCCGTCAACTGGTCCTACGCCACCGACTGCATACTGTCCGCCCTCAAGCACCGCGCCGACCAGGACACCGCCGCCGAGGCCGCCGCTTGAGGCGATCCCCGGTAGAGCGCCAGCACCGACAACACGTAGAACGCCCGGTGACGGCCGCATAGAGACCAGGCAGCTACCCGCAGCCTCGGGCCACATGCGCGGAAGCGACGTCGATCCACGCGGCGGTCGCCCGAAGCGGACGAGAAATGCGCCGGAGGGGATAGGGGTAATCAGGCCGTGTTCCGCGGTATGACGCCGGCTTCTAGATCGGCGAGCAGATCGAGCAGCCCGCGGGCCTCCCAGGCGCGGTTGCGCTTCCCATGGGTCAGGCGGATGAGGACCCCTGCGTCTTCGAGTTGCCCGAGTGCCTGGTTGACGACTGACTTAGTGCGCCGGGTCGCGGCGGTTGCGACGGCGAGCGTGATCACCGGATGGGCTGGAAGGGCATTGATAATCCGCCAGGCGGCCGCATCTGCTCGGGGGTCGACAGTGCTCGCCAGCTGCTCACGCCACCCGGCCTGAAGGTCCTCGACGGCGACCAA
>JBBQYX010000021.1:0-42918 GCA_038208295.1 Candidatus Nanopelagicales bacterium | reverse complement strand
GGAGGTCACCGAACCCCTCGTACGGCTGATGCGGGAATTCCGTCCGCATGTGGTGACCACCTACGACGAACACGGCGGCTATCCGCACCCGGACCACATCCGCTGCCACGAGGTCACCATCGCGGCCTGGGACGCGGTGGCGGATGCGACCCGGTTCCCGGCTGCGGGAGAACCGTGGCAGCCGCTGAAGCTCTACTACCACATGACATTTCACAAGGCCCGGGTGATGGCGATCCACGAGGCGATGGAGGGGGCGGGGCTGATCTCGCCGTACGCGGACTGGCTGGAGCGCTGGGAGGACCGCGAGCACGACGCCGAGCGGCTGACCACGCTGGTGCCGTGCGCGGAGTTCTTCCCGGTCCGCGACGAGGCGCTGCGGGCGCATGCCACGCAGATCGCGCCGGAGTCGATGTGGTTCACGATCCCGATGGAGTTGCAGCAGCGGGTCTGGCCGACGGAGGACTACCAGCTCGCCCGGTCGCTGGTGCCGTCCCGGATCCCGGAGAACGACCTGTTCGCCGGGTTGCGCGGGGAAGCGGACGCGCTGGTCGGTGGCTCAGCGACCGTCGGTGACTCAGCGGCTACTGCCTCGACGGCCGGGCAGGCGACCCGATGAGCGCCGCGCTGGGTCTGTGGCCGGCTGCGGTGGTGGCCTCGGGCCAGTGGGCGAGCGGGTGGGGCGTACCCGCGGCGGATTCCCCCTCGCCAGCACCGACGCAGCGGGAGATCGACCCCGAACGGGTCACTCCCGGGGCCATCGGGCTGGCCTTCGTGGTGGTGCTGGGGATCGCGGTCGTGTTTCTGGTCCGCTCGATGACCAAGCAGCTGGCCAAGGTGCCCGAGTCTTTCGACGACCCGGACGGCGCCGGGCCCGGGGTGCCGGGCAGTCCGGACGGGCCGCCGGTTGCCGGGCGTTCCCCGCGATCCGGCCGGCGCGCCCAGGTGGAGACCGAACGCAATCGCGATGTCGACCTGTCCGACCAGGGCGATCGTGACGACGAGCCACCGGCGGGGTCCGCCCGGCCATGACCCGTTCCACCGCCACCCCGCGGGCGCCGTCCCGACCGGGGAGCGAAATTCCGGTGCGCGTCTGGCAGGTGCTGGCCACCCCTCGCTGGGTCGGCCTGACGCTGGCGGCGGTGCTGGCGGTGGCCGGGTGTGTCGCGCTGGGCTATTGGCAGTTCACCCGTACGCAGGACCTGTTGGCCGCCGAGCGCGCCCAGGCCTCCGTGGAGGCTCCGTTGCTAGAGGTCGCGCCCGACCCCGGCCCGCTGGATGGGGCTGCGATTGGCCGGGCCGTGCTTGCGAGCGGGGTGTACGAGGCCGTCGGGCAGCGCCTGGTCGCGCAACGGCTGAACGACGGCGGCCAGGCGGGCTGGTGGGTGCTGACGCCGCTGCGCCTGGACAGTGGCGGGACGCTGGCGGTCGTTCGTGGCTGGGTGGCCGATGGTCCGGTAGCCGGGTCCGCTGGGGCTGGCGGTGCGGAGGCGGCACGAGCCGGGCCGGCGCCGGAGACAGGTGCGGTGACCGTCCGTGGGCGGCTGCAGCCGAGCGAGCGGTTCTACGGCGCCAGCGCGCAACGCACCGACGCAGCGCTTACGCGCATCGACACCGGCGAACTCACCGACCTGTGGGGGCCGGACGTTCGCGGCGGGTTCTTGGTGCTGGGCAGCCAGGAGCCGGCGCCCGGCCCGGGGGCGCCGCAGTTCATCGCCGCACCCGTGGTCGCCGGCGGTGGCGGTGGCTTCCCCTGGCAGAACGCCGCGTACACGCTGCAATGGGTGGTCTTCGCCGGGTTCGCCGTGGTGTTGTGGTTTCGCTGGCTGTTCGATGACGTACGCCGGGCCCGCCGCGGTCAGGAGACCGGGCCGGCCGCGCATGTCGGTGCCCCCGGTTAGCCTGGGGGCATGTCCGGAATGCCTGCCCCGATCCGCGCCGCGCTGACCCGCTACCGGGTGATGGCCTACCTCACCGGTGTGCTGCTCGCGGTCATGACGGTCGTGGGGTTGCCGTTCAAGTACGTCTTCGACGGGCAGGCGACGTGGTACGCGATCGGCTGGGTCGGTCATGGTTGGGCGTACGTCATCTATGTCGGCGTCGCCCTGGACCTGGCCTTCCGGCTGCGGTGGTCGCTGGTGCGCTCGCTGCTGGTGGTGCTCGCCGGGACCATCCCGTTCATGTCGTTCGTCGCCGAGCACTACGTCAGTCGGGACGTCCGTCGCGGGTATGACGACCCGACGCCGGTCGAGGGTCCCGCGCAGTCGGCGGACCGGGGTCGGCACTAGCGTTCCGCCGTGCCTCCCGATGCATCATCCAGCCAGAGCCACCCGCCGCAGTCGGGCGATCGACCGCCCGGACGTGCCGTGGGGTCGCCCGTCGGTGCGCCGTCGGTGACGTCGAGCACCAGAACGACCCCCCGGTTCGGCTGGCCCGGCGGCGGCCGAGTCAGTGTGACCCTGGAACCGCGAGGGGTGTGGCGGGCCGCGCTCGTCATCAGCGCCGTGGTGCTGCTGTTCCTGTTCGTCCAGTTCTTGCTCGAGGACGGCGGGTCGGTGCTGTTCACGCTGATCATGGCGTGGCTGGCGAGTATCGCGATGGAGCCTGCGGTCTCCCGGCTGGCTCGCCGGATGCCGCGCGGCATCGCGACCGGGTTGGTGATGCTGGGATTGTTGATCTTCGTCGTGTTGTTCCTGGCACTGTTCGGCCGGTTGCTGGCCGATCAGTTGGTGCAACTCGTGCAGTCCGCACCCGATCTGGTCGACCAGGTCGTCGCGTGGGTCAACCGTACGTTCGACATGAACATCTCGCCGGCCACCGTGCTGGACCAGGTGGGCCTCGGTTCGGCCCAGATCGCTTCTCTTGCAACGAATCTTGCGGGTGGGCTGCTCGGGATCATCGCCTCGGTCCTGGGGGCGTTCTTCTCGATGTTCACCTTCGGGCTGTTCACGTTCTACTTCTCTGCAGATGCGCCGCGGCTGCGCCGGTGGATCGCCCGGCTGGTTCCGCCGCGCTCGCAAGAGGTCTTCATCACGGTCTGGGATCTCGCGGTCGCCAAGACCGGCGGGTACGTCTCCGCCCGGATCATCCTGGCCGCGCTCAACGGCGGCACGACGGCCATCTTCCTGATGATCATCGGCATGCCGTACTGGCTCCCGCTGGGCATCTGGACCGGCGTGGTCGCTCAATTCGTTCCCACCATCGGCACGTACATCGCCATCGCCTTGCCCGTCCTCATCGGCCTGCTCAGCCCCGATCCCATCGACGGGGTGCTGGCGCTGATCTGGGCGCTGATCTATCAGCAGATCGAGAACCTGACCCTGGAGCCGCGCATCAGCGCGCGGGCGGTGGACGTGCATCCGGCGATGTCGTTCGCCGCAGTGATGCTGGGTGCGGCGCTGTTCGGGGTGGCCGGTGCCCTGGTGGCCGTCCCGATCGCCGCGTTGATCCTGGCGCTGTTCGAGATCTACAGCCACAAGTACGACCTGATTCCCAGCCTGGCCGCCCGCGAGCAGGCCGAGGCGGCGCGCGAGGACACCTACGAGCAGGCGGTTCGCGATCGAGAACTGGCCGCCGGGTACGGCGACCGGGAAACGTCGTAGCTACCGGAACATTCGTGCTCGGCTACAGCCGCCCGGCTGCTTTGAGGGCCAGGTAGGTGTCGGCCAGCCGGGGGGCCAGGGTCGCAGGGTCGGCGTCGACGACCTCGACACCCGCCCGGCGCAAACGTGCTGCCATGCCCTCGCGGGACAGTTGCGCGGCAGCGGCTGCCCCGGCGGCGTACACCTGCGCCACGTCCGCCCGGCCCGCGCGCAGCTCGGCCAGTCGCGGGTCGGCCACCGCGGCGAGGATCACCCGGTGGCGCGCGGTGAGCAGCGGCAGGTGCGTCAGCAGCCCCTCCTCCAAGGCGGCTGCATCCAGGGAGGTCAGCAGGACAACCAGGGCACGCTGGCGGACCCGGGTCAGCACCGCAGCCACCAACCCGCGGCCGTCGGTCTCCAACAGTTCGGGCTCCACCCCGGCCAGTGCCTCGACGAAGGCGGGCAGCACCTGGGTGGGACTGGCCCGGGTGACCTCCGCGCGCAGCCGTCGGTCGTAGGCCAGTAAGTCGACGCGGTCCCCGGCGTGGGAGGCCAGCGCCGCCAGCAGCAGCGCGGCGTCCAGGCTGGTGTCCAGCCGGGTGCCGTCCCCGATCCGGGCCGCGGCCGTGCGGCCGGTGTCCAGCACGATCACGACGCGGCGATCCCGCTCGGGGCGCCAGGTACGGACCATCACATCGACGGCGCGGGCGCTGGCCCGCCAGTCGATGGCGCGTACATCGTCGCCGATGACGTATTCGCGCAGCGAGTCGAACTCGGTGCCCTGGCCGCGTACCCGGATCGCGGAGCGGCCGTCGAGTTCACGCAGCCGCGCCAACCGGGAGGGCAGGTGCCGACGCGACTCGAACGCCGGCAGGGCCCGAAGCGTCCAGGGCACGGTGTGCGCACCCTGGCGCGCAGCCAGTCCCAGTGGGCCGCGGCTGCGGATGGTGATCCGGTCGGCTGCCCGGTCGCCGCGTCGGGTCGGCGTGAGCACGGTCGTCAGCCGGGTCCGGCCTCCGGCGGCCACATCGAGGTGGTGCCGCGTGTTGTGGGCACCGGCGGAGGGGACCCAGGCGTCGCGCAGTACGCCGCGCAGCCGGCGCCGACCGGGATTGGCGAGGTGGATGCTGACCCGGGCCTGCTCGCCGAGCCGTACCCGGGTGTCGCCGCTGCGGTGCAGGCCTACCGGGCGAACCGGGGCTGCCAGCAGAGCATCCAGCACGGCCAGCAGCACCAGGACCGCGTTCACGATCAGCAGCGCCAGGCCGGACCGCGCCGACACACCTACCACGAGGGTGCCCGCCAGCACCGCGAGCACCCAGCGTCCGGTGACCGCCACGGCGTCAGCGGGGTACGGGGACGTACGCGAGGACCCCGTCCAGCACCCCGTCGGGAGTGACGCCCTCCATCTCGGCCTCCGGCCGCAGCGAGATCCGGTGCCGCAACGCCGGGCGGGCCAGCGCCTGGACGTCGTCGGGGGTGACGTAGTCCCGTCCGCTCAGCCACGCCCAGGCCCGGGCCGTGGCCAGCAGCGCGATCGCACCGCGTGGGGACACGCCTAGCCGCAGCGACGGTGCGGCTCGGGTCGCTCGAACCAGGTCCACGGCGTACGCCAGGACTGCGGGGGCCACGGCCACCTCGGCCACCCCGGCCCGGGCGGCCGCGAGCTCGGCTACTCCGGCGCGCGGGCGAATCCCGGCAGCGCCCAGATCCCGCGGATCGAAACCGGATACGTGCCGATTCAAGATCTCCAGCTCGTCGTCACGGCCCGGCAACCCGACCGTCAGTTTGAGCAGGAATCGGTCGAGCTGGGCCTCGGGCAGCGGATAGGTGCCTTCGTACTCAACCGGATTCTGGGTGGCGGCGACCATGAACGGGTCGGGCAGCGGACGGGGCGTGCCGTCGACCGAGACCTGCCGTTCCTCCATCGCCTCCAGCAGCGCGGACTGGGTCTTCGGCGGGGTGCGGTTGATCTCGTCGGCCAGCAGCAGGTGGGTGAACACCGGACCCGGCCGGAAGGAGAAGGCCGCGGTACGAGCGTCGTAGACCAGCGATCCGGTGATGTCCCCAGGCATCAGGTCGGGGGTGAACTGCACCCGGGCGGTGTCCAACGACAGGGCTGCGGCCATGGCCCGCACGAGCAGGGTCTTGGCGGTCCCGGGTACGCCTTCGAGCAGCACATGGCCGCGGCAGAGCAGGGCGATCACGAGGCCGGTCACCGCTGCGTCCTGGCCGACGACGGCCTTGGCGACCTCGGCGCGGACGGCGTGCATTGCCGCGCGAGCGGCCGGTGATTCTGCCGCGCGAGCGGCCGGTGATTCTGCCGCGCGAGCGGCCGGTGATTCTGCCGCGCGAGCGGCCGGTGATTCTGCTGCGCGAGCGGCCGGTGATTCTGCCGCGCGAGCGGCCGGTGATTCTGCTGCGCGAGCGGCCGGTGATTCTGCTGCGCGAGCGGTCGGTGGGTCGGTCGAGGGATCTGCGGACTGTGGTTCGGGGGTCACGGTGCTCCTGTCGCGGGGCCGGCGGCGGGATCGGTGGCGGGATCGGTGGATGCTGGGGCTGATGGAGTGCGCATCGGTCGCACTGGCGCGTCGGGGTTCGGGACGGCCGAGACTGAGGTCAAGCGGTCCAGGGCGAGCGCCAGTCGGCGCAGTTCTGCATCGTCGGCCGGCGGCGGTCCGTACAACGTGTCGGACACCGCCCGTGGCTGCAGCGCCACGCCGCGAGCGGCTGCCTGCACCGTTGCTGCCTGGGCGACCGCTTGCGCCGACGCGGCCGGCGGCAGACCCGCCTGTGCCGCGATCCGGGTCCGGGTCGCCATTCGCAGGGCGGCCGCGGCACGGTCTCGACCGCCGGCCCGACGAAGCAGACGACCGCGTCCCTCGGTCGTCTCGGCGCTGCGCACGATCACCGGCAGCGGCTCGATCGTGACCGGACCCAGTCGCCGTACCCGCCACAGGGCCGCAGCGAATCCGGTGATGAGCAGTTGCAGGACGACCCAGGGCACCCAGGCCGGCAGCAGGCTGGACACCGAGGCCGGGGCGGTGGCCGCGTCGAGAGGATCGACCAGGGCGGGGAGGTACCAGACCAGCGTCGGCTGGCTGCCTAACAGTCCTGTGGCCAGCGATGCGTTGCCCTGCAACGCCAACCGCTCGTTGGTCAGCAGTTGGCTGGCGCCGAGCAGGACGGTCTCGGGGCGGTCGCCACGCGGCGGCCGCAGCAGCAGGCTGGCTTCTCCGTCGCCCGGGTAACAGCCGAACTCGCCCGGCGCCGATTCAGTGGCCGCGTAGGTTAGCGCACCGGTGTCGGCGGCCTGGGCGCGGACGGCGTCGCTCTGCGAGCACTGCGGGTCGCGGGCTTGCACCGGCACGGAGCCAGCGACTCGGACGTCGCCGACCAACTCGTGCAGAGCCGGGCCGGCCGCCTCGACCAGCACCAGCCGGTTCGGGGTGGCCGTGGCGAGGCGCTCCAGGGCACGCTCGCGGAGGAGATCAGGGCGGATCACCAGCAGGGTGCTGTCGGTCGCGCTGGCCCGGGCGGCGTCCTCGGCTGTGCGTACGGTCTCGACCTGGACGCCCTGATCGGTCAGCAGCCGGGCCAGAGCCCGCGCTCCGGTGGGTTCGGCGGAGTCCGGGTCCAGCTGCCCGGTCGAGCCGGGACGGGCGGCCCAGGTCAGCACCACCGCGGTCAGCAGCAGCAGGCCGATTGCGGCCAGCACCGACCGGGAGCGGCGCACCCGGCTCAGCAGTGTCGGTGCCAGCGTGGTGTTGGTCGTGCTCGTCATTGCCCACCCGCCCCGGGATCGGGCCCGACCGTCGTGAGCGGCGCCGGAGCGGCCAGCCGGGGTCGGCGCAGGCGCATCTGCACCCGTTCGTCGAGTTCGCGGAACTGGCGGTCGTGCTGCGGGCCGGCCTCGCGTTCGCCGTACCAGAGGTCGTCGAAGGTACGGGCGGCCCGGCGCATCGGCTCGCCGAGGTCAGGCAGGGCGATGCCGACAACGCCGGCGATGTCGTCGGCCGTACGGCCCGGCGCTGATTCGAGGATGTCGGCGGTCTCCAGCTCCGCGACGACCGCGCGCAACCGCTCCCGTACGGCCGGGGCCCAGGCGCCGTCGCGGGCGTACTCCTCGGCGGCTCGGCGGTGGTCGGCGGGGGTGAGACCGACCGGATCGAAGGCCGCTTCGCCGTGCCGTACCCGCCCCGCAGGACGTACCCGCCAGGCGATGCCCAACCCGATCAGCGCGAGGACTGCGACGATGACCAGCGCCCCCAGCCAGCCGCCGGGAGTGGACCGCGCGACGGCGTCGAGCAGGCGTTGGAGCTGGTCGGCGACCCACTGCAGGGCCTGGATGATCCAGGACGGGCGCGCCTGGGCGTACGCCGGATCGGACAGCTCGATGCGGGCCAGTTCGGCGGCCTCCTCCCGGCTGAGGTCGACCGGGACCCGTAGCGGCACCCGCAGCGGCACCCAGGCTGGTGTGGCAGCGGCCGCAGCTGCGGCGCCCGCTGCGGCCGCGGAGACGCCAACTGCGAAGACTCCGCTGGCGCCCCCCACCGCTGTCATTGCCCGATCCCGCGCCTAGGGGGCATACGGGATCAGCGGGTCGTCGTCGCTGTGAGCACGCCCAGCCATCGAGGGCGCACCGGGGCCGCTGCTCCCACCCCAGTCGGGCGCCGGGAATCCCGTCGTGGCCGCAGTGCCGGTGGCTGCGGTCAGCCGCAGGTCCAGGCCCTCACGCCGCATCCGGATGTCCACATACAACAATGCCACCACACCCGCGCTGAACGGCAAGGTGATGATCCCGGCCACCAGGCTCCCGAGGGTGGTCAGCGCCAGGGTCAGCCACGGCACCTCGCCGGGTCCGGCGCTGGCCAGCCCGATCGCCCCGATGAGGGAGAACGGGATGGTCAGCACAGCGCCGATCAACCCGGCGATGATCGAGGCCAGCAGGTAGATGCCGAACGTCCGCCACCACGCGCCGCGGACCAGCCCGATCGAACGGCGCCACGCGGCCAGCACCCCCACCTGCTCCAACATGAGGACCGCGGGCGAGAGAACCAGGGAGATCGACAACCACACGGCGAAGGCGAGGCCCACCAGGACGATCACGAAGGCGAGCAACCCGCCGATCGCGCCCAGCGCCATGACCAGCGGGACCGCTGCGGCGAACACGACCGCCGCGACGCCGAGCACCGCCAGGGTGGTGAGCAGCGTCAGCCCGATCAGCGGCCACAACCGCCGTCGGGTGATCGCCCAGGCGCGACCGGCTTCCAGGTCGCGACCGAGTACCGCCGCGCCCATGACCACGGTGAACACGCCCGTGGCGATGATCCCGATGAAAAACCCGACCCCAGCGCTGACCAGGGTCGCCAGGTTCGCCGTCAAGGACGCGCCTGCATCGAAGGTGAGGTCGCCGGAGACGCTGTCCAGGCTGCTGTTCAGGGCCGAGGTGAGCCCGGGTGCGGTGGCCGCCAGCAACAGGAACTGGACCAGCGCCGAGGCCGTCGACAGCACCGCGGCCAGGCCGAGGGTGGCGCGGGGGTTGCGCCGGATGTACGAGATCGCGCCGTCCAGGATCTCGCCCAGGCCCAGGGGGCGCAGCGGGACCACGCCCGGCTTGGGTGCCTGCGGAGGCGGTCCCCACCCCGGTGGCGGCCCCATCGGTCGGCCCCAGGGGTCGCGGGGACCACCCGGACCCCCCGGACCTCCCGCGCCCGGCTGGCCGTACGGCTGCTGCCCGGGCTGCCCCGGGCCGGATTGCCCAGACGAGCCCTGGCCATACATCGGCCGACCGGCCTGGTCGTAGCCGCTGGGTGGTGCGTACTGCCCATATTGCGGCTGGGGCGGCTGGGGTGGCTGGCCCGGCGCCGACCAGCCAGGTGGCGGTGGGCCCTGCGGAGGTTGTCCTGGTACGGATGCCCCGTACAGCGGCGGCCCGTACGGACTGGGTCCGAACTGAGGCGATCCGGCGGGCGGTGCCGTGGCCGGGCTCGCCGGGGACGCAGTGGCGGAGTCCGGTGGTGCGTACTGTCCGTACCTCGGAGTCGGCCGTTCAGCGGGCGTCCCGTCAGCCGGTTCGTTGCTGGCGTCGCCAGGGTTGTCGCTCATGTCAGCCTCCTCCCGAGCACGGGTCGCCCATCGTTGCACGGGCAGCTGCGCTGAACGGGCAGTGGCGCTGGGACGGGCGTGCGCTGGAACGCCCGGGGCGGCACGCTCGTCGGCGAGAGGGAAGCCGCCAGGAAAGCATCGCCGCGGTGCCACGATGGGGCGCCGGCGGGCGGGACCGTTGGGTGTGGCTGGCTGCTGGGTATGCGAGGCCGGGAGGCGCCGTGAAGGGTCGTGTGCTGGTTGTCGATGACGACGTCGCGCTGGCCGAGATGTTGGGCATCGTCCTGCGCGGGGAGGGGTACGAGCCGTTCTTCTGCGCGGATGGGACCTCGGCGGTGCAGGCGTTCCGCGACTCCCGACCCGACCTGGTGCTGCTGGATCTGATGCTGCCCGGTCGCGACGGTGTCGACGTCTGCCGGGCGATCCGGCGGGAGTCTGGTGTCCCGATCGTGATGCTGACCGCCCGCACTGACACGGTCGACGTCGTGGTGGGGTTGGAGTCGGGTGCCGACGATTACGTTGTGAAACCGTTTAAGGCCAAGGAGTTGGTGGCCCGCATCCGTACGCGGCTGCGGCGCACGGATGACCCACGGCCCGAGACGCTGGAGATGGGCGATCTGACCATCGATGTCGCCGGCCACTCCGTCCATCGCGGCGAAGAACTCGTCCAGTTGACGCCGCTGGAGTTCGACCTGCTGGTCTGCCTGGCCCGGAAGCCGTGGCAGGTGTTCTCCCGCGAGCAGTTGTTGCAGGAGGTATGGGGTTACCGGCACGCGGCCGACACCCGACTGGTGAACGTGCATGTCCAGCGGCTGCGCGCCAAGATCGAGAAGGATCCGGAGCGTCCGGACATCGTCGTGACCGTACGGGGCGTGGGCTATAAGGCCGGTCCGGGATGACGCTGCCCGGCGCCGAGTGTGGCCGGACGGCCGAGGGTGTGCTGACGTATGGCGAGGGCGTGCTGAGTCGTGCCGCGCGATGACTTGCGCGTGAGTCGGGGTCCGCGCCGCTGGTGGCGGCGTTCCCTCCAGCTCCGCGTGGTCAGCACCACCCTGGTGCTGTCGATGGTCGTGGTGGGCCTGCTGGGCGTGGCTTTGCTGAGCCGTGTCACGACCGGGCTGCTGGGCGCGAAGGAACGCGCGTCGCTGGGGGAGGCCACCGCCGGGCTGGCCGACGCGCAGCGCATCCTGGACGCCGCCGACACCGGCCCGACCACGCCGTCCGCCGCGCGCCTGGTGGACAGCGCCATCGGAACGTTGGCGGCCCGAGCGGGTTCCCCCGGGCTGTTCGAGGTGCTGCTGCTGTCCTCATTGCCACGCCGCGCCGGCGCCGCGCCCGAGCGAGGCACCAACCTGGTCGCCGAGAGCAGCGTGCCCAGGGCGTTGCGGACGGCCGTCGCCGGGTCGCAGCGGCAGTCGTGGACCTATTCCGAGATCCGCTACCTGGACGGCCGGACGACTCCCGGGCTGGTGGTGGGCGCGCCGTTGCAGGTGCCCGCGGTAGGCCCGTACGAGCTGTACTACCTCTTTCCCCTCAGCCAGGAGCAGTCGACGCTGGACCTGGTCCGCTCGACCGTGGTGGGCGTGGGGCTGCTACTCGTCCTCGGCCTGGGCCTGGTGTCGCTGCTGGTGACCCGGCAGGTGGTCACGCCAGTTCGGCAGGTGGCCAAGACCGCCGCCCGGCTGGCGACCGGCCGCTTGTCCGAACGGGTGGGCGTGCGCGGTGAGGACGACCTGGCCCAGTTGGCGATGTCCTTCAACGCCATGGCTGCCGGCCTGGCCGAGCAGATCCGGCGGCTGGAGCGGCTGTCCCAGGTTCAGCAACGGTTCGTCTCCGATGTCTCCCATGAGCTGCGGACGCCCCTGACCACCGTACGGATGGCCGCCGACGTGCTGTTCGAGTCGCGGTCCGACTTCGACGCTCCCACCGCGCGGGCCGCCGAGCTGCTGCACAACCAGCTGGACCGGTTCGAGTCACTGCTCACCGATCTGCTGGAGATCTCCCGCTTCGATGCCGGCGCGGCCGTGCTGGACGTCGAACCGGTGGATTTGCGCGGCTTGGTGCAGCGCGTCATCGACGCCACAGCGCAGCTGGCCGAGCGGCGGGGCAGCCCGCTGAACCTGGTCCTACCGGCGGCCGGCTCGTGTGTGGTCGAGTGCGATCCGCGCCGGGTGGACCGGGTGGTCCGCAACCTCGTTGTCAACGCCATCGAGCACGGGGAGGGACGACCCATCGTGGTCACCGTGGCAGCCACCCCGCAGCCGGCAGCGATGTCTGCTGATCAGGTCGACGCGGAGGCGGCCTGGAACGCGATCGCGGTTCCCGCACATCCGACGGTGGCCGTGGGCGTTCGCGATTACGGGGTCGGGCTGCGACCCGGTGAGTCCGCGCTCGCCTTCAATCGCTTCTGGCGTGCCGATCCGGCGCGCGCCCGGACCACCGGAGGGACCGGGCTCGGGCTGGCCATCTCGCTGGAGGATGCCCACCTGCACGGCGGCTGGCTGGAGGCGTGGGGCGAGCCCGGCCGGGGCTCGCATTTCCGGCTCACCCTGCCGCAGCACGCGGGGGATCCGGTCGACGGTTCCCCGATCCCGCTGGAACCGCTGGACGCGCAGCCGATAGGCACTCCCGAGCGGGTCGCGCCGGATGACGAGCCACCGGCTCCGCCCGCCGCGGTCCGGCCCGGCCGGGCCGTGGCAGCGTTGCCGGTCGGACCGTCCACCCGCATTCATGGTGGTGACGGCGATGACTGAGCGTCCCCGTGCCGCCGGTCGATTGCGCCGGGCCCTCGCGCTGGTGCTGCCGGCGGTCCTGCTGGCCTCGGCCTGCGCCACCATCCCCACTTCGGGACCGATCGAGCAGGGCGCGCAGATCGGTGGCGACCGGGAGGACCAGTTCGTCCGGGTGATCGCTCGCCCGCCCCGGCCGGACATGACCCCGACGCAGCTCGTGGACGGATTCCTGCAGGCCTCGGCCTCCTTCGACGGGGACCACGCAGTCGCCCGCGACTACCTGACCCCGGCCGCCAGCCGCACCTGGAAACCCGACCTGGGGGTCCGGGTCTATGACAACCTCGGGATGACGATCACGGAGCAGCCGGCGGGCGCGCTGACGGCGACCGGCGGCCTGGACGGCAGCATCTCCGTCGCCGGGCAGTACGGCGTGGCCGAACCGGGCAAACAGCTGTCCGCCAAGTTTGCGGTGACCAGCATCGACGGCCAGTGGCGCATCTCCAGCCTGCCCGACGGGCTGATCCTGTCCCGGTCCGATGTGGACCGGGCCTTCCGTACCTATGACGTCTACTTCTTCGACCCGACCTATTCGGTCCTCGTCCCCGACCCCCGTACCGTCCCGGTGTTGGGACCCGGGCTGCCGACCACGCTGGTGCAGCGGCTGCTGGACGGTCCAACGCCGTGGCTGGCCCCGGCCGTCCGTACCGCCATCCCCGCCGGCACCGATCTGGGCCTGGCCGCCGTGCCGCTGGACGGTGGTGTGGCCCGGGTCGACCTGACCGCGGCGGTGCTCGGCGCCGACGACCGGACTCGGCAGGCGCTGTCCGCCCAGTTGGTGTGGACGCTGCGCCAGCTGCCCGATGTGGCCGCCGTCGACATCAGCGTCGGCGGCCAGCCACTGCCCGTACCCGGCGTGGGGTCGCCGCAGCCGCAGGACGCCTGGCCGACGGTCGATCCGGGCGGACTGCTGCCACCGGTGCTCGCGTACGCGGTGGATGCTCGTGGACGTCCGGTCGCCCTCGACCCGGACGGGACCCGGGTGCTGGCCGCTGCGGCTGCGCTGCCCGAGCAGAGCTTCGCCGCCGTGAGCGTGGCGCCGGATCAGACCACCTTCGCCGTCCTCGGCGCAGATGCGCGCAGCCTGTGGACCGGGGGGATCGGTCCGGGCTCGACGATGGACAAACGCGTGGAAGCCGCTGAGTTGTCGCGGCCGAACTTTGACCGGTACGGCCAGGTCTGGTACGTCGACCGTGGCCCGCGCGGCGGCGTACGACTGTTGCGCAAGGAGGGCAAACCGATCAGCGTCCCGGTGGACGGCCTGTCGGCCGGTACCGCGGTGCTCGGGCTGTCGGTCGCCCGGGACGGGACCCGCGCCGCGCTGCTGACCCGCACCGGAGCCACCAGCACGTTGCTGCTCGCTCGCATCGAACGTCGCGGCGACACCGTCCGGCTGGCAGCGCCCAGGCGGGTGGAGGTGCGCCTGACCGATGTCGCGGACGTCGCTTGGGATGCCGCGGACCAATTGGCGGTCCTCGGCTCCGACGGGGCGGGCCCGACGCAGGCGTTCGTGGTGGACATCGCCCGTGGGCAGGTCCGCGCCGTCGGGGCGCCGACCGAGCCCCGCTCGATCGCCGCCGGCCCCGCGCAGCCGCTGCTCATCGGCGCGGCGGACAGCAAGATCTATGTCCTCAGCGGGGGCGCGTGGCAGGTCCGGGTGCCTGGTCGCACGCCGACGTACCCCGGCTGATTGTCCCCAGTTGGTACGGAGTCGACCGGCTCGTCCCCAGGCCGGCGTCCCTCGGACGAGGACCCCCGGCGATCGAGCAGGCTGCCCGGATGAAGGTCCGACCGTCCGCATGGCACCCGCCCGCATGGCACCCGGCCGCGCGGGACCTGGCTGAGGCGGTGTTGGACCTGGCCCTGCCGCGGGACTGCGTCGGCTGCGGTGCACCGGGGCGTTGGCTGTGTCCGCAGTGTGCGGTGGCCTGCCGATCGCCCGGCCGATCGGCGGTCCCCGCACCGTGCCCGCCGGGGCTGCCACCCTCCTTCGCCGCGGGAGCGTACGCCGGTGTGCTGCGCGCGGCCCTGCTAGCGCACAAGGAGCACGGGGTGCGGTGGCTGACCCCGGACCTGGCGGAGGCGCTGGCGGCGTCGTGTCGTGCGGCGATCCGATCGGGGGACCCGAGCGTGCGGTCGTGGTGGCTGGTCCCCGTGCCGTCCTCCCGCGCCGCGGTGGCCGCCCGCGGCGACGATCCGCTAGCGCTGCTGGCTCGCTCCGCCGCCCGCGGACTGCGCCGCGGCGGCCTGGCGGTGACCGTCCGCCCGGTGTTGCGGCAGGCGCGGGTCCGGGCCGATCAGGCCGGCCTGTCGGCGACCGAGCGGGCCGCGAACCTGGCCGGGGCCTTCGCGGCCAGACGCAGCCGGCTACGCAGTCATCGCGCGGCGATCGGGGTGCTCGTCGTCGATGATGTGCTGACCACGGGAGCCACTGTGGTGGAGGCCAGCCGGGCGCTGTCCGCCGCGGGAGTGCCGGTGCACGCGGCGGCTGTGATCGCAGCGACCGTGCGTACGCGGTCGCCGGGTGGAGCGTGAGTGCCTTGCCCACGGCAGTAGCGACCCAGCAGCTGCCGACCCACGTGCCTTCGGATGATTGCGGACCCGCCTCGGCGGGCGCTGAAGGGATACCGTGTGAGCACGGGACGGCGGATCTTGTCCGAGCCGTCGGGGCCTCCCGGCCCACGTACCCGCAGCGCCGATTCGCAAGTGAGGAGGACGCGGTGGACATTGTCGTGCGAGGGCGCCATTTCGACCTGTCGCAACGCTTCCGCGACCACGTGAGTGACAAGCTCGACCGGGTCGACCGGTTCGGGGTGCCACTGAGCCGTATCGACGTGGAGGTCACCAAGGAGACCAATCCGCGGTTGACGGAGCGGGCTTTCGCGGTCGAACTCACCTGCCGCAGCCGTGGACCGGTGATCCGCGCAGAGGCATTTGCAGCGGATAAGTACGCGGCTTTGGACCTTGCCTACGACCGGCTGCAGGAGCGGCTGCGCCGCGCCGCGGACAAGCGCCGTTCCGGTCGACGGGGCACCGGCGAGAGCGCGGCCGAGGTCGCCGACGCGGCTGCGGTGGCCGACCTGCCGCTGCTCGGGCGCGAACAGGCGCCGGTGGCCTCGGAGCAGGAGGAGGCCGAGCGGCTGCCCGCCGGGGTGGTGTATGCCGAGGGCCCGGTCGTCGTGCGGGAGAAGACCCACCAGTCCGAACCGATGACTGTGGAGCAGGCGCTGCACGCCCTCGAACTGGTCGGCCACGACTTCTACCTGTTCGCCGACCTCGACAGCGGCAAGCCCAGCGTCGTCTACCGCCGGCGCGGCTACAGCTATGGGCTGATTCGGCTCGACCCTGACGCAGCCTTCGAGCCGCTGGTCGCCAACGGCTGAACCGCAGCAGCTGGGCGTCGGTTGGATCCAGACCGGTTGCGAAGAAGCCCCGCCACCCCTCCCTGTGAGTGCCACAATGCGCCGCGGGGAGGGGTGATGCGTGTCCGAGGACCCAGCGGCGATCCGCGTGGCGGTGGCAGATGGGCTGCCCCTGTTCCGCCGCGGAATCGTCGCCGCCCTGACCGAGGCACAGATCGCCGTCGTTGCCGAGACCGAGCGGCTCGACGCGGTGCCGGCGATGATGGCCGACGTCCACCCGGACGTGCTGCTCCTGGGTGTCACCGGGGCGGAACCCGACGCCGCGCAGATCTGCGCCGGCGTCCAGGCGAGCCACCCGGCCACCGGCATCGTCGTCGTCGTGGAGACCGCCGCAGCGCTGTCCGGGTTGGTACGCGCCGGGGCTAGCGGCTACCTGCAGCGTGATGCGAGTGCTGAGGAACTGGTCCGAGCCACCCGGGAGGTGGCAGCTGGCCGGACCCTGTTGACCCCGCGGGTCGCCGCCCTGCTGCTCGACGACTACGCCAGCCTGGTACGGCGCACCTCGGTGGATTCCAGCCGCCTCAGCGCTCGCGAGCTGGAGGTCCTCCAACTGATCGCCCGGGGAATGGGCAACCGGGCCATCGCCGAGGCGCTGTTCCTGTCCGAGAACACCGTCAAGAACCACGTCCGGAACATCCACGAGAAACTGCAGGTCCATTCGCGTACGCAGGCCGTCGCCCGGGCCGTCCGCGACGGGTTGCTGACGCTGTCCTAGCCAGTGAGCTGGCCGCTCAGGCGCCCGTGCACTGGGACGTCCCCCGTGGCAGTCGGCGGTGCGATTGACTGTCCGGTGGGTTTCGTCGAACCGGCGACTACCATGGGCGAGCGGTGGTTTCCCACCGTCCGCTGTGGTGTCCGCGACCGGACCGCACGGTCCACCGACGCAAGTGAGGCCTGCGCCTTGTCCATCCTCGACAAGATCCTCCGCGCCGGCGAGGGCAAGATCCTTCGCAAGCTGCATTCCATCTCGGGTCAGGTCAATGCACTCGAGGACCACTACACCGAGCTGTCCGATGCCGAATTACGCGCTCTCACCGCGGAATACCAGGACCGATACCAGGCTGGGGAGACGCTGGACGACCCGCTCCCCGAGGCGTTCGCGACCGTGCGTGAGGCGGCCCGTCGCACCCTCGGCCAGCGGCACTACGACGTCCAGATCATGGGTGGCGCCGCGCTGCATCTGGGCAACATCGCGGAGATGAAGACCGGTGAGGGCAAGACCCTGGTGTCCACGCTGCCCGCATATCTGAACGCGCTGGCCGGGCAGGGCGTCCACATCGTGACCGTCAACGACTACCTGGCCGAGCGGGACTCGGAATGGATGGGCCGTGTCCACCGCTTCCTGGGTCTGGACGTCGGCTGCATCCTGTCGCCGATGACACCGCCGGAGCGGCGAATCGCCTACGGCGCGGACATCACGTACGGAACGAACAACGAGTTCGGGTTCGACTATCTGCGCGACAACATGGCCTGGTCGCGCGAGGAGATGGTCCAGCGCGGCCACTTCTACGCGATCGTCGACGAGGTCGACTCGATCCTGATCGACGAGGCCCGTACCCCGTTGATCATCAGTGGCCCAGCCGACCAGGCCGCCACTTGGTACGCCGAGTTCGCCCGGCTGGTCACCCGACTCAAGCGGGGCACCGACTACGAGGTGGACGAGAAGAAGCGCACGATCGGCGTTCTGGAGGGCGGGATCGAACGCGTCGAGGACCAACTCGGCATTGACAACCTCTACGACACTGTCAACACCCCGCTGGTCGGCTACCTCAACAACGCCATTCGCGCCAAGGAACTGTTCAAGAAGGACAAGGACTACGTCATCCTGCAGGGCGAGGTGCTGATCGTCGACGAGCACACCGGTCGCATCCTGCACGGCCGGCGGTACAACGAGGGCCTGCACCAGTCGATCGAGGCCAAGGAAGGCGTCGAGATCAAGGCGGAAAATCAGACGCTGGCCACGATTACGTTGCAGAACTACTTCCGGCTCTACGACAAGCTCGGTGGCATGACCGGTACGGCGCTGACCGAGGCCAGCGAGTTCTCGCAGATCTACAAGTTGGGTGTCGTCTCGATCCCGACCAACCGGCCGATGTGCCGCGAGGACCGCGCCGACGTCGTCTACCGCACCGAGGAGTCCAAGCTCAACGCGGTGGCGAACGACATCGTCGCGCGGCACCAGTCGGGCCAGCCGGTTCTGGTGGGTACTACGAGTGTCGAGAAGAGCGAGCACCTGGCCCGGTTGCTGTTGAAGGCCGGGGTGCCGCACGAGGTCCTGAACGCCAAGTTTCATGAGCGTGAGGCGGCGATTGTCGCCCAGGCAGGCCGCAAGGGCGCAATCACCGTCGCGACGAATATGGCCGGCCGTGGCACCGACATCATGCTCGGCGGTAATCCCGAGTTCATGGCGACCGCGGAACTCGCCCAGCGGGAGTTGTCCCCGGTCGACGATGCCGAGGAGTACGAAGCTGGTTGGCCGGACGCATTGACCCGGGCCAAGAAGTCGGTCGAGGCCGAGCACAACGAGGTAACAGAACTCGGTGGTTTGTACGTCCTGGCGACCGAGCGGCACGAGTCCCGCCGTATCGACAACCAGTTGCGCGGTCGTTCCGGACGTCAGGGCGACCCCGGGGAGACACAGTTCTACCTGTCGCTGCAGGACGACCTCATGCGGCTGTTCAAGTCCGACATGGTCGACTCGTTCCTGCGCCGGTTCAACGTCCCGGACGACGTGCCGATCGAGGCGAAGATGGTGTCCAACGCCATCCGGTCCGCGCAGACCCAGGTCGAGGCGCAGAACTTCGAGATCCGCAAGGACGTCTTGAAGTACGACGATGTCCTGAACCGGCAGCGCAAGGTCATCTACGGCGAGCGACGGCGGGTGCTGGAGGGGGAGGACGTCCACGACCAGGTGCGGCTGTTCCTGGATGACACCATCAGCGGGTACGTCACCGCAGCCACCGCGGAGGGCTACCCAGAAGACTGGGACCTGGACACCCTGTGGACGGCGCTGAAGCAGCTCTACACGGTCGGCGTGACAGTCGAGGAACTTGAGGACGCCTCCGGTGGCGATCGGGGTGGCCTGACCACGGATTTTCTGGTCGAGGAACTCAAGGCGGACGCGCAGGCGGCCTACGACCGTCGCGAGGAAACCCTCGGCGAGGAGGCCATGCGCGAGTTGGAACGCCGCGTCATCCTGTCGGTGCTCGACCGCAAATGGCGTGAGCACCTGTACGAGATGGACTACCTGCGCGACGGCATCGGCTTGCGGGCGATGGCCCAGCGCGACCCCTTGGTGGAATACCAGCGCGAGGGATTCGACCTCTTCAACGCGATGATGGACGGGATCAAGGAGGAGTCGATCGGATACCTGTTCAACGTCGACGTGCAACTCGAACCCGCCGAGCCGCAGATCGTGGTGGATGCCGCGGGGGCCGCCGCCGCCGCTGCTGCCGCGCCTGCGGCCTTGACCGGATCCGAGGACGCTGCTGGGGCTCCGCGGTCGCGCGCGACCGCGGAGGCCAGCCCATCGGTCGCCCGTCCCGCAGTTGCCTCCCGCGGCGCTCGGGTGGCGAGCTCCTCGGGGATCGCCGCAGCCGGGGCGGGACCGGCAGCGGCGGGCGCAGGCTCGCGGACTGGCGCCAGCGCGGGGGCTGGTTCCCGGGCTGGGACGCCGCAGCCGACCGTCGATGGTGAGGTCGAGCACGTGGGGCTGTTCGCCAAGGGACTGGGACCGCGGCGCCCGCAACGCCTGGAATACACCGCACCGAGCGTGGACGGCGCCGGTGGCGCCACCCATACCGCCAGCGAGGAGGACGCAGAAGAGCTGTCGCCCGACGCCAATCGGGCCGAGCGCCGCCGCGCTGCCCGAGCCGCCCGTAAGCGGGAGGAGCGCAAGTCCTGACGCGTGGGGTGAGGCCTCCAGTGGCTGCTCACCCGACTTCAATGGCCGTGGCCAGCCACCGACCGGCCACTGCCTCCAGGCGAATGGCAACGGCGCGCGACCGGACCCCGCCGGTCACCACCGCAGCCGCTTCCACGATGGTCGGACTGATCGGGCACACTCGGACGCAGCGCACCTGACGAGCGGTACGCGCCGCGCCATCTCGGCCAGCCGGGTGCCGCTGCGCTGCAGCCGCGCGGTGCGCCAACTGCTCCTGCAACTCCGGGGCGACCCAGCGCTTGAGCTGTTGTGCCGGTCGGTCCCCGGCGATGATCTCCAGGGCCGTCCGGGCGAGGCGGGCCACCCAGGGGGCCGGCGGCGGCAGGGCCGGGTCGGGCACCGGCAGCTCCGGGATCGGTGGCAGCGGCGGCACCAGGCGTAGCCCGGCGCCCACCGCGTTTGACCTTGCGCCCACTGCGCCGGCCCTGGTGACGGCGGCGGCCCGGCGAGCACCGGAGGGCGGACGCCGCGCGAGGTCCGCCCCGGCCGGGGGCGAGGTTCGCCCAGACGCCGCCGCCGCGGGAGCTGTCCCGGGCGCAGGAGGCCCGGGGGTGGCGGCATCCTCGCTCACGGCGTGTGCGGACTCCGCCGGGCCTGCGACTTCCATCGCCCTGTCCCGGGGAATGGGCAGGACGCCGGGCGATTCGGTCGGTGGTTCGGCGGGTAGCCCGGAGGCGAGCATCCAGCGCAGTGCCAACGGCTCCTGTACCCCCGCCTGAGCCGGCGCTTCGCCAGAGCCGCCGTCCCACGCTGTGATCTCCCAGCTGCGGGTACGTTCGCCGCCGGCGGACACCAGCCGCAGGACGGGCCGGTCCCCGCTGCGCCGATCCGGGCGCGGGTGCTGGGCGGAACCTCCTGCGATGACGTGCTGTCCTGGTGGGCGGACCGCGCTTGCACCATCCTCGCCTGGCGGGACGGGGAGGTCCAAGGCGTCGGTGCGGTCACCGGGGGGCAGTTGCGCGGCCAACGAGGTGCTGGGGTTCGCGGGGGCGGGCATGGGTGAGGGGACGTCGCTCATCGAGGCCTCCGGGCGTAGGTCGGGACGAAAGGCGGGGGCCTGTCGTCAACCGCTGCGTCGGGGACCGCGCGGGGCGTGATCGGCACGGACGGGGATCCGTGACTTTGGCCTTGCTCGTACACCCGCCAAGGCTGTGGCGGGACGGTGCGAGGGCTCATCATGCGCTGTCTGGGCTACTGCTTCGGTGGCCGCAGACATGATCAGCAGGACTTATTGTGCGACCTGTCTCGCGTCGAGAATTCCGCTAGTGGAGCGCGCGACGAAACACCTGCCGAGTTCGGATGTCGGGCCGGGAGGCGACGCGGGCGAGCTGAGGGGGAGGCCCGGCAGCGGACGTCCCTCAGGGCTGCGCGGTGCTCGCCGGCCGGGACAACACCTGCCCGGGGACCACGAGATTGGGATCCGCGCCGATGGTGGAGCGGTTGGCCCGCCACCAGCGTCGCCATTCTCGGTCAATCTCCGCCTCGGTTGCTGAGATCGGCAGACTCCGGGCGGCAATGGCCCACAACGAGTCGCCCGAGCGAACCGTGACGGCTGCCGCCGCGATCGGGGGTGTTCCCCGCTCACAAGCGGGCACCGGGGGTGCTGCAGCTGGTGGCTGGGCCACGCCGGGTGGGGTTGTCCCGGCCGCGTCCACGGCCCGATTCAGCAATGGGATGGGGACACCGTCCCTGCCGTCGGCCGCAGCGATCGCCACTGGGGGTCGACTTGCCACACCGGTCCCGGCCGTCGGGCTCACCGCCCAGCCCGGTCCTGCCATCGCGCCCAGCGCCAGGCTGCTCCCCGCGACGGCTGCCACCAATCGGCGGGCCAGGACAGGGCTGACGCGCAGTGCGAAGCGGCGCCCCAGCGCGCCCACGTGCCCGGGCATCCGCGCCAGCAGCGCCAGCAGCAGGCTCACGACGACGCGCAGCGCAAACAGCGCCGCGATCCCGACGATGACGATGACCACGGTGCGCTCCACGGTGGCGGCATTGCGAGTGCCCTGCGCCAGCCCAGGCAGAACCGGCAACGCAAGGGACGCGAGGGACGCGATGCTCGGACTGTTGACCGTCACGTGAGTCCCCTCGATGCTGCCGTTTGAGTGCGTTTGCGTTGTCTATCCGGCGGCCCGACCGGCGGTCAACGCTTGCGTCATCTCGACTGTGGACAAGCACTCCCGGGTAGCCGAACAAGCGGGCATCGTGGGTGCCGAGCCCGCTGGTGGTGCGGGGCCGACCGGCGAACGCGGAACGGGGCATTCCATGGACCGCAGGGAGATCGACTCCAGCGTCAGCGCTGACGGCCGCTTCACCAGCCCGCGGCGGTTGACGCTGCCATGGCCGGCCTGGCTGGAGGACCTCGATGCGCGCGCAGACGCCGAGTGGTGCTCGATGGAGGCTGAGCATGGGATCGCCTTGCGGCGAGAGGCCGAAGCCCAGGTGGGCCTGTCGCAGCGGCTGCTCGCGGCGCTGGGGGTGCAGGTCCGTGCGCAGCCGTGGGGCGCGCCGGTTGTCGGCGGTCGGCTGGATCTGGTCGGGGTCGACCACATCCAGATCGGGTCAGCCACCGAAACGGAGCAGGTGGTCCCGCTCGCTGCGCTGCTGTGGCTCGAACTACCGGATCGGCGGCCGGCAACCCGGGCTCAACGGCCGCTCGCGCAGGGGTGGACGCTGCGCGCGCAGCTGCGCCAGTGGTCCGGCAGGAAGGCTCAACTCCGCCTGGACCTGCGCGACGGTTCGGTCCTGCACGGCATCGCCGGACGGGTCGGCGCCGACCAGGTCGAACTGCGGCTGAACTGGCCAGACGGATCCCGGTCAGCGCGGGTGGCCCTCGTGCCGTTCGCTGCGATGAGCGTGCTCTACGCGGGGTCCTGAGCGGCGACCCGGGTCGCGTAATCGCTGCGGCATCGGTCCCGACATCGCCGGCGTCAGGAGATCTCCACGTCCGCCCGGCCGAAGGGATGTTCGCGGACGAACGGGTGCTCCCGGACGAAGGCATGCGTCTGGTCATACATCCGCTCGATGTACTCCTCCAGCTCGGCCGCGTCGACCCGCCACTGGCCACGGCCACCAACCTTGATGGCCCGCAGTTGACCGTTGCGCACCAACGCATATGCCTGCGTCGCCGAGACGGACAGGACCTCCGCGACATCGGCCAGCGTGAGGAATCGAGGCAGCACCCGCGCATCCTGACAGTCCCGCACGCGTGCCGTCCGATCGTGCGCGCTGGCCTGTGGATGGCAGATTGGCCGATCGCGGCCGCGGCGCTGAAGGTTGGCGCACCACGGCGACAACTGCCCGGTGTCGATGTCGCCGGCCGTCGCAGAAGCACCAGCGCGTGATCACTTGATGGCTCGGGCAGTCCGGGCCGCCGGCCGGAGGGATCCATGAGCATGACAACCGTGAGCCGGGACGACCAATTCACCGGTTCTCGACCACCCGGGGCAACGCGGGGGTCCCGGGCGGATCCATCGCCGCGGGCGGCCCGCGGTCGTCGGCCACGGTGGCGGGATGCACGGGTGCTGGCGGGGGTGTCCCTGGTTGCCGGCGCGGCCTTGCTGGGCTCGATGCTGCTGGGATCGGGGGCCGGCCCTTCGACCGTGTGGGCCGCCAGTCGGGACCTCGCGGCCGGTTCTACCGTACGCAGCGAGGACTGGATCGCTGTTGCCGCGACGCTGCCGGAATCCGCCACCGGCGTGTATGTCGATGCGGCGCAGGCACCCACCGGCACGCTCACACACGCCGTCCCCGCAGGTGCCTTCCTGCCGAGTTCGGCGCTGGAGTCGCCGGCGGCCGACCGGCGGGCGGTCACGCTGCCCGTTGAACCCGGACACCTCCCCGGTGACCTGGGCCGGGGCGACCGAGTCGACCTGTGGGCCAGTGCTGGCAACGGAGTGGGCGCGCCGGTCGGGGCACCCAGGCTGGTCCTATCCGGTGCGGTCGTCGCGCGGGTCTCACTGGCCGACTCCGCGTCCACGGCAGCGGTGGCCGTCGTACTCGATGTTCCCGCGGCCCGGGTCGCGACCATTGTCGCGGCCGTGCGCGGCGGCGCCGTCGACCTGGTGGCCGTCCCTCTGGCGTCGGGATGAGACGGCCCGTCCTGCTGGCCCTGTCGGGGCTGGCCGCGGAGACCGAGGTGGTCGCCGTGCTGGCGGCGCCCGCTTCGGGAGTTCACATTGTCCGTCGCTGCGTCGATGTGGTCGACCTGATGAGCGCGGCCGCCACGGGCTCGGCGGGCCTCGCCGTCATCGGACCCGACCTGATCCGGATCGGCTGCGAGGGCGTCACCCGGCTGACCGCGCTCGGGGTCCAGGTGCTGGGTCTGGTGGAGGCCTGCCCGGACCCACCTGGCCGCCGCGCCGATCAGGTGACCTCACGTCCAGCCGCGGAGGTGGCCCCCGATGCGGCCAGCCGCATGCGCGCCATCGGAGTGCAATCCGTGGCACTCGTGAGCCCAGGCGAGTGGGACAACGTACTGGCGCTGATCCGGGGCGCGACGACCGAGCAGACACCCGAGGCGCAGTCGGGCGAACCGCTGCGAGCCAACGGCATCGAAGCGGATTCCACCGGCCGACCGATCGCGTCCAGCGGGCCGGGCCCTCTGGGCGCACAGCGGCCGCGCGGCCGTGGGTGGCGTGGTTCGGACAACAGGTCTGCGACACATCCGAGCAACGACGGTCCGATGGTTGCCGAGCCTGGCCGACTGGTGGCCGTATGGGGTCCGACCGGTGCGCCCGGCCGCACCACCGTCGCGATCGCACTGGCCGACGAGTCGGCCCGGCAGGGTGTGGACACCCTGCTTGTGGACGCCGATACCTACGGCGGATCAGTGGCGCCGTGGCTGGGCATCGGTGACCAGGTGAGCGGCCTGGCGGTGGCCTGTCGCCGGGCCGACGCCGGTCTGTTGGACGCCGCTGCCCTGGCGGCAGCGGCCCGCGCCATCAGCCCGCACGCTCGGGTGCTGACCGGCATCGCCCAGCCCGATCGCTGGCCAGAGATCCGCGCGGCGGCGATGCGTCACCTGTGGGACGTGGGGCGCCAGCTCAGCGCCCTCACGGTTGTCGACTGCGGCTTCTGTCTGGAGGACGACGGGGCCGACGACCCATGGTCGCCGCGCCGCGCCGCTGCCACCTTGACAACGCTGGAGCAGGCTGATGTCGTCGTGGCCGTCGGCAGCGCCGATCCAGTGGGTCTCGCGCGCCTGAGCGCTGGTCTTGCCGAGGTGTCCCGGCTGGCCCCGCAGGCGTCGATCCGGGTGGTCGTCACTCGGGTCCGTGCCGGTGCGGTCGGAAAGCGCCCGCAGGCGGCGATCGCCCAGACACTCCGCGATCACACGGGACTCGCCGCCGACGTGCCCACCCGTTTCGTCCCGGCGGACCCCAGCGCCTACGACCGATGCCTCCTGCACGGTCAGACGCTGGCCGAAGGCGCTCCAGGCTCGCCCGCCCGGGCCGCAATGCAGGCGGAGGCCACCGAATTGCTGCAGAACCTGGGTCTGCTCCTACCCGGGGCACCGCATCGTGGACGGCTACGGTTGCCGCGGCTGCAAAACCTGCCGTGGCGGCGAACGCGCGGCACCCCGGTATCAGTCGCGACCTGAGTCGGTCGACGAGTCGTGGGCGGCAGCGTGACGGGCTCGGCGGTGTCAGACGGGCTCGTCGGTGTCGGACCGGCTCGGCACTGTCGGACGGGTCGGCTCTCACTGGCGACGGCGGGTGCGCTCAGGCTGTGTCGGGCGACGGCAGCACTACAACCGTGTCGCCGATCCGGGACCAGTCATAGATCCAGGCCGCATCCCGCTCGGCCAGCCGTACGCAGCCGCCCAGGGCAATGGCAGTCCCGAGGGCGGATTCGGGGTGCATCGCCCGGCCGTCGTAGTAGCGCGGGATGGCGTGGAACCCGATCGACGCGGTCGTCCGGATGCCCCAGGCGAACCGCACCATGTGGTTAAAGGTGACCTTGGAGTACGGGTTCGAACTGCTCGTCGACTTCGAGTAGATCTTGTAGACGCCCTTGGCCGGCCGATCCCAGCGACCCACGACGGGGAAGCGCTTGAGTACGCGGTCGTCGGCACCGATCGCCCAAACGGTCATCAGTGCCTTGTCGTACACCAGCCGTCGACCGTGCCGCCCGTCCAGGGGCGCTGTCGGAATCTGCGTCGCCTCTGTGACCTTGGTGGCCGGTACCGGCAGCTGCAGACCGCTGGGGACCGTGACCTCGCGTGGATAGACGTAGCCCTCCACGGCGGGCCGGTCGGTCGCCGGCGCCACCGCGGCAGCACGGGCGGCAGGCTTGGTCACAACCCCCGGTGTCACCACGACCGCGCCGTCGTCCACGCCGGCGCCGACCCCGCCGATCAAGGACCCCGCGGTGGCCGTCTCCGGAGGCGAACCCGCAGCAGCATCGACACCGCGAAGCACCCCGCCCAGCGCCGCCAGGGTGAGCAGCGTCAGCACCCAGGCCCGCGTCGACATCCCTAGACCGGTCCGCATGGCGCCACTGTGACACCGTGTTACCGCGTACGGCGGCCGCCGCGCCGACGACGGGCAACCCGAGCGGCTGCTGCCTACACTCAGAACCCCCCTGCCGATGGACACCACTCGCCGTACGACAACCAGGACGGTGCATCCGTGAACGCTGCTCCCTCCCCGGAGCCACCGCTGACCAGCGCGACGGTTCGTGGGTTGATCGTGGACTGGGGCGGGGTGCTGACCAGCGACCTGCGTACCTCGGTCGAGCGGTGGGTCCAGGCCGACGGTGTCGACGTGGCCGCGTACTCCGCGGTGATGGGGGAATGGCTCGGCCCGGCGGCAGCGGCCGAGGCGTGGATTAACCCGATTCACGCCCTGGAGCGCGGCGAGATGACGGTGCCGGACTTTGAGCGGCACCTGGCGGGGGCGCTGTCCCAGCGCAGCGGCCGACACCACGAGGCCGAGGGGCTCTTGGCCCGGATGTTCACCTGGTTCGAGCATGCCCCGGAGATGAATGCCCTGGTGCGCCGCGCTCGGCAGGCTGGTATCGCCACCGGCCTGCTGTCGAACTCCTGGGGCAATGCCTACCCCCGGGACCTGTGGACCGAGATGTTCGACGTCGTGGTGATCTCCGGCGAGGTCGGGATGCGCAAGCCCGAACCCGAGATCTTCTGGCACACCCTGGACCTCATCGGTCTGCAGGCCAACGAATGTGTCTTCGTCGACGACATGGCGCACAACGTCGAAGCCGCCGTGCACCTGGGTTTCGTCGGCATCAGGCACGAGTCGTACCAAGCCACGGCGCTGGAACTGGAGACGGTCTTCGGCGTCCCGTTGGCCTGACCCAGGGCAGTCCGGTCAGGCCAGTTCAGCCCAGTCCGGGCACTCTCAGTCCGGGCACTCTCCGTGAGTGGTCTGATGGGTGCGTGCCACGATGGACCCGCACCGCGGGGGAGGGTGCCCGCAGGAGCAGCGCGAGGGGTCGAGGAGGAGCAGATGGCCGATCGGCTCAGTCCGCTGGACGTGTCCTTCCTGTACCTGGAGGAGCGCAGCGCGCCGATGCACGTCGGCGGTGTGTCGATTTTTGAGGCGCCGCAGGACGGTTTTGACTACGACCGGCTGGTGGAGTTGATCCGGGACCGGATCGCCTTCGTGCCCCGCTACCGCCAACGACTGCGCTGGATCCCCGGGGGGATCGCCAACCCGGTGTGGATCGACGACGAGAACTTCGACGTGGGTTATCACGTACGCCGCTCCGCCCTGCCCCGCCCGGGCACCGATGCGCAACTGCGGGAACTCGTCGGCCGGATCATGAGCCGCCGGCTGGACCGGTCCCGGCCCCTGTGGGAGATGTATCTCGTGGAGGGCCTGGAGGGCGGCCGGTTCGCGCTGCTCACCAAGACGCACCACTCGATGGTCGACGGGCTGTCCGCGCTGGATATCGGCCAGGTGATCTTGGACGTCACCTCGGAGCCGCGGCCGGTCGGTGCGGTTGCCTGGCGTCCCACCCCGGGCCCGACGTCGGCGGAACTCGTCGTCGGCGCGCTGGCCGAGTGGTTGCTCAGTCCGGCGGCGTTGGTCGAGGCGGTTCGCGGTGGGTTGGGCGACGTACGGACCACGGTCGGAGGAGCGATGCAACGGGGGCTCGGGGTGCTGTCGGCGGTACGAACCGCCGCTCGCCCCCCGGCACCCTCGCCACTGAACGTGGAGATCGGTCAGGCCCGCCGCTACGGCATGGCTGCTTCGTCCCTGGCGGACTATAAGGAGATCCGGCGCGCGCACGGCGGGACCATCAACGACGTCGTACTCACTGTGGTGTCCGGGGCGCTGCGGGCCTGGCTCATCGCCCGGGGGGAATCCTTGACGGCACGTTCGACGATCCGGGCGATGGTGCCGGTCAGCGTCACCCCCGCGGGCGCAGCCGAATCGGGGAAGACCGTGGTCGGCAACCGGGTCGCGGCGTTCTTGTGCGACCTGCCCGTGGGTGAGCCCGACCCGGTCGTGGCCTTGCAGCACATCACGTACGAGATGGCCAAGCACAAGGAGAGCGGCCAGATGATGGGCGCGCAGGCCATCGTCGGGGTAGCCGGATTCGCCCCGCCGACGCTGCACAGTTTGGGGGCGCGGGCCGCCAGCGGTCTGTCCCGGCGGGTCTACAACCTGGTCGTCACCAACGTCCCCGGCCCGCAGTTCCCGTTGTACGCCGGTGGCGTCCGGATGCTGTCGACGTACCCGGTCGAGCCGTTGGCCCGCGGCCAGGCGCTGAGCATCGGACTGACCTCCTACGACGGGGGCGTCTACTTCGGCCTGAACGCCGACCGGGACGCAATGCCGGACATCGACGTGCTGGCCCGCTGCCTGGAGGAGGCGCTGGCCGACCTGCTGGAGGCGACCCGCGGCGCCCGGGTGCGCAGCCAGTAGCCGCTTTTGGACGGTTGGTCCCGTACGCCGCCGGGTATGCGCGTCGCAGGACACGTCGACGAGGAAGGTCCTGACCACGGTGAACAACGAGCCAGCCCTCGACCAGGCCCCCGTTTCGGTGGGCTCGGTACCGCAGGCTCCGCGACGGGGCCTGGTGTTGGGCGGGGGCGGGGTATTGGGCGCCGCCTGGATGGTCGGGGCACTGACGGCATTGGAGGAGGTCCACGGCTTCGACCCGCGCGGTTGCGAGGTCATCGTCGGGACCTCCGCCGGGTCCGTGCTGACCGCCCTGCTGGGCTGTGGGGTGTCGGTCGATCAGTTGCGCCGGCATCAGCGCGGTGAACCGATCGTTGATGGCCCACTGGCCGGATACACCTTCGACTACGAGCGCGCCACCGGATCCCCACGGCCCGGGCTGCCGCGGCTGCTGGGCCCCGGGTCCGCCCAGCTGATCGGCTCCAGCCTGCGTCGGCTGCGTCGGATGCCCCCGACCGCGGTGCTGGCCGGCTGGCTCCCCGAGGGCCGCGGCTCCCTGGCCGAGGTGGGCGGACTCGTTGAGGCGGCCATGCCCAGGGCCAGCGCGACCGGGGACCCCTGGGCGCCACGCCCGGGGGTGTGGACGGTGGCGATGGATTACACGACCGGTCGACGAGTGGTCTTCGGGCGGGCGGGCGACCCGTCAGGGAGCCTGCCGCAGGCGGTGATGGCCTCGTGCTCGATCCCGGCCTGGTTCGCTCCCGTGGAAATTCATGGCCGCCGCTACGTTGACGGTGGCGCCTGCTCGGCCACCTCGGCGGACGTGCTCGCCGGGTTGGATCTCGACGAGGTTTACGTCCTGGCGCCGATGGTCTCCTATCACGTCGACCGGCCCGGACCGGTGGTCGAACGATTGGAACGCCGCTGGCGGGGCTCGGTGACCCGACGCTGCCTGTACGAGGCCGACAAGGTGCGCCGATCGGGCACGGCGGTCACCGTGATCGGGCCGGGACCGGACGACCTGCAGGCGATGGGGGTCAACGTCATGAACGCCTCCCGAAGGACGCTGGTACTCCAGACCTCGATGGCCACCAGCCGGGCCGCTCTGCGGGACCCCGAGCATCTGGGACCCGACCACATCGCCGTCGCCGACGACTGGGACGATCCCGGTCAGGCGCGGATGATCGGATAGCGCTGCGCACCGCAGCGCACAGGAGAGGGAGTACGACGTGGACGCCGTGACGCAGGTACCCGTACCGACGAATGAGCCCGTACGCCAGTACCCGCCCGGAACACCCGAACGGGCCGGACTGCAGGCTGCGTTGGTCGACCTGGCCGCGACCGAGATCGAGCTGCCGTTGATGATCGGCGGGACGTCCCGGATGGCTGGCGGGTCCCGGGTTCCGGTGGTCCAGCCGCACGCCCGCCACCATGTGCTCGGCACCACCGCGGACGCGACGACCGCCGACGCCCAGGCGGCGGTGGCTGCGGCCGCCGCGGCCGCCCACGACTGGCAACGACTGGACTTCGACGACCGGGCCGCGGTCTTCCTCAAGGCTGCCGACCTGCTCAGCGGCCCTTGGCGGGACACTCTGAACGCGGCCACCATGCTGGGGCAGAGCAAGACCGCGATCCAGGCCGAGATCGACGCGGCCTGCGAACTCGCCGACTTCTGGCGTTTCAACGTCGCCTTCGCCCGGGGGATCCTGGCCGAGCAGCCGATGTCCGGTGCGGGCGTCTGGAACCGGGTCGACCACCGGCCGCTGGAAGGTTTCGTCTACGCGGTGACTCCGTTCAACTTCACCGCCATCGCGGGGAACCTCCCGACGGCTCCGGCGCTGATGGGCAACACCGTGGTCTGGAAACCCGCGCACACTCAACAGTTCGCGGCGCATTTCCTGATGCAGTTGCTCACCGAGGCCGGCCTGCCGCCGGGTGTCGTCAACATGGTGACCGGGCACGGCGCGGCCGTCTCCGATGTGCTGCTCACCGACCCGGCCCTGGCGGGCATCCACTTCACCGGCTCGACCCGGGTGTTCCAGCTGTTCTGGGCGACCATCGGCGCGAACATCGCGCACTACGGCGCCTACCCGCGGATCGTCGGGGAGACCGGCGGCAAGGACTTCATCCTCGCCCATCCCTCCGCGGACCCCGACGTGCTGCGCACGGCGATGCTGCGGGGCGCTTTCGAGTACCAGGGCCAGAAATGCTCGGCAGCCTCACGGGCCTACGTTCCCCGCAGTATCTGGAACCGCATCGGCGACGAGGTGCTGGCAGCGGTGGACGATCTGTCGATGGGGCCGGTCACGGACCTGTCGAACTTCATGGGAGCCGTCATCGACGACCGTGCCTTTGCGAAACTGTCCGGCGTCATCGATCGAGCCCGGGCGGACGACGCAGTGACCATTGGCGCTGGTGGCACCTACGACGACTCCGCGGGATTCTTCATCCGTCCGACGATTCTGTTGGGTACGGATCCCACCGCGGAATACTTCGTCGAGGAGTATTTCGGGCCAATTCTGGCGGTGCACGTCTACGACGACGACGACTACCACGCCGTGCTGACCCAACTCGAGAGCATCTCGCCGTACGCCCTGACCGGATCCATCATCGCGCAGGACCGGGCGGTCATCGCCGAGGCGACCAGGCTGCTGCGGTTCGCGGCCGGCAACTTTTACATCAACGACAAGCCGACCGGGGCCGTGGTCGGGCAGCAGCCGTTTGGTGGCGCCCGCGCCTCGGGGACCAACGATAAGGCCGGCAGCGCCCAGAACCTGTTGCGCTGGACCAGCACTCGTACGATCAAAGAGACTTTCGTGCCGCCCAAGGCAACGGGCTATCCGCATATGCACCCGCAGGGGTAACGCACCCGCGGGCTGGCTCAGGCCTATTGCTCATGATCCCCGGCGAGCCAGCCCGCGCCGACCTCCTCCTCCTTGGCGAGGTAGCGCCGAATCAGGTCCTCCGCGATGCGTTCCAGCTTTCCACCGATGAACGGCACCGAGGCCTTCACCGCCGCATCCACCGAATCGGTCGTCTCGGTGCCATCGCCCGCCAACTGCAGGGTGCCGTGGATCGCGACGGGGATCGATTCCAGGCCGACGTCGAACCGGCCGGCCCGCACACCCGTGGCGTCGGCCGGCGACCAGGTATGGGTCTCGACCACATGAATGGTGTCGCCCACCAGGCTGCGGGCGTAACCGGGGAGTTTCGCCGGCAGCACCCGGTCGCACACCACGACCACGCTGCCGTCGTCGGGCCGGCGCACCTCCGCGCGCACCTCGCGCCCGCCCGTCCGCCTGCCTTTCAGCGCCACGTACGCCTCGTCACTGAGCATGGCGAACACCGTCTGGGCATCGGCGGGGAAGCGCATCGTGGCCTGCAGTCGGGTTGCCATCGGTTCGTCCTTCGGTTGCGTGGGCGTTGATGGGTACGGGGCGTGGGCGTGGCCGCGGGCACGACCGGTAGCTATCCGCCCAACTCGGCGGGCGGCGGGCTAGGGTGCGAAGTGTCCCCGTACAACGGCGTACGGGGGCCTTTCGGTGCACGGAGAGGCGGCCTCCATCGTGTCTGAGCGCTCCGGCCACGCCCGGTCGTGGACATCTTCGCGCACCTCCGAGGAGATCCGGGCGGATGTCCTGAGCAAAGCAGCCGCGACGGCCGTGCACGGTCGAAGCGGCGATCACTCCGGGCCCGATGTGCTGGTGCTGCTGTCTCGCTTCTACCGACACACGGTGCCCGACGACCTGGTCGCGATGGATCCCATCGATCTGCTCGGTGCGGCGCTGTCGCACCTGCGGCTGGCCGAGCACCGGCCACAGGGAACGGGCACGGTGCGTTGCTTCACACCGACTCCCGAGGAGCACGGGTGGTCCTGCGGCGGCAGCGTCGTGGAGGTCGTCACCGACGACATGCCCTTCCTGGTGGACTCGGTGATGGGCGAACTGAACCGGGTCGGTAGTTCGATTCAGCTGATCATCCACCCCCAGGTTGTCGTACGGCGTGACATCGTCGGTACGTTGAAAGAACTGCTGGACATCGATGCGGCCGACCGCGACGGCCGACCGGCCGATGCCGTCGTCGAATCCTGGATGCACGTCCAGATCGGTCGCTTCGTCGATCCGGCAGCACTGCGTGATCTGGAAAACGCAATCCGCTCGGTGCTGCGCGACGTCCGCGATGCGGTCGAGGACTGGCCGAAGATGTCCCGTACGGCGGCCGAGCTGGCCGACGAGTTGGAGGCCCGCCCCCCGGCGGTGGCAGACCCCGTGGAGACCCACGAGACCATCGCGCTGCTGCGCTGGTTGGCGGATGACAACTTCACCTTCCTCGGTTTCCGAGAATACGACTTGGTCGGCGAACCCGGGGAGGAGGCGCTGACCGCGGTCCCGGCCAGCGGGCTGGGAATTCTGCGTGGGGACCGGTCGCATTCGGCGGCATTCGCGAAACTCCCCCCCCAGGTCCGTGCCCGCGCGCGCGAACCTCGGGTCCTGGTGCTTACCAAGGCCAACAGTCGCGCCACCGTGCACCGCTCGGCCTACCCCGACTACATCGGAGTCAAGAGGTTCGATGAGAAAGGCACCGTCGTTGGGGAACGTCGGTTCCTGGGCCTGTTCACGGCCTCGGCGTACACCCAGTCGGTGCAGCGGATTCCGGTCTTGCGACGCAAGGCCCACGAGGTCCTGGAGGAATCCGGGTTCGCGGCCGACTCGCACAACGGCAAGGACCTGCAACAGTTCTTGGAGACCTACCCGCGAGACGAACTGTTCCAGATGTCCGCCACGGAGCTGCTCGACGTGGCCCTGGGCGTGATGCATCTGCAGGAGCGCCGGCAGACCCGGTTGTTCCTGCGGCATGACACGTACGGCCGTTTCGTCTCCTGCCTGGTCTATCTGCCGCGGGATCGTTACACCACCACTGTGCGGCTACGGATGAGGGACATCCTCGGAGAGACCTACGCGGCAACGTCGATCGACTACACCGCCCGGGTCTCCGAGTCCATCCTGGCTCGGCTGCACTTCGTCGTGCATGTTCCGACCGAGGGACCGATACCCCTGGTCCACCATGACGATCTGGAACGTCGACTGGCGGCGGCCGCGCGCAGTTGGGACGACGACTTCACCGACGCGGTGGATCATCAAGTCCCCGACGATGCCGAGGCACGGCAGCTACGTCGGCGGCTGGCCGGATTCCCGGAGGCATACAAGGAGGACTTCCCCGCACGCGCGGCCCTGGTCGATGCCCGGCAGATGGTGGCGCTCGGGGCTGAGGGGATGGCACTGAACCTGTACGAACCGTACGGCACCGATCATCTGACCCGGCGATTCAAGATTATCCGTACCGGCGGTCCGGTCTCCCTCATGCAGGTGCTCCCGATTCTGCAGCACATGGGGGTCGAGGTCCTCGACGAGCGCCCGTACGAGCTCGCCTCGGTCAATGACGCCACGGCCTATATCTACGACTTTGGGCTGCGGTTCCACCTGCCGGTGGTGCCCGAGGGCGAGAGCCTGAAGGAACGTTTCCAGGACGCATTCGCCGCTGCCTGGCGCGGGGACTGCGAGCCCGACGGCTTCAACGCCCTCGTCGTCCGGGGTGGCCTGACCTGGCGCCAGGTGTCGTTGCTACGCAGCTATTCACGGTATCGACGGCAGATCGGTTCGCCCTACAGCCAGAACTACGTCGAGAACGTCCTTACGGAGTCCGTCCAGATCTCCCGGATGCTGGTGCAGTTGTTCGAGACCCGCTTCGACCCGGACTTTGTCGGTGATCGGGCGCAGCAGATCGAGTTCCTCGTGCGGGAACTCGAGACGGGGCTGGACGAGGTCGGCAGCCTCGCCCACGACAAGATCATGCGTGGTTTCCTGAGCCTGGTGCAGGCGAGTATCCGGACCAACTACTTTCAGCCAGGCGCCGACGGCACCATGCGGCCGCACATTGCCATCAAACTCGCCACGGCTCGCATCCCGGACCTGCCGCTACCGCGTCCCAAGTTCGAGGTCTGGGTGTATTCCCCCCGGGTGGAGGGCGTGCACCTGCGCTTCGGCTCCGTGGCTCGTGGCGGCCTGCGGTGGAGCGATCGGCGGGAGGACTTCCGTACCGAGGTCCTCGGCCTGGTGAAGGCGCAGGCGGTCAAGAACGCTGTCATCGTCCCCGACGGCGCCAAGGGCGGCTTCTACGCAAAGCGGCTGCCGGAGCCGTCCGACCGCGAGGCCTGGCTGGCCGAGGGGATCGCCGCCTATCGAATCTTCGTCTCTTCGCTGCTCGACATCACCGACAATCTGGTGGGCGAGAAGATCATTCCGCCGTCCCGGGTGGTTCGTCACGACGGTGACGATGCCTATCTGGTGGTCGCCGCCGACAAGGGCACCGCCGCCTTCTCCGACATCGCCAACGAGATCTCGCAGTCCTACGGCTTCTGGCTGGGCGATGCCTTCGCCTCCGGCGGTTCGGCCGGCTACGACCATAAGGCGATGGGCATCACCGCCCGGGGGGCCTGGGAATCAGTCAAGCGGCACTTCGCCGAGTTGGGTCTGAACACCCAGCGGCAGGAGTTCACCTGCGTGGGCATCGGCGACATGAGCGGCGACGTGTTCGGCAACGGCCTGCTGCTGTCGGAGCACATCCGGCTGATCGCCGCATTCGACCACCGGCACATCTTCTTGGACCCGGACCCAGCAACGGCGCCCTCCTTCGCCGAGCGGCGACGGCTGTTCGAGCTGGCCGGCTCGTCGTGGAATGACTACGACCGGACGTCCATCTCCGGCGGGGGCGGAGTGTATTCACGGCAGGCGAAGTCGATCCCCATCTCGGCGGAGGTACGCAGGGCTTTGGCGATCAGCGCTGGGATCGACCGCATGCCCCCGGTGGAACTGCTCCGGGCGATCCTGGCCGCGCCGGTGGACCTGCTGTGGAACGGCGGCATCGGGACATATGTCAAGGCCTCGACGGAGACCAACCTGGACGTCGGTGACAAGGCCAACGACGCCATCCGGGTTTCCGCAGATGCGCTGCGCTGCAGGGTGATTGGCGAAGGCGGCAATCTCGGCTTCACCCAGCTCGGCCGCATCGAGGCGGCCCGATCCGGTATCCGGGTGAACAGTGACGCGATCGACAACTCCGCCGGCGTGGACACCTCCGACCATGAGGTGAACATCAAGATCCTGCTGGATGCGGCAGTCCGCGACGGCGACCTGACGCCCAAGCAGCGCAACGATCTGCTCGCCCAGATGACCGAGGAGGTGGGTGCCCTGGTCCTGCGGGACAACTACGAGCAGAACGTCCTGCTGGCCAACGCACGCAGCCAGGCGCCGGCGATGGTCGAGGTGCACCGTCGGCTCATCACCGAACTGGAACGCAGTGCTGGCCTGGACCGGCCGCTGGAGTTTATCCCGACAGATGTTGAGCTTGCCGAACGGGAGTCGCTGGGGGAGGGCCTGTCGGGTCCGGAGCTGTCCGTCCTGATCGCCTACGCCAAGATGCGGCTAGCCGCTGAGTTGTTGGAGTCCGAACTGCCCGACGAGCCGTGGTTCCGTCGGCTTCTGGTGGACTACTTCCCGCGTGCGCTGGTGGAGCGGTTCGCCGGCCGGCTGGACCGGCACCCGCTGCGGCGGGAGATCATCGCCACGATGACCGCCAACCATCTGGTCAACCGTGGCGGTCTGACCTTCGCGTTTCGCTGTATGGAGGAGACCGGTGCCTCAGCCGCCGAGGTGGCCCGGGTTTTCGCCGTCACCCGGGACTCCTTCGATCTGCCCGACGTGTGGCGACGCATCGAGACCCTGGACAACGTCGCGCCGACCGCAGCGCAAAGCGCGCTGTACCTGGAGTCCCGGCGGCTGGTCGACCGTGCCGCGCGTTGGTTGTTGCAATCCCGTGGCGGCCGGGTGGACGTGGACGCCGAGATCGAGCACTTCGGCCCGGACATCGCCCGGGTGGCGCCGATGGTGCCCGGGATGCTGCTGGGTGCCGAACAGGAACGCCTGCAGCGGCGTACCGCGGAGTTCGAGAAGCTGGGAGCACCGCGCGACATCGCTTTGACGGTGGCCGCCTCACTGGACGTCTTCAGCCTGCTGGACGGGGTTGAGGTCGCCCGCCGCACCGGGTGCCCGGTCGAGACGGTCACCGCCTTGTACTTCGTGATCAGTGAGCGGTACGACATCGACCGGATGCTGACCCGGATCACCTGGCTGCCCCGGGGCGGGCGCTGGGCGGCGCTGGCCCGGCAGGCGTTGCGCAGTGACCTGTACGGCGCGCTGGGCGGGTTGACCGAGCAGACGCTGCGCAGCACCTCGGAGACGTTACCGCCGCAGGACCGCATCGTCGCCTGGGAGGAGAAGCACGCCGAGGGCTTGGCCCGCGCCCGGGCCACGCTGGCCGACATCGCGTCGCTGGAGACGGTGGACCTGGCCACCTTGTCGGTCGCCCTGCGGGTAATGCGGACCCTGGTCGCCCAGGGTCGAGACGACTAACGGACGATCACCTGGATATCATAGTGATAGTCTCTTGAAATGGACGTACTGATCAGAGATCTCCCGGACGAGGTGCACGCCGAGTTGACTCGCCGCGCGGCTCATGTCGACATGAGTCTGCGGGCCTATCTGTGTGACCTGCTGTCCGTTCATGTTGCCGTTCCGTCGATGAGCAATTGGCTTCGTCGCCTGGACGACCTCGGTCCGGCTCAGCTGGGTGGCCCGACCGGTCCCGACCTGGTGGCCGCAGCACGCGCCGAGGACGACGAACTCGTCGGCCGTTGAGCATCGTCGTCGTCGACGCGGCCACCGTCGTGGACCTGATCTGCGGCTTCCCTGCGGGAAAGCCCTTTCGTGGCATTCTCGCGACCGCTGACGCCGTCGCGGCGCCGGCCCACCTGGACGCGGAAGTGCTGTCGGCGCTGGGCCGGCTGCGGCGAGCCGGGCACCTGAGTCGCGCCGACGAGCGCGTGGCAGCGTTGGCGGCCTTCGGTGCCACCCGGTGGCCATTGCAGCCCCTGCTCGCGCCGGCGTGGACACTGGTGGATCGGATCGCCACCCGGGACGCCCTGTACGTCGCGCTCGCCCTTTCACTCGATGCCATCCTGATCACGTCTGACCGGCGTTTGCGCGCGGGTGCTGCCGGGATCGTCACCGTCGCCGACCCAGGCGAGCGGACCGATTAGGGAAGCCCCTGACTGACTGTGGGCGTGGGGGCGGCCGGCGGGCCGCCGAGGGCGGGGTCGTAGTAGCGGAAGGCCCCCCACACGGTGTCCGCCTCGCCCGCTGCGCCCAGGACGACGACGCTGGCCTGGCCGGAGCCCGGTGGCGTCCGGACCACGATGGTGGTGCGGCGGGTGTCGACCACGGTCGCGGGGGCGCCGCCGATCAGCACCATGGGCGAGGCCGGTAGTCGCGTACCGGTGATCGCTAGAAGTTGGCCGCCGGCGGCCAGCCCGATGGACGGGCTGAGGGTGAGGATGCCGAACCGCGACGTTCCCGGGATCGCTCCGCCGCGAGGGGTCGATGCGCTCGCGGTGGGTCTCGCCGAGTGCGTCGTGGGCGACTTGACGACCCGCGAGGGGCTGGGCGTAGCCGCTGGGGCGCTCGCTGCTTGGCTGCTTGTCGGCTTCCTACTGGTGGTTTCGCGGGTGGCCTTGACGACCCCGGGGAGTCGGTCGGCCGCAACCCGAGAGTCCGCTCGCAGCCGCAACTGATGATTGCCCAGATCCCGGACCTCCTGCACACCGCGTACGGCCCTGATGGCCTTGATTGCGGCAGGTACGGAGGCGGGCAGCGTTGGTGTCGTCGCGGCTGGCGGCGGGGAGGGCAGCGAGACGTGGGTCGCCGCGGGCACCGAGGTGGGCGCGGGTGTTGGCTCCGTCCCCGTCGGCGGGGTGGTATCCGACGGGGTCGGAGCCTGGGTCGGGATCGCATCAACGAGGGGTATCGATGCAACCCGGCCGTCGCGGTCGGCGACAACCTTCTCGCCGGCCTCAATGGTCAAGACGGGCGCCCCGCCAGCGTGACGCATGCGGGCCACGGCGCTCAGCAGGGATTGTGCCTCATCGGTGATCCCGGTAGGCGTCGCTGTGTCGGGAAACACATGGGCACTTTTCGGGTCCGCCTTGCGCGGGAGTTGGGTGGGTTCTGTTGGCGTCCGAGTGGGAGTCGGTACGTGGTCGGCGGTCTTGGGCCGGGGGCTGGTCGGCGAGCTCGATCCGGCCGTAGCGGGCTGTCTCGCTGCACGGGGGGTCGCGCTGCGGGCATGCACAGGGATGCGGGGATCCAGCTCGACCACCCATCGCGTCGAACTGAGCGCCGTGGCGGAATCGGCTGAACCGCCGACGGCCGCTCCGCTTCCGGTGGCCTGCAGGCCCACGAGCCCCGCGCCCGCCACAACAACGACGAGGACGACAGCACCCACCACGAGCCTGGCCCGACCGGACGAGCCAGGAGCGCCGGCTTCATGATCGCCGTGACGGTCATGGTTGTTGTTGTTATCCGGACGCAGAGACCTCCCGAGGCTTCGTAGAGTGGCGCTGATCCGGGTCATCCCCGCCCATGTCGACGCACCGCACGGCCAGACTGTTGGGCCGTCCAGGTGATCGCCGCACCAGCCTGGGCCGGCGTGGGCGACGGCATCCTCGATTCGGACGGACTCCAGAGGAGGTGGCGGCGGCGATGACGGTCTGCGGTCGGGTGCTGCAGGCGAGTTTCGAGGAGTTTGACGCTCCCACCTTGTACGCCGTCCTACGGCTACGGGTGGACGTCTTCGTGGTCGAGCAGGGGTGTCCCTATCCTGAAATCGACGGCCGCGACGACGAGCCTGGCACCGTGCACCTGTGGATCCCGGGTGCCGCCGTCCCGTTGGGTTACCTGCGCATCCTCACCGACGGCCCACGGCTGCGCCGTATCGGCCGGGTGGTGGTGGCACGAGAGCACCGCGGAACCGGCCTCGCTGACGAATTGATGCGCTGTGCGATCGAGCTGCTCGGCTCGGACGCATGTGTCTTGGACGCTCAGTCACCATTGGTTGGCTTCTACCGCAATTTCGGCTTCGAGGTCAGCGGTGCCGAGTTTCTGGAAGACGGGATTCCGCATACCCCCATGGCGCGCGCGGGCCGATGAGCCCGCGCAGGCACCTAAGGGCTGCCGGCCGTACGGGGTTCAGACCGGATCGTCCTGGGGCGTACGCAGGATCCGGCGGTCGACGTCCTCCGGCCAGGCCTCGCCGGTGCCGCGTACCCCGCGTTCGGCTTCAGCGTTGACCAGCGCCCCGAGCAGGATCACCTGCGCGGTGAACCGCAGCCACAGCAGCAGGATGATGACACCGGCCAAAGCCCCGTAGACGTTGCCGTACTTCGCGAAGTTCTGGACGTAAAACGCGAATCCGATCGACACGACGACGAAGGCAAACGCGGCAATCAGTGCTCCGGAAGAACTCCAGTGCCAGCCGACCGGCTGGTTCGCCGGGGCGAAGCGGTAAAGGACGGCGATGGCCGCGGCGATGAAGGCGAAGAACAGCAGACCGCCGACGGCGTAGATGACGATCCGCCAGACCAGGTTGTCCAACCGTGACGTGACCAGGGCGGGCAGCACGGTCAGGGCGAAGACCACCACGACGCTCAGGATCACGGCGCCGACAGTCAGCAGCAGCGCACGCACCTTCTGCGCCACGAAGCTGCGGGTCTCGACCTGCTCGTAGGCGGTGGTCACGGCCGCCATCAGATTCTGGACCCCCGACGACACCGTCCACAGCGTCACGAGCAGCGAGATGACCAGCCCGAAGGACAACGCGCCGCTGGCGGAGGTGATCTCAGTCAACCGATCGGTCAGGACCTGCTGAGCCTGCGGGGACAAGGTGCCGGCCAGCGAGTTCACCTGGTCAGCGACGTCCTGGGGGTTCGCAACCAGGCCGTAGACCGTGACGACCGCGATCAATGCCGGGAAGATCGACAGCATCGCCCAGTATGCGCACCCGGCCGCCAACAGACCAAGGTTGAGGATCTTCATCCGGGGGCGCGCCCGCTGCACGGCCTCCCACCACACCCGCCAGCCGGTGTTCTCCGGATCCCGTACGGGTTCCTGGGTGCCGTCGGCTCCGTACGACGAATGCGCGGGGGGGTCCATGTTGTCGCGGTGCTCCTGATCCTGTTGGTCGTGATCGCGGAGGTCCACGTGCCTGTCGTGAGCAGCGCTTGTCTCATGAACACCCATGCGCCGGGTTTACCCCGCTGGTCCCGGCAACACACGTCGGATATTTGAGTCTTCGGGACGGCCCGGCGCGAGGGAACAGTCCAGCGCCGACGTGGGCGCAGTGGGTTCAGGGGTGGGGGAAAACCGTGTCCAGCATGGTGGCGAACTGGTGAGGAGGGACGGCTTGGGAGTACAGGTAGCCCTGCGCGCTTGGGCAGCCCAGAGCCCTGAGGCAGTCGGCCTGATCTTCGTGTTCGACTCCCTCGGCCGTGACGCTCAGCTCCAGGTGGTCGGCCATCGCGATGAGTGCGCCGACGAGCCGGTAGTTGTGGATGGTCGTCGTGATGCCGGCGGTAAAGCTTCGGTCGATCTTGAGGACGTCGATCGGGTAGCGGTGCAGGTAGGTCAGGGATGCGTACCCGGTCCCGAAGTCGTCGATAGCGAGGTGCACGCCACGCTCGTGGATGCCGGTGAGGTTGTCGCGTGCGATCGTGGTCTCGCTCAGCAACGCGGTCTCGGTGATCTCCAGACACAGTCGGCCCGGATCCAGGCGGCTGGTTGACAGGGCGATGTCGAGGGCGGGCAGGAGCCCACCTTCGGCGAGTTGGCGCGCCGAGACGTTGACTCGAACCGTGATCGGGCGGTCATCGTCGCCGGTGGCCCAGGACGCGGCCTGGATGCACGCCTGGGTGAGCACCCAGTCGCCGATGTCGTTGATCAGACCGGTCTCCTCGGCGACGTCGATAAAGCGCGCGGCGGTGAGGGTCTCGCCGCTGGGGTGGTGCCAGCGCAGCAGAGCCTCGGCCGCGATCATGCGGCCGGTGACGAGGTGGACCTCAGGCTGGAACCACACCGCGAGCTGGTCTCGTTTCAGGGCGTGCCGCAGGTCACCCTCGATGGCCAGGCGGTCGGCGACGGTTCTTCGTAGCTCGTCGTTGAACACCGCGACCCGGTCCCGCCCTTCGTCCTTGGCGGCATACATGGCGGTGTCCGCCTCGCGGAGCAGGTCAGCAGGCTGGCTTTCGGCCCGGGAGACGGCCACCCCGATGCTGGCCGTGGAGAACAGTTCGCCGTCCGGGGTGGAGAACGGGCGCCGGAACGCCTCCACCAAGCGCCAAGCGGCACGGACAGCCTCAGCCGGGTTGGTCAGGTCCCGCATGACGACCAAGAACTCGTCCCCGCCCATGCGCCCGACCAGGTCGCCGCCGCGGACCGTGCCCGCAAGGCGCCGCGCCGCGACGATCAGGAGCGTGTCGCCGACGTCGTGCCCGAGAGAGTCGTTGACGATCTTGAAGCGGTCCAGGTCGATCAACAGGACCGCGGTGGTGCTCGCGGTGCGGCGCGCGGCCTGCAGGCCCCGGTCGATGTCGTCGAGCAGGGCCAGGCGGTTGGCCAGCCCCGTCAACGAGTCGTGCGTGGCTAGGTCGCGCAACGACCGCTCGGCGATCACCCGCTCGGTGATGTCCCGGTTCGTGGAGATCACGTGGGCGACGGACCCATCGGGCCCGAACAGCGGAGACAGGTTCGCCTCATACCAGCGGTGGCCCTCGGTGTTATCCACCTCGTAGGCCATCGACTCGGGCTCCCCGGTGGCGAACACCGCGCCGAAATGGGCGGTCCACAGTGCCACGGACGACTCCGGATAGCCCAGTTCGTCCATCGACTTGCCGATCCACGCCTCGGCCGGCATGCCGGACAACTCGACTACCCGACGGTTCACGTACTCGACCCGCAGGTCCGGCCCGTACGTGGCGGTAGCGTCGGCTGAGCCCTCGACCGCGACGGACAGCAAGGCCTCGGAGTCACGTAGCCGGGCCTCCGCGATTTTGCGTGCAGTGACATCACGGCTCGTGGTGATGACGTGCGCCACCACCCCGTCGGAGTCGAACTCAGGGTCGACCCGGGTCTCGAACCACCGATGCCCCACGGGCAGGTCGAGCTCGAACTCGTGGAGCACCGGCTCGCCCGTGGCGAACACGCGGCGGCTGTACTCGTCCCACGGGACCGTCAAGTCGGCTGGATACCCCGCCTCCGCGAACGTCTT
>JBBQYX010000020.1:0-47454 GCA_038208295.1 Candidatus Nanopelagicales bacterium | reverse complement strand
GGCGGCTGGCATCACTGGTCCCGAGCAGGAACGCGGGCCGACCAGTCGCACCCTCGGCCGGCTCGGCCTTCAGCGCGAAAGACGGGGTGAAGCCGGACAGCGCTCGGGGCGAGCCGGCCCCGAGGTAGACCGCGAACGCGCCGTTGGCGCCGGCGCTGAACGTGTACGCGGTGTCGCCACTGGTGTGGCTGACGGACAGCGCGGCGCCCAGGGACAGCAGGATGCCGGGACCGCCGTGCGCGGCCGGGACGCCGATCAAGGTCAGCACCGGAGCGGCCGGGCTGCCGGGGATGTTGAACTGCACGCTCAACGCCCGCCCCGCGACACCCGCGGAGGTCGCGTCGTCCACCGGGTCGGGGTCCCAGCCGTACGCGGCATCGATCGCCCCGCCGACCGCGGCGGCCATCGAGTCGAGCATGACCACGGTCGTGCCGACCAGGAAGGACAGCCGATCGATGACCTCGGCGCTGTCCGCCCGGGCGTCACCGGTCAGCAGCCGCCCGAGCGGGCCGAGATCGAGCGTCGCGAGCGCCTCGTCGTCCTCGGTGATAATTCCGGCGAGACTGACCAGGCCGTAGGCCGCCGGGTTTCGAGCGCGCAGCGAGTCGGCGACCCACACCTTGAAGAGCAGCCAGAAAACGTCCTGTGCGTCGACGCCTTCCGTCTTCACCGCGTCCGCGAACGTCATCCCGGTGTCGACCAAGGCCTTGACCTCGGCGACGACCGCCAGCAGCGATGCCTCGTCGACGTCCTGTTTGGCGACGAACTCGTCGATCTTCGCCTTGGTGGCCGGGTTCGCCGGGGCGGGCGTGGCCGGCGCGGTGGAATTCACCCCAAGATCGGCCCGGATCTGCGCCGATAGCGCGGGGTCGGAGAACGTTGCTTCCACCCACTCGACAACCGACTCCACCCAGGAGGCGACCTTCTGGAATGCGTTGGGCTTCTTCGGCGCATCGGCCACGGCAACTCAACTCCCCGCGACGAGTGCCGGCGGCGAGGCTGCCGCGGTGCGGGCCAGGTCGATGTCGTGATGGGTGAAGTCCGCCCCCGTGGTGCCGTCACCGACCGGCGACAGCACGGCATGCGTGGCGGCGTACTCACCCGGCCCGCTCGGCGACGCGCGGAAGGACACGACACCGACGTTGCTGCGGAACACCATGAGCCGGATCGGGTCCCGCCCGTCGGCCAGGAGCTGCTGGTGCGCGCCGGCGATCTGCGCGTACGAACTGACCGGGTCGGCCGCGTTCCACCCCGGCAGGGTGGGCGGCACCGGTGCGCCGACGCCGAGGGCGGCTAGCGGTCGCCCGTCGCGCAGCACCGCCACCCGGTAACGGACGTCGGGCGGTTTATCCGCAGCGACCGTCGTGCCGACCGGCCAGCCGCGCGCCGGCACGTAGGTCGGTTTGTGCAGCAGCCGGCCCCGCCGACCGGGCGGAATGTGGGCTCCCGCCGGCAGTACTACGCCGTGCTCGCCGTCCCAGCCGAGCCGTTCCATCGCTTGACCCTGCAACAGTTTCTGGGCACTGCGCTGACCGCGCAGCACAGCCCGCATAGCTGGCGCGGGCTGGTTCTTGGCGGCGCTACTGGTGCATTGCAGGATCCGGCTGTCGGCCAGGTCGTCACCCTTGACCCACACGTCAGCCACCAGGCTCGAGGCGAAGTGCACGTCCCCGCCCAGCACGACCACCCGCGGGTAGGAGCCGAGCCGCCGCAACACGTCGTGGAACGCGGCCTCGTTGGCACCCCAGCCCTCGACATCCCACTGCTCGCTACCGACGATCGCCGGACGCGGTCGGGCCGGGTCGAATGCCTCCGTACGGACCATGTGCGTCTTCAAGTCGAACACGGCTGCGGCCGCAGGCTGAACCAGAGCGTCGAAGATCCGGGGGAACAGCACCGGTGCCGCTGAAACAACGATGAGGAGTTCGCGGCCGTCGGGCAGTGGGCCCGCGGGCAGCATCGCGTCCATCGAGTCACCGAGGAGTTTCGGCGGACTGTGCCTGACCGCGGAGTCGTAAGTCCGCCGGGTCCGGGTGTCCAGGACCACAATCCGGTGCCGGGGCCCGTCGACGGTGTAGTGGAAACGCACCTTAGGACCCTCGGTCGGACTCGTCAGGCCGATCAGGGAGTCCACGTCGTTCTCGCGGGCCACGGTCGGTGCGGCGCGTTCGGCGAGCAGGGCGACGACGGCATCCTGCAACTGGAACTCAGGAGTGGCCGGTGGCGGTGCGGCAACCACCGGCGGATCCCACCACTTCGTCGGGTCGTTGCCGGGCGCCTGGAACATCGCGTACGCCATCAGTCCGTTGCGCAGGACCGAGCGACCCAACGGTGAGGTGAGGACCCGGGTACGCCAGGGGGCACTGATGTACCAGTCGTCGGTGACCTCGTGATCGTCGAAGATCATGTACGTGGCACAGTTGGCCAGCGCCCGGGCCACCTTGGGCACACCCAGCGCGAACGCCTCCACCCGTCGGCGGTCACCGGCGGTGCCCTCGCCCCGGGCCTCGGCCGCCACGTCAGCCGCCTCCCAGGCGGCGCGGTCCCCGTACGCGGTCTCGAAATCGGTGAGGTGACGGCTTTCCCGTTGTGCTGCGGGCACATCGGTAAACAAGGCCGATCGCGCGGGCAGCGTACGCCAGACGCGCGGACTCCAACAGGCCAGGTACATCGCAGCGAACTCTCCGAAACCGAGCAGATGGCTGCCGGCGTCGGTCGAGGAGAACTTCGCGACCTCGGCGCTCAGCCGCCCCCGTCGCTGGGCTGGCAGGTCCTTGCAGTCAACCCGGGTGGTTCCATTGCCGGCGGCGCCACCGGCCAGCACAACTGTTTCGTCGTAGCCGAGGAGTTCGCTGGAGACTTGTTGGAGCATGGCGAGCAGCGGGGCGGCGACGTCGTCGGCGTAGATCTGGTCCCCGGTGAGCAGGAGTTGCTGCGGCCGCTGCACCGGGTCGGTCCGATGGTCGGAGATCAGGTCGTCAAGCCACACCATGGCGTCGGGGCCAAGGCCGTGCGGCTTGCGACAGGAGGTGTGCGCGAACCGCAGGTCGGGAATGGTGCTCGCGGGCGTGACGAAGGTCGGCAGCCGGTCCGGGAGGTATCCCAACGCGAGCCGGGCCGGTGCGGCGGCGTCGATGCCCTGCCCGGCGCCACTAGTGTCTGCCAGCAGACCGAGTTCCTTCAGCCCGCCGTGCCCGGCCACGGTGATGTCGTAGGAGAACAGCGAACCCGGAAACAGAGCCCCGACGCCGACCGTCTCCGCGGTGACCGTGACCACGTGCAGGTGATCACCCAGTTGCCGGGTCGAGGTCACCGTGCTGTGCGCGACGAACCCCTCGCCCGATTGGACGTTCCCGCCGCTGCTGCTCGTCTGGTCGCCCGCCCAGACCCAGGCCTCCACCACCGAGTTCTCCGACAGCGCGATCCAGAAGGACGCCGACCTCGCATTCACCTTCCGCACGATCGGCCCAGCCAGCACCAGAGGCAGCGCCATTGCCGGCCCCTCACGTCGATCACGGTCCCCGTCGTGATCGCGGAGGTTACGCCGGGTGACAGCCGATGTGGAATACCCCCGCGGTAAATCCTCAGCAAACTGTGCGCGATACGAAATCGCTACGTCGCGTAGAGATTCTTGACGTCCAGTCGATCCGGTACTTACCCCCCGGGGTATCCTGGGAGGTATGACCATCCGTCGGCCTGGGGGACGCGTCGATCGCCGCGCCTCGAACCAGCCAGTACGAAACACCTGATATCGGCCAGCACTGGGGGGTACACGCCCATGCCGCCGGGTCCGTACACGCCTGCGGATGCGAGGCTAGGGTGCCGAACATGGACCATTTTGATGTCGTCATTGTGGGCGCGGGCTCGGCCGGTGAACTGCTGGCTTCGTTGCAGGCGGAAGCGGGCCGTTCCGTCGCGATCGTAGAGTCACTGCGCGTCGGCGGGGAATGCCCCTATGTCGCCTGCATGCCGAGCAAGGCGATGCTGCGCAGCGCCGACGTACGACACCTGGTCGCTGATACGGAACGGCTCGGCGGCACATCGGCGCCGCTGGAGCTGGACGACGACGAGGCCGCGTTTGCCAACGCAGCTCGACGGCGCGACGATATCGCCGAGAACCGTGACGACACCGTGGCGGCGAAATCTCTGCAGGACAGTGGAGTCGCGCTCATCCGCGGTCGCGGCACGATTGTTCGGGACGGCGTCCTGCGGGTGGGCGACTTGGAGGTCGGCTGGACGGACCTGGTCATCGCGACCGGCTCACAACCGGTTCTGCCGCCTCTCCAAGGTTTCGGCGACATCCCCGTCTGGACCAGCGACGAGGCGTTGTCCATCGGGAGGCGACCGGCCTCGGTTCTCGTTCTCGGCGGCGGCCCGGTCGGCTGCGAATTGGCCCAGATCTTCGCCCGGTTCGGCACCAGGACATTTCTCGTTGAGGCGGGGCCACAGCTCGCGGGCAAGGAGCACCCTGAAATGGCCGAACGACTGGCCGACCTGCTGCGCTCGGACGGTGTCGGTATCCGCCTGAACACCGAAGTTCGCAGCGTGTCGCCGACCGCTAACGGTGGTGCGCATGTGTCCCTGTCGGACGGCATGGCGCTGGACGTCGAGCGGGTCATCGTGGCGATCGGGCGCACCCCAGTGACGGGAGATCTCGGCCTGGAGCTCCTCGGGGTAGACCTGGATGACGACGGCGCCGTGACGGTGGACGCGCATTGCCGTGCAACCGGGACCTCACACGTGTGGGCAGCCGGTGACGTCACCGGCATCGCGCCGTTCACACACACCGCGAACTACCAGGCGCGCGTGATTCACGACAATCTGCTCGGTGGGACCCGAACGGCCAACTACGAGGCGATTCCGCGCGCGATCTACACCGACCCACCGGTGGCCAGCGTGGGCGAGGTCGCGCCCACTCGGACAACTGACAACGCCAATCTGGTGTCGGCCACGATGAATCTCGACGAGGTGGCTCGGACGTCGGCCGATGGCGGTCCCGGCGGGCTGCTGGTGCTCACCGCCGACCGAAGGCGTGGGATTCTGGTCGGGGCGGCTGCCATCGGGCTGCGGGCCGATGAGTGGCTCGCCGAGGCGACCCTGGCCATCCGTGCCCAAATCCCGTTGCACGTCCTGTGCGACGTGGTGCACGCGTTCCCCACGTACGGTGAGGCCTTCGAACCGCCATTACGAGAGCTGGCCGCCGCCTGCAGCCAAGCGAGCAACTGAGGCCTGCTCTCGCGTCGGCTAAAGCCGAAGGCCGGACTGCCGAACACCTCTGCACCTGATAGGACACGCCACTATCGTGACGGGCATGGTCTACGAACAGGCAGTGCTGTCCATCCGGTCCGGCCAGGAGGCCGAGTTCGAGGCCGCCTTCGCCACTGCCAAGTCCATCATCGCGGCGTCACCGGGCTTCCGGAACCTCACGCTGGCGCGCTGCATGGAGGTGCCGAACAGCTATTTGTTCGTGGTCGAGTGGGAGCGGCTGGAGGATCACACCCACGGCTTTCGGGGTTCACCCGCATTCGAGGAGTGGCGCCGCCTGCTGCACCACTTCTATGACCCCGCTCCGCTGGTCCAGCACTTCGAACCGGTCGCCACCGCCTGACCGGTGGCGTTGCTGGCCGAGAATTCTGACCGTGCCAACATGCCCTTCCCGCCCGGACTCGTAATTCCCGCTCACTTGACGAGCGATGCCAACCAGCGCGATTCACCCCCTCCGATTCCGCAAAGTGCCTACACTTCGCCGCCTGTCCCGCTAGCCTCGCTGGATCAGGCGCCGGACCGGCCGGTGCCGGCCGCGATCCAGGGGCGTCCTCCATGAGCGACTTCAGTGGCACCACCCGGGCTATGGCGCCCGGCGGACGGGTTGTCTTCCAGTTGATCCCACCGGGCATGGACACACCGGTCCCGGTGACGTACTACGAAAACTTCACCGCGGAGACCCGTACGGCCCCCAACGGAGACGTGGTGCGGCGCAATGGGATGGGCGATGTCGGACAGATCCCGCGAATGTATTTCCTGTTCACCCAGGACGACGACGGCAGCATCTGGCTGCACGGCGTGGAAGGCCCGGACGGCGCGGTGGAATGGGTGTCCCGGCCGGACTCGGGCAAGGTGCTGAACTATCCGGGGCACTACGAGACCGGGGTCACCTGGGTGCAGGACTTCCAGCTGACGGGGCCGAGCGGCCCCGGACCCGCGATGTACCTCACGCACACAGTGGGCGAGGTCGAAGACGTCAGCGTGCCGCTGGGAACCTATCGAGCATTCAAGATCGTGAGCATCGACGCGGGCGGCAACCTGGACTCCGAATCCTGGTTCGCACCGGAGCTCGGTGTGAACATCAAGAAACTCAGCCACTCAGGCCAGCGGCCCGGCTACGCCCTGGCCACGATCGATTTCGGCGGTTGAATACCCCGCTGCGAACAGATCCACCTAGCCCGGGCGGTGGGCTAGGACCCGGTCGATCGCGGCATCCAAACCGCCCGGTTCGGTGCCGAGCTCAGCAATGACGGCCGCGCGGACCGCGCGGCGCACGTCGGCGGTGGAAGCCTCAGCTGCTGCCGCAGAAGTCGCCGTCGATCCGGGCCTCGAGGGCCGGTCGATCCGCACCCCCAGGTCGGCGGCGCGCTGGGCGGCTTCGTGGGTGACCACGTCCCGCCCGACCACCCGAATCGGCTGACCAGAAGCATGTGCGTCCTCGACATGCTGGCGAGTGATGAACCGCCGGCGCTGTGGGTGCTCGTCGCGGTCAGCGGCCATCGATTGCCTCCAGGGCTGCTACGGCCGCGTCGCGAGCGGCAAGGATGTCCGCCTCGCTGCCGGCCATCCACAGCCGACCGAAGACGCCGACCGATGCGACATGCATCAAGTTCACCGAAGCCGCCTTTTCCGCCTCGTTGGCGGCCAGGTTGATGTACGCCGCGGGGGTGCATTCCAGCACCAACATCGTCTGGCCGGCGACCAGCATCATGCCTCGGGTGAACCGGTTGAGAAGTTGGGACTGATAGGGGCTCACGTTGGTGATGACCTGCAGCGATGCGATCTCCGGGCGTTTCCGGCCCGCCTGGTCCACCCCGATCTCGGCCAGAACGGCATCGCCGGCCTGCAAAACCTCTGCCTGGGACTCCGAGTGCAACTCGAACATGCCGAACTGGCGCTCAACGATCTGCGCGCCCGGGCGGGCCATCGTCGCCTTCACGGCGACGTCCACCACCCGGAACACGTGGTTGCCCGGGGCCATCTCGACGTACAGCGCGGCCATGCCCTCGATGGGCAGATCACCCTGGGTCACGGTCCCGACGAACGAGGCGAACTGGGGCTGCATGCGGTCGATGTAGCAATAAGCCCGAAGCTCGAAGTCATCGGCAACCATCGGACATTCTCCTCGTCGTCAGCGGAAGTGCGAAAGGCGTGGGGGCGCGAACCTCAGGTCAAGCGAATCCATGGGAAGCCGGGATCGCCGGAGCACTGCGGGCGATTCCCAACGGCGTCACGAACAACGGCGCCACGGGAACCACAGCCGTCAACCCTGAAGCGGCCGACACCGCGTCGGCAAAACCGGGAAAGGCGGCGCTGCCACCGACCAGATAGACCATCGGCGCGGGCCAGCCGGCGGTGCTGCGCGCCACGATTGTGGCGACCTTCTCCATCACGGGTCGGACCAGGGGGAACAACCGCTGTTGCTGCGCCGGGTCCTTCTTCATCGCCTCAGCCTCATCGAACGGGATCCTCAGCGCACCAGCGATGACCAACGTCAGGTGGGTTCCGCCGGTGGGTTCGTCCGCGGTGTGTACCACCCGGCCGTCCTGCACCACCGCAACTCCGGTGGTTCCCCCGCCGACGTCGACGACGACGCCGTCGCGCAACTGCAGCACCGCGTTGGCCGCGCTGGGTTCGTCGATCAGACCGGAACATTCCATACCGGAGGCCTCGATCACGTGTTGCACCGCCCGCACGTCGGACATCGGAACGCCCGGCGGAAACGCGCCATGCGCGCCGGAGATGGCCACGCCCAGCCGGGCCTCGACGTCCTTCTTCAGCCGTCGCAGCAGGTCGACGGCTCCGATGTAGTCGGTGACCACGCCGTCCCGTACGACATTCGCGAACTCGTACGCCCCGGCGAGTGGTCGGTCCTGTTCGTCCAGTACGACAAGAACCGTGTACGCAGTGCCCAGGTCGACGCCTGCCTTCAGCGCCCCGGTAACAGCCACCGGCCCCGTGGCAGTCAGGGCCGCCTCCAGCGCCGCCATGGTGTCCCGAAGACGTTCGTCGCTCATGTCGCGCCCGCCCAATCAGCGGGATAGGTGACGTAGAGGAATCGAGTCCACGACGGGGTACCGAACGTGATGGCGGAACCCTTCGGTATGGCGATCACGTCGCCGGGTTTTCCGACGATGGTCTGGGTCGCCGAGGTTATGTGCAGTTCCCCCTCGATGACGTACTCGACCTCGTCGTAGTCCAGGGTCCAGCCGAACGAGCCCGCCCGCAGACTCATCATGCCCGCAGCCATCCGTACGCCGTGCTCGGCGGTCACCACGTCCGCCAACCGCACGTCCATCTCCGGCCGGTGAATATCGACCGGGAATGGTGCTAGCGCCAGCGTTTGCGCCCCGGGCACGTGCACGATCACCGGCGTGCCAGCCGCCGAACGAAGCGCCGGTTCACTGGCGACTCGCTCGACCAGTCGGATACCCCGGTCAACGGCCACATCGCGCGCCAGTGGGGTCACCAGGTCGTCCCGGTCGACGACCAGCTCCGTCGCGCCCGCGCGGGCGAGACGGAGCACGTCGTCGGCGGTGTGCACCCTGCGACTCATGGCGGCAACTCAGTTCTCGAACGTTGTTTCAGCTGACGGACGCTGCGCCCGGATTCTGTGCGGGCAGGATGAACTCGACGTCGCCCGCCGGTCGCGGGATCACGTGCACGCTGACGAGGTCGCCGACGCGCTGCGCCGCGGCCGCACCAGCGTCGGTTGCTGCCTTCACGGCCCCGACGTCACCCCGCACCATCACCGTGACGTAGCCGCCGCCGATCATCTCCTTACCGATCAGCGTGACGTTCGCCGCCTTCACCATGGCGTCGGCGGCCTCGATCGCGCCGACCAGACCACGCGTCTCCACCATGCCCAGTGCGATCATCGCAGGGTTAGCCACGGGACTCACCTTTCCTCATCTGTTGTGCCGTCGGAGTCGAACAGTTCTCTGCGTTGCTGAGAAGTATTACGCGGTGCTGACCTGAGTGCCCTCAGCCACCTGCCGGGTGGGGGACGCCCCGAGCACACCGGGTTCATCGGTGCCCACCCAGGTCGGCGAGCACCCGGGCGACGATGCGGTCGACCGGGTCCGAATCACCGGCCAGGCCGGGCAGTTTCTCGGCCGTCGGCTCCCCTCGGCGTGGCGCTCCACGCTCCGGCGCAACGGCGGAATAGGCCTCGGGGGGAGGCTGATGCAGCGGATATGCCAGCCGTTTGATATTCAACAAGTGCCGTACGGTGATGTTGTCGCTCACCACCGCGCCGCCCACACCCCCCGGGGCCAGCGTCATCGATGGCATCAGTCCCGTGGTCGCACCGATGGCGCCCAGGCTTCCCCACGTGTTGACCATGATTCTGAAGGCGGGTTTCTCGATCCCGAACGCGAGGACGACCTCCTCGTCCGTCGCGTGAATCACGACCGAGTGGCCGTCGCCCCCATAGCGGAGCAGTTCGAGAGCCCGTTCGCAGCCGGCCCGCCAACCGCGCGCGGTGTACCAGCCCAGGACGGTGGTGAGTTTCTCCGCGCTGAGTGGCTCGTCCCGGCCGACGGAACTCAGCTCGGCCACGAGGATACGGGCGCTGGACGGAACGGAGAACCCGGCGAGCTCGGCCAGGTGCTGCGGAGTGCGACCCACGGTGGCCGGATTCATCGCCCCGGACGACGTGAACAGGACACGCTCCAGAGCGGTCTTCTGCTGTTCGTCCACCCAGTAGGCCCCGAGTGACTCCATCCGCTGCCGCAGTTCCGCGGCGACGGGCTCATCGGCGACTACGGACTGCTCGGTGGCACAGATCGTGGAACAGTCGAAGGCCTTGCTATTGACGATAGCTTCGGCGGCGGCCGCCACGTCGGCACTGCGGTCGACATACACCGGGACATTGCCGGGTCCGACACCCAGGGCAGGTTTTCCGGCACTGTGCGCGGCGCGCACCATCGGCGTACCGCCGGTGGCCAGGATCATCGAGGTGGCGTAGTGCCGCATCAACTCCTGGGTGCCCTGCAGGCTGACCTCACGGACGCAGGCGACCAATCCCCGGGGCATCCCGGCCCGCTCCCCGGCCTCCACCATGACCCGGACCGCCTCGTACGTGGAGGTCAATGCCGAGGGATGCGGGGCGATGATGCAGCCATTACGGGCCTTGACCGAGATCAGGATCTTGAAGACGGCCGTGGAGTTGGGATTGGTCGAGGGACACAGACCGACCACGACGCCCACCGGCCAACCGATCTCGACGACCCGGGCCGCTTCGTCCCGGCGCAGCACCCCCACCGTCGGGACGTCCCGGATCGACTCCCACACCGTGCGGGACGCGAACTCCACCTTGATCTTCTTGTGAGCGGCGACACCGTAGCCGGTCTCGTCATGGGCCAACTGCCCCAGCCGGGCCGCGTCGCGATAGACGGCGTCCGCCATCGCCGCGCAGACCCGGTCCACCTCGGCCTGCGATGCCGTCGCGAACTCCCGTTGCGCCTCCCGGCAGGCCACCGCCAGCCGGCGGGCCTCCTGAATCGAGCGTAGGTCGCTGTCGAACAGCTCGGGCATCTCAGACCTCCCGCGGCGCTGCGGCAACGTCGACGACGGCCGCCGAGAAGGCATTGCAGGCCGCCAGCACCGCGCTCTGCGTACCGACCAGGAAACCGCCGGAGAAGTTGGTCTCCGACGGCGGCGGGAACCACACCTTCATTTCCACGTCCGCGGCCTTCAGGGCCGCATCGAGGGCGAAGGTCGCCTCCAGCGGGGGTGCGATGAGGTAGGCCATCGGAGTGCCCTCCGGCACCTCGGCCTCCTTGCTCAGGTAACTGCCGGTGCGGGCAATCGGGTGCGCGAAGAACGCCAGATCACCCGCCTCGTCGGCGGCGTGGAACCAGGCACGTTCGGTTGCATAGTCGACGCAGGCCGCGAGCCCGGCGCGTGCCTCGGCCGGCGAAGATCCGGCCAGGATTCCGATGATCTCGCCGGACAGCGGCCCGGAGGCGTGCGCCGAACCGGCGTAGAAACTGTGCGCATAGACCACTTCGACCTCGGCCATCTTGGTGGCCTCGTCCAGCGAGACGTAGAGGCTATCGTCGATGTCGCAAGTGATTAGGGCCAGACTGCGCTGGTCGTCCCGCAGGCCAAGTTTCGCCGCCAGCGCGCGGTCCACATTCGGAATGAGGCGGGTCGCGAGGATCGTCGGTTTGATCGGGTCGAGGACGGCCATCATCGGCTCCCGCTGCTCTGCAGGCGTAGTTCGACACCGCTGGCCTGGTGCGCTAGCACGTTCTTGACGTGTTCCACCACGAATGCACCGGCTTCCAAGGGATTCGTTCCGCCGTTCTGGGTGATCATGCAGATGACGTCCCGTTGGGCATCTGTCTTGCCGGCCGTCGGCCGCCAACCCGAGTAGACGCTCATCGCGTCGGCAACTCCGAGTCCGGGTCGCTCCCCAATGAGTAGGACAACCACGTCCGCATGCACGATGTCGGCGATGTCGTTCATCACACCGACCCGGCAATAGCGTACGAAAAACGGCGTCCCGACCGTCAGCCCGGACGACTTCAGCCCTTGATCGATAACCGGATAGATCTGCGGCAGGTTGTTGGTGACGGCTGCCGCTGACAGGCCGTCCCCGACGACGACCTGCACCTGCGGATTCTTGGTGCACCGTTGGTCCAGCGTCTGCTTGGCGGCATCGTCCAGGAGCCGACCGAGGTCGGGACGCAGCAAATATTCGTCCTGGTTCGTTACCCGGGTCTGCACGGTGAACAGGCCAAACTGCTCAAGCATGTCAGTCGGCACATCGCCGAAGATTGCGTCCTGCGTCACGGCGTGGTCGGCCCCGAACAGCAGCATCGTTCGGGTCAGCGGCCGTGGCCCGGCCCGGCCCACGGCCAGCCGGGCTGCGGTGGACCCAGCGAGATTGGCCAGGCCACTGGCATTGGCCGGGTTGGTCACCCCGATGCGGTGGCGTTCGGTGGAAACGGTCGGGTCCGAAACCTCGATCGACAACTCGCTGCTCACGGTACCAACCCCACCCCCCAGCGACGATGCGTGGGACGGCTTGCTGCTGGCACCGGCAGGCCCGACGTTAGGCCCGGCGTTCAGCACCGCGGATGGCTTTGGCACTGCTGCTGCCGATGCGCCCGCGGGTAGCACGGTCGGGGCGTGACCGCCGTTAGCCGCTGCTGGCGCGGACGGCGACCCAGCAGGTACGGGAGCCCCTGCCGGACCACCGGCCCGATCAAGTTCGGCCAGCACCGCGGTGACGATGCTGCGGATCTCGGCTGCGGAAACGGTGCTCATACCGGGCCTCCTAGCGGCTCAGGAAGAAGGAGGCATCCCCGGCGATGTCAGTCAGCCGGCCATCGCGAAGCAGTCCGAGGCCTTCCATCCACGCCTCGAACTCCGGCAGCGGGCGCAGGTTGAGCAGTTGCCGCAGGCTCGGTGCGTCGTGGAAACTGGAGCTCTGGTAGCTCAGCATCGAGTCGTCACCCATCGGGATACCCATGATGTAGTTGACCCCTGCCGCGCCGAGCAGCACCGCCAGATTCTCTAACTCGTTCTGGGTGGACCGGGCATGGTTGGTGTAGCACACGTCGACGCCCATCGAGATGCCGGTGAGTTTGCCCATGAAATGGTCCTCCAACCCGGCCCGGGTGATCTGGGTTGAGTCGTAGAGGTATTCCGGGCCGATGAATCCGACAACGGTGTTGAGCTGGAACGGGTCATACCGTTTGGCCAGCCCGTAGCACCGGGCCTCCATCACGACCTGATCGGCGCCGTGGTGCGCATCGGCGGACAGTTCAGCGCCCTGCCCAGTCTCGAAATACATGAAGTTGGGTCCGGTTGCCACCGAGTAGCGCTTCGCCAGGGCGTACGCCTCATCCAGCATGGCCACGTCAATACCGAAGGAGTCATTGCCCTGCTGCGAGCCCGCCAGACTCTGGAAAACCAGCCCGACCGGCGCCCCCTTGCGCATCGCTTCCATCTGGGTCGACACATGCGCCAGCAGGCAGTTCTGGGTGGGGATCTCCCAGCGGGTGATCACCTCGTATGTCATCTCCAGCAGCCGGGCGACGCTGCCGAGGGAGTCGTCAGAGGGGTTGATGCCGATGACGCTGTCACCGGAACCAAAACTCAGCCCCTCATAGATCGCCGCCCGGATCCCTTCGACCGAGTCGGTCTGGTTGTTGGGCTGGCAACGCGAGCCCAACGTGCCCGGCAGACCGATGGTGTTGGTGGCGTGCTTGACGATCTTGATCTTGCTGGCCGCCAGCATGAGGTCGAGGTTGGACATCAGTTTTGTGACAGCAGCCACCATTTCCGCGGTGAGACCGTTGCTGACCCGCTTGATCATGTCACCGGTCGTCCGGTCGGACAGCAGCCACTCACGGAACTCGCCCACGGTCATGGACCTGATCTCGGCGTAGACCGCCTCGTTGACTGCGTCGTCGATGACGCGGGTGACCTCGTCCTCGTCGTACGGAACTGCCGGGTTGGCACGCAACGTCTCCAGGCTGACCTCGGCCAGGACGAATCGCGCCGCCATCCGCTCGGCCGCGGACTCGGCCGCAACACCGGCGAGCTGGTCGCCGGACTTTTCCTCGTTCGCCTTCGCCAGGAGTTCTTTGATGTCGCGGAACTCATACCGATGACCGAAGAGCGTGGCAGCTAGCTGCATGAACGGCGGCCTCTCTGCGTGGCGATCTCAGTCATAGAACACCAACGTCTTGATGGACAGCGGCACGGCCCTACCGTCGAGAACCGGTAGCCCGATGTCGATGAAGTCTCCCTCACCGAGGCCGACTTGATCGATGGCGATCAGCGGCAGTCCGGGTCGAATCGAGTGCAGGGTCTGGCCGAGCACCTGGGCATAGTCCTGCTGCAGCACCAAGACCAAGGGTCGGTCCGCCGGTCCGAGGTCGTGGTAGGCGATGATCTCTGCCGCGACGGCCTGCAGCGCCGCAAAACCCAACTCGGTCGGCAGCTCGACCACGATGGCCGCCTGCGCATCCGGGGTGAGATCCCAGCGGTCCAAAGCCGCGGCGATCGAGACGGCGAACGAGGGTCCACCACCACGCCCCGGCATCGACGGGCGCAAAACCGGGATGTTGCGCAGTGGCAGCAGTTGACGATCCACCCAGATCGTCGACCCGCTCAACGTGACTGTTTGCCCGGCCGCCCCCAGCACGGTGGCGCGCAGCGTCTCCGGCGGCTGCCGCACGGTCAGCTGCTGCAGCCGGCGGTGCTGGCGCAGACAGTCCGCCAGCAAGGGACCGACGTCGCCGTAGCGGGCCACCTCAGCCAGCGTGCTCGCCGGAGTGCGCTGGTAGTAGCAGGCACCGATCCCACCGGTGAGGAATACCGACGTCGAGCCAGCAGCGTCGAGCAGCGGTGCGCTGAGTTGCACGACCGGGCCGCCGGGCACCTCAACGCCCGTCGCCAGATCGACGATCATGTCAGCCATCGCTTCGCAGAACTCCCGCAGTTGCGGCAGCGTCGCGCGGGCGCCCTCCTGCAACGGCAGCCGAAGCCGCTCGATGATGGCCCGGCCGGGGGGTGCGATCCGACCGACCAGACCGGTGGCGTCGATCTCGATCTGGCGTCCCCCGACTGCCACCGCGGACGAGCCGAGATGCCGGCCCATGGTGAACACCGCCGCATTCGAGGTGCCACCGCCGATGTCGACGCTGGTGACCTGTTCGTAATGGTCGCTCGACCAGCGGGCCGCTCCGGAACCACGTCCGGCAATCTGCGCCTCCGCGTTCGGCCCCGCGATCGTGACGACGAAATCTCCCGCCTCGGCGGACAGCGCGGCGAGGATCGCATCGGCATTGTGGGCGCGGGCCGTCTCGCCGGTGATGATGACCGCACCGGTTTCGATGGCGTCGCTTGCGATCCCCGCCGACGCGTACTCCTTGCGCACCAACGCGGCCAACGCCGAGGCGTCTACCTCGTCCGGGCCGGTCAGGGGCGTGGCGTGCACGTCCCCCAGGTGCACAACCGACTTCTCGTCCACAGCAATCCGGGGGACCTGGCCGGGCCGAGCGACGTCGTGCAGCAACAGCCTCGAGAACACGACCTGGGTCGTCGTGGTGCCGACGTCGATGCCGACGCTGAGGACCTCGCGCTGCACACCCGCCATCGGGTCGACCCTCAACTCTTCCGGAAGGTCACGGCACCGTCGACCTCAAGGGAGTCCAGGATCCCCATGATGACCGCGTCCACCGGCTGCCCGTCCGTCGTACGCACTGTGCGAGCCGCGCTGCCCTCGGCCACCAGGACCAGTTCACCGGAGCCCGCCCCCACCACGTCGACAGCCACGAACACCTCCGGCTCGAGCTCGCCGAACTCGTCGGCACCTCGTACCAGCAGCAACTTGTGCCCGGTCAGGCTGGGGTCCTTGATGGTGGCAACCGCCGAGCCGACTACTCGTGCGATGCGCATTGGTTTCCTTTCGCGCGGATTGGCGGCCATCAGTCGATGGCCGCCGACCCGACGGTGCGTTGCGGTGCCGCGGGGTGGCCCCCGGACGTCAGTGCAGTTCGGACTCGGCGGACTCGATGAGTTCGAACTCCTCCTCCGGGGCGGTCGCGACGATGTGGTGCCGACTGTAGAGGCCGAAGTAGGCGATCGCGATGACATAGACAATCGCGGTGATCACCGAGACCCGCACGTCCACCAGGAAGCCGGCGACCAGTGCCACACACGCCAGGACAAAGGCGATGCCCGTGGTCACGACACCACCAGGGGTCCGGTAGGGCCGGGCCAGCTCCGGTTCCTTGAACCGCAGGATGATGTGCGAGGCGGTCATCAGGATGTACGAGATGGTTGCTCCGAACACCGCAACCAGGATCAGCAGGTCGCCCTGGTTGAGCACGGCCATGATGAAGCCGATGATCCCGGGCACGATGAGGGCCAGGGTCGGGGTCTTGCGCGACCCGGTGACCGAAAGGATCCGGGGGAGATATCCGGCCCGGGATAGCGCAAATGTCTGCCGGGAGTAGGCGTAGATGATGGAAAAGAAGCTGGCGATCAGGCCGAGCAGCCCGACGATGTTTACGAACCCACTGACCAGATTCTGCCCGCCGTAGGCTGCCGGTGACTCCAGAGCCTCGACGAGCGGGTTGCCTGACTCCTGCAGGAAGTTCGAACCGGCCGCACCCGGTGCCACCACCAGAATGACCCCAGCGAAGAGGATCAGCGCCAACATCGCGCCGATGATGCCGCGCGGCATGTCCCGGGCCGGGTTCTTGGATTCCTCCGCAGCCAACGGCACACCCTCGACCGCGAGGAAGAACCAGATGGCATACGGCAACGCGGCCCAGATACCGATGTAGCCGAACGGCAGGAACGAACTCGCCCCCGCGGCGGTGGTGTCCACCGGGATGTCGTTCAGGTTGCTTGGGTCGAACTTCACCGCAGCCGCAACGACGAACACGATGAGCGCGAAGACCGCGACCGCGGTGATCGCGAACATGAGCTTCAGTGCCTCGCCAACCCCCCACAGGTGGAGACCGACGAAGATCGCGTAGAAGAACAGGTAGATGTACCAGCCATTCCATCCGACCAGCGAATTCACGTACGCGCCAATGAAGTTCGCGATGGCCGCCGGCGCGATCGCGTACTCGATGAGAATCGCGGTCCCTGTCAGGAAGCCACCCCAGGGACCCATCGCACGCCGGGCGAACGCGTAGCCGCCACCGGTCGTCGAAATTGTCGAAGACAACTCGGCTAGCCCGAGCACCATAAACAGGTACATCGTGGCCATCAGGAAGGTGGCAACGACCAGGCCACCCCAGCCGCCCTGTCCGAGGCCGAAGTTCCAGCCGGCGAAGTCACCGGAGATGACGTACGCCACACCGAGGCCCGCGAGCAGCAGCCAGCCGGCGACACCCTTCTCCAACTGACGCTTCTCGAAATACTCCGCACCCTCGCGTTCGGACTCGATGCCGGCGTGATGCACCCGGCGTTGCTCTTTCGCCATGACAGACCTCCCACGCGACGACACCGGGGCGCCGTCAGTTGGCACACAACTGTCTTCCGCTGGTCGCTCCAGCGAGCCGTGGGGGACGTTAGACCCGCAAGATCGCTTGCCGCAAGGGATCTTGCGACCTGTTCTCCAGTTAATAGAGGATCCGTCGCGTCGGCACGTGAGACCACCGGTTGCCCGAGGAGCCGACACTCGGTCGGTACCAGTCACCCGAATACCCCGATCCGATGGCAGAGCGGAGCAACCGTGAATAGCCGCACCGACACTGCCGCCGAGCGCCTGCCTGATGTCAGCACGGAACTGCGCTGGGGCGTCATCGGCACCGGCGGCATCGCCGCCGCGTTTACCGACGACCTGGCCCTCCTCCCGAACGCCGCAGTGGTGGCCGTCGGATCGCGGCGGGCGGCGACCGCCCGTGAGTTCGCAAGGGCGCACGGCGTGCCCCGTGCCCATGGTTCGTACGCCGACCTTGTCGCCGACCGGGAGGTCGATGCGGTCTATGTCGCGACACCTCATCCTGGCCACCATGGCCCGGCGCTGGCCGCGCTGCGCGCCGGCAAGGCCGTCCTGGTGGAGAAGCCGTTCACCCTGAACGCCGCGCAGGCGCGCGAGTTGGTCGAGGCCGCGGCCGCACACGGGTCCTTCCTGATGGAGGCCATGTGGACGCGGTTCCTGCCCGCATTCGTACGCATCCGAGAAATCCTCGCGGCGGGGGCGCTCGGCGAGATCATCACTGTGCAGGCCGATCACGGCCAGCGGTTCGCGTTCGATCCCGGCCACCGGCTGTTCGCTCCTGAACTTGGCGGTGGCGCGCTGCTCGACCTGGGCGTCTACCCGGTGTCACTGGCCTCGATGGTGCTCGGCACTCCCGAGCGCGTGACCGCGCTCAGCGACCCGGCCCCCACCGGGGTCGACGCCCAGACCTCGATCCTGCTGCGGCACCCGGGCGGCCGGCACGCCGTGCTCACCACGACGCTGGCTGCCGCCGGACCCAATCGAGCCACCATCGTCGGCACGCAGGCGCGCATCGAGATCGACCGCACGTGGTATTCGACCAGCGGGTTCACGGTCATCGACGCCGCCGGCCGCGTGGTGGAGCGGTGGGAGCAGCAGCGGGACGGCCGTGGCCTGCGCTTCCAGGCGGCCGAGGTCACCCGCTGTCTGGATCTGGGGCTGGCCGAGTCCCCCGTACTGCCCTGGGCTGAGACCGTCTCGATCATGGAGACCCTGGATGAGGTACGCCGTCAGATCGGGCTGCGCTACCCCGGGGAGTGATCGGCCGCGCTGTTCACCTGCGGGCGCTACGGTGCGACCCATGCCGAGCGCCAAGCAGACCAGCGCCTTCGTCAAGTGGCGGGACGCCGAGGCGGCGTACGCGGACACCGCGGCGCGCTACCTCGAGACGAAGGGCAAGTCCGAGGACAACGTGGAGCCGGTGACGGTTCTGGACGAGAAGGGAATGCGCAAGCTCGCAAAGGCTCGCGCCGAGGCCGACCGCCGACGCAACCACTACTTCGACCGGGTCCGCGGCTAGATCGTCACCACGAGCACGTCATTCCGCACGCGGGTCGACCCTCCGGTGCCGCTTGACCTGTGCTCGGACCTGTTTGCCGCGCAGTCGGCGTTCCTGCGACCCACGGGTCGGCCGGGTGGCCACCCGGGGCCGCGGCGGAGCAGCGATCGCGGCCGCCAGCGTCGCAGCCAGGCGATCACGAGCGGCTTCTCGGTTTTGCCACTGCGAGCGTTGCTCGGAGGCGGTCACGCACAAGACCCCGGTGGTGAGCCGACTAGCGAGCCGCTCCAGCGCACGTGCCTTCAACGTCGGCCCGAACGCGGTCGTCGCCGCGAGGTCAAAGCACAGCTCGACCCGGCTGTCGCTGGTGTTGACCGATTGACCGCCGGGTCCCGACGAGCGGGAGAACCGCCAGATCAGTTCGGACTCGGGAATGATCACCGAGCCTCGCACGATCAGCGGGCCGGGCATGACACCCAGCATGCCCGAGCGGGCAACCGGGTATCGAGCCGGAGTCGGACGGTCGGGCGGTCAGTCAGACCGAAAGACCGCACCCGACTCAGAAGTCACCCGCACCCCGGCGCAGTGCCCGTTGGGCGCCGGCGCCCCGCCCGCACTAGGAGAAGTCACCCGCACCCCGGCGCAGTGCCGCGATGGCGGCCACGAGCTCCCGGCACTGCGCCGAATCGAGTCCGGCCGGGCCTGAGAACACCTCGGCGTTCAGGGCCTGCGTCGCCCGTGCGGCCAAGACTCGGCCCTCGCCGGTGATGCGAGCCAGAACCGCGCGCCGATCGCTCGGGTGCCGCTCGCGCCGGACCAGACCGTCGGCCGCCAGGCGGTCGACGGCATTGGTGACGCTGGTCGGATGCACCTGCAGCCGCGCGCCGAGCTTGCTCAGGGGCAGGGCACCGGTCCGGGTGAAGGACAGCAACGTCAGCACCTCGAACCGCGCGAAGGTCAGGCCCATCGGGCGCAGCACCACATCCACGGCCGACAGAACGATCTGATGCGCGCGCATCAGCGACGTCACCGCGGCCATCCCGTCGACGGCCTCGATCCAACCGCGGGCCCGCCACTGCCGGGCCGCCTCCGCGACGGGATCGAAGGGCAGCGCCGGCGTTTCGGTAAGCGGAACCGCAGACTTCGCGGCCGCAGTCGTCTGCGCTGCGGGCGTCTCAGCCACCGCGGAGCCGGCCAGTGAAGCCGCAGCCAGTGCCGTCATACGTTGCGCCGATACTGCCCGCCGACCTCGAAAAACGCCTCGGTGACCTGCCCAAGCGAACAGACCCGCGCCGCGTCCATGAGCACCGCGAAGATGTTCTCCCCCGACGTCGCGGCGTTCTTGAGTCGTTGTAGCGCGACTGGCGCCTCCTGCCCGTGCTCGGCGTGGAAGCCGGCCAGGCGGGTCAATTGGGACTGCTTCTCGGCCTCCGTGGCGCGGGCGAGTTCCAAGGGGCCCGCCTGGGTCGGTCCGTCGGGGCTGCGGAAGGTATTCACGCCGATGATGGGCAGGGACCCGTCGTGCTTGCGGTGCTCGTAGATCATCGACTCGTCCTGGATCCGACCGCGCTGGTAGCCGGTCTCCATCGCACCGAGCACCCCGCCGCGTTCGGAGATCCGGTCGAACTCGGCAAGGACTTCGGCCTCGACCAGTTCGGTGAGTTCCTCGACGATGTAGGAACCTTGCAAGGGGTTCTCGTTGCTCGCCAGGCCCCACTCGTTGTTGATGATCAGCTGAATGGCCAGCGCGCGGCGTACGGACTCCTGCGACGGGGTCGTCACGGCCTCGTCATAGGCATTCGTATGCAGTGAGTTGCAGTTGTCGTAGATGGCCGTGAGTGCCTGCAGGGTCGTACGGATGTCGTTGAAGTCCATCTCCTGCGCGTGCAGCGACCGGCCCGAGGTCTGAATGTGGTATTTCAGCTTCTGCGAGCGCTCGTTCGCGCCGTAGCGGTCCCGCATGGCGATGGCCCAGATGCGCCGGGCGACCCGGCCGAGGACGGTGTATTCGGCGTCCATGCCGTTGGAGAAGAAGAACGAGAGGTTGGGCGCGAAGTCGTCGATGGCCATACCGCGGGCCAGGTATGCCTCAACGTAGGTGAACCCGTTGGCCAGCGTGAAGGCCAACTGGCTGATGGGGTTCGCGCCCGCCTCGGCGATGTGATAGCCCGAGATCGATACGGAGTAGAAGTTGCGTACTTCCTGCTCGATGAACCACTCCTGGACATCGGCCATGCAGCGCAGCGAGAACTCGGTCGAGAACAGACAGGTGTTCTGACCCTGGTCCTCCTTGAGGATGTCGGCCTGCACCGTGCCCCGGACCGTCCGCAGTACGTGTGCGCGAACCTCCTCGGCCTCGACCAGCGACGGCTCCCGGCCCTGCGCGACGCGGAACTGCTCCAACTGCTGGTCGATCGCGGTGTTCAGGAAGAACGCCAAGACCGTCGGCGCCGGTCCGTTGATGGTCATCGAGACCGACGTCGTCGGGGAGCACAGGTCGAAGCCGTCGTACAGCGCCTTCATGTCGTCCATCGTCGCGATGGAGACCCCAGACGTACCGACCTTGCCGTAGATGTCCGGACGGGGATCCGGGTCGCGACCGTACAACGTGACCGAGTCGAACGCGGTCGAGAGCCGGGTGGCCTTGGCGTCGCGGGACAGGAAGTGGAACCGGCGATTGGTCCGGAAGGCGTCCCCCTCGCCGGCGAACATCCGGGCGGGGTCCTCCCCCTCGCGCTTGAACGGGAAGACACCGGCGGTGTACGGAAACTGCCCGGGCAGGTTCTCCGTACGCAGGAAACGCAGTAGCGCTGCATCGTCGTCGAACTCCGGGACGGCGACACGCGGAATCTGGTTGCCCGACAGCGTTTCTCGCGTCTGGTCCAGATAACCTGCGGTGACCTCGGGCCAGCGTCGTACGACATCCGCATCGCGGACGTCGCCACTCGACTCGGCCTCAGCGAGCAGGTCGGAAACGGCCCCCGACGGTTGGCCACGCTCGGCGAGCAACGCTTGCACAGCGGCCAGCTGCCCACGGCGGCGAGCACCGGCAACGGCCTCGGCGGTGTGCCGGTGATAGGCACGCACCGCCTCGGCGGCCTCGGCGAGGTAACGAACCCGCTCGGGCGGCACCACGGCACCGAGTCCGGTCGACACCCGGGTGTCCACCCGATCGAGGATGCCCGGACCGGCGGACATCCCGGCCTCGACCAGCAGATCGTGCAGCTGACCGTACAAAGCGGTGACACCGTCGTCGTTGAACCGCGCGGCGCTGGTCCCAAAGACCGGCATCTGCTCCCAGGACTGACCGAACGCCGCCCGGTTGCGCAGCATTTGCCGGGCAACATCGCGGCGGGCATCGTCCGCACCGCGCCGCTCGAACTTGTTGATAGCCACCACGTCGGCGAAGTCGAGCATGTCGATCTTCTCGAGTTGGGACGGGGCGCCGAACTCCGGTGTCATCACGTACAGCGAGACATCGACATGCTCGACGATGGCTGCGTCGCCCTGCCCGATGCCCGGGGTTTCGACGACGACCAGGTCGTAACCGGCAACCCGGCAGGCGGCGATGGCGTCGTCGAGGTAGGCCGGGATCTCTTGGGTCGCGCCACGGGTGGCCATGGAACGGAAGAACACGGTGTCACCGGTGAGTGAGTTCATCCGGATCCGGTCGCCCAGCAGCGCACCGCCACCCTTGCGCCGGGTGGGATCGACAGCGATCACGGCCACCCGCAGTTTGTCCTCGTGGTCCGTACGCAGCCGCCGCACCAGCTCATCCGTCAGCGAGGACTTCCCCGATCCACCCGTACCGGTGATGCCCAGGACAGGGGTACGTCGCGTGCCGGCAGCGGCCCGCAACTCGGCCAGCCAGGCCGCATCGGGTCCCTGCTCCACCAGCGAGATCGCTCGCGCCAGTGCTCGGGGATCGCCCGTGGCCACGTCGACGATGCTGGGGATGCCCCAGGACGTGGGGTCGACATCGCAGGCAGCGACCATCGTGTTGACCATCCCCGGCAGGCCGAGTTCCTGACCGTCGTCAGGGGAGAAGATCCGGGCAACACCGCGCTCGTGCAGCAGCGCAATCTCCTCGGCGACGATGACCCCGCCACCGCCGCCGTAGACCCGGACGTGGCCCAGACCCCGCTCGCGCAGAAGTTCCACCAGGTAGCTGAAGTACTCGACATGGCCGCCCTGATAGCTGGACAGCGCGACCCCCTGGGCGTCCTCGTCGACCACGGCGGCGACGACCTCGGCAACCGAGCGGTCGTGGCCCAGGTGAACGACCTCCACGCCCTGCGCCTGCAGGATCCGGCGCATGATGTTAATCGAGGCGTCATGCCCGTCGAACAGGCTGGCCGCGGTCACGAATCGGACCGGGTGGGTGGGGACGTGCAGGGCGGTGGCGACCGTTTCGGTCATGGGGCGCTCCCAGGGCAGGCGATCACAAGATAGTAGGACTTCCTACTATTGGTCGTCCAGGGATCTGAGAACTCTGATGTTCCTCTGACATACCTCATCAGAAATTCATGTCTGCACGGTCGATGGTGCAGTCATGACCTTGACGGCCGACGACACCCCGGTCCGTACCCAGAGCCGGCCGACCCGGGTGAACCGCTCCGCATCCCCGGACCGCCTCGCGTCGGCACTGCCTGCTGCGCGCCCGCGGTCCCGCCGCCGGGCAGCCGATATCGCCGCCGCGCTGGCCGGGATTGGGCTCGGCTTCGTCCTGGCGAGCTGGCTGATCACCCGACCGGCCGGGCTGCCCACCGGTGCCGGAGCCTGGAGCACCGAGATCGGCCGGGTCACCGGCCTGCTGGGCACGTACGCCGCCCTGCTCGTCCTGCTGCTGGTCGCCCGGCTGCCGTGGCTGGAGCGTGAGGTCGGTCAGGACCGGTTGGTGCGCTGGCACCGGCGCCTGGGGCCCTGGTCGCTGTGGCTCATCGCGTCTCACGTCATCGCGATCCTGCTGGGCTACGGCGCCGCCGAGGGCCGCAGCATCGCCGGCGAGCTGTGGAGCCTGACCACCACGGTGCAGTGGATGCTGCCCGCGGTCGCCGCCTTCGGCTTGATGGTGATGGTCGGGGTCACGTCCTACCGGCACGCCCGCCGGCGGATGGCATACGAGACCTGGTGGATCACGCACCTGTACGCCTACCTCGCCATCGCGCTGGCGTACGCCCACCAGGTCACCCTGGGGCAGCCGTTCTTCGAGCATCGCTGGCTGCTGATCGGCTGGACCGTGTTGTACGCCGCGACGCTGGGCGCCCTGATCGTCTTCCGCTGGTTGGTCCCGTCGTACCGGGGCGTGCGCCACGACCTGCGCGTCACCCGCGTGGTGCGCGAGTCCGCGGACACGATCAGCGTGTACGTGTCCGGCCGGCGCCTCGACCGGCTCCCGGCGCGCGGCGGCCAGTTCTTTCAGTGGCGGTTCTGGACCCGGCCGATGTGGTGGCAGACCCATCCGTACTCCCTGTCGGCGGCACCCAACGGACGCGGCCTGCGGATCACGGTGAAGGACCTCGGCGATGGCAGCCGCGCGCTGGCCGCGATCCGCCCGGGAACCCGGGTCTGGGCGGAGGGTCCGTACGGCGCCTTCACCCCTGTCGTGCGCAGCGGCGACCGAGTCGTGCTGATTGGGGGCGGCGTGGGGATCACTCCGGTCCGCGCCGTGCTGGAGGACCTGCTCACCGAATTGCCCGAGACCGGGCGCGTCGATGTGCTGTACCGGGTGTCCCGGCCTCAGGACGTCGTCCTGGCACGCGAACTGGATGCGCTGGCGCGGCGGCCGCAGGTGCGGGTGCGCTACCTGGTCGGGCATCGTCGGGAGCACCCGATGGATGCGGCCGCGCTGCAGCGACTGGTCCCCGACATTCGCGGCGCCGACGTGTTCGTCTGCGGCCCGCAACCGCTGGTCGAGGCCGTCCGAACGGCAACCGGCGTGCTCGGGATGCCGCCGTCCCGGGTGCACACCGAGGACTTCCAATTCTTGCCCTGAGGCTGCATCACCGGCCCGGCGAGCCACCCCAGCCCGCCGTACATCACTTGTCCTGCAACGACTCCCGACTGCGCACCATCGACCCCGAAGTGAGACGAGACCATGAAGCGTGCCCTGCTGGTCGGCACCGGAACCGTGCTGGGACTGGGCACCGTGCTGGTGCTCAACCCGGCCGTGCAGACCGTCACGTCCGCGATGGCCGCCAAAACCTCCGATGCACCCGCCGCGACGCCCCTTCCGGCCGGCTCGGCACCCGCGGCCAGCGACGACGATGATGACGACCGCGACTCCGATGGCAGCCAAGAAGCAGCTGAGTCGGGGAGGTCCGTGGAGTCAACGACGACCCCCGCAGCCCCGTCGGCCGGCTCGGACACCGCCCCCGGTACCGCTGGCTCGGGTAGCACCTCCGGCGCGAGTGGCACCGCCGGGTCCGGGGCGTACGCAGGTTCCGTGGCGCACACCCGCTGGGGCCCGGTCCAGGTGAGCATCACCGTGACGTCGGGAAAAATCACCGACGTCTCGGCCCCGGTGCTGCCGGACGGCGACGGTCGCTCATACGCCATTAGCCAACAGGCCGGGCCGATGCTCATCCAGCAGACGCTTACGGCACAATCGGCGCAGATAGACGGTGTGTCCGGCGCCACTTACACCAGTGTCGGATTCGCCCAGTCCCTGCAGTCCGCGCTGACCCAAGCCGGACTATGAACCCGGCCGGCACGGCCACCGTCACCCGGAGGTCTACGCCCGGAATGATCCACGACGAGCAAGTGTGGGGCACCGTGGTGTCCTTCGATGTCCGCGACGACCTGCCGACCCGCGCGATCCGCGAGGCCCTGGATCCCGCGATCGCCTGGCTGCACAAGGTCGATGTGGTGTTCTCGCCATTCCGCGAGGACAGTGTTGTGTCGGGCATCCGGCGGGGCGAACGTGGCACCCGCTCGGTGCCGGCAGATGTACGCGACGTGCTCAAGCGCTGCGAGCGGGCCAGACAACTCACCGACGGCTATTTCGATCCCTGGAACGTGCCCGGTGGCTTCGACCCCTCTGGCTTGGTCAAGGGCTGGGCCGCCGACCGAGCCGCGGACATCCTGGAGCGGGCGGGGCTGCGGCACTTCAGCGTCAATGCCGGCGGCGACGTCATCTGCCGCGGCGGGGTCGGCTCCACCACGAGCGGGGCCACCTCAAGGACCCCCGTGGTCCGGACGGCCGCCTGGGGCGGCGAGAGCCCCTGGGTCGTGCAGCCGCCCGGGGACGCGGCCCCCAGTGCGGTCGTGGCAGTGGCACCGGGGCAGGTGGCCGACTGGCCGACTGGCATGGTCCCGGTGGTGGCCCAAGACTCCCCGGGTCACTCCGGCGACGCCACCACCACGAGCGGACCCGAGCCATGGGTCCTGGGCATCCGGCACCCCGACGATGCCGCAGCCATCTGCGCGACAGTGTCGGTGGTGAGCGGGTGCATAGCCAGCTCGGGCACGTACGAGCGGGGCGAGCACGTGTCCGACCCGCTCACCGGTCGCCCCGCCACCGGCGCGCGAGCCGCGACCGTCGTGGGTCGCGATGGCGGGCTGGCCGACGCCCTGGCCACGGCCCTGTTGGTGGCTGGTCGCGAGGGACTGAGCTGGATCGCGGCACTGCCCGGCTGGTCGGCGCTGATCGTGGTCGGCGACCAGACGCTGGCAGTGGGCCCCGCGTTCGGGCCGGCCAGCGGCGTACGGAATGGGCGTTAGCCGCAACGTGACGACGACGAGCTATCTGTCGGTGCCGGCGGGTGAACCGGCGATCCGCGTGCTCGTCGTCGACGACGAGGCGGATCTCGCCGATCTGGTCGCCACCGCGTTGCGCTTCGACGGCTGCGAGACGCGTACTGCCGGAGACGCCGCGCAGGCGCTGCGCGCGCTGCGGGACTTCACGCCCGATGCCGCGGTTGTGGACGTCATGCTCCCCGACCTGGACGGGGTCGCCCTGCTCGGCCGGCTACGCGCCGACCGTCCTGACCTGCCGGTGGTGTTCCTTACCGCCAAGGGCGATACCGCTGATCGCATCGCCGGGTTACGGGCCGGGGGGGACGACTACGTCACCAAGCCGTTCTCGCTGGAGGAACTGCTGGCCCGACTGGCGGCCGTCCTGCGTCGAACCGGCCGGCTGGTGGACCGTTCCACCCGTCTGGCGGTGGCCGACCTCGCCCTGGACGAGGACTCCCATGAAGTCCGCCGGGCCGGTGCTCTCATTGAACTGACCCCCACCGAGTTCGAACTGCTGCGCTTCTTGATGCTCAACGCGCGCACCGTGGTGTCCAAGGCGCAGATTCTGGATCGAGTGTGGCAGTACGACTTTGGCGGTCAGACCAGTGTGGTCGAGCTCTACATCGGATACTTGCGCCGCAAGATCGACCACGGCCACGAGCCGCTGATCCACACCGTGCGCGGGGTGGGCTACGTACTGCGGCCCCCACGAGCGTGAGGCGCTGGTCGCGGACAACGCTGCGGACGCGGCTGGTGGTCGGCCTGCTGCTGCTCACGTCCGCCGCATTCGTGGTGGTCGGGGTCGCCACCTCCGTTGCACTACGCGGCTATCTGCTGCGTCGGGTGGACGCCGCGGTGCTGCAGGCCGTGAACATCACCGGGGTACGGAACCTCGGCCCAACCCAGGACGGAGACGACAGCGGGGGGAGGGACGGGGACGGGGACCAGGCCCGCCTTGAGGCCGAGGAGGTGGCCCGGGCGACCCGGCTGTGGGACCTCACCGTGCGACTGTCCGGCGCGGGTGCCTCGGTCGTGATCTACCGGTCCGACGGGGACGAGACCGCCGGACCGGTCGACCTGCTGTCCACCGCCGACGTCGCTGCGCTGCGGGCGGTGCCGCCGGACGGCGTTCCGCAGACGGTCGTCCTCAGCCGGGCCGGCGGCTTCCGAATGATCGCCATCGAGTTGGAAGACGGCACCAGCGTGGTGGGCGGCGACTCACTGGACGACACCGATGAGACTCTCCGGCGGCTGGTGCTGATCGAACTGGCCGCGTTCGCCGCGGTCCTGGTGCTGGTGGCCGTCAGCGGCTTGGTCCTGGTCCGGTGGTCGCTGCGGCCGCTGCGCAGGGTGACCCAGACCGCAGTACGGGTCAGTTCGCTGCCCTTGGCAGCCGGTTCGGTGCGCCTGGACGAGCGCGTGCCGGACGCGGACCCGCACACCGAGGTCGGTCAGGTCGCTACGGCGTTCAACGACATGCTCGAACACGTCGAGTCGTCGCTGCACGAACGCGAGCGGAGTCAGGCGCAGTTGCGCCGCTTCGTCGCCGACGCGGGGCACGAATTGCGTACGCCGCTGGCAGCAATTCGCGGGTACGCGGAGCTGTTCCGCAGGGCTGGCAGCGCGCACCCTGAGCAGGCCGCCGCCTCGGCGGACCGGATCGAGTCGGCCGCGGGGCGGATGGGACTGCTCGTGGAGGATCTGCTGCTGCTGGCACGGCTGGACGAGAACCGCCCGCTGGAGGTCGTTCCGCTGGATCTGGCGGAAATCCTTGCCGAAGCCATCACCGAGGCCCGCGCCGCCGGACGCGAGCATGTGTGGCATCTGGACGTACCCGCCGACCCGGTGGACGTGAGAGGGGATCCCCTGCGGCTGCACCAAGTCGTCGCCAACCTGCTCGGCAATGCGCGGGTGCATACGCCGCCCGGCACCCCGGTGACCGCCCGGGTCAGGGTGCAGGGCGAGCACGCGGTCATCGAGGTCGTCGACGACGGACCCGGGATTCCGGCTGACGTGTTGCCCCGGGTCACCGAGCGCTTCACCCGAGCGGATTCGAGCCGCTCGCGGGCCTCCGGTGGCAGCGGACTCGGGCTGTCCATCGCCAAGGCGATCGTGCTCGCCCACGGCGGAACGATGGCGATCGAGTGCCCACCTGGCGGGGGGACCGCCGTGCGAGTCCGACTGCTTCTGGTCCCGCCCAGGACGAAGCTGGCAAACCACTGACACACCGCTCGGAAATGCCGAAGCCCGGTCGGCAACCTCAGCGGGTTACCGACCGGGCCTTGGCGTTCTTCGCAGACGTGCTCAGCCGTTGCCGGCCGACTGTGAGCCCAGCGTCACCGTGATGGTCTGGTCCGCCCCACCTCGGTTGACGGTCAGCTCCACGGTGTCGCCCGGCTTACCGGCCCGGATGGCCACGATGAACGCCGTGGCGTCCTGCACCTTCGTACCGTTGACGGCGGTGACGACGTCGCCGGATTTCAGCCCGGCCTGCGCCGCCGGACCGCCGGCCGTGACGGCACCGATACGCGCACCGGCATCGGAGTACTGCATGTCGATCTGGACGCCGATGATCGGCGTCGCGGCCGTACCACTGGAGATCAACTCATCGGCGATCCGCTTGGCCTGGTCGATCGGGATCGCGAAGCCTAAACCGATCGACCCGGTCTGCCCGCCGGCGGAGCCGCCGAGGGTGGCGATCGCGGAGTTGATCGCGATCACCTGACCGGCACCGTTGACCAGCGGGCCGCCGGAGTTACCGGGGTTGATGGCCGCGTCGGTCTGGATGGCGTCGATGAACGCCGTCTCACCGCTGCCGCCGGCCGTGACTGGGCGATTCAGCGCGCTGATGATCCCGGAGGTGACCGTGCCCTGCAGGCCCAGCGGGGAGCCGATCGCGACGGCCGAGTCCCCCACCTGCACCGCCGCCGAGGACCCCAGGGTGACCGCCGGGAGCCCGGTCTTGTCGACCTTCAGCACGGCCAGGTCGTAACTGGGACTGGCACCCACCAGGGTTGCGGCCGAGCTGCTTCCATCGGCGAACTGCACGGTCAACTTGCCGTTGGCCCCGGCACCGGCGGCGACGTGGTTGTTGGTGAGGATGTAGCCGTCGGACCGGATGATGAACCCGCTGCCCGTACCGCCCGAGCCCTGCGCGTCCGCAGCCTGGATCTGGACGACCGAGGGGCTGACGGCCTTGGCGATGGCGGCGACGCTGCCCGCTGCGGGCGCCGACAGCGCGGCGTCGGAAGCGGCCACGGTCGTGGACGTCACCGGGGTGCTGGATTGACGCTCGGCCAGGCCATACCCCACGGCACCGCCGATCCCGCCCGCCAAAATCGCCGCAGCCGCGATCGAGGCCAGCGTGCCGGCAAGCCGGCCACGCCTGGGCGCCGGCTGCCCCGGCGTCGCGACCTCGTCCATCGGCGTGCCGTAGGGCGCATTGCCGTACGCACTGCCGTAGGGCGCGCTCCCGTGCGCAGACCCATACGGCCCGCTGCCGTACGCGGTGCCATAGGCAGCGCCGCCGTAGCCGCCGGCCCCATAGCCAGTGCCGCCGTAACCAGTGCCGCCGTAACCGGATCCGGCAGCTGCATACTCGGGACTGCCGTAGCCGGAGCCGTCGTACGAGGGAGCACCGGAGGCCCCGGCGGCCGAGCCGAAGGGCGCCTGACCGTAGGGCGGGGTACCGCTCTCACCGCCGGACGCGGCCGAGAACTCATAGGGCTGCGCCCCCCACGCAGCGGCGGATTCCCCAGCAGCAGATTCCGGTAGTTTCGCGCCGGCCGGGAGCACCACGGTGTCCTGGCTCGGTGCGCCCGACTCATGCGTCGGGGCGCCCGACTGAGTACCCGCGTGCGCCGCCCTGTCGACTGCGGACTCAGGCGCCGGCTCGGGCGCGGGGTATCCGTCGGCGAAACGTGGCGTCACCTGCGTGTCGGACATGTCCGCAGAACCGCTGGACTGCTCACGCGCGCGGTCGCCAGCGTTGCCATCGCCGGGCCGGTCCGCGCCGACGTGGTCACGGCGGGGCTCGTCATTGCCAGGACGGCTTGGGTCGTTGGTAATCATCTGGCAGCTCCTTCAACTATGTCAGCGGCATGCAGTCAGCGGCATCGCTGTGTCCGGTACGGGTCCGGGTGGACGCCCGGCGGCCGGCAACACCGGCGCACACCTCATCTGACACCTGCGCTGCCCGAGTTGTTTCCGTCGGGACCGCAATCGGTGCGGTGCTGACAGTCCTCGTACATCCTGCTGGACCACGCTTCACGAAACACCGATCCCGGCTCCTGCGCCGCGCCCTGATGGCGTTGCCGCAGGGCGGCGAGCGGTTACGGCATGCTGACTCAGATGACGCATCCCCGCGACCCCGAAGGGCCCCAGCCACCTGACCCGGAGCCGGACCCGCACCGGCCCCCGGACGCAGCCGGGGCTGTCGCCGCCGCCCGGGTTCGGTTGCAGTCACTGCTGGCGGGCTCGGACAACGGCCGCACGGCCCTGGCCCACGTCGAACTCGCCCAGGCACTGCTGGCCGCCGGCGAAGGCGCGGCCGCACTGGAGCACTACCGCGAAGGTCTGGCATTCGTCCAGTTGCTGCGCGCGGACGGAACCCACGAGCACCTGCGGCGGCTGCGGATGATCAGTCCTGCGGCACCGCCCCCGGCGGCCGGTGATATCGACCTGGACCGGGTGGAGGCCGCCTGCCGGGTGGGCGCCGCCGCAGCGCTGGTCGCCGCCGGTCACTGGGACCAGGTCCCCGAGGCCGTCGAGCACGCACGGCCTTGGGTCGGTGGCTGGTCCCGCCGCCGGCTGCGCTCCTGGCTGGACGAGGTGGCCACCCAGGCCCAGGCGGCCGCCGGCGATCGAGCCGCCGGCCTATCGGTCCTGGATCGGCGGCTGCGCACCGCCGATCCGATGACCGCGGCGGCACTGCGGTTGCAGCGCGCGGACCTGCTGCTGGCCGACGGCTGCGCCGAGGATGCTCTGCGGGAGGCACTGATCTGCGTCCGGGATGCCGACCCCGACGGGTCCGCCGAGATCATCGCCTCGGCTCGGCAGCTGATGGCGGTCGCCCTGGATGCTCTGGGCCGACCGGAGGAGGCGCTGCTGAGCCTGCACGATGCCTTCGACGACAGCGTCCGGCTGCAGCACCGTGCCTCGGTCGCCGCTCTGGCTGTGCCGCTCGCCTGGCGATTGCAGGCCGTGGACCGGGTCACCGAAGCGGTGGCGGTGCTGCGGACCGGGTTGGGGTCGGCCGAGGCCGACCAGGACGTCCGTGCTGCCGCCGAGGTGGCGTTGGCCCTGGCCGAGGCGCAAGACCGTGCCGACGTTCCGGGGGCGATGGTCGAGGCGGCCTTCACGGCCGCCCTGGAGGCGGCCCGTGCTGCGGACGACACCCAGGCGGTGGCCGACGCCTGTCATGGCCTAGCGGTCTTCCTGGCCACCCACCGGGCACAGGACGGAGAGCAGGTGGCCGAGGCGCTGTCGCTACTGGACGACGCGCGGCGGACCTACCTCGACCGGGGGGACCCGGCGACGGCCGCCGGCTGCGACCACGAGGGCGCCGCCCTGCTTGGCCGCCTCGGCGCCCATCCCGCCAGCGCCGCCCGCTATCGCCGCGCCCTGGCCATCTATGACGAGGTGCAGTCCGGCCTGGCTGATCCGAATGCCATCGACGCTGCCGACAACTCTGCCGACAACTCTGCCGACAACTCTGCCAACAACTCTGCCAACAACGATGCCGCCGGCTGCCGGGATGCGGCTGCCGACTGTGCTGCCAACGTGGCCCTGCTGGACTCCGGTCCACCGATCCCGGCGCCGCCGTGGGCGTATGCCTCCGGGGGTCACTCGATGACCTGGCCGCCGCTGGACGGCTGAGGCCGGTGTCGGCGGCAGCAGCGGAGTTCACGCCGCATCGGCAAGCGCGCTGTGCCGTTGAGGGCGTACGGGACACTCAAGGCGTGTCGACGACGACGGTGCCGGTCATCGCGGCGGCCGAACTGACCCCAGCGGCGCTCGGCGATCTGATCCACCGGCTGCACCACGGTGGCCTGGTGGCGCTGCCCACCGAGACCGTGTACGGATTGGCCGCGGACGCAGCGAACCCGCAGGCGGTCGCACGAATCTATGCCGTCAAGGGCCGACCCGCTGACCATCCGGTGATCGTGCATCTGGGCGGTATCGATGAACTCGATCATTGGGCGCGGGGCATCCCCAGGTACGCCCGCAGCCTGGCAACTGCTGGCTGGCCGGGCCCGCTGACCCTGGTGCTGCGACGGGCCGCTGGCGTCGGCGACCACGTCACCGGCGGCCAGGACACCATCGGGCTCCGGGTTCCGGCCCATCCGGTGGCCCTGACCGTGCTGCGTGCGTTTGGCGGCGGCTTGGCCGCCCCAAGCGCCAACCGATTCGGCCGGGTGAGTCCGACCAGTGCGCCCCATGTCGTCGCCGAACTCGGCCCGCTGCTCGATCCGCGCAGGGATGCCGTCCTCGATGCCGGCGCGTGCCGAGTCGGGGTGGAGTCCACGATCGTCGACTGCACCGGTGGGCTGCCACGGATGCTGCGGCCCGGTGGGTTCAGCGCCGCTGCCGTGGCCGAGATCACCGGCCTGCCCCTGACGGCCGGCCGCCGCGCGGCGCAGCGGGCGCCCGGCACGCTTGTCTCGCACTACCGGCCGCGCGCTGCCGTCGTCCTTACGGAGGATCCGGCATCCGTCGTATCGCTCGTGGCCGGGCTGCCCGGTCCGGTCGGGCTGCTCGCACTCGCCCCGATTCCGACCCCGCCGGGAGTCCATCGGCTGGCCGCTCCGATCGATGTGGGCGACTACGCACGCACCCTGTACGCGGCCCTGCGGGCCGGTGACGACCAGTCGTTGGCGACGCTCGTGGCCGTGCTGCCGCTAACCGAGGCCGTGGGGGTCGACTCGTTGGCCGCGGCCATCCGGGACCGGCTCACCCGAGCTGCCCATCGCTGACTCTGTGTAACACGAATAGTGTCCGATTCGTCCGGTGACTCCCCCGTGGTGACTGTCGGTTCCGTACCCGAGGATGTCTCTCGTTGTCATCCCGACAGGTTGTCGCTAGTCCCTTGCGCCGGTTCGTGATGGCCGTCACCATCCCGTTATGGAACGCCCACGATCGGGAGGCTTGGTTCCGGAATCAGTTCGCGAGGTCACGGTCGACATCACCGACGCCCAGACGCGTCAGGTGGATGTCACTGACCTCGGCCCGATTCCGCAACCCATCCCCACTAGCGATGGGCAACGCCCTGCCCGCGCTCCTGGCGTGACCGCTCCGGTCACCCAATCCGCCGAACTGACGGACGAGGTGCGCGGACTGCTGGCCGTACAGCCCGATCAGTTCCGGCTCTACGACGTGGCCACCGGCGAACGGGTTTTGTTCGCGTCGATGGCGACCTGCCCGATTGTCACCGGACCACTCCCAGAGTCCCTCGCCGACCTGGTCTGCCACCCCGACGACGCGGAGATGCTCCAGGAGTGGCGGATCGCCCTGCCACACCTGCCGGAGTCATCCGCGGAATGCGCGCACGTGCGACTGCCCCGCGGCCCGGGGTGGGCTTGGTACGAACTGCGTGCCGGTGCCTTCCACCGTGATCACGACTTCGTGCAGCAGGTTCTGGTGTCCGCCCGCGACATCGAGGACCAGGTGACGTCGGTGCAGCGCCTCGCCGACAGTGAACGGTCGTTCCGCGAGCTGTTTCACCGCAATCCGACGGCCATGTGCCTGATCGATGAGGAGAGCCGTTTTGTCGAGGTCAACGACGCGGCCTGTGCATTGCTGGGCCGGAGCCGGCTGGACCTGATCGACACGTCATACGACGCACTGGTGCACCCCGGTCAGCGGACCGAGTCGCGGCAAATGCGCGCGTCCTGGCTGGCCGACGGCGGCTACGACATGTCCCTGGAACGGCTGCTGCTGCACGGCGACGGGCACGACATGTGGACCCGGATGCGCGCGGTGTCGGTCGTGGTCGAGGGCCGGGCACTGGGCCTCATCACGATGGAGGACATCACCGAGACACGGGATCTGGCCAAGCGGGTCCGCGACGACGGGGTGCACGACCCCCTGACCAAACTCCCCGGTCGTCGGCTGCTCATCGACCGGCTCGGCGGTGCCCTGGTCCGCGCGCGCCGCGCGCAGACGGCCCTGGCCGTATTTGCCGTCCATGTCGAAGGTTTGAAGGGAGTCCATGACCGGCACGGCCGCGAGGCCGGCGACGACCTCATCCGTTCGATCAGTGCCGCCCTGTCCGGCGCCCTGCGCGAACACGACACCCTCGGTCGGCTCGGCAGCGGAGAATTCGTCGCGCTGTGCGAGGACCTCGATCGCGACGCGGACATCAACGACCTCGGTCAGCATCTACTCGAAACCGCCCAGCAGCCACTGGTGATCGGTGGGGTGAGTGTGCACCAAGATGCCTCCGTCGGGATCGCCGTTCCGACCTCGCCCTATGACTCTGCCGAAGACGTTCTGCGGCAAGCGGTATCCGCGATGAGCAGGGCCAAGAACTCGGACAGCGCACAACTCGCGCGTACCGATGGTGGGGTCGTCGGAGCGGCCCGCGCGAGCGTCGAGGCCGAACTCCGCGCTGCACTGGATTCCGGCGCGCTGGAACTACACGCCCAACCGTTGGTCGATGCCAACGGCGTGACCCGGGCCGTCGAGACCCTGCTGCGCTGGCACCACCCACGGCGTGGCCTACTGGCTCCGACCGCATTCGCCGACGTCCTGGGTTCCGCTGATCTGGCCGTGCCCCTGGCGGAGTGGGCAGTCCGGACCGCCGTGTTGGACGCTCACCGAAACGGGCTGGGCGACGACGTCCTGATCCTGGTGGACGTTCCGGTTCGCGCGCTACTGAGGCCCGCCGTTGGCGACGCGGCCGCTGAGGCCCTGTGCGCGGTGGGACGCGATCCGGCGAGCCTGGTTCTTCAGGTCCCCGAGGAGGACCTGCCGCTGCTTAGCCGCCGGGGCACGGCGGCCCGGGCGCTGGACCGATCGGGGGCCACCTTGGGCATCGACCGATTCGGTTCCGAGGCCGGATCGGTGGCGTCGCTGCGGCGCCGGGCTCCGGGTCTGGTCACCCTGGAACGTGGACTGCTGATGCGGTCGGCCGACAATCCCGCCGAGGCCGAGTTCATGGCCGGCATCGTGCGCTCCATCCGAGCGCTGGGGATCACGACGGTTGCTCAGGGCGTCGAGAGTCCCGCACACCTGATCGTGGCCCAAGACTGCGGTGTCGATCTGCTTCAGGGCAGCCTGGTCGGGCGCCCCGGCCCCTGGGCAGCCCTGGAGGGAACCGCCGCCCAGGCCAGAGTCACGCTCTCGGTCACCAGCCGCCTGCCGGCCTCGGTCCAGCGGGAGTCTGACCGGGCGTCTCGGTAGCCGGTCGGCTATGGAGGGTCAGCCGTAGCCGAGTTCGTGCAAGCGATCCTCGTCAATCCCGAAATGGTGGGCGATCTCGTGCACCACGGTGATGTGCACCTCGTCGATCACGTCTTCGCGCGTCTGGCACACGGCCAGGATCGTGCGGCGATAGATGGTGATGCGGTCCGGGAGGGCACCGGCGTAGTAGCCGCCGCGCTCGGTGAGCGGAATCCCGTGGTAGAGCCCGAGCAGGTGCGGGTCCTCGGCCGGGGGGTCGTCCTCGACGAGAAAGACGACGTTGTCCACCAGCCGCGCCAGCTCGATCGGGACCTCGTCCAGAGCGGCGGCGACCAAGTCCTCGAACTCGGTAAGCGGGATGTCCAGCACCTCCCCATTATCCCGTGGCGAGACCAACCGCACCGGAGCCCTGGCGAGACCGAGACCACGACACAATGCCCGCATGTCCCTTCCCCGAAGCAGCGCCGCCGTGGCCGGCGCCTTCGCCGTCAGCGGCGTCGTTCATCTGGTTCGCCCGCAGGTGTTCGAGCCGCTGGTCCCCCGCTGGCTGCCAGCGCGCCGCGCCCTGGTGGTCGGCAGTGGGGTCGCGGAGCTCGGCTGCGCGGTCGGCCTCGCGACGCGGCAGCCCTGGGCACCGGTAGCCAGTGCTGCATTGCTGGCCGCCGTGTGGCCGGGCAACCTGCAGCACGCGCTGGCCGTCCAACGCTCGAGTCGTAGCTCGACGGCCATGAAGGTCGCTGTATGGGCTCGGCTACCGCTGCAGATCCCGATGATCCGCTGGGCGCTGGCCGCCGGGAATGCGGACCCGAAGTCGGGCTCGAACTGACAGCGGCCGCACGCTGCACTGCGCGGTGATGCCTGTCGGAGACGGGCCGCCCGTCAACGCACCGCGGCGGTCAGGCACCGACGTACGCCGCCAAGTGCTCGCCGGTCAACGTCGTACGGCCGGCGACGAGGGCAGCTGGCGTTCCCTCGAAGACGACCCGACCACCGTCGTGGCCGGCCCTTGGCCCCAGGTCGATGATCCAGTCGGCGTGAGCCATCACCGCCTGGTGGTGCTCGATGACGATGACCGACTTTCCGGAGTCGACGAGCCGGTCGAGCAGACCGAGCAGTTGTTCGACATCGGCCAGATGCAGACCGCTGGTCGGCTCGTCCAGGACGTAGACGCCGCCCTTCTCGCCGAGATGGGTGGCCAGCTTCAGCCGCTGCCGCTCACCGCCGGACAGCGTCGTTAGCGGTTGACCCAGCTGCAGATAGCCGAGGCCGACGTCGGCGAGGCGCGCCAGGACTGAGTGCGCGGCTGGTGTTCTCGCCGCACCCCCGTCAAAGAACTCCGCAGCCTCAACTACCGACATGGCGAGAACCTCACTGATGTCCTTGCCGCCGAGCGGGTATTCCAGGACCGCGGCCTGGAAGCGTTTCCCGGCGCAGACCTCGCAGATCGTCGTGACGGTGTCCATGAACCCGAGTTCGGTGTAGATGACTCCAGCACCGTTGCACGCGGGGCAGGCGCCTGCGGAGTTGGCGCTGAACAGCGCCGGCTTCACACCGTTGGCCTTGGCGAACGCCTTGCGGATCGGGTCCAGCAGCCCCGTGTAGGTCGCCGGATTGCTACGCCGCGAGCCCTTGATCGACCCCTGGTCGATGGTGACGACTTGGTCGAGGCGGGCCACCGAACCCTGAATCAGCGAACTCTTCCCGGAACCGGCGACGCCCGTGAGCACCACGAGGACGCCCAGCGGGATGTCGACGTCGACGTCACGCAGGTTGTGGGTCGAGGCGCCCCGGATCTCCAGCGTGCCGGTGGGGCTACGTACCGCATCCTTCAGGAAGGCTCGATCGTCCAGGTGGCGGCCCGTAGCGGTGCCGCTGGTGCGCAGCTCCTCCACTGTCCCCTCGAACACGATTTCGCCGCCGCCGCTACCCGCCCCCGGCCCCAGGTCGACGACATGGTCGGCGATGACGATCACCTCCGGCTTGTGTTCGACGACCAGGACCGTGTTCCCCTTGTCGCGCAGCCGAAGCAGCAGGTCGTTCATGCGTGCGATGTCGTGCGGGTGTAGCCCGATCGTGGGCTCGTCGAAGACGTACGTCACATCGGTGAGCGACGAGCCGAGATGGCGGATCATCTTCGTCCGCTGGGACTCCCCACCCGACAGCGTCCCCGACGGCCGGTCCAGGGACAGGTAGCCCAGGCCGATCTCGACGAAGGCCGCCAGCAGGTGCCGCAGCCCGGCCAGCAGTGGCGCGACCGACGGCTCGTCGAGGTCTCGTACCCACTGTTCGAGGTCGCTGATCTGCATCGCGCACGCATCGGCGATGCTGATGCCCCGGATCTTTGAGGACCGGGCCTGCGGTGTGAGCCGCGTGCCTGCACAGTCGGGGCAGACGGTGAACGTGATGGCCCGCTCGACGAAGGCGCGTACGTGCGGTTGCAGGGCCTCGACGTCCTTGGCCAGCATCGATTTCTGGATCTTTGGGATCAGTCCCTCGTACGTCAGGTTGATCCCGGCTACCTTGATCTTCGTCGGCTGCCGGTAGAGCAGATCGTGCTGTTCCTGCTTCGTGAACTTCTTGATCGGTTTGTCCGGGTCGAAGTAGCCGCAGCCGCGATAGATCCGGCCGTACCACCCGTCCATCGTGTACCCGGGGATTGTCAACGCGCCCTGGTTGAGGGACAGCTCCGCGTCGTATAAGGCGGTCAGATCGAAGTCGCTGACTGCGCCTCGGCCCTCGCAGCGGGAACACATGCCGCCGAGTTGGGAGAAGGTCGCCTTCTCGGTCTTCGTCCGGGCACCGCGTTCGACGGTGACAGCACCACTGGCCGTGATAGTGGGCACGTTGAAGGAGTACACCTGAGGCGAGCCGATGTGCGGATCGCCGAGTCGGCTGAACAGCATGCGCAGCATCGCGTTGGCGTCGGTGACGGTTCCGACGGTGGAGCGCGGGTTAGCAGCCATCCGTTCCTGACCGACGATGATCGCGGTCGTCAGCCCGTCGAGGACGTCGACATCCGGGCGGGACTGGGTGGGCATAAAGCCCTGGATGAAGGTGCTATACGTCTCGTTGATCATCCGGCGGGACTCCGCCGCGATCGTCGCGAACACCAGCGAACTCTTGCCCGAACCCGAGACCCCGGTGAACACGGTCAGCCGACGCTTCGGCAGTTCCAGACTGACGTCCTTGAGGTTGTTCTCGCGCGCGCCATGCACCCGGATCAGGTCGTGGCTGTCGGCGGCGTGCCGCGTGCCGGACGCCGCGTCCGTCCTGATGGCCTTGCGCATGGCGTCTCCGTCTCGGCTGCCGATGGCCGTGGTGGTCTGCGTGGGGGACCGATCCAATCAGTTCCGGGTATGCCTTCGGTCGGCGAATCACGACGAGCTCGCCGAGTCGATGGTCCAGGACGAAAGTCCGCTCCGGACCCATCCAAGGGCTCGTCGGCAACGAATGGGGGTCACACGCCATCAGACGTGACCCATTCGAGCCGCCGGGAGGCATCCATGTCCCAACCTCGTATCCGAGCCCTGCGCGGCCGCGCGCCAACCGCAGTGGCCATCACCGCCGCGAGCGCGCTCGCCCTCGGCGCCGGAGCCCTCGCTGGCGTCGGTGCCTCCTCGGCCTCCAGCCACCGGGAAGCACCGCTGATCTCGGGTATGCCGAAGGTCGACGGCACCGACGTGTATGCGTTCCTCAGCCCGGACAAGGCGGGTACCGCGACGTTGATCGCGAACTCGCATCCGTTCTCCGATCCGGCCGGTGGCCCGAACTTCTTCCAGTTCGACCCGTCCGCGCTGTACGACATCAACGTCGACACCAACGGAGACGGCCGGGCGAACATCACCTACCGGTGGAAGTTCAACACGCTGATCCGAAACAAGTCCACGTTCCTGTACAACACCGGACCGGTGACCACGAACGGCGACAAGGACCTCAACGTCCTGCAGACGTACTCCTTGAGCAAGTGGACAGCCGCGAATGGCTGGCGGACGGTGGCGCCTCGCCTGACCACGGCCCCGTCCAACGTGGGTACGGCTTCCATGCCCAACTATGCGCGGCTGCGGGCGCAGGCCACCCGTACCGTGGGGGACTACCGCGTCTACGCCGGCCAGGCCGACGACCCGTTCTTCCTCGACCTGCGAGTGTTCAACCTGTTGTACGGCGGCAACCTGAAGGAGGTCGGTAACGACACCCTGAAGGGGTACAACGTCAACACTGTTGCCCTGCAGGTGCCGGTGAGCGAGCTCGGTGGATCCCGGAACATCGTCGGGATCTGGTCGACCACGTGGAAGATGACCAGCAAGAACAATTACACCCGGGTTTCGCGAGTGGGGATGCCGCTGACCAACGAGGTCGTCATCGGGCTGAAGGACAAGGACCGGTTCAACGCCTCAGTCCCCTCCGGCGATGCCCAGTTCCTCAACTACGTCACCAAGCCGGGGCTGCCCAAGGTCGTGGAGAAGGTGTACGGCATCAAGGCGCCGAAGGAGCCCCGTAACGACCTCGTGCAGGTCTTCCTGACCGGCGTACCTGGGGTGAACAAGCCGAGGAACGTGAAGCCCGCGGAGATGCTGCGACTCAACCTGACGCCGTTCGCCGGCCAAAAGTACAGCCGGCTCGGTGTCATCGGTGGCGACCTCAATGGATTCCCGAACGGCCGCCGCCTTGCTGATGATGTCCTGGACGCGTCGCTGCAGGTCGTCGAGGGTGAACTCGTCGGAGCCAAGAACGACCTCGGGGACGGCGTGAACGCCAATGACGTCGCCTTCAGCAAGTCGTTCCCGTATTTGGCTCTGCCGCACAGCGGCTCCACCGTTCGCTGACCGTACGGCGCTACCGCAGTTCGGATCGACGCTGCGGGGTGGCCGCCGGGAGGTCCCGGTGGTCATCCCCGCAGCGGTCGCGCCGTTCCTTATCCGAGCAAGGCACTGGAGACCCGTTATGAACGCAGTAGTCGACGCCGATCCCCAGACCCCTGCCGAGGAAAATCACGACAAGCCCAGCCACCACATACGACTGAAAACCATTGTTGCCGCCGTCGCGACCGCCGCGCTGCTCATAGGCGCAGGCACCGTCGGAGGACTTCTACGCGGCAGTAGCGAATCGGCCCCGCTGCCAGTGGCAGGCTCGAGCGTGGAGAGCCTGACCTCCTATCTGGCGGCGGTCCCCGGCGACTGGGGATCTTGGTCTCGGCTGGGCCAGGCTCAGTTGGAGCGCGGTCGCGTCACCGCAGACCCGGTCTGGTACGCCAAGGCCGAGGAGTCTTTTGTTCGCAGCCGTGATCTGCAGCCGGACGGAAACTCACCGGCGATCGCCGGGCTGGCGGCGCTGTCCGCAGCCCGCCACGACTTCACGGCCGCTGAACGCGGTGCGAGCGCGGCCCTGGCGATCAACCCGTTGGACCCCGGTGCGTTGGGGACCCTGACCGACGCCCTCACCGAACTCGGCCGCTACCCGGCCGCCCTCAACGCAGCTAACCGCCTGGACGCCAGCCATCCCGGTGTTTCGTCGTTCACGCGACTTGCCTACCAGCAGGAACTGCGCGGGGACGTGGACGGCGCACTGGCCTTGCTGGGGCGGTCCGCCGACGACGCGGCCACCCCCGACCAGGTCGCTTACGCCCGCTATCAGGAGGGGATCCTGGCCCTGAACGCCGGTCGTACCGAACAGGCCCGGGAGGCGTTGCGGATCGGATCGGCGATGGCGCCCGGGGACACGACTCTGCTGCACTTGCGCGCCCGGTTGACCGCAGTGAGCGGCAAGCCTAACCAGGCCGCCGGGCTGTATCGAGCGTTGATTGAGCGCCGTCCCGCCGCCGCGTACGCCTTGGAGGCAGCCGACTTCTTCACTGCAGCGGGCGACCGCAAGGCGGCGGCGGGCATGGTCGCCTTGGCCCGGGCGCAGGCGCTGCTCGGCCGCGCCAACGGAGTGGCCATCGAACCGGCAGATGTCCTGCTGGAGGCCAGGCACGGGGACGCCACCCGAGCGGTCGAACTCGGCCGGAAGGTGTGGTCGGCCCAGCGCGGTGTGTTCGCCGCCGATGCCCTCGCGGTCGCGCTGCACACCGCTGGCCAGAATGCCGAGGCGCTCGGCTACGCCGACCGGGCCGTGGCGTTGGGCACCGCCGCCCCCCAGTTGCGCGCACACCGGGCAGCTATCGTCGCCGCCTTGGGCCGGGCGACAAGCGAAGCTCAGGGTATAAGCGCAACCAGGCCGCTGACGTCCCTTGCTGGGACGACGCCATGATCACCCGACTGATCGGCCGGACACTCGCGGTGCTGGTCGCCGTCCTCGGCTTTGCCGGCCTGTCAGCACTCACGGCCCTCCCCGCGGCTGCGCATCCGTTGGGCAACCTGTCCGTCAACACCTACGACGGGGTCATCGTCGGGACCGACGAGGTACGGGTGGACCACGTCGAGGACATCGCCGAGGTACCCACGGTCGCGGCCTTGGACGCGGCGGACACCAATGGCGACGGCACGGCCTCCCCGGCGGAACTGTCCCGTTGGGCAGCTGGCCGTTGCGCTCAGGCCGGCGACCGGGTCGCCGTAAGAGTCGGTTCGGGAGCCGCACAGTGGACCGTGACCGCCAGTACGGCCAATACCGCCGAGGGCCAGGCCGGGCTGCAAGTCCTGCGGGTCGAGTGCGCCCTGACCTGGCAGCGGTCGGGCCTGATCCCGGCCGACGGGAGCCTCGCGGTACGCGTGACTGTCGCCCCGGTCACCGACCTCGGCTGGCGCGAGATCACCCTGGTCGGCGACCGGGTCACCCTGGACTCCGCCACCGTCCCGGCGGAATCGATCAGCCAGCGACTTCACACCTACCCCGCGGACCTCAGCTCCCAACCCGCCGAACTCGAGGCACGAGCCGAAGCCCGCGCGGGTGGCCCGGCGTACCTGCCCAGCGAGCAGGGTGGCGGCCCGGCGACGACGCTGGCCCGCGGAGTGGACTCGTTGAGCATCGCCGTAGAGGGCCTCGCCAGCCGAAGCGGCGTCGGGGTGATGGTGTTGCTCCTGGCTGGCGCCTGGCTGGTCGGCGGGATGCACGCATTGGCCCCCGGACACGGGAAAACCGTTGTCGCGGCTATGGTTCTGACCGCCGACAACCAAGCCTCCCGAAGCAGCCGATGGCGCGCCGCGCTCACCCTGGGGTCCAGCGTCACCATCGCGCACACCGCCAGCGTGCTCGTCGTGGCGATCCTGCTCACGGCCGCCGGCGCCGTGCTGCCCGCTCGGCTCTTCCCCGCGATGGCCGTACTCAGTGGGCTGTTCGTCGTCGGCCTCGGCGTCGCCCTGCTGCGCGGCCGCCTGAGCCACCGGCACGGGCCCGGTGGTCACGATCACTCGATGCCCGGACATAACCACGACCACGACCACGACCACGACCACGACCACGACCACGACCACGACCACGACCATCATGATCACCACGACTCGGCGTCCCACCCGCACCCGGACGAGCTCGCCGTACCAGCTGGCCACGTTCACGATCACGCCGTGGCGCTCGGTCACCACCCCGATCACGGCCACCTTGCGGCGCCCGACCACGTCCACGACCACGCCGAGATGCCCGATCATCACCACGATCACGCGGCGGCCCCTGGCCATCAACCGGCGGTGGTGGCGCTGGCCGAACCCGGGCGAGTGGCCGTAACCGGTGGACGCCGAGGCATGGTGGCGCTGGGCCTGGCCGGGGGCCTGGTCCCCAGCCCTACGGCCTTGCTGATCCTGTTGGCCACCATGGCGGTCGGCCGTTGGTGGCTGGGGCTGCTGGCGGTGATTGCCTTCGGGGCGGGGATGGCCATCACGCTGACGATCACCGGAATGGTGGCCGCCGCCGGTGGCCGTCGGGTGGTTGCCTTCTTCTCCCGCGGTCGACTCTCGGTCCGCTGGGGCCGCTTGGCCCCACGTTTCACCGGGGTGGCCGTCGTTGCTGCCGGTGCCGCGCTCGTCCTGCGCGGGCTGCTCCAGTCGCTGGCCATGTGACCAGCCCCGCATGCATGCACCTGGTGCGGACCTGCCGCCGGGTCCGGTCGACGCTGGCTAATCAGCCAAGACCGCACCCGTACGGCACATGTCAGGTGACCAGGTCGGCGATCGCGTCCACATTCTCCGAACTCGTCCGCAGCTTCCCCACCGCGAGTCCGATGGCGAACATCGCGATCGGCAGCAGCACGAGCACCCACCCCGTGGCGTTCAGGCCCCAGGGTTCGACCGTGGGATCCACCCCATCTCCACAGGCATACGAGGCGGACCAGGAGCGCCTGCGCTGGTTCCACGACGGCGACCATGCCCGCGTCCTGGCGACTATGCCGGACTTTCTGCGCTACAAGCCCGAGGCGAAGTTTGCGCACTATCTGATGTTGGCCCGGCGCGCTCGGCGAGCAGGCCGTTACCGCCCCCGCACCGCAGTACGGGGAGTACGAGAACTCGATCGGCACCGGACAGGTGCACCTGTGGTTCGACCGGCCGACTGATGGCTGGACCGCACCTCGGGCCACCTGAGCCGCAAACCGGATACCACCGATAGCTGGGGCCGGCCCCGGCCATGAACACTGGGAGACCTCGTGCCCGAATTCCGGCGCATCCTGCTGGACGGCAGCGGCGTCCAGGTCATCCGACGCGGCGACGCACTGGTCGCGGTAGACGGCCGGGAAATCGGGGTCAACGAGGCGGTGCACCTGCCCCCAGCGAACCCACGAAGCCACCTCGCCGCCGACATCGCGCGGACGATCACGCTGTCCCCCGGTGACCTGCTGTTCAGCGGGACGCCGGCCAACTCGCGGCCCGTGGAGCCTGGGGACGTGGTCGAGGTCGAGGTCGACGGGTTTGGCCGACTGCGCAACACGATCGTCACCGGGCCCACCCCGATCCGCACCGACGTGGGCGCCCAGCCCACCCAGAGCGAGGAAGCAGTGTCGACGGCGCTCGGGGGTGATTGGGAGTTCCGGGGAATCCGTACCCCATCGAAAGATTTGTACCCCTCGACGGTCACCGAGCGGGCGTAGCCGTGACATATCAGGTACTGAACCCGGCCACCGGCCAGTTGGAGCAGTCGTTTCAGTCGGCTAGTGACACCGACATCACCGATGCCATTGATGGAGCGCACCAGGCGTTCGGGCAATGGTCGGCGCTGGATCTGAGCGTCCGTGTCGGGGTTATGAATCGCGTCGCCGAACTGCTCGACGAACGCGCGGAGGACCTTGCGGCCATCAGCACCACCGAGATGGGCAAGGCTACGGCCGCCGCCGTCGGTGAGGTCCGCTACTGCGCTGACATCTTCCGGTACTACGCCGAGCAGGCCCCGGTATTGCTTGCCGACGAACAGCTACCGAGCTCGAGTGGTGAGGCCTTCATCCGGAAGTCGCCGATCGGGCCGCTGCTGGGGATCATGCCGTGGAACCCGTCGTTCTCACCGATGTGACGCCCGGCATGCGCGCCTTCAACGAGGAACTGTTCGGTCCGGTGGCCGTCGTCCATTGCGTGACCTCGGTCGACGAAGCGGTCACGCTCGCCAATGACTCCCCATTCGGCCTGGGTGCAGCCGTCTTCCACTCCGACACCGAGGTTGCGCTGACCGTCGCGGACCGACTCGACGTGGGGATGGTCTTCATCAACGCCGCGGAGGGCGGCGGCCCGGAACTCCCCTTCGGCGGGACAAAGCGCTCCGGCGTCGGCCGTGAGCTCGGCCCGGCCGGAATCGAGGAGTTCCTTAATCGGAAGCTGATCCACGTACGCAGGGCGCGGGTCTGACCAGGCCGCGTTCGCTCCGGCCGTCCTTGGCGCGGCCTCCATCGACGCTGGGCCTGGGGGCTGCTCCAGCGCGAGCCGGTGAGACAGGTTTGCGACATGACGCATCGGGTATTCGGCCACGACGAAGGTTCAGACGCACCTTCGGCCGTTGCCCGTTTGTTCCGAATGGCCTACTCCTCTCGGAGGCAGTCATGCTCGCAACGCCCCCTATCTCCATCTGCTCAGGCGCCAGCTACCGCATCGTCGATGTCGATGGCGGGCTCCTCCAGGGATGGGACCAGTCCGCCGGTCAGACGACATTCACGCTGGATGTGGCGGGCGCGCCCTACCGTGTCATCGGTGAGGGTTCGGTCCTCGTCGATACCGCGCGGGTTCACGAGAAGGGCCTCACGTCCCGTGGCCAGGACATTCGGGTGTGGACGATCCAGCACCACCCGGACGGCGGCTTTACCGCGACCCATGTGACGGCCTACTGAACTAAGCATCCTCCCCACCGAATATGAGCGTGGCCATGCTGTGCTGTCCCGGTAAGCGTGCAGATCGGCGCTTCGATATAACGCCCGACCTGCCCGGATGCCACGTCGCGTAACCCCATCGCTGAGTTAGCCGACCAGCCCGAGTTCGTAGCCAAGGATGACCGCGGCGACCCGGTTACGCAGGGTGAGTTTACTCAGGACAGCGCCGACGTGGGTCTTCACGGTGACTTCGGAAACGCCGAGCGTGTCGGCGATCTCGGCGTTGGTGAGCCCGCGGGCGATTTCGAGGAGAACGTCGCGTTCGCGGGGAGTCAGGCGCTCAAGTGTGCTCTATGCGGTCTCACCGGTCGGGTCGGGCAAACGGTGGGCGTACGCATCGAGCAATAGCCTGGTGACGCGTGGGGCGACAACGGCGTGGCCGTCGGAGACGGCATGAATCGCACTCACCAAATCAGGACCTCCTGCCGTTCCCGTGGGTTTCTTGGGGGTTAGTTAGTTAGTTGTCGTCCGGGGAGTTCGGGGCAGAGTCCGCCGCGGGTGAGCATGGCCATGGCGATGAGTGCTTGTGGGCTGTGGAACCCGTAGGACCGTCGGGTGAGGACGCGTAGGTGGGTGTTGGTGGCTTCGGCGCGGGCGTTACTGAGACCATGCTCGAGGGTGTTGAGGATGAGGGCCCGGTAGCGGGTGATCGTCTTGGCGAGTTTCACGAATCCGGGCAGCCGGGAGCGTCGGGCCCAGTCCAGCCACCCCGCCAGGAGCCGCCGGCCGGTGCTGCCCTTGGTGACAAACATCTCCCGTAGTTGCTCCTTCAGGAGGTACGCCCGGTACAGGTCCTTATTGGTGGTGGCGATCCCGGCCAGGGTGGTGCGTTGCTCACCGGTGAGGTCTTCGGGGTTCTTCATCAACGCCCACCGGGCGCCCTTGAACTGCCGGGCTTGGGCGTGTTTGCCGTGCCCGCGTAGTTTCTGCCACATCCCACGGCGGACCTCGTCCAACGCTCTGGTGGCCCAGGCGACGATGTGGAACGGATCCAGACAGACCACCCCGGTCGGGGCGTAGGCGGCCCACGGTGCTGTGGATCCATTCAGCGCCATCGGCCGAAACATGAGTCAGGGCAGCGCATCGCTGCGGGCCCAGGGCCTGGAAGAACACGCTCAGGGTGTCGGAGTTGCGCCCCGGTGCTGCCCACACGACCCGGCCGGTGTCGTGGCAGGTCACCACCGTCAAATACCGGTGGCCCTTACGATGAGCGATCTCATCGATCCCGATCCGGGTCAACCCCAACAGCCGGTCCACCCGCCCGGCCCGTTGCGTGATCACCCGCTCCACGATCGCGGTCAC
>JBBQYX010000019.1:0-48268 GCA_038208295.1 Candidatus Nanopelagicales bacterium | reverse complement strand
TGCAGCAGGAGTTCGGCATCGCGTACATCTTCGTGGCGCACGATCTGTCCGTGGTCCGGCACATCTCTGACCGGGTGGCGGTGATGTACCTGGGCAAGATCATGGAGTTGACGGATCGGGATTCGCTGTACGAGGTGCCGCTGCACCCGTACACCCACGCTCTGCTGTCCGCGGTGCCGATCCCCGACCCGGAGATCGAGAACCGGCGCGAACGTATTCTCTTGCAGGGTGACCTACCGAGTCCGATCAACCCGCCGTCGGGATGCGTGTTCCACACCCGCTGCTGGAAGGCCGAAGAGCGCTGCCGTGTAGAGGTTCCAGAACTGCGCGAACTTTTGCCCGGCCACGTCGTGGCCTGCCATTTCCCCGAGGAGAAGCGAGTCCTCGACCACACGATCATCGGCCCGGTCGGCGACTTCGAGGAACTGCCCGGCACGTTGACCCCGAACCATCCCTCCCAGTTCATCCGGGAGGTGTCCGGCGCCGCCGCCGAGCCGGCCGCACCGGACGAGCACGACCAGCGCTGGGATCGCTAGGGCTGGGTTTGGTTGGTGGTTCGGCCGTTGATGGGGATCTGGTCCGGGCGGTTTGCTTCCTTCATTGGTGGCTCGGTTTTCAGGCCAGGCGCGCCAAGGAGGGTGTCGGCCGGGTTTGGGTGCGGTCGCTGGCTGCCGCGTGGGGCCTCTACGCGGCACCTTACGGCGGATCGGCAAGATCACCGCGAGTGAGCGGCTGCGGGGGGTACCGGTTTCGTGAGTGGTGGGCCGTGGTCGAGTTGGATCTTGTTAGAGCAACCACAGCCCACCAGTCGGATGGATCACGATCCCACTCGCGGGGATCAAGGGGAACCACTCTGTTGATCACCGCGAATGGGCCGTGGTGGTTGCTCAGTTGCGTACGCCACAGCCTTGATCACCGTGACTGGGCTGCCGTGGCACCCCTAAGTCTGCGAGTCGGTAATGGTGGTCGAGTTCGATCTTGCAAAAGCCACCACGGGGTCACAGTCGGATGGATCAAGTCCGATCTCGCGGGGATCAAGGTAGCGATTGAGCGGTCGCCGGGGGCGTAGTCGCTGAGCGGACCAAGCAGGGCCGACCCGAGTGACCTCTAGGTTCGCCGCTCTGCGAGGTGCTCGAGAAGAAATTGGACTTGCAGCAGCAGCAGGTTCTCCGCGACGTCCTCTTGCGGGGTCATGTGGGACACGCCGGTCAGCGGGAGGACGGTGTGGGGTCGCCCGGCGGCGAGCAGGCGCCCAGACAGTTGCAGGGTGTGCGCGGCGGCGACGTTGTCATCGGCCAGCCCGTGGATGAGCATCAGCGGGCGGGTCAGACCCGCGGCCAGCGGCAGCAGGGAGCATGCGTCGTACGGGCCGAGGTCGGTGGTCGGATCGCCGAGGTAGCGCTCGGTGTACGCGGTGTCATACAACCGCCAGTCGGTCACCGGCGCGCCGGCCACCGCGGCGTGGAAGACATCCGGTCGACGCAGCACCGCCAGGGCCGCCAGGTACCCGCCGAACGACCAGCCGTGGATACCGACTCTGGTGAGGTCGACGTCGTCCGGCCAGGTGGCGGCGGCCTCGTGCAGGGCGGCGATCTGATCGTCCAGGACCGGTCCGGCCAGGTCGCGACTGACCGCCCGGTCCCAGGACGGACCGCGACCCGGTGTCCCGCGCCCGTCCGCGATCACGACGACGAAGCCCTGATCGGCCAGCCACTGGTCGCGGCCGTAGGCCAGCCCGGCGGAGACGACCCGTTGGGCATGCGGACCCCCGTACGGCGCCAGCACGACCGGCAGTCGCCGTGACCCTGGCACGTGTCCGGTAGGGAACAGCACCGCGGTGACCAGGTTGCGCGCGCCAGCCCGCAGCAGGTGCACTCGAGGGGTGCTGGGCGGCTGTTCGGCCAGCGATCTGATCTCGCCCAGCCGGGTTGGTCCGTCGGCCGCCTGTCCAGTGCCGGGCGCAGGCCAGTCCCGCCAGATCACGTACTCCCGGTTGCAGCGGTCGCGGTCGGTGGCACTGGTCACCACCAGTGGACCGGCGCGCCGCGCCGTGGACATCGACGAGCCCGATGGCATCGACACCGAATTCCCGGCATACGACAACAGTTGGGCGGTGTCGATCAGCGGATCATGTCCGGCCTGGATCACGACGGCGTCGGCGCTGACGTCGAGCACGGCGCGCACCTGCAGGTCGGGCGGCGACAACGGCTCGTCGTTCAGCACCAACCGGTACGTGTCGGTCTTCGCGTCGACGACTACCTCCAGCAGCCCCCCGCCCGGCGCCCGCGTCGGCACGCCCGGGACGACGTCGACCCAGTGCGGGTCGGTGCGCTCGCGCAGCACGGTGGTGGCGCCGGTGGTCGGATCCACCTCCAGGATCAGCTGCCGTCGTTGGTCTCGGGTCAGCAGGGCGATGACCGGTTGCCCGTACGTGGTCACGGACACCGTCGTGAGGTACGGAAACTCCGCGGCATCCCACGCCACCGGCAGCCGGGTCGACCCCAGAGCGTCCCCCGAGCGACCAGCGCGGCGGGTGGCGGATCCGTCCCCGACCCGGGGCGGCTCGGCGGACGCGGGCGTATCACTCGGCATCGACCCGGCCGCAGTGGTGTCAGCCGTCGCAGGGCCACGGTCGAGGCGAACCAGCCACAGCGACACGTCCGCGTTCGCGGCGCCGGCGGCGGGATACCGGTGCGAGCGGGGCTCGCGGTCCGGAGCTGCCGGGTCGGCGATCCACCAGGTGGCTACCGGTGCCTCGTCGTACCGCTCGACGAGCAGGCCACTGCCGTCAGCCAGCCACCAGAAACCGCGGTAGCGATCCAACTCCTCCGCGGCGACGAAGTCCGCGAGCCCCCAGGCGACCGTGCCGCCCTCGGGGGGGCACAACGCCCGCTGAAGGCCAGCCGGGGTGGTGCGGATGACCGCGCGGGCGATGATCTGCATGAATTGCCCGGTGCTCGGGTCCGACTCCGGTCCCGCGACGATTGACTCTGCGGAGGCATCTTCCGCGGAAGATGCAGGCCGCGCGGCCAGGTCGACCACGTACAGCCCACCGCCGCTGGCATAGGCGAGAAAGCGACCGGTCGGGTCCGGCCGCGGGTCCACGACAGGTCCGGGTGCGGGCACCTCGCGGACCGGGGCGGACCTGCCATCCGCAGTCGGCGCTAGCGCGACGATGTACGGCACCCCGGACAGCACGAAGGCCGCCACCGTGACGTCGCGATCGGTGGCGTACCCGGTGATCCCGCCGCCGCCCTCCCGCAGCCGTTCGCGACGGGCCCGCTCGGCCGCCGGCAGGTCCTCGGGTCCGACCAGCAGGGCTGCCGGATCGACCACGCAGCGCTCGGACAGTTCGCCGTTGTCAGCCACGTCCACCACCCACAGCCGGCCTACCGGGTCGGTCCCGGAACCACTGCGCACAAACACGACGCGGCGCCCGTCCGCGGACGGCGTGAACGCCGAGGGGGCGCCGAGGCGGAATCCCCGGGTACGGGCCTGCTGGCGCGGGAACGACTCCGCCGCAGGCTCGGCGGGGGGCACCGGAGCCACTGCGTCCGGTGACGCAGCGAGCGGGTCTCGGGCGGCGGCTGGGCGCAGATCAGGCACGGCCGACATCCTGGCAGGCCCGTGAGTCCCTCGATCGTGCAGTCGCTGCCGCCACGGCAGGCGCCAGCGCACGCGATCCCGCGGTCGTAGAGTCGCCCGCCATGACCACCGCGGACCACCGGCTGCTACTCGTCCACGCCCACCCCGACGACGAGACCATCGCCACCGGCGCAACCATGGCGACGTACGCCGCCCGCGGTGCCACCGTCACGCTGGTGACCTGCACGCTGGGGGAGGAGGGCGAGATCCTGCTGCCGGAGATCGAGCATCTGGCCGCGGACCGCGAGGACGACCTCGGCCCGCACCGGTTAACCGAACTCCAGGCCGCGATGGCGGCCCTGGGCGTGACCGACTGGCGGCTGCTCGGGGAACCCGGCCGCTACCGGGACTCCGGAATGATGGGGACGCCGTCCAACGATCGGCCGGAGTGCTTCTGGCGGGCCGACCTGCTGGCCGCCGCCACCGATCTGGTCGCAGTGATCCGGGAGGTCCGCCCACAGGTCGCGATCACCTACGACCAGTTCGGAGGGTACGGGCATCCCGACCACATCCAGGCGCACCGGGTGCTGCACTACGGCCGGGAACTGGCTGCGGCGCCCTCGTACCGACCAGATTTGGGCCCGGCGTGGCAGATCGCCAAGGTCTACTGGCCGGCGTTTCCGCGCAGCGTCATGCGGGCCGGGATCGAGATGTTGCGGGCGGCCGGCGAGACGACCGGATTCGCTGCGGTCGACGTCGATGACCTGCCGTTCGCCGTCGACGACGACCTCGTCACCACGGTCATCGACGGCCGCGAGCAGTTGCCGGCGAAGCTGGCCTCGATGCGCGCGCACGCCTCCCAGATCGACGTCGAGCAGGGCTTTTTCGCGCTGTCGAACAACATCGGTAACGCGGTCCTGGGCGAAGAATTCTTCCGGCTGGTCGCCGGGGTCGTCGGGGAGCCCTTCGACGACGCCGGCCGGGAGCGCGACCTGTTCGCCGGGCTGTAACCATCGGCCGCCGAACGGCCGGGTCGCGTCTCACCCACCGTGACGGCTCGCCCGAGAACCTCACCGTGCGTCACAGTACGGGTGGGCGGGCTGCTCCCATCGGGTGATGTGCGCCGTGCTGGCGTATCCGGCCTTCTGAGTCGGGGGAGCATGACGAGCAGCGCGAGTTCTCGCGCAGATGACCGGCGGGTCCCAACCCCGCCCCGATCTGCTGGAGGCTGCGATGTCCCCCGGGCACATCCCGGAAACCCCCGCGGTCTCGCCTGCGGTCGCGACTGACGTACCAACGTCCGGCACCGTGCAGTCCGCGCTGCTGTCCAGCGTGGGGACCGGACGCATCGGGGCGGGTCTCGGCGATGTCGGTGCCTCCCGGGAACAGCGTCGGCGGCACCGGCTGTGGGTCCTGTGGTTGGTGCTGCTCGTCCCGGCCGGCTACCTGTGGCTGCGGCTGCTGTCCGGTGAACCGCTGGACGTCACCGCGCTCTCCTTTCCGACGATGGATCCACTGCTGGTCGTCCCGATCCTGTTCTTCACCGTCCTGATCTTCGTGCTGCTGGGGACGACCGTGCTGGCCGGGCGCTCCCCGCACGTGCTCTACCGGCCCGAGCAGATCGCCATCACCTTCGACGACGTGATCGGTATCGAGCCGGTCAAGGAGGACGTGCTGCGGTCGCTGAACCTGTTCCTGGCGTACAAGACCTTCGCGGCCGCGATGGGCGGGACACCGAGGCGGGGGCTGTTGTTCGAGGGTGCACCGGGCACGGGCAAGACGTATCTGGCCAAGGCCATGGCGCGCGAGGCGGGCGTGCCGTTCCTGTTCGTCTCGGCCACCTCGTTTCAGTCGATGTACTACGGCGCCACGGCACGCAAGATCCGCTCGTACTTCAAGGCGCTGCGGAAGGCGGCCCAGCGCGAAGGCGGCGCGATCGGGTTCATCGAGGAGATCGACGCGATCGCGATGGCCCGCGGCGGCCTGGCGGCCACCGCCGACACCTCGGTGCACGGCGCCCGGACCCTCGTGGACCGCAGCATGACCAGCGAGGGCACTGGTGGGGTGGTGAACGAATTACTCGTTCAGATGCAGTCCTTCGACGAGATAAGCGGCATGGCGAAACTGCGCGCCGGCATCATCGACCGGCTCAACCTGCTGCTCCCGGCGCACCGGCAACTGCGCCGACCGGTCCCACCCAAGACCAACGTGCTCCTCATCGCTGCCACCAACCGGGCGGACAACCTGGACCCGGCGCTGCTGCGGCCGGGTCGATTCGACCGCCGTCTCACCTTCGAGCCGCCCGGGAAGGCCGGTCGCCGCGCGCTGCTGGACTACCTGCTGCTGCGCAAATCGCACACGGCCGAACTGGACACCGATCTGCACCGGGATCAGCTGGCCGCGGTGACGCAGGGCTACACGCCCGTGATGATCGAGCACTTACTGGACGAGGCGCTGGTCAATGCGCTGCGCCGCGGCGAGGACCGCATGAACCGTACAGACGTCGACCGGGCTCGCCTGGTCGAGGAGGTCGGGCTGGGCCAGCCCGTCGCCTATACCGAGCACGAGACCCGCTTGATCGCCACCCACGAGGCCGGACACGCCACCGTCGCGTACCTGCTGGCACCGCAGCGCCGGCTGGAGATCCTGACGATCATCAAGCGGCGGGACGCCCTCGGGCTGCTCGCCCACGGGGACACCGAGGACGTGTTCACCCGGTCCCGTGCCGAGTTGACCGCGCTAACGCGGATCGCGATGGGCGGCCTGGTGGCCGAGGAGTTGTTCTTCGGGGATGTCTCCACCGGTCCGGCCGGGGACCTGGTGTACGCCACCACGGTCGCCGCACAGATGGTCGGTAGCGCCGGGATGACCGACAGCCTGGTCAGTTTCGCCGCCGTCGAACAAGGCGGGTTCGGTGGTACGAATCTGACCGGCCGCGTCTTGGCCGACGGTCAGGGCCGGGCCGCGGTCGAGGACCTCCTGCTGGATGCCCGCCAGACCGTACGGGACTTGCTCGGTACGCACCGGCACCTGGTGGAAGCCCTGCGGGATGCGCTGCTGGACCGTTACGAATTGATCGGTCACGAGATCACCGACGTCCTGCGGGCGGCCGAGGCCGCTGCCGCCGCGGTGACTTTGGCCACCACCGAGCCGACCGGGGAGCTGATCGACCTCACCGACCACGGCGTCGGGTCCCGGCCGCGCGGCGCCGCGGGAGTGCAGGTCTCCACCTGAGTCCGCACGCCCAGGCTGCCGCGGCCCGCCACCAGCGTCTGCCCGGGTTGATCGCCACGGCAGAGTCCGGCTCGTCGGCCTAGGCTGCCGCGGTGTCCGCGACCCGCTCCGCTTGGTTCCGCCCGGCCTGGCTCGCGCTCGGTTGCGCGGTCGGGGGCGGGGCGGTCGGCGTGGCCGCTGGCTTCGTCCAGGCGCAGCGCAGCACGGTGCTGGGGATCCCGACGCCGTGGGGCCTGGTGCTGGCCCTAGCGGTGGTCGTGGCCACCGTCCGCGGGGCGTCCTGGCTACTGCGGTCGCGGGTCGGGGGGGTGGCCTTCTTCGTCGGGTGGTTGGTGGTGACCGTCGTGCTGTCCGCGGAGTCAGGCTCGGGGGACCTCGTCCTGTCCTCCGGGCCCCGGCAGTTCGGCTACCTGTTCGGCGGCGTGGTGCTCGGCGCGGCGGCGGCTGCGTACCCGCTGCTCGATCGCCGGACGACGTCCCAGCGTGCTGCGAACAGTGCTGCTGACGGTGCTGACGGTGCTGACAGTGCTGACAGTGCTGCTGCCGTACCGCTGCGGACCGCAGGGGAGGGCCTGCCCCGATGACGACGGTGGAGCCGCAGCATGCCGCGGGGGAGCCAGACCGGTCAGCGGGGGAACGGCCCGCGGCTGTACCGGATGCGACGGTCTTCCGGCGGTTGATGGGGCGGTTTACGACGGGCGTGATCGTGGTCACCGCGCAGGTGGACGGCGCCGACCACGCCATGACCGCGAATGCCTTCTCGTCGGTGTCCCTGGACCCGCTGTTGGTCCTGTTCTGCGTACAGCAGGACTCCCGTTTCCACGACACGCTGGCGGCGACCGACACCTGGGCCGTCTCGGTGCTCGACAGGGCGGCCCGGCGGCACGCCGCCTGGTTCGCCGATCCCACCCGGCCGCTGACTGGGCAGTTCGAGCGGATCCCGCACCACCGATCGCCCGCTGGACTCGCGCTGCTCGACGACGCCCTGGTATGGCTGGAATGCCGCACGAGCGATCGGCATCCGGCCGGCGACCACGACATCGTCGTCGGGTCGGTGCAGTGGCTGGACGCTCCTGATCGGCTCGGTGACCCGCTGCTGTGGTTCGCCAGCCAGTACCGCGGCCTGTCGGGCACCGAACCGGCCTAGCGTCCGCGCATCCTTCAGGGGTGGCCGGTGGTGGAGCTGGATCTTGGAAATGCAGCCATGAGAGACCACGCGCATGGATCAGAGTCAGCGGACTGCAGCACGCACAGCCACCGGGCCACGCCGGAGCCCGTGGACACGGAGGCAACCCGCGGGGGCCCGTACCATGGGGGTCTCCCCTGCTCGGACCCGGTGCCGTCATCCGACGGTCCCCCGGCACGCGCAGGCGGTGACCCTACGACGACGGGACCCTGGTGAGTCACGCAGCCTCGACCGATGCCACCCCGCCGCGACGCCGTCGCGGCCTGTGGATCGCCGGCGGTGTGCTCGCAGGCGTAGCGGTCCTCTATGCCGGTGGCGTTGCCGCGGCCGGTACGGGAGTGGCGCGGGGCACGACCGTCCTTGGGATCGACATCGGTGGGATGAGCCGTGACCAGGCCATCGCCACCCTGAACAAGGGGCTGGCGAAGAAGGCCCAGGCACCGATGACGGTGACTGCGGTCAGCGCGCGCTACACCCTGGATCCGGTGCAGTCCGGGCTCAGGCTTGACGCCCCGGCGACCGTCGACGCGGCCGAGGGATCGAGTTGGAACCCCATCACACTCGTCGCGAGCCTGACCGGCCGGGCCAGTCTCGACCCCGTCGTGCGCCTGGACGAGGCCAAGATGACCGACCAGTTACAGGGCCTGGCGACGGCCATCGACCGTGCCCCGGTCGAGCCGCAACTGGCGTACGAGGGCCTGACCCCGAAGGTCACCGATGGCCAGGACGGTCGGGGGCTGGACCTGCCGGCCGCGGCGGAGAAGGTGGCCGAGTCCTACCTGGTGTCGTCCGCGCCCGTGGTCCTGCCCGTGACGGTGACGCAGCCGACGGTCTCCGCCGAGCAGGTCGCCACGACCGTCGAGTTGCTTGCCACACCCGCGGTGTCCGGCCCCGTCACCGTGACCGCCGCGACGGTGACGACGTCGCTGCAGCCGGACGCCATCGCGAAGGCGCTGACGTTCACGGTCAAGGACGGCGCGCTCGCCCCCGAGCTGAACGGCACCGTCCTACACAAGGCCATCGCGAAGCCGCTGGCCCCGCTGGAGGTCGGTGGCAAGAACGCGAGTTTCGTCATCAAGAACAACAAGCCGGTGATCGTCCCGTCGAAGATCGGTCGTGGGGTCAGCGACCAGGCACTAGCCGCGGCGGTACTCCTGGTGCTGTCGGAAACCGGGGACCGCGAGGTCAGCGTCGAGGTCGGTCAGCGGCAACCGAAACTGAGCACCGAGGCCGCGAAGAAACTCGGCGTCGTGGAGAAACTATCCACCTTCACCCAGAACTACCCGTACGCCCCCTATCGCAGCCAGAACATCGGCCGGGCTGCGGAGTTGATGAACGGCACGCTGGTGATGCCCGGTGCGATCTACTCGATGAACGGCACCATCAAGGAGCGCACCCGGGCCAACGGCTACACCACCGGCTTTGTCATCGGCGCTGGTGGCATCTTCCGGGAAGACCTCGGCGGCGGCGTGTCCACCGCCACCACGGCCATGTGGACTGCGGGGTTCTATGCCGGGGTGGCCCGCGATCACGTACAGGCACATTCCATCTGGATCTCGCGCTATCGAGCCGGCCTGGAGGCCACTGTCGCCTGGGGTCAGTTCGACATGACGTGGCTCAATGACACCGGCCACGCCATCTACATCCAGTCGTCGACAACCGATACTTCGGTCAAGGTCACGCTGTGGGGGACCAAGAAGTACGACAAGGTCACTGCGGAGTCCGGTTCTCGGACCAACTACCAAACGGCGAAAACCGTGTACAGCACGGCGGGTGATTGTCGTTCGCAGGGCAGCGTCGAGGGATTCTCCATCGTTGTGGACCGAGTGTTCTGGTCTGGCGGCAAGGAGGTCCGGCGGGAGCCGATCAAGACCACCTACCGGCCGTCGCCCCGGGTTGTGTGCGGTCCCGACCCGAGCACGGTCAAGCCCACGCCCAAGCCCAAGCCAAGCCCGTCCCCGACGACCGGTGCACCCAGTGCCCCCTCGTCGACTCCTGCTGCGACGCCTGCCCCGAAGCCCAGTGCTGCCAAGCCGACTGCTGCCAAGCCGACTGCTGCCAAGCCGAGTAGCAAGCCCAGTGCTGCCGTGGCGAAGCCCGGTGCCAAGCCGAGTCTGACTGCTGCGAGGCCGACCAGTCCGTGATCACCGCAGTGGGACAACGGCGGCGCGACTAACCCTCAGCCCTGCGGTCCGCGATACACGTACGCGTGATGGGTGACGAAACCCAGTTGGTCGTACAGCGCCAATGCCGCCTCATTCGAGTGGAACACCTGCAGGTACCACCGCTGGGCGTTGTGCTCGGTCGCCCACACGGCAAGGGCGCCCATCGCGGCGGTGCCGAGACCCCGGCGCCGGGCGTCCGGGCGAACCTCCAAGCTGGACAGTCCAGCCCACGCGCCCTGCAGGGTCGCCCGCCCGATCGCCACCAACTCCCCGGCGGCCGCGTCGTGCACGTGGGCGAAGACGGCGTCCCGTGGTCGGGTCAGGATCTCGACCAGCGCAGCCGCCTGGTCGGGCGTCTCCTGGGCCATCAACTCGGTCCAGGCATCGGTCGGTTGGTCGAGCAACGCCACCCGCAGATCAGTACGAGCCCGGGCCGGCGCGGTGACCGCGAGCAGCCGAATCAGCGAGGCGGTCTGGACGAGGGTGCGACGGCGTTCCGGCCAGCCGAGGTCGTCGAGCCGTTCGTCCCACCCGGACGGGGTTGGCACCTGGAGCAGCGGCCGGCCTCCACGCTGCTCGTACCACCGACGCACCCGCGTCAACGCCAACTCCAGGCCCATGCCGGGGGAGCCGCCCACCCGCACCGAGTTCGCCCGGCCACTGACGCCACCGCTCCAGCGCAGGGTCCACTCGCCCAGCGATTCGGCTTCCGCAGGCGGCCAGCCCTGCTCGGCGATTCGTTGCATCTCGTAAGCAGAAATCTCCGGCGGGACGACGCGGGCGGCCAGGACATCTGCCCGCGAGATGCGGACCACGCTGCCGTCGCGGCGGCGCAGGGTCAGCAGGCCGTGCACCCCGTCGCCGTCCCACGAGTCGAGCACCCCGACGACCTCACTGGTCTCCCCGGTTTGCCCGGGCAGCCGCAGGCCGGGTAGGCGATAGCGCAGGGACAGGCGGCGACCGGCATCGGCGGGGCAGATGCTGACCCGCAACCGGGCACCGAACCGCGGGGTCGAACTCTGGGTTGAGGTCTGGGCCGAACTCTGGGTTGAGGTCTGGGCCGGGGTCTGCTCCACCGTTGGCTCCGCAGCCGTCGGAGTCACCGCAGGGATGGGTCCGGTGACGTCGTTATCGGGGGTTTCGGAGCTCATGGGGCCAGCCTCTCCGGCACCGGGGACCGCGCTCAGGGCCGCTGCGCATCGGCTGTGGCTGGTAGGGATACTAGGCGTCGTCGTCCGACCGCGTTGGTCGGCCCCACGCCCTGAAATGGGAGGACCCAGGTGACTTACACCATTGCCGAGCCTTGCGTCGACCTCAAGGACAAGGCCTGTGTGGAGGAGTGTCCGGTCGACTGCATCTACGAGGGTGCGCGGATGCTCTACATCCACCCCGACGAGTGCGTCGATTGCGGCGCCTGCGAGCCGGTCTGCCCGGTCGAGGCGATCTACTACGAGGACGACGTACCGGAACAGTGGGCCGCCTACACCCCGGCCAACGCGGAGTTCTTCACCGATTTAGGGTCCCCCGGCGGCGCCGCCAAGCTTGGCCTCATCGATAAGGACGTGCCCCTAGTGGCCGCGTTGCCGCCGCAGGAGCACGAGAACTGAGCGGTCCCGGCAGGCGCGGTGCTGGCCTGACAGACGGTGCCGGCCTGACAGACGGTGCCGGCCTGACAGACAGTGCCGGCCTGACAGACAGTGCCGGCCCGGCGACCACGCTGCCCGACTTCCCTTGGGACGCACTGCAGCCGTTCGCCACTGCGGCACGCGCACATCCCGACGGGATTGTGGACCTGTCCGTCGGGACCCCGGTCGATGCGACCCCACAGGTCGTCCAGGACGCCCTGGCCGCGGCCGCCGACGCACCGGGGTATCCGCTGACCGCCGGCACGCCCGAACTCCGGGAGGCCGCGGTCGGCTGGTTACGCCGGTCGCTGGGCGTCGTCGACGTGGAGCCCAGTGCGGTGCTGCCGACCATCGGCTCCAAGGAACTGGTCGCGCTGCTCCCTGTGCTGCTCGGGCTGACGTCCGCGGATCGGGTCGTGGTCCCCGAGCTGGCCTACCCGTCCTACGACGTGGGGGCGCGCCTGGCCGGATGCCAGGTGGTGCGAGCGGACAGCACGACGGCGCTCGGACCTGGCCGGGCGGCCCTGCTGTGGCTCAACTCCCCGGCGAACCCCACCGGTCAGATACTGCCGGTGGAGCACCTGCGCAAGGTGGTGGCCTGGGCCCGCCAACGGGGCACCGTCGTGGTCAGCGACGAGTGCTATCTGGAACTGGCCTGGGACGCCCCGGCGGTCAGCATCCTGCACCCGGACGTCTGCGATGGCTCGACGGACGGCCTGCTGGCTGTGCACTCACTGTCCAAGCGCAGCAACTTGGCCGGCTATCGAGTGGGCCTGGTCGTCGGGGACCAGCGCTTGGTTTCGACCCTGCTAGGGGTCCGCAAGCACCTCGGTCTGATGGTGCCGGCTCCCGTCCAGGCGGCAGCGATCGCTGCATGGGGGGACGACGCGCATGTACGCGAGCAGCGCGCCCGGTATCAAGCGCGCCGGGAGTTGCTGCGGGCGGCGCTGGAGGCGACGGGTTTCCGTATCGAGCACAGTTCCGGCGGGCTCTATCTGTGGGCCACCCGGGACCAGCCCTGCTGGGACACCGTCGCCGACCTGGCCGACCTGGGCATCCTGGTGGCCCCCGGTAGCTTCTACGGCCCGCGTGGCGACCGGTTCGTTCGGATCGCGTTGACGGCCACCGATGAGCGTGTCGAGGCTGCCGCCGGCCGCCTGGCTGGCTGAGCGGATCGGCGGTTCGTCGTGGGGCGCGCCGAGCCGCGTCGAGGGCCCATGGTCTCGACGGTTGGTCCGTACGTCCCGCCGCGGCCGACGGCCGACGCAGATACGGTGTGCGGATCCGAGACGGAGGGAGCAACAGGTGTCTGACGTCACCCTGCATCACCCCAACGGCGAATTCATCATGCCGGTCACGCAGGCGACCCAGGGTGAGTCCGGCCTGGGCGTCGGCAAGCTGATGTCCGAGACCGGGTACGTCACGTTGGACGCCGGCTTCACCAACACTGCGTCCTGCGCCTCGAAGGTGACCTTCATCGACGGAGACCAGGGCATCCTGCGTTACCGCGGCTATCCGATCGAGCAGCTGGCCGCCGGCAGCTCCTTCCTCGAGGTCTCATACCTGCTGATCTATGGCGAGTTGCCGACGGCGAGAGAACTCGACGCGTTCGAGGAGCGGATCAAGCGGCACACCATGCTGCACGAGGATCTGCGCCGGTTCTTCGACGGGTTCCCGCGGGATGCACACCCGATGCCCGTGCTGTCCTCGGCCGTCTCGGCGTTGTCCACCTTCTATCAGGACTCGCTGGACCCGTTTGATCCCGAGCACGTCGAGATCTCCACGGTCCGGCTCCTGGCCAAGGTGCCGACCATCGCCGCCTATGCGTACAAGAAGTCCGTCGGGCAGCCTTTCCTCTACCCGGACAACTCGTTGGGGCTGACCGAGAATTTCATGCGGATGACGTTCGGCGTCCCAGCGGAGCATTACGAACTGGATCCCACTATCGTACGGATCCTCGACATGCTCTTCATCCTGCATGCCGACCACGAGCAGAACTGTTCGACGTCCACCGTGCGATTGGTGGGATCCAGTCACGCCAACCTGTTCGCCTCGGTCTCCGCAGGCATCAACGCGCTTTTCGGTCCCTTGCACGGCGGCGCCAATCAGGCTGTGTTGACGATGCTGGAGCAGATCCTGCAGAACGGCGGAGACGTCGATGCATTTGTCAAGCGGGTCAAGAACAAGGAACCCGGCGTCAAACTCATGGGTTTCGGGCATCGGGTCTACAAGAACTACGACCCCCGTGCATCGCTGGTGAAGCGGGCCTGCCACGAGGTCCTGGATCGCCTCGCGGTGCACGATCCACGTCTGGATGTCGCGTTGCGGCTGGAGGAGGTGGCGCTGGCCGACGACTACTTCGCCGAGCGGCGGCTCTATCCCAACGTCGACTTCTACACCGGCATGATTTACAAAGCGATGGGTTTCCCGACCCGGATGTTCACCGTGCTGTTCGCCCTCGGGCGGCTGCCCGGCTGGATCGCGCAGTGGCGGGAGATGATGGCCGATGAGACCACCAAGATCGGCCGACCCCGGCAGGTGTACGTGGGGGAGCCGGCCCGCGACTACACGCCGCTGGCCATCCGCTAGTCGGCCACTCGCACCGCCCTCCTCACTCAGTGGTTGCTGTGCAGGGCCGCATTCAGACCGCCCCACGAACCGGTCCGCGGCAGCGCCTCCAGGGACCCGGTCACTGAGTGGCGGCGGAACAGCAGATCGGCGACGCCAGACAGGGTCGCGGCCTTGGTAATGCTGCCGTCCGGCAGGGTGACCCGTGAGCCTGCGGTGACGTAGCAGCCGGCCTCCACGACGCAGTCATCGCCCAGGCTGATCCCGATGCCCGCATTGGCGCCCACCAGGGAGCGCTCACCGATCCGGATGACCTGCGTACCCCCGCCGGACAGGGTGCCCATGACCGACGCGCCGCCGCCGATATCCGAGCCGTTGCCGACCACAACGCCGGCCGAGATACGGCCCTCGACCATGGAGGCGCCCAGGGTGCCCGCGTTGAAGTTGACGAAGCCCTCGTGCATGACGGTCGTGCCCGGTGCCAGATGGGCGCCCAGCCGCACCCGGTCTGCGTCGGCGATGCGCACCCCCGACGGGACGACGTAGTCGACCATCCGGGGGAACTTGTCCACCCCGAACACCGTCACGTGGTTCCCGCGGCCGCGGGCCCGCAGCCGCATCTGGTCCAGCCGGTCGATCGCCACCGGGCCGTGCGACGTCCAGGCGACGTTTGCCAGCAGCCCGAACAGGCCGTCCAGGTTGACCGTGCGCGGGCGGACCAGGCGATGCGACAACAGGTGCAGGCGCAGGTAGGCGTCGGCGCCGTTGGCGGGCGGGGCCTGCAGGTCCTCGATCACGGTCGTCACGGTCTGCACCCGGACCTGTCGCAGGTCGTCGCTCTCGATGCCCGCCCCGACGCTGGCCACGTCTACGAGATCCGCGCCGAGGGCGGGCGCGGGAAACCAGACATCGAGCAGCAGGTCATCGGCGTACGTCGCCAACCCAACACCGCACGCCGGTCCGGTGACGGGGGACAGGTCGGGCGCACGGGTCGTTTGGGTCACGTCGCTACCGTAGCCAGGTGAGCGCACCGGGCCGACGCGGCAACGTGATCCCATTGGACCTACACGCCGACGTCGTCAGCCTGACCGCCGCCTTGGTCGACATCCCCAGCGAATCGCACCACGAGGGTCCGCTGGCGGATGCGGTGCAGGCCGCGCTGACGGCGCTGCCCCACCTGCAGGTCGACCGCGACGGCGACACCGTGGTCGCCCGTACCTTCCTCGGCCGCGCCGAGCGGGTCGTGCTGGGCGGGCATCTGGACACCGTGCCCGCCGCGGACAACCTGCCGCACCGGATCGAGGGGGGCCGGCTGTACGGCTTGGGTGCCTGCGACATGAAGGGCGGTGTCGCCGTCGCGCTGCACTGCGCGGCCACGATGCCGACGCCTTCGCGGGACGTGACGTATGTGTTCTATGAGGCCGAGGAGGTCGCCGAGCGGTTCAACGGCCTGAAGCGGCTGGCCACCACCCGACCGGATTGGCTGGCCGCCGACTTCGCCGTACTGCTCGAACCGACCGGCGGCGCGGTCGAGGCTGGCTGTCAGGGGACCCTGCGGGCGATCGTACGGACGTCCGGTCGGCGGGCGCACAGTGCGCGATCCTGGCTGGGAGACAACGCGATCCACGCTGCAGCGCCGGTGCTCGACCGGCTGTCGGCCTACCGGCCCGCTGAGGTGGACATCGACGGGCTGACCTATCGCGAAGGCCTGAACGCGGTCTGGATCGAGGCGGGAGTGGCCGGCAACGTCATCCCGGACGCCTGCGCGGTGACCGTGAACTATCGGTTCGCCCCCTCGGTCTCGGCCCCGCTGGCGCAGGCGCACGTACGGGAGGTGTTCGACGGGTTCGACGTCGAAGTGGTCGATCTGGCGCCCGGCGCCCTGCCCGGGCTGATGCACCCGGCCGCTGCGGAGTTCGTCGCCACCGTGGGCGGGCTACCGCGGCCGAAGTATGGCTGGACCGATGTGGCCCGGTTCGCAGGCCTCGGCGTGCCGGCGGTGAACTTCGGCCCGGGTGACCCCGGCCTGGCGCATACCCGGGAGGAGTACGCGCCGCTGGACCAGATCCGCAACTGCGCCACCGCCCTGCGTCGCTGGCTCGGCCACGGCGGCTGACCCGGTGCACCGGAGCGGCCGCCACGGCGGCCCGGGCCGGCAATGTGCGATGGCCCGACCCCTTGAGGGGAGCCGGGCCATCACGGGCCGCGATCGGGCGGGGCGCTCGAAGTGTCAGTAGGAGGTGCCCGAGGTCGTCGCGCTGCTGCTGGGGGTCGGGTGGGCCGAGCGCCAGTCGTCCAGGCGCTGCTGGATCTTTGCCTGCTGGTCGGCGGAGACGGCCCGCACGCGCAGGGCGGTCACGCTGGTCCCGCTCACCGTCCCGCTGATGTGGACGTTGTCCTTGACCTTGATGTCGGCGGCCTTGACGGTGCTGAAGTCCCGGCGCAGCACGGTGGTGTCGGTGATGGCGTACGTCGAGTCGTAGCCGTCGGTGCTGGCTACCGTGATCGACGTAGCGCTGATCGCCGTGACAGTGCCGTTCTGGACGCGGTGCACTGCAGTCCCGGTCGTGTCCTGGACCGTTAGATCACCGTGCAACATGTCGCCGCCCGCGCCGCGGGACCAGCCGCCGCCGGTGCCGCCACCCGTGCGGTCGCCACCCAAGCGGTCGGCCCTGTCGCCGGGGCCCCAATCATCGGCATCGTGGCCGCTGAGCCCGCCGCGACCCATGCGGTCGGCCATCTCGCCCGGGTCCCCGTCACCAGGCCCATGTCCGCCGCCGCGCATCCCGCCGCGGCCAAACCCGTAACCGTCTTCCGGCGCGGGGGTGCTGGGCGTGCTGGTGGCCGCCGGAACGGCGTGCCAAGCGCCACTGTCTGCGGCCGTACTCCCGCCGCCCGCCGCCATCGCGACGCCGGTCAGCGCCGTTGCGCCGAGTGCACCCGCAGCCACGTACGCCGCTGCTGTGGCAATCCTGCGTGGGTTCTTCACCGTCTGCCTCCTCAGAAACCATCAACCTGCCGATCGGTGCCCCCTGCGGGGCATCGGTGTCTCGCGCTCCTCATCGAAAGGCAGCCGGGTGTGACCTGGGTGTGCGCTGTGTATGGGTTTGGTAAGCCAGCCGACTCCGGGGCTGTCCGGCACGGCCGCGCAGGCCGAAGGTCCCGAAGCCGGGCGGGTCGGGGTACCTGCACGGTCAGGCCAGACCCCGGCGGGCCACGGCGGGGGGCCGGCCGCCCGCGATCGTGGCGACCATGTCGACGACATCGCGGCTGGCCCGTACGTCGTGAACGCGGAAGACCCGCGCACCCAGCCAGGCCGCCACGGCGGTGGCTCCCAGCGTCCCGGCCAGCCGGTCCGCGGGGACCGGCCGGTCCAGCGACTCGCCCACGAAGTCCTTGCGGGACAACGACACCAGCACCGGCCAGCCGGTGGCCACCAATTCGCCGGTGCGTCGGGTTGCGGCCAGTGAGTGCCAGGTGTTCTTGCCGAAGTCGTGCCCCGGATCGATCAGGACGCTCTGCCGGGCGACCCCATGGCGCACTGCCCGCTCGGCCAGCGCCGTGGTCCGGGCCAGGATGTCCGCCACGACGTCGTCGTAGGCGACCCGGTGCGGCCGCGTCCGGGGGGCGTGCCCGCCGGCGTGGGTGCACACCAGGCCGACCCGGTGCCGCGCGGCGACGTCGGCCAGGGCTGGGTCCACCCCACCCCAGGCGTCGTTGAGCAGGTTGGCGCCCTGCTGACAGGCGGCCTCGGCCACTCCCGAGCGCCAGGTATCGACGCTGATCACGACATCCGGATGCCGCCCGCGGACGGCACCGACAAAATCGGCGACCCGGCGCAGTTCCTCGGCCTCGTCGACCTCGGGTCCCGGCCCAGCTTTCACGCCGCCGATGTCGATGATGTCCGCCCCCTCGGCCACGGCCTGGTCCACCGCATCGAGGGCCATGGCAACCGCGTACGTGGCGCCCTTGTCGTAGAACGAGTCCGGCGTCCGGTTGATGATCGCCATGATCAGCGGAGTCTCGGGGGGGTACGCCCGCCCCCGCAGCAGCAGCACGGTCGGGGTGGGTACGGCTTCGGCAGGGACTTCGCATCCGTCGCTCTTGCCCTCGCTCGGCGCCATGCTGCCCCTTCCCGGCCGGTCCGGGGCCACCCCGCCGAGCCCCGCACAGCATGCCCGCCGTGGCCGGCCGTTGCACCGGCGGCCGATTCGTACGCCGGGCTCGTGCACACGCTTCATGGCAGCATCGGGGGTCGGTCGGCGAGACACGTCGATCGGGAGGGGCACCGGTGATCACGTTCGTGTTCGTGCTGGTCGGCTTCGCCGTGATCCTGGCGGTCGGACTGGCCGCCGTCGGGCGGTTCGACGGCTTGCCGCAGATCATCCCGGACCGGGCGCCGGACGCTTTCCCGTTGGAACGCCCTGCCACCGCCGCCGATGTCGATGCCGTGCGCTTCGACGTCGGGCTGCGTGGCTACCGGATGGACGAGGTGGACGATCTGCTCGATCGCCTGTCCGTGGACCTTGCCGATCGGGACACCCGCATCGCTGAGCTCGAGGTGGCCCTGTCCGGTGTGTCCGGGTCCCCGACCGATGCTGCCGCAGTCGGCCGAGCTGTCCACCAGACGGCGCCAGGTGCCACCGGCCACGACGAATCCGCTGCCGAGTCCGCTAGCGACTCCGGCGCCGAGCGGCCTGACCTTGGCGCTGACGAACCCGCTGACGCACCCGCTGACGAACCCGCTGACGGGGTCGCAGCCGCCACAGTCGCAGCCGCCACAGTCGCAGCCGCCACAAGGGACACCGCGCACGCGTGGCGCCCGGTCGATCGTTTCGGGCCGGTCGAATGAGCGGCGACCGCCCGGTCCGCCTGACTGGGACGTGCTGGTGGCCGTCCCCGTGGAGACGGTCTTCGCCGCCGGGGTCCGGGCCTCGCGCACGCGATTCGCGGCCCGGGTCGAGTCCGGCGCAGCCCGGGTGGAGCCTGCTGGGCTCGGGCCTGTGTGACCCCGCCGGCTGACCGGGCTGCCCGCCCCGACCTGATCGTCGGTACGGACGGACTCCGGCGCTGCGGCTGGGTGGGGACGGCAACGGATTACCTCGCCTACCACGACGACGAGTGGGGGCGGGTCGCGCGCGGCGATGATGCTGTCTTCGAGCGATTGTCGCTGGAGGCGTTCCAGTCCGGCCTGTCGTGGCTGACGATTCTGCGGCGCCGAGCGGGTTTCCGTACGGCCTTCGATGGGTTCTCCATCGCCGCGGTCGCCGGCTTCGGACCCAACGACCGGGCCCGGCTGCTGGCCGATCCAGGCATCATCCGAAACCGGGCCAAGATCGAGGCGACCTGCCACAACGCCGGTGCCGCACGGGCGCTGATCGACTCCGCAGGCAGTGGCGCGCTGGACCGGTTGGTGTGGTCCCACGCCCCGGACCCGGGTCGCCCGGCGCCGCGCACCCTGGCCGAGGTGCCCGCGAAAACCACTGCATCCAGCACGCTGGCCCGGGCGCTGAAGGCGGCCGGCTTCGTCTTCGTCGGCCCCACCACCGCGTACGCGACAATGCAGGCCATCGGGCTGGTAAATGATCATCTGGTCGGGTGTGCGTACCGGGAGCCGATCAGTCAGCGATAATGGTCGCTCGTACGCCGCGGCCCGCCAGCATGCGCTGGCACCGGCACCACGCATCGGGCCGCGTCAGGACACGCCGAAAGGGGACCCACATGGCCGCCATGAAGCCACGAACGGGCGATGGCCCGCTCGAGGTGACGAAGGAGGGACGGGGGTACGTCATGCGCGTCCCGCTCGAGGGCGGTGGGCGACTGGTCGTCGAGCTCAACGCCGACGAGGCGCGTGACCTCGGTGAGAAGTTGCTCGCCGTGCTGCCCGCTGCTTGATCGTCTGATTCCCTCAGTGGTCCGCACCGGCCCCGGTCCCGCAGTCGCGGGATGCGGGGTCGTCTGCTGCCGGCAACCGGCCGCCTCCGGCCAGGACAGTAGGACGTCATCGTGAAGCGCAGGTCCGCGACGGCAACCAGCGTGGTCGAGGCTGTCACCGAGGCCGGCGACCCGACGCCGGGCCGCCGCGGCCCCCAAGTGATCGTCGTTGGCATGCGCCCCGGTGCCGACGGTGTGCTGATAGACCCCGCCGCGGTCGACCTGGGTGGCCGGTACGGAGTCGATCTGCCCCGCCGGCTGCAGCGGGCGCAGGCCAAGGCCACGCCTGGGTCCACGTACGCCGTCGATCTGGAGTCCGATCACCCGCAGCAGATCCTGTGTGTCGGCCTGGGTGACGGCGGGCCCGGCGACCTGCGGCGCGCCGGTGCGGCGACCGCCCGGGCGACCCGGCGGCTTCGGCGGGTCCGGGTTGAGGCGGCTGCGGGCACCGGCGAGGCGGGTGTCGCCGCGTTCACCCAGGGCCTGCTGCTGGGTGGCTATGCGTACAGCTGGGCCAGCACACCGCCACCGGCCCCAGCGATGCGGGTGCAGATCGCTACCGCGGCGCAGGAGTCCGCCGCGGTGCCGGACGCCGTCGTCCGGTCGCGGGCGGTCCTGCTGGCTCGCGACCTCGCCAACACCCCCAGCAACCTGAAGTCCCCGGCCTGGCTGGCCGACCAGGCCGTACGGGTGGCAGCGGACAACGGGCTGGCTTCCCGCGTCTTCGAGCCGAAAGAGTTGCGAGACATGGGTTTCGGCGGCCTGTTGGCCGTCGGGCGCGGTAGCGCACGGTCTCCTCGCCTGGTCGAACTGCGGTATGTCCCCGTTACCCGGCGGGCACCCCATGTGGTGCTCATCGGCAAGGGCGTGACCTTCGACTCCGGTGGCCTGTCCATCAAGCCGGCCGCCGGCATGGCCCTGATGAAGACGGACATGTCGGGCGCGGCGGCAGTGCTCGGTGCCATGTCGGCGCTAACCGCGCTGGAGGTCCCCGTCCGGGTCACCGGGCTGCTGGTCTGCGCGGAGAACCTGCCCGGAGCCGACGCGATGCGACCCGCCGATGTCGTCACCCACCCCAACGGGCGGACCACCGAAATCCTGAACACCGACGCCGAGGGCCGCCTCTTGCTGGCCGATGCGCTGGCCCACGCGGACCGGACGCTGCGTGCGGATGTGCTGATCGACGTGGCCACCCTCACCGGCGCTGCGACGGTGGCGCTGGGCCGCGGGATCGGTGTGCTGTATGCCACCCACGAGCCCCTGGCCGACGCCCTGCTCCAAGCCGGGGAGCGCGGCGGTGATCCGCTGTGGCGGCTGCCCCTGGTCGCCGACTACGAGACCGCGTTGGCCTCGCCGGTGGCCGACAGCGCGCATGTGCCGCATCAGGCCGGGTTCGGGGCCGGCTCAATCACTGCCGCGCTCTATTTGCGGCCGTTCGCGGGCGGCCGCCGCTGGGCGCACCTGGACATCGCCGGTCCGGCGCGGGCCGAGTCCGACCGCCACGAGCACCCCAAGGGGGCCACCGGGTTCGGGACGCGGGCGCTGCTGCGCTGGCTGTCCGACGGGGCGCCCGGGGCCCGTTGAGGCAGTCGAAGCCGCGGCGTCAGTCCCGGTCAGGCCGCAGCACCGCGACCAGCAAGCCGTCGCTCACGGGCAGCAGGCTGGGCACCAACCGTTCATCGTCGTGGACCGCGCTCACCAATTCGCGCAGCGCGATCGTCTCGGCGTCCCGGACCGCGGCATCGGCCAACCGATCCTCGTGCAGCACGGACAGGAAGGCGACGATCCCGCCAGGTCGCAGCAGGCGCAGCGACTCGGACAAGCAGGCTTGATAGTCCAGCACCTCACCCCCCACGACCACCAGGTCGTAGACACCGTCGGTCAACCGGGGCAGCACCTCCAGAGCCCGACCGGTGATCTGTCGCACCCGGCCCCCGAAGCCCGCGGCGCCGAACGTCTCCCGGGCGACTTGGTGGTGCTCGGCGTCCGCGTCCACGGTGGTCAACACCGCGTCCGTACGCATCCCGCGAAGCAGCCACGTGCCGGTCACTCCGACGCCGGTCCCGACCTCGACCACGGCGCGCGCGTCCACCGCGGTGGCCAGCATTCGCAACACCGCACCTGCCCCCGGTGCCGGGCAAGGGCACCCCAGCACCGCTGCCCGGCTGCGCGCGGTCAACAGCACCGGGTCCTCACCAACGAACCCGTCGGCGAAGTCCCAGCTCGCTCGCGACGGACCTCCAGTCGACATCCCCGCAGGGTCCTGTGTCATGGCCTACCCGTCCTGCCGGTCACTCGGTCCTCCTACCAGGCTGTCCGAAGCGTCTTCGACCAGCCTGGTCGACGCGTCGACTGTGACTTTAGCGGGGGGTCAGCACAGCATGGAGCGGATCGCCGTGCGGGCCGGGTTTGCGGCAGGCCTGGGACCACGCGGCGGTTGCGAGGATGTACGGGCTTCGTACGGAGGACCACGCCGGCCCGGCTGGGTTCGCCGGACGAAGGTGGCAGCGGGCACCATGGATGCGCCCGGGCGTCCGCGCGGGCTGCACTGCACAGTGCGCCCTCCGGGGGGCGCAGCCCGAAGGAGCCGTGACAGCCGTGACCGCCCTTGGTGGTACGACCCTCATCGACCCCCGACTCGAGTCCAGCAGTGAGCAGCCAGTAACGCCCGGTGCTGCATCGGGCGCAGTGCCCGCTGATCCCTCCGGTGGGGTCCACAGCGCTGCCCCAGCCGCGGGGACGGCGACCCTTCCGGCGGCGCCCGACACCGCGCCGGCAATCCTGCCGCCCACGAGTCCCTTGGAATGGGAGCAGGTCGTCCTGACTCATTCCGCGCGGGTCTACCGCCTGGCTTACCGCCTGACCGGGAACCGGTATGACGCCGAGGACCTGACCCAGGAGGTCTTCGTCCGGGTGTTCCGGTCGTTGTCGCAATACACGCCAGGCACCTTCGAGGGCTGGTTGCACCGGATCACCACGAATCTGTTCCTCGACCAAATGCGGCGTAAGCAGCGCATCCGCTTCGATGCGCTGGGTGAGGACGCCGCCGACCGACTCCCGGGTCGGGAGTCCTCCCCGCAGGACCACCATGACGACTGGTCGTTCGACGGCGACATCGAGGCGGCTCTGGACGCCCTGTCGCCGGAGTTCCGTGCCGCGGTCGTGCTGTGCGACATCGAGGGCCTCAGCTATGAAGAGGTCGCCGAGGCGCTGGGCATCAAGATCGGGACCGTACGTTCGAGAATCCACCGCGGCCGGGCCGCTCTTCGGGAGGCGTTGGCACATCGAGCTCCCCGCGGTGGGACCGCCACCCGGATGCCCGCGGGTATGGGCGGCCGGACCGGGTCGTGAACCGCTCCCACCACCTCGGGGCCCGGGTTTCTGCACTCGTCGACGGCGCCCTCTCCGGGGGGGAGCGGGATCAGGCACTGACGCATCTGGCCGGCTGTGAGCCCTGTCGCCTGGCGGCCGAAGTCGAACGCTGCGTCAAGCGTCGATTGGGCGCACTAGCCGAGCCAGCGGCGCCGCCCGCTCTGGTGGCACGGCTGCGTGGCCTCGTCGACGACGGGCCCTCAGCTACGCCCGACCCGAGACTCACCGTTCGGCCGCGGCGGCCTGCCGGTCCGAGCGGCCCCGGGCCGCGTACTCCGCCGCCGTCCGGTCGGCCCCGCCGGCGGTACCGTCGCGTGCTGCCGACGGTCCCGGTGAGGCGCACGGTCGTCGGCGCGGGTGGTTTGCTGCTGCTCGCCGTGCTGGGTGCGACCACCGCCACGGGCGCCGACCGCCCGGTGGCCCCGATCCCGCCAACGCCCGCCGCCCAGCCGGTCGTGAGTGGGCAAAATTCCGGAGTCGATACCAGACTGCGATGGGCGCCAGTGCTGTGGGCCCCGAGTCGCCCGCCGGCCTCGACGCCCTAGCTGGCTGTGGTCCGAAGCCACCGGCGGCGCAGAGGCACGGGTGGTCAGCCCCACCGTAGGCTGCCCCCGCCACGCCGGCCCGGGCTGTGCCTCGACCGACGCCCCACCAGATGAGATCCCGCGCGGGGAGGAGGACGGCATGCCCGGGCAGACCGAATCTGACGCTGCGCCCTCCTGGTCGCCGCCCAGCGGCGCTCCGGTGTCGTCCCTGCCCCCACCCGCCGCCGCGGCGGTCCTCGGGTTCGGCTCGGATCCGCCGCCGGGGGTTTCGACGCCGACGGTGCGCGCCGACGCCGACGCCGACGCCGAGGGCGGGGGCGACTGGCGCAACGACACCTCGATTCTGCCCAGCTGGCCGTTCGCCGCTGGCGCTGGCGCAGGTGCAGGTGCAGGTGCGGTGGACCGGACCGACCACGCACCGGCCGACCCCCCCGACGTCGTCTCGGTGTACGGCGCGCCCGGCGCCGCCCCGCCACGCCGGTGGGTAGCGATGTTGTCGATGCTGCTCGTGACGGGCCTGCTGGCCGGACTGATCGGTGGAGTCGTCGGTTTCCGGCTGGTCCGCGACCGGGACGCGGTCAGCGGGGTCTCACCAGGGGCCGCACCGCTACCGCAGGCGCCCGGTGATATCCGCCCTCGTGACGAGTCGACGATCGCCGGGGTGGCCCGGACCGTGCTGCCGTCGGTGGTGTCCCTCGAGGTTTCCAGCGGCACCGGCTCCGGTGGAACCGGTTCAGGGTTCGTGTTTCGCCCTGATGGGCTGATCGTGACCAACAGTCACGTCATCGCCGGGGCGGTCGAGGGCGGCGCCATCACCGTGTCCTTCAGTGACGGCGCCACTGCTACGGGCAGCATCGTGGGGCGCAACACCTCTGCCGACATCGCGGTGGTCAGGGTGGACCGCGCTGACCTGCCCGCGGTGACCGTGGCGCAGAGCCCGCCGGGGGTGGGCGACCTGGTCATCGCGGTCGGCTCACCGTTGGGCCTGCGCGGCACTGTGACCGTCGGGATCGTCAGTGCGCTGGATCGCCCGGTCACCGCCGGCGGCCAGGGCGAGACGTCCTTCCTCAGCGCCATCCAGACCGACGCCGCGATCAACCCGGGCAACTCCGGCGGCCCGCTGGTGAACGGTGCGGGTGCAGTGGTCGGGGTCAACGCCGCCACCGCCACCCTGGCGCAGGGCGCCGGCCGCGGCGGCAGCATCGGGCTGGGCTTTGCGATTCCCATCGCGCAGGCAGCCCGGATCGCCAACGAGATCATCGATACCGGCCGATCCGCGACCCCCGTCATCGGCGTCCAACTCGACCTGGCCTACCCCGGTCCGGGGGCCCGGATCGGCGCGGTGACACCCGGCGGGTCCGCCGAAGCGGGCGGCCTTCAGGTCGGTGACGTGGTCACAGGGGTCGATGGCCGCCCGGTCGCCGATGCGACCGAGTTCGTGGTGGCGTTGCGTCGTGGTGCTCCGGGTGACACCGTTTCGCTGACGCGTTCGGACGGATCGATCATCTCCGTGGTGCTGGCTGCCGATACCGCCACCGAATAGGGCCGTACGCTGCTCGCAGCGAGCCGGCATCTGTCGACCTGCTGTCCGATCCCCACACGAAGGATGCTGCGTGTTCAACATCGGTCTGGGCGAGATGGTGCTGCTCGTCCTGATCGGACTGCTCGTCTTCGGCCCGGAGAAGCTGCCGAAGGCGATCGCCGACGGTATGCGGATGGTCCGGCAGCTGCGGGACCTGGCCGCCAACGCCCGCCGCGACCTGTCCGATGCTGCCGGGATCGATCTGGAATCCGCGAACGGTCTGGTCAACGACCTGCGGGACCTGCACCCCCGGCGCTTGGTCGGCGGGCTGCTCGACGACGTGAACACTGCAACTGCGCCGTCCCTGGACGTGGTGCGATCGCAGGGCGACCTGATCCGGCGGACCACGCAGACCGCGGGTACGGCGATTCCCAGTACGTCCAACGGCACGTCTGCGGTCCAAGCACCGCACCCGGGGACTGCAGCGCCGACGGCGCCGGCCAGTGGCGCGGTACCACCGCCCGGGCATGCCGCCGACGCAGTGGGCCGGCCCGGCTACGACCCGGACGTAACCTGAGATTTCAGAAGCGGGACGCCGGGGTAAGTCCGAGACTCTGTCCTGCTAGTCCCAGCGGCCGCCGACCCAGCCGCGTCGCGACGTCGGCCAGCGCGATCGACGCGGGCGCTGCGGGCTCATCCAGGACCAGTGGCCGGCCGGAGTCACCGCCTTCGCGCAGGCGTACGTCGAACGGCACCTGGGCCAGCAGCGGGACGTCCGTACCGAACTCCTTGGACAGCTGCTCGGCGACCACACTGCCGCCCCCGATGCCGAACAGGTCCAACGGTTCGCCGCAGTGCGGGCAGGGGGTGCTGCTCATGTTCTCGATGACCCCGACAACCTTCTGATGCGTCTGGGTGGCGAGCATCCCGGCCCGTACGGCTACCTCGGCGGCCGCCGGCTGCGGGGTGGTGACGACCAGGATCTGCGCGGTGGGGATCAACTGGGCGGTCGAGATTGCGACGTCCCCGGTCCCGGGGGGCAGATCCAGCAACAGGATGTCCAGGTCACCCCACCACACGTCGGCGAGAAACTGCTCCAGCGCGCGGTGCAGCATCGGGCCACGGAACGCGACCGGCTGGGTCACGCCACCGGGCTTGAAGGGCAGCATCGAGATCACCGAGACGCCGTACGCCTGCGGCGGCATGATCATGCCCTCGACCATCGTCGGCGGAGTGTCCACGCCGAGCATCCGCGGGATCGAGTGCCCGTAGATGTCGGCGTCGACCACGCCGACCCGGCTGCCCATGGCCGCCATCGCGACTGCGAGGTTCACCGTCACCGAGGACTTGCCGACGCCGCCCTTGCCGGAGGACACCGCGTACACCCGGGTGGTTGAGCCGGGTCGGGCAAAGGGGATGTCCCGCTCCCGGCCACCCTGAAGGAGGGTGCGCAACTCCTGGCGCTGCTGCTCGCTCATCACGTCCAGGGTGACTCGGACGTCCACGACTCCGGGCACAGCCGCCACGGCGGCGGTCACCCGGGAGGTGATCGTCTCGCGCATCGGACAGCCGGAGACCGTCAGCCACACGGCGACCTCGACCACCCCGTCGGGCCGCACGTCCACCGACTTGACCATGCCCAGCTCGGTGATCGGGCGGTGGATCTCGGGGTCCTCGACGCCAGCCAGGGCGTTCTGGACGGCGGCAACCTCGGGCAATGACGACATGGGCAGCCATCGTAGGTGGCCCAGCGGACACTCCTCGCTGACCGGGCGAGCAGTGCTACTCCTCCTCGATCCCGCTGGAGACCGTACGGATGACCTCGGCCAGGGTGGTCCGCCCGTCGACCGCGGCGGAGACCGCTCGCTGCAGCAGTGGTCGCCAGCCGCTGGCCAAGGCGGCCGAGCGGACCTGCGTCTCACCGCCGCCGTCGAGCAGCGCCTCCCGGACGGCCGGGGAGACCACCAGGGTCTCGAAGACCCCGACCCGCCCGCGGTAGCCACTGAAATCGCATTTCGGGCACCCCTCGGCCCGCCGGAACGGCACCTGCGACCAGTCACCGCCCAGCCCGAGCCGGGTGGCGAGCGCCGGGGTGATGTGTTCCTCGCCGGCACAGTGCGTACATGGCCGGCGGACCAGGCGCTGCGCGACGACCATCGACAGCGACGTGGCGACCAGATACGGCGTGATGCCCATGTCGGTGAGCCGGGTCAGGGCGGCCGGAGCATCCAGGGTGTGCAGGGTCGAAAGCACCAGGTGCCCGGTCAGGGCTGCTCGGACCGCGAGTTCGGCGGTCTCGGTGTCGCGCATCTCACCCACCAGAACCACGTCGGGATCCTGGCGCAGGACCGCCCGCAGCCCGCGGGCGAAGGTCATCCCGACCTTCTCGTCGATCTGCACCTGGGTGGTTCCGGGCAGTTCGACCTCGACCGGGTCCTCCAGCGCGATGACGTTCCGCTCGCCGCCGACGACCTCGTTGATGCCGGCGTACAGCGTGTTGGTCTTGCCCGACCCGGTCGGGCCGGTGATCAGGACCAGACCTTGCGAGGACCGCAGGATGCGGCGCAGATCCTCGGCCTGGTCGATGTCCATGCCCAGCTCGGATAGCGCGGGCAACGAGGTGCTGTTCGGCAGCAGTCGCAGGACCACGGTCTCCCCGCGCAGGGACGGCAGGGTCGAGACGCGTACGTCATAACCGCGGCCCTCGACCTGCAGTCGGGTACGGCCGTCCTGCGGGATGCGTCGCTCGATCATGTCCAGCCCAGAGATGATCTTGAGTCGGGCCACCATGGAGCCGTGCATCGCGATCGGCAGATGCAGCACGTCGCGCATCAAGCCGTCGACGCGCATCCGGACGTGGACACCGTCGCGCTGCGGTTCGACGTGGACGTCGCTGGCGCCCAGCCGCGCGGCATGCGTGAGCATCCGCTCGACCATCTTGACCGCGGCAGCGTCGCTGTCGGAGGCCATGTCCTCCGCGACGGTGCTCTGCGGCAGGGCCTCCTGCATGAACTGGTCGACGACGGCCCGATCGGCCGCGTCGTTCCAGATCTGTTCCAGGCGCAAGGCGATCTGTCGTTCGGGTGCGACGCTGACGGCCAACCCGGCGGCCCCGGCCAGCATCCGCACATCGTCGAGGGCCACCACGTCGATCGGGTCGGCCACGGCGACCTGTAGCGACCGGCCACGCCAACCGATAGCGACGATCTTGTGTCGCTCGGCGACGGCGCGGGGAATCAACTGCCCCGCGGCGCGATCGGGGGGGATCGTGTCGAGATCGACGACCGGTGAGTTGTGCAGTTCGCCCAGTGCCAACGCCAGCGCCAGGTCGTCGATCAGCCCGAGGTCCACCAGCACCCGGCCCAGGCGGCGGCGCTTGCGGGGCGGATCGGCCGACTGCGCGTCCAGCGCCCACCCGAGCGCTTCCTCGGTGAGCGCGCCACGGTCGACCAGGACATCGCCCAGCCGTCGGCGCGGCGCTGCCGGGGCACTCGAGTCCCGGGCGGGCAGAGTCTCCGCGGTCACGCTGACCCCTTCGGTCGCGTCGGGCGACTTCTGACCCGAAACGGCTAGCGGACCCGGGCGGGCCGCCCGTCCTCGTCGTCGTCCGAGCGCCCGATGCTCTGATTGAGCTCGCCCAGCAGGTCGCGCAGCTCGGCGCGCACGTAGTCCCGGGTGGCCACCTCGCCCAAGGCCAGCCGCAGGGCGGCGATCTCCCGGGTGAGGTATTCGGCGTCGGCGAGCATCCGTTCGCTGCGGGCCCGGTCGGAGTTGTACGTCACCCGGTCCCGGTCGCTCTGCCGGTTTTGGGCGAGCAGGATCAGCGGCGCGGCGTACGAGGCCTGCAGGCTGAGCAACAGGGTCAGGAAGATGAACGGGAACGCATCGGGTTTCCACGCCGCGGGGGCGAAGACGTTCCAGGCGATCCAGGCGATGATGAACGCCGTCATCCAGGCGATGAACTTCCACGACCCGATGTAGCGCGCGATCCGTTCGGACACCCGGCCAAAGGTGTCCGGGTCGTAGGTGGGCCGCCTCAGCGTGAAACCCCGCTGCAGCGGCTGGTCCAGTTGCGGCCGCTCCCGGCGATGCTCACGCGCCATCGTCGGCGTCCTCGATGTCGTCGTCGATGTTGTCGATGTCGTCGTCGTCGGCGTCCCGCCAGGTGTCGCTCTCGCGCCAGTCATCGGGGAGCATGTGGTCGATGACGTCGTCGACGGTGACCGCGCCCAGCAGGTGGTCGCCCTCGTCGACCACCGGCAACGCGACCAGGTTGTACGTCGCGAAGTAGCGGGCCACCTGACCCAACGGCGCGGCCGGTCCGATGGGTTCAAGATCGGTATTCAGCACGGCCGAGACGAGTGTGGCTGGCGGTTCGCGCAGCAACTTCTGGAAGTGCACGACCCCGAGGTATTTGCCGGTGGGGCTCTCCAGCGGCGCCCGGGTGACGTAGACCTGGGAGGCCAACGCGGGGGACAGTTCCCGGTTGCGCAGCCGGGCCAGCGCATCGGCCACTGTGGCGTCCGGGGGCAGGATGACCGGCTCGGTGGTCATCATCCCGCCGGCGGTCGCGTCGTCGTAGGCCAACAGCCGGCGGATGTCGGCGGCCTCGTCCGGCTCCATCAATGCCAGCAGCCCGGCGGCCCGGGCTGGGTCGAGTTCGGCGAGCAGGTCGGCGGCGTCGTCGGGATCCATCTCCTCCAGGACGTCGGCGGCGCGGGCCTGCTCCAGGGTGCTGACGATCTCCACCCGGTCGTCGTCGGGCAACTCCTCCAGGACATCGGCGAGCCGCTGGTCGTCCAGCTCTCGGGCAACCTCGAGCCGGCGCTTGGGAGACAGCTCGTGCAGCACGTTGGCCAGGTCGGCCGGGCGCAGCTTGTCCATGGCGGCCAGCAGGTGTACGGCACCCTGTTCGCGTTCGGGCAGCGAAAGACCGCTGACCTCGGCCCAGTCGACGATGACCGACTCGCCGCGGCGCCGGAATCCGCTCCCGCCCTTGCGCACGTACAGGCGGGCCACGTGCCAGTCGCGGGTCCGGTTCTGCTCGATGCCCAGGTCCATCACCGTGACCGGCTCTTCGGTCGCGGCCAGGGTGACCTGGCGATCCAGCAGCTCTCCCATCGCCAGCGTCTCGCCCGGGCGTTGTTCGAACCGCTTCAGATTGACCAGCCCGGACACCACGACCTGGCCACGGTCCATCGTGTTGACCCGGGTCATCGGGACGAAGCTGCGCCGCCGCGGCTGCACCTCGACGACCAGGCCGAGGACCCGCGGTGCGGCGGTCCCGGCGCGCAGCGCCACGACCACGTCACGGACCCGACCGACCTGGTCGCCGTCCGGTTCGAAGACGCCGACCCCGGCCAGCCGGGCCAGGAAGACCAGCGTCGGGACCGCGGTGGACACGCGCGAAGGTTACCCACCGAACCGTCACCGCATTGTGAACTGAGACGGGGTTCGAGGGCGCGCCCGGCGGTTACGCTCCTTGCAGGTGGCCGCCGGTGCCACCTGAGGGTGGTGATCGGGATGGCTTGGTCGGTGCATAGCAGGTCCTTGACTGGTTTGCGTACGCAGCAGGTAGGGCGACGGCCACGTCTTGCTGGCGTCGCGGCCTGCGCTGCAGGAGCGCTGCTGCTGGCGGGCTGCTCGGGCTCGTCCACGGGAGCCACTGCCAGCCCGGCCACCTCGAGCCCCGCCGCTTTGGCCACTGAGACCCCGACACCGTCGGCCACCTCGGAGGCGCCGTCGGAGTCGCCTTCGCCGTCGCTGACCGACAACGGTGTGGGCGCGCTGACGGCCGAGGAAATCATGTCCCGGATGAAGGCGGCGTCGGCCAAGGCGTCCTCGGTACGGGTCACCGGTGCGGTTCCTTCCGGCAGCGACTCCGTCGCCCTGGACATGCAGTTCACGACCGATTCCTCCACCGGGTCGCTCACGCTCGGTGGCCAGAAGGTCATGCTCACGGTCACCCCGGCGATGGTCTACATCCAGGGCGACAAGGAGTTCTACAAGTCGCAGTACGGCGAGGCGGCCGCAACCCTGCTCGGCGGCAGATGGCTGGCGATCCCGACGACGAACGACCAGGCGAAGAGCTTCGCCACTTTCGCCAACATCAGCACGTTCACCAAGGGAATCCTGAACACCTCCGACGCGGTATTCACCAAGGGCGACACGACGACCGTCGAGGGGATCGCTGCGGTGGGAATGGTGGGCAAGGGGGCCTCGGACTCGGTGGGGACGCTGTACGTCGCCACCCAGGGACCCCCGTACCCGCTGCAGGTGGTCGCCGGTGGCGGTGACGCCGGGAAGATCACGATGTCCGAGTGGGATGCGCCGGTCACGGTGACCCCGCCGCCCGCCGATGACGTGGTCGACCTCACCAAGCTGCCCAAGTAGTCCATCGGCGACAATCCCGGACGTGTCGCCGGCCGCGGGAACTCCTCTGCCCGGCGACAGGTCCGGTACGGACCGGGTGGATCTGGCACATCTGACAAATCCGGTCTTGCTCCTGGTCGCCGTCGCTGCGATCTCGACGTCGGGCCCGATCATCGCCGCCTCGACCGCGCCGGCGCTGGCCATGGCGTTCTGGCGCTGCGGGCTGGGAGCCGTACTCACCGCGCCATGGGTGTGGTGGCGGCGCCGCGGCGAATGGTCCCGGCTGGGTCGTCGCCATCGGCAGGCGACCATCCTCGCCGGGCTGCTGCTCGGTGCGCACTTCGCGGTCTGGATACCGTCGCTGCGCTTCACGTCGGTCGCCTCGTCGGCGGCGCTGGTTGCCACCCAGCCGGTATGGGCGGCCCTGATCGCCCGGGCCCGTGGGACCCACATCCCGGGGCGCACGTGGGCCGGCATCGGGGTGGCGCTGCTCGGGGTCGCGGTCCTCACCGGGGCGGACGTACGCCTTGATGCACGAGCACTGGTGGGGGACGGCTTGGCGCTCGCGGGTGCGGTGTTCGCAGCGGCCTATGTCACCGTTGGCGCGCAGGTACGGCCGCGGGTGTCCACGCCGACGTACACCACCGCCGTCTACGCGACTGCCGCTGTGGCACTGCTCGTTGCCTGTCTCGTAGGCGGCCAGCCGCTGGTCGGGTACAGCGCCCGCGACTGGGGCCTCATCCTGGCGCTCACCGCGGGGGCGCAGCTGATCGGACACACCTTGATCAACAAGGTGCTGGTGTCGCTGTCGGCGACGCTCACGTCGCTGGCGATACTGCTCGAACTGCCCGGCTCGGCGCTGATCGCGGCGGTGTGGCTGGGCCAGGCACCACCGGCAGCGGTGTGGCCGGCTGGCGGGCTCATCCTGGCGGGGTTGGCCCTGGTCGTCACAGCGGGCCGTCGACCCTCCGCCGTTACGGCCGCCATACCGGCTGGTTAGGGTGCAAGAGACCCTCGAACTGACCCGGAAAGGTCCGCAATGACCGACACCACCGCCCGCGTGCAGCGTTCGCGTCGTTCCTGCCTGGCTGTGCCTGGCAGCAGTCCCAAGATGCTGGACAAGGCCAAGGGCCTGCCCGCGGATCAGGTATTCATGGATATCGAGGACGCCGTCGCCCCGCTGGCCAAGCCCGATGCCCGCAAGAACATCGTCGCTGCGCTGAACGAGGGCGGTTACGAGGGCAAGGTTCGTGCCGTGCGCGTCAACGACTGGACGACCGAATGGACCTACCGCGACGTCGTCGAGGTCGTCGAGGGCGCCGGGACCAACCTGGATTGCATCATGCTGCCCAAGGTCCAGACCCCGGAGCAGGTCGTCATGCTGGACACCCTGCTCACCCAGATCGAGAAGACCATGGGCTACGAGGTGGGCCGCATCGGCATCGAGGCGCAGATCGAGAATGCGCTGGGGCTGCTCAACATTACCGGGATTGCCCAGGCCTCCCCCCGCGTCGAGACGTTGATCTTCGGCCCGGCCGACTTCATGGCCAGCATCAACATGAAGTCCCTGGTGGTCGGTGAGCAGCCGCCGGGCTACGACGTAGGCGATGCCTACCACCACATCTTGATGTCGATCCTGATGGCGGCCCGGGCCTACGACAAGCTCGCCATCGACGGCCCGTACCTGCAGATCAAGGACGTGGAGGGCTACAAGCGGGTCGCCGGCCGGTCCGCGGCGCTCGGCTTCGACGGCAAGTGGGTTCTGCACCCGGGTCAGGTCGATGCGGCCAACGAGGTGTTCAGCCCGCGCCAGGAAGACTACGAGCACGCCGAGTTGATCCTGGATGCCTACGACTGGGCCACCTCTGCCCAGGGCGGGGCCAAGGGCGCGGTGATGCTGGGGGACGAGATGATCGACGAGGCCTCCCGCAAGATGTCGCTGGTGATCTCCGCGAAGGGTCGCGCCGCAGGGATGACCCGGACCCAGTCGTTCACGCCACCGCAGGCGTGATGCCTCGCCTGATCGCAGGGCTTCTGGTCCCTGCACCGCCGGCTACTCACCGGTAACATCGGGCCACCGCTACGTACCCGTGGGAGGACCGTCATGGCGCGTCTGGCTCAGACCGAGGGGCTCACCGAAACCCAGCTGGAGATTTTGGGGGCGGTCCGGGACTTCGTCGACAAGGAGATCATCCCCAACGCCCAAGAGTTGGAGCACGCCGACGAATACCCCCAGGAGATCGTCGACGGCCTCAAGGAAATGGGCGTTTTCGGCCTGATGATCCCGGAGGAATATGACGGGCTGGGGGAGTCGCTGCTGACGTACGCCCTGTGCGTGGAGGAGATCGCCCGTGGCTGGATGAGCGTCTCCGGCGTCATCAATACGCACTTCATCGTCGCGTACATGCTGATGCAGCACGGGACACCTGAGCAGAAGGCGCACTGGTTGCCGCGAATGGCGACCGGTGAGATCCGCGGGGCGTTCTCGATGTCCGAGCCCAACTGCGGCTCCGACGTCTCGGCGATCCAGAGCAAGGCCGTCCGCGACGGCGACGAGTGGGTTCTCAATGGCCAGAAGATGTGGCTGACCAACGGGGGCTCCTCGACTTTGGTGGCTGTGCTGGTCCGTACCGACGGCGAGGGGCCGGAAAACTCCAGCGTCTACAAGCGCATGACGACTTTCATGATCGAGAAGCCGTCGGGTTTCGGCGAGGTGCTGCCCGGGCTGACCATCCCCGGCAAGATCGCCAAGATGGGCTATAAGGGCGTCGACACCACCGAGTTGGTGATGGACAACGTCCGGCTGGCCGACAGCACACTGCTCGGCGGCATCCCGGGCAAGGGTTTCTACCAGATGATGGACGGCGTCGAGGTGGGCCGGGTCAACGTCGCCGCCCGGGCCTGCGGGTTGGCGACCCGGGCCTTCGAGCTCGGCATCGACTACGCCCAGCAGCGGGTGACGTTCGGCAAACCCATCGCCGAGCACCAAGCCGTGTCGTTCAGGCTGGCCGAGATGGCCACCAAGGTCGAGGCCGCGCACCAGATGATGGTCCGCGCCGCCCGTAAGAAGGACTCCGGCGAGCGCAACGACCTCGAGGCCGGGATGGCGAAATACCTGGCGAGCGAGTATTGCAAGGAGGTCGTCGAGGATTCCTTCCGCATCCACGGCGGCTACGGATACTCCAAGGAGTACGAGATCGAGCGGCTCTACCGAGAGGCGCCGATGCTGATGATCGGTGAGGGGACCGCCGACATCCAGAAGATGATTATTGCTCGGCGCATTCTGGAGGAGTACAAGAACCGCGGCTGAACTGCCTCGAGTCAAGGAGATGCATCTCATGGCCATGTCACGGCTACCCGCCCCGGATATCACATCCCGACCCGTGCTGGCCTCGTTCGACACCTACGCCGGCGCGCAGAAGTGCGTGGACACCCTGTCCGACCAGAAGTTCACGGTCCAGAACGTCGCGATCGTGGGAGTGGACCTGCGTACGGTGGAAACCGTGCTCGGGCGACTGTCCTGGGGTCGCGCGGCCGCCAGCGGGCTGGCATCGGGGGCCTGGTTCGGCGTCCTGATCGGGCTGTTCGTGTCGTTCTTCGCCAACAGCACGACCAGTACGGGGTCACTGATTCTGCTCGGGCTGCTGTACGGCGCGGCCTTCGGCATCGTTTTCGGTCTGGTCTCCTACGGGCTGACCGGTGGGCGTCGCGACTTCACCTCTCGGCAGGCCCTGCTGGCCAACCGCTACGACGTGCTGTGCACGGCCGACTCGATCGGGGAGGCGCGGCGGATGCTCGGGCTGAGCGGCTGGCCTCCGGCCCAGCAGGCGTCCACTGCGCAGGCCCCCACCGACGCCCGGCCGCCGGTGTTCCCCGGTGTTCCCCCCACGCCCCCTGGCGATCAGCCCACCAGCCCCGGAGTGCCGCCCACCCCGCCCGCCCACCCCGCCCCGGGCAATGCTCCCGTGCCGCCCGGGACAGACCAGCGCTGAGGCGTCCGTAGCGCCGGGACGGCCGACCCTTGACGACTCCGACGCCTGGGTGGACTGTGGCGCCGAGCCGCGCCCAACCGCGCGGCGATCTCCGATGTCCGCAGCGCACCGCGGCATCCGCACGTGCAACCCTGTCCGCGAGGAGGTGGCTCCCCGGTGCGACCTGAGCCGGTCTGTCCGCGCTGTGGGTCCGCGCTGCGGCCGCCGGACCTGTGGTCCAGCGCCTGGCGCTGCGAGCGGCACGGCGAGGTGGCTCCGCTGCAGGCCCCGGTCCCGCCGAGCGCCGACCCGTTCACGGTCGCCGGTCGGCGCAGCGCCGTGCCGCTGTGGCTGCCATGGCCGTTGCCGTCGGGCTGGCTGGTCAGCGGCGCCCGGGTGGCCGGTGACGACCGAGCCCCGGCACGGGCGGCGGCGGTGGCATTGTCCGGGCCGGGTCTGTTGGGCGGCCCGGCCGACATGATTGTGGTTTCCGAGGAGCCCGGCGTGGGGCTCGGCGCCGGGTATGCCGGCATGGACGAGACCGATCCCGGCCCAGAACTTACCGCGCTGCCCTGCGACACGAAGGTCACCGCCGGTGGGCATCCGACGCCGCTGTGGTCGGTCCCGGGGGTCGACGACCGCTGTGCGTACATCGGCGAGGCAGCCGGGTGCTGGCTGTGGATCGTTGTGTGGCCGGTGGCGGAATGGATGGTGATCCACGACGATCTGCGGTTGACCGACGCTCGCGGCGTGGCCGGTCTCGACATCCCCTTCGGTGCCGCCACATCTCGTCTGCTGTTGCCCTGACGGTGGCTCAGACCTGAATTCGCTTGCGGGCTGCTGACCTGCGGGCTGCTGACCTGCGGGCTGCGGCGGGCCGGTCAGGCGGTCAATTCGGCCCACACGGACTTGCCTTCGGCCGACCGCTCCCAACCCCAGTCGTCGGCCATGGCCGCCACCAGCCGCAGGCCCCGGCCATCAACGGCCTGGTCCGGTGCGTGCCGCGGCTGCGGGAGGAAGTCGCCCGCGCCGTCGCGAACCTCCACGTGCAACCGGCGACCGTCGGTACGCAAGCGCAACTCCAGCGGGCCGCGACCGTGCCGCAGCGCGTTGGTGACCAACTCGGACACGATCAACTGGGCGTCCTCAATCAGATCATCCAGGGCCCAGGCCGCCAGCCGCTGCCGGACGGCCCGACGGGCCGCGCTCGCGGCGGTCGGGTCGAGGTCCAGGGCGGTCCGTGCGTTCACGCTTTTCTCCTGCCCTCGAAAGGGTGTCAGCACACCTTCCGGGGCCGGGTTTGCGGTCGCACCGCTGCAGCGGCCACGTTCCAGAATTCGTTCAGGAGAGTCACCGTCAGGTCGGGTGCATCGGCCGCCGGGCTGTGCCCGCACCCGGGCAGCACCACCGGGTCGCAGCCGAGCCGGGCGGCCATCTGGTCCTGCTCCACCAGCGGCCAGGCGTCGTCGTGAGCGCCGTAGGCGACGAGCACCGGACGGCCCGCCCACACCGCAGCCAGCGCGTCCACCTCGTCCTCGGCGGCCAGCAGGTGGCCGGCCATGGCGCGCATTCCGTACGGATTGCAGACCAGGAAGCGGGCCCGCATGAACGCGGCAATGGGCTCGGAGGGCGGCTGCCACCCTGCCGCCCGGTCCTGCGCCTCCTTGACCGCCCAGACGGTTTCCAGGGGTACGGCAGGAACGGCGGCGCGCAAGGCCTGCAGCGAGCCCTGGGCCTGCAGCGGCAGTGCGCCGGGACCCGAGCACAGCAACGTCAGCGAGGCAAACAACTGCGGGGCGGCGAGCACTGCCGTTCGCGCCACCAGCCCGCCGAGGGAATGCCCCAGCAGATGTACGGCGCCAGCGGCGGGGGACGTGGCCGGGTCGGCGATCAGGTGCCGGGTGACGTCCACCACGTCCGCACCCAGCTCGGCCAGCGCATAGGCCGCCTCGTCGTCGGGGCCCGGGGTCTCGTGCTGGCCGCGCTGGTCGATTGCCACCACCGTCCACCCCGCCGCCGCCAGGGGTCGCAGCACGGCGATGAAGTCCTCCTTGCTGCCGGTGAACCCGGGGACCAGCAGCGCGGTGCCCGCGCTGTCAACATCGGCCGTTGCGACGGGGTGCGGACGCTCCGGACGGGATGCCCCAGGCGTTGCGACCCAGGCCACCACCGGGCCGCGGGGGGTCGGGATCTCCCAGCGCTGGACACCTTCGGGGCGGTCGAGGAAGGGCGGGGTGCTCACGTCGCGCACAATAGGGCGCGAGCAGTATTCGACCGGAAGGGGATGGGGGCGCTGTGACGCGGACCCTAGCGGTCGCCAACCAGAAGGGTGGCGTGGCCAAGACGACGACCGTCGCCTCGGTCGCGGCGGCCTTGGCCGAGCGTGGCCAACGGGTTCTGGTCATCGACCTCGACCCGCAGGCATGCCTGACGTTCTCCCTGGGCCTGGACCCGGAGCAGATCGAGTTATCGGTGCACGACGTCCTGCAGGGTCGGGTGGCCGCCCGCCTGGCCATCGTGCCGACCGATGACGGCGTCGACCTGCTGCCGGCCACCATCGACCTGGCTGGCACTGAGGCCTATCTGCTGACGCGTACCGGCCGTGAACATGCGCTGCGGCTCGCCCTCGCTGACGTCGAGGGGGACTACGACTGGGTGATCCTGGACTGCAGCCCCTCCCTCGGGGTGCTGACCATCAATGCCCTCACCGCTGCCGACGACGTGATCATTCCGTTGCAGTGCGAAACCCTCGCGCACCGCGGGGTGGGGCAACTCCTGGACACGGTGCACGACGTCCAGCAACTCACCAATCCCCGGCTGCGGGTGCTCGGCGTGCTGCCGACCCTGTACGACGGGCGCACGAACCACTCCCGCAGGGTCCTGGCCGACATCGGGGACCGTTACGACCTGACCGTCCTGGACCCGCCCATCCACCGGTCCATCCGGTTCGCCGAGGCCCCCGCCGTGGGCCGCTCGGTGTTGTCGACCGCTGGCGGGTCACGGGGTGCCGACGACTACCGCGAACTCGCCCGCCGGCTGCTGGGCGAGGGACCCACCCCGGCCGTGTCGCTGCAGGCGGATGCGTCATGACCGCACCCGATCCGCAGTTCGACCGGTTGCGCCCGCGTAGTGCCCAGGCCCAGCGCCCAGCCGAACACCGGCCCAAGGATCGCTCCGGCAAGCGGGCGCTGTACAGCGAGACCGCTGCCCCCCCGGGTGTAGGTGCCGTCGCACTGACCTGCAGCAACTGTCGGCGTCGTTCGGTAGTCACCTGGGCGCAGGCGGCCCGGGCCGCGTTACCCGGGGTGCTCCTCCCGGTGCCCGGAGCAGGGCTGCGGGCGTGGCTGCGCTGCCCGGCCTGCCAGCAGCGCGGTTGGGTGCACGTGAACTGGCGTACCTGAGCCACCCGACCCGAGAACTCACCGGGCGCCTCGTGGGAATGTGTGCGACGCCCGGACCGGCCGGTCAGTCCTCGGTCGAGATCTGCATGACGACGGCCTTGGGCTCGGTGAAGAACTCCCGGCTGAATGTGCCACCCTCCCGGCCGACACCGGAGTCGCCGACACCGCCGAACGGCGCCCGCAGGTCCCGGATGAAAAAGCAGTTCACCCAGACCGTGCCGGCGTTCAGCGCCGCCGACACCCGGTGCGCGCGGGACAGATTCTCGGTGAAGACCATCGCGTTCAATCCGTACGGGGTGTCGTTGGCCACCGCGACTGCGTCCGCCTCGGTGTCGAACGGATGCACCACGACAACCGGCCCGAAGATCTCCTCCCGGCACACCCGAGCAGCCGGGGGAGCGTCGACGATCACCGTTGGCCGCACCGACCAGCCCTCGCCCACACCTCCGGTGCGGATCTTCCCGCCGTCCTCCTCGACGGTGTCGAGATAGCCGGACACCTTGGCGAAGTGTTCCTCGCTGGCCAGCGGCCCGAAATGGGTTTCCGGGTCCTTGGGGTCGCCGGGTGTCATGAGTTCCGCCTTGGCCACGAACCGGGCCAGGAACTCGTCGTACACCCCGCGCTGGACGTACAACCGTGAACCGGCCAGGCACACCTGCCCCGAGTTGTGGAAGATCGCACGCAGCGACCAGTCGACGGCGTTGTCCAGATCGGCGTCGGCGAACACGATGTTCGCGCCCTTGCCACCCATCTCCAGGCTGCACGGCGTCAGATTGGCCGCGGCCGCCTTGGCGATGATGCGGCCGGTTCCCGACTCGCCGGTGAACGTAATCCGGTCGACCAGTGGGGATTCGGTGAGCGCCGAGCCCACCGAGTCGGGTCCGTAGCCGTGCACGACGTTGAAGACCCCCGGCGGGATACCGGCCTCCAGAGCGAGCCGGGCCAACAGCGTGGCGGAGACGGGGGTGTCCTCCGCGGGTTTGAGCACGACCGTGTTGCCCCACGCCAGCGCCGGCGCGACCTTCCAGGTCTCCAGCATCATCGGGAAGTTCCACGGTGCGATCGCCACGACGACGCCGGCGGGGTCGAACCGGGTGTAGGCGTGGTGCCCGGAGTCCATCGGCAGCGTCTCGCCGGTCGCCAGCGATGCGTGCTCGGCGAAGAATCGGAAATTCCAGGCCGTCCGGTTGAGGTCGTTGCGGGCATCGCGGATCGGCTTACCCATGTCCTGGGTGTCCGCCAGTGCGAGGTCGTCACCAGCGGCCAAGATCAGATCGGACAGTCTGATCAGCAGCGTCTTGCGCTCCTGGTAGCCCATCCGCGGCCAAGGTCCGGAGTCGAATGCCTTCCGGGCGGCAGCAATAGCTCGCTCGGCATCCGCCTTCCCGCCGAGCGCAACCTGCGCCCAGGGTTGCTGGGTGTACGGATCAATCGTGTCCATCCGGGCGCCGTCGATGGATTCGACCTCGGCGCCGTCGATGACGTGACCGTAGAACTGCATGTGGGTCAACCTTTCTGCTGCGCGTCGCGGTCGGCGATGGTGATCCCGGCGGCCATCCAGTGCGTACGAGGCACCTCGCGGATCACGACCCGGATGCTCTCGTCGGACACGCCCAGACTCTCCCGGATGGCGTTGTGGACAGAACTCATCGCCGAATGGATGAGTTCGGGGCTGCGACCCTCGACCATGGTGATCTCGACCAGGGGCATGTCAGCCGCCGCTCACGACGACGGAACCCAGCGACGTGAAGTGCGCCGCTACCCGGGAACCCGGCGGGACGAACACCGCATCCGTCATCCCACCGGTCAACACCAGCCAGCCGGCCTGCAAGGTGATTCCGCGGCGGCCCAAAGCGTTCGCCGCCAGTGCCAATGCCTCGGCTGGGTGCCCCTGTACGGCGGCGCCGGTTGCCGAGTCGACGATGCGGCCGTCGACCTCCAGCAGGCACGCCTCCAACGCCAGATCGAGTTGTTCCGGCGGCAGCCCGACCGAACCCACCACGAACCGCGCGGAGGAGGCATTGTCCGCCACCACATCGGTGAGGGTGAACCGGAAGTCGCGGTAGCGGCTGTCGATGATCTCCAGTCCGCAGTAGACGCGTTCCACCGCCGACATGGCGGTGGCCGCCGTGATTCCGGGACCAGTCAGGTCCCGGCCGAGCACGAACACGATCTCCGGTTCCGCTCGGGGGTGGATGAGTTCGTCCTGCGGCACCGGAACTCCGCTGGGCAGGACCATCGCGTCGGTGAGCCACCCGGTCAGCGGGGAATCCACATTCATCCGCTGCTGCTTGGCCCGGCTGGTCAGCCCGAGTTTCACCCCGATGACGCGTTCCCCGGCGGCGACCTTGCGGCGCAACACCTCGTCCTGTACCGCGTAGGCGGTGTCCAGGTCCAGGCCGTCCCAGTCGTCGGTCACGGGGTCGCGGTCGCTACGGTCACGTTCGGCCCGTTCGAGCAGGTCAGCGACCCGGGTCATCGACCATTCCGCTGCGGCCATCAACGCACTCCGACCGCAGCCAGGTCGCCGAGGTCGCGTTCCTCAGCGAGTTGCAACGCGATATCGATGATCATGTCTTCCTGGCCGCCGACGTAGCCGGCGTCGCCGACGCGCTGCAGGATCTCGTGCGGTGCCACGTTGTATCGCGCGCCAGCCCGTTCGGCGTGCAGCAGGAACGAGGAATAGACACCTGCGTACCCCTGCACAATGGACGAGCGGTCCATGTGCGGCAGTCGCGGGATGATCGGTTTCACGACCTCCTCCGCGGCAGCGAGCGCCGCCTGCACATCGACGCCGGTGGGCACCCCCAGTCGGTCGAAGGTGGCGGCCAGGACCTCGGTGGGGGAGTTTCCGGCGCCGGCCCCCAGGGCCAGCAGGGCACCGTCCACCTGCCGGGCACCGGCCTGGTAGGCGAGCACGGAGTTGGCGACCCCCATGGACAGGTTCTGATGACCGTGGAAACCCACCTGCGCCTGCGGGCCGATCTCGTCGAGGACGGCCTGGACGCGGGCCTGGGCATCACCGAGCACGAGCGCTCCGGCGGAGTCCACGACGTAGACGCACTGGGCACCGGCGTCGACCATGATGCGCGCCTGCTCGGCGAGTTTCTCTGGACTGGCCCGGTGGCTGAGCATGAGGAATCCGACCGTCTCCATGCCTAGGTCGGTCGCCGCCCGGAAGTGCTGCCGGGACACATCGGCCTCGGTGCAGTGCGTGGCGATGCGGGCCACCGAGGCCCCCGCGCCGTGGGCGCGGCGCAGATCGTCGACGATGCCCAACCCGGGCAGCATGAGGACGGCGATCTTGGCCTGGGAGGCCTCGTCCACGGCGGCGGCGACGAGCTGAATGTCGTCGACCAGGGAGAAACCGTAGTTGAAACTCGACCCGCCAAGACCGTCTCCGTGCGTGACCTCGATGACCTGCACGCCGGCGCCGTCCAGGGCATGGACGATGGAGCGGACATGCTCCTCGGAGAAGCGGTGCGCCATGGCATGGCTGCCATCGCGCAGGGTCGAGTCGGTGATGCGGATGGCCGGCTTGTCGGTCGTCTCGGCGGAAATCTGCTGGTCGGTCATGCCGATGCTCCTGCGGTCGTGGTCGTGCCCTCGCCGCGACTTCTCAGCAGGGCCTGGGCCATCAGGTCGCCCACCCGGGCGGCGGAGGCCGTGATGATGTCGAGATTCCCGGCGTAGGGCGGCAGATAGTCCCCGTTGCCGAGAACCTCCAGGAATACCGCCACCCGGGCGTGGCCGTTCCAGATTTCGCGCGGGTCGTCGAACTGCGGCTCGGCCCGCAGGGTGTAGCCAGGTACGTACTCCTGCACCCGCTTCACCATCGCCTGGATCGAGTTGGCGATGGCGTCCCGGTCACAGTCGGCCGGGATGGAGCAGAACACGGTGTCGCGCATGATCATGGGCGGTTCCACCGGGTTCAGAATGATGATCGCCTTGCCGCGCTGCGCGCCGCCGACCTTCTCGATCGCCCGCCGCGTGGTGACGGTGAACTCGTCAATGTTGGCCCGGGTCCCGGGGCCCGCTGAGCGGGACGAGATCGAGGCGATGATCTCGGCGTACTCCACCGGGACGACCGAGGACACCGCGGACACGATCGGGATGGTCGCCTGGCCCCCGCAGGTGATCATATTGACGTTGGGGGCGTCGACGTGGAAGTCGAGGTTGACCGGCGGGCACACGAACGGGCCGATCGCCGCCGGGGTCAGGTCGACAGCGTGCATACCGGCGTCGGCATACCGCTGGGCGTTGGCCTGGTGCGCATACGCGCTGGTCGCCTCGAACACCAGGTCCGGGACCTGCTCGCGGGCGAGCAGCCAATCGACCCCTTCGGGGGAGGCCTCGACTCCCATCGAGCGCGCTCTGGCCAGCCCGTCCGAGCTTGGGTCCACACCGATCATGTACTGCACGTCGATGGAGTCACTGCGGAGCAGTTTGTGCAGCAGGTCGGTGCCGATGTTGCCGGGACCGACGATCGCGGCCGTGGCCTTGGTCATGGATTCTCCTTGATAGCCGAAAGGTTTCCCACTCACGTACCGTGCCGATGCCGATGCCGATGCCGATGCCGATGCCGATGCCGATGCCGCAGACTCAGGCGCCGAAGACCGCGGTCACACTGCCGACCCCGGCAAAGGTGGCGGTGACCGTGTCGCCGGGGGCGACGGGGATCGACGCGGTCAGCGAGCCCGGCAGCACCACGTGCCCGGCTTCGAGGGTGATACCGAGTGCCCCCACGGTGTTGGCTAGCCAGACCAGGGAATTCAACGGGGATCCCAGCACGGCGCCGCCGGCTCCGGTTGCGGCAACCTCGCCGTTGCGGTGCAGGACACAGCCAGCCAGCCGCAGGTCGACGGCGGTCAGCGGCGTCGGCTTGCTCCCCAGCACGACACCGCCGGAGGACGCATTGTCCGAGATCGTGTCGATGATGCCGATCTTCCAGTCCTTGATGCGGCTGTCAATCACCTCTAACGACGCCAGCGCGAAGTCCACTGCCGCAGCAGCTTCGGCGACGGTCACGCCGGGGCCCCGTAGCGAACGCTTCAGGACGAAGGCGATCTCGGGCTCGACCCGCGGCTGCAGGAATCGGTTCACCGGGATCTCGACGTTCTCCGGGAAAAACATGTCATCCAGCAAATGCCCGTAGTCCGGCTGGGCCACGTTGAGTTGGCGTTGCATGGCCGCCGAGGTGAGCCCCACCTTGTGCCCCTGCACCCGACGCCCTTGGGCCAGGAAATGCCGGATCTGCAGCAACTGGATCTCGTAGGCGTCGGAGAACTCGATGTCCGGGTAGGTCGTCACCAGTGGATCGATCGCTTCCCGGGTGCGATAGGCGGCTAGCAGCGCCTGTGCGGCGGCCGCTCTGGCGACGGCGTCCACGTGTGTTCTCCTCGAGTGTCGATCGGACCGGGTGCGCGACTGCCGGGCGGCGGGTATCTCAGGCGTCGGCGGGCCTGGCGGCAGGCTAGGCGCCGGTACTGCTGGGTCGGTGCGGTGTTCTGGAGGGTGGAACTACGACAGGATCAATTGCGCGGATAACAACTCGGTGGGCCGGGAGCTGCGCGGCCGGCCTCCCGACCGCACCTGACGCGACTAGATCGCGAGGATGCGAGCCAGCCGGGCGCTCATCGCCTGCACCAGTCGGGCGGGTCGGCCGAGGTCGTCGTTCAGGTCGGCGGCGGGCGCGACGACGGAGATCGCGGCTCGAGCACGGCCGCTGGAGTCGCAGACCGGAGCGGCCACGGAAGACAGTCCGACCTTTGCCTCGCCACGGGAGATTGCTACCCGCTGCCGCCGCGTCTCGGCCAGCATCCTGTCCCACTCAGCGGCACTACGCAGGGTTGTCGTGGTGTACGCCGGAAAACCCGCCACCCGACGGGCTTCGGCCACGGTCGGATCGAAGGCTGCGATGGCCTTGCCGGAACTGGTCGAGTGCACCGGCCAGCGGCGCGCCACGTCGCTGAACAGCGTACGGCTGCGCCGGCTCTCCAACCGTTCGAGATAGACCACGTCACTGCCGTCGGGCACCGCCAGATGGATGGTGTAGCCGCTGATCTGCCGCATCTCCTCCAGCAGCGGCAACGCGGCGTTGCGCAATCGCATCCGGGTCAGGCTGAGTTGTCCCAGTTCGAACAGGTGCAGGCCGAGCCGGTACTGGCCCGTCTCGGGGTTCTTCTCGGTCAGCCCTCGCGTGCACAGCGCGGCGAGCAGGCGATGGGCAGTCGACTTGGCCACGCCGAGCCGGCGGGCGATGTCGGACACCCCGAGCTCGTCGTCGTTGGCGAAGCAGTCCAGGACATCCAGGGCGGCCGTGACCGACTTCAGGGTGCCGGTGTCACGAGGGGCAGGGACCGCCTGGATGGGCCGCGACGAGCCGGGCTGTGAGGCTGCTTGGCGGCGCGGGGCCTGGCTGGGGGCGCGCGCGTCCAGCACCCCGGACGCAGCTTCTGCCGCCATGCCAAACCTCCGCACACGCCCCAGGGGCGCACCGGGACCAGCGTCGCGCACTGACCCGTGGGTTTCGACAACATGCCGTCGATGCGACGACATAGTCCACCATGCGGTGCGGTCGGGCAGTATGCAAGGCATGCGGTCCGCTGAATGGGACGACGATAGGGGCACGGTCCTGGGCCGTGCGGTCCGCCTGCTCACCGCCTTCGACAGTGATCGCCCGGAGTTACCAGTCGCCGAGCTGGCCCGGCGCGCCGGTCTACCGAAGTCGACCGCCCACCGGCTGGTCGGTGAGTGGTGCGGCCTGGGGATTCTCGAGCGCACCGGCGGGGGCGTCCGCCTCGGGCTGCGGCTGTTCGAGCTGGGCCAGCTCGTCCCGCGGCAGCGAGGGCTGCGGGAGGCCGCCCAGCCGTACCTGCACGACCTGCAGGTCGCCACCGGCTGCACGGTGCACCTGGTGGTCCTGGAGGGGGTCGAGGTGGTCTATGTGGAGATCATGCGATCGCGGGGTGCGCCGCTGCTGCCCGCCCGAGTCGGCGGTCGGCTGCCGGCCCACGTGACCGGCGTCGGAAAGGCGATCCTGGCCTATTCACCGGCCGCGGTGGTGCAGGAGCGCATCGATGCCGGGCTGGTCGCGCGTACCCCCCGCACGATCACCACGCCGGGCCGGCTCACACAGGAGCTGCACGCGGTACGTCAGCAGGGTGTCGCCTTCGACCGGGAGGAGTCCGGCATCGGCATCGCCTGTGTCGCAGCGCCCATCTTCGGCGCGGAGGAGACCGTGTGCGGTGCCCTGTCCGTCACCGGCCGCACCATCGACCTGGACCTGCCCCGGATGGCCCCGGCCGTGCGCACCGCCGCGCTGTCGCTGTCCCGCGCGCTGGGTTCCCGCCGGGCCGCCCGTGCGTAGTTGTCCGGTCCCAGTAGATGAGGACGGCACTTCCTGTCCCCCACATCAGATAGTCTGATTTTATGCGTACAGTGACGGCGACGGAGGCGAGCAGATCGTTTGCAGCGATCTTGGATGAAGCGGAGCGTGGGCATAGCGTGCTCGTGACCCGAGCCGGTCGGCGAGTGGCCCTGATCGGACCGGCGAGCGCTGGCAACGGTGCCGAGGTGCTTGCGTTACTGCGGGGCCCCGCTCTCGACGATGGGTTCGCGGCAGATGTCACCGCCGCCCGAGACGCAGTCATCCTGGAAGACTCGGCGTGGCGCGACGACTGATCGTCGACACGGGTGTGCTCATCACATCTGAACGGGCCCGGTCGGCCGTCGCCAGCGTTGTCAAAGGAGACGACGACCTCGTTGTCGCTGCCATCACCGTCGCGGAATTGCTGACCGGTGTCGAACTGTCCGACGAACGGCATCGCGAGGCCCGGCGCAAGTTCGTCGATCTCGTACTGCAGACGTTTCCGATCGAGCCCTACGACCTTGAGGTGGCCCGGGTACACGCGAGTCTCCTCGCGCACGTCTATCGCGGCGGCACCAAGCGCGGGGCGCATAACCTGATCATTGCCGCGACGGCCGTCGCGACCGACCGGGTGTTGCTGACGAAGGATCGGCGGGCACAGTTCGAGGATCTGCCTGGGGTCCAGTGCATTGTCGCGGACTGATGTGCCTAGCGCGCTCCGTCCGAAACCAGTCCCTTGGCACCGTGCTCTGATCTGACGGGCCGGTCAGGCCAGCGCGGCGGCCCCAGCGGCGGCGATGACGGTGTCCTGCTCGGCGCTGCCGCCGGAGACCCCGATCGCACCGATCAGGACGCCTTCGTGGTGGATGGGTTTCCCACCGCCGAACACGACCAGCCGGTCGGTCTTGACGATCCCGGCCAGCAGGGCCGGCTCGCTTTGAATCGCGTCGTACCACTGATCCGTCGGCAGGCCGTTGAACGCTGTCACCGTATACGCCTTGTCCTGCGCCAACGTGATCGACAGGGTCGGCGCCCCGTCCAGGCGGGCGAACGCCAGCAGGATCCCCGCAGCATCGCAGACCGCGATGCAGACGGGGACGTCGCTGGATCTCGCCTGCGTGGCCGCTGCGTCCAGGACCTGCTGCGCACCCGCGAGGGTGAGGGTCGAGGAAGCCCGTACGACCGCTGCCGGCGCGGTGGCCGCGTACTCCCTCATCGTTTGATCAATGGGGACTTCAGGCCGCCGGATGCCTTGTCGGACTCGTCGAAGAAGTCCTCGCGGTAGATGTCGCGGGGGAACAGCCGCTTGGCCATCAGGGTTTTCAGCGCTGCCTCGACCATGGCGGGTGGTCCGCAGACGTAGCCGACCCGGCCGGACAACGTGGGATGGTCGTCGGCGAGAACCTCGGTGACCAGGCC
>JBBQYX010000018.1:0-48422 GCA_038208295.1 Candidatus Nanopelagicales bacterium | reverse complement strand
ATGGAGTCGGGCCTGTCGCCGCACCTGCGCGAGGCGCTGATGACACGGCTGATCGACGGGTCGCTGCGCAACCGCACCGACCCGCTGGCCTCGCCCACCGGATTCCCGTTCAAGGTGGCCCAGGTGCCCGAGACAATGGCGGATCACGATCTGCGCGACGGCCGGGAACGGCTGTGCGACCTGGGTTATCTGCGTACGCCCTATGTACGCGACACCGGTGCCATCGGCTATCGCTGCGCGGCCGAGCCGATTCACGTCTACACCCGTAAGGGCGGTGACGAGGCGAACACCACCGGCCGGACCTGCCTGTGCAACGGCTTGGTGTCCAGCATCGGGCTGGGCCAGACCCGCCCCGATGGCTACGAAGAGCCGCCGTTGCTGACGCTGGGCGACGAGGTGGCCTCGCTTGCCCCGCTGCTCGCCCGGCATGCCGCTGGGTGGAGCGCTGACGAGGCGCTGGATTGGCTGCTTGGCGAGGGGTGACCACTCGCGGCGATCTTGCGGCCTCGGCGACGGACCTGGCTACGGTGGCTGGGTGAGCGTTCGAGAGGGGGCGGCGGGGTGCGGGCCGGACGCGGCGGTGTCCGCCGCGGGAGTGCCGGACCGGCGGTATTTCCGTACCCCCGCTACCGCCCCTGGACCCAGCGGGCCGCAGATGGCGGCGGCGTTCTGGCAGATCCGTAGCGATCCGCTAGGTTTCCTGACCGACTCATGGCAGCGCTATGGCGATGTGGTGCAGTTTCCCGTTCCCCGGCCGCCGTCGTATCTGGTGAATGACCCCGCCGCGGTACGGCATGTGCTGCAAGGCAATCACCGCAACTACGACAAGCACACGCTGCAGTATTCGGCGCTGTCGCTGGTGACGGGTGAGGGCCTGCTGACGGCACCCAACGACGTCTGGCGGGCGCGGCGTCGGCTGGTGCAACCGGCGTTTCACGCGGACACCCTGTCGGCGGTGGCAGCACACGTGGACGTCGCGGTGACGGAACTCGCGTCCCGGTGGCGCCGGGTCCCGGCGGGCTTCATCGTCGACGTCGACGAGGCGATGATGCGCCTGGCGTTGCAGGTGGTGGGCCGGGCCCTGTTCGGGGCTGACCTGTCCGGCGACGCGGCGGTGTTGGTACGTGCGACGTTGGACGCCCTGGACGTGGTCATCGCCCGGGCCCGGATGCCGATCTGGGCGCCGGAGTCATGGCCGACCCCGTCCAACCGGAAACTCGCCACCGCGCTCCGGGATCTGGATGCGGCCGTCAGCGCGATCCTGGCCCGCCGCCGGGGTGCGGCCGTTGGTGTCGGGGGCACATCGGCGCCTGGCCCGGTTCCGGTTGCCAAGACAGCACGTGGTTCAGCGACTCCGCCGGACATGCTGGACCTGTTGCTCGCGGCGCACGACGAGGACGGTCGTGGGTTGTCCGCGCGGGCAGTACGCGATGAGATCGTCACGTTCATCGTCGCCGGACACGAGACCGTGGCCAGCGCGCTGACCTGGGCGTGGGCGCTGCTGGCGGATGCCCCGGAGCAGTCTGAACGCCTGGCCGCCGAGGCTCGTGAGGTGCTCGGCGACGGTCCGGTGACGATCGAGGCCTATCCGCAATTGTCGTTCGCGCGCAGCGTGTTCGAGGAGTCTTTGCGGTTGTATCCGCCGGCGTGGCTGATCACCCGCGATGCGCTCGGTGATGATGTGCTGGCCGGGCGCTTCGTGCCCGCCGGTTCCTTGCTGATCCTCAGCCCCTGGCTGCTGCACCGACACCCGCAGTTGTGGTCGGCGCCGGGGAGTTTCGACCCCGATCGGTTCTCGCCGACTCGTCGTGGTTCCACCCCGCGGGAAGCGTTCATTCCGTTCGGTGCCGGTCCGCGGATGTGCATCGGTCGGGACTTCGCGTACGTCGAAGGTGTGCTGCTGCTGTCAGCACTGGCCCGTGAGTTCGAGTTCCGTCCGCTACCCGACCACAAGGTCGTCGCCGCGCCGCTGGTGACCGTACGGCCAGCCGATGGGCTGCCGATGCGGCTGTGGCCGCGCAGGTAGCCCGAGAATTCGCCTACCGCCCGGCGGTGACGTACTCGATCAGCGCCGCCCGCTCGCCCTCAAGCTCGCCGATGCGCGATTTCACGATGTCGCCGATGCTGACGATGCCGAGCATGCTGCCTTCGTCGTCGATGATCGGGATGTGCCGGAAATGCTGCTCGGTCATGACGACCATGAGGTCCTCGGTGCTTGCAGCCACCGGAGCGCACTGCACCTCGGGGGTCATGATCTCGGTGACGAGCAAGTCGAACAGGGCTGCGCCGTGCCGGCGCAGGGCCCGTACGACATCCCGCTCGGAGGCGATCCCGTGGATGGCTCGCCCGTCCGGTGAGATGACCATGGCTCCGATGCCATGTCGGCCCAGGGCATCGACCAATTCCGCGACCGTCGCGGTCGGGGGCAGGGTGGCGACGAAGTCGCCCTTATTGGCAAGTACGTGCTCGATCCGCATGGCGGTCCTCCTCGTCGAGACGGGGCACCGGCGCGCGGACTGCGCGCCGTGCAAGCGCGCTCCTCATCGTGCCGGTCTCGGGCGCCCGGCGCCAGGGATTCCCGCGATCCACCCAGGTTGCCGGCGCGCGGCTGACAGTTCAGCCGGCGGACGGGTCAGCCAGCGGTCAAGGACGAACCGGCGGTCGGGTCAGCCAGCGGTCAAGGACGAAGTCGGGCGGCCCAGCAGGATGCCTTGCAGCAGATCGGCGCCGATGTCGATCGCCGCCGCCCGTTGCTCGTCGGTCTCGATACCGCAGGCCACCACCTGGGCTCCCTTCGCGTGCAGCAGATCCACCAGCGGGCGCAGCGGACGTCCAACGGGCGCGTCGGCAAGCGGTAGCAGATCGGGCAAGTCGATCTTGACCAGGTCGCATGGGCAGCCCAGTAGCAGTGCCAGATCGCTGCGTCGCCCCAACCGGTCCATCGCGACCCGCACGCCCAGGCGGCGCAGCCGGTCCAGGACGTCGGTGACGACCGGGTCCTGCATGCTCATCGTCGCTGCGGCGACCTCCACAACCAGCCGCTGTGGGGACAGCCCCGTGGCCGCCAACGCCCCCTCCACAGTGGCGACGATCCCCGGATCGTGGCACTGGCTGCGCCACATATTGATCGAGACCCATGCGTCCGAGTCTGGTTGCGCCGCGACCGCGGCGCAGGCCCGCTGCAGGACCCGGGCCCCGACCGTGACCAAGCCGCCGTGGCCGTCCAGCGCCCCGAGGAAGTCGACGGCGTCGAGCATGCCACGCTCGGGGTGCCGCCAGCGGGCCAGCGCCTCCACCCCGACGGGCACGCCGGCCGGGGTCACGATCGGCTGCCAGGCCAGGGACAACTGGTCCGGCTCACCCGGTGGCACGCTCACGAGGGCGCCGATGTCATCGGCGTGCCGCGGCCGGGAGCCGCGGCTGGACCACATCACCTGGCCGCGCCCGCCGGCCTTGGCGTCGTACATCGCCAGGTCTGCTGCCGCCAGCGCACCTTCGACGTCGACCAGTTGCGGATCACTGACGCCGTCAACGAGCAGTACGCCGATGCTGGCACCGACGACAACCCGCGCCGGACCGACGTCGATGGGCTTCGCCAGCGCGGTGATCACCCGAGCGGCCAGTGCGGCCGCCGGATCGGTCGTCGCCACGTCCTCCATGACGATGACGAACTCGTCGCCGCTGATCCGGGCGACGGTGTCGCCCAGCCGGACCAGGCCCAGCAGGATGCCAGCCACCGTCATCAAGGCCCGGTCGCCGCTGGCGTGGCCGTGGCTGTCGTTCACCGACTTGAACCGGTCGAGGTCGATGAACAGGACTCCCACCTTGGTCCCGCGGGCACCGGCCCGGTCGAGGGCCTCGCCGAGCCGTTTGCGCAGCATCGAGCGGTTGGCCAGGCCGGTCATCGGGTCCTGACTGGCGACCCGCTCCAACTCGTTCGCGATCGCCTTCTGCGCGGAGATGTCGTGATGGGAGACGACCGCGCCGCCTCCCGACAGTTGCAGGGGTGCGATCTCCAGGGCGACCCAGGCGACCGCGGTGGGCAGCGCCATCGCGAGTTCGCGCGTACCACCCTCGACTGTTCCCGCCAGGATCTCGCGGACGAGTTCCACCGTGGCCTTGGTCGCGGCTGGGTCGGCCCCGACGCTGGACAGCCACCGCAGATAGTCACCGCCGACGCCGATAGCGCTGTCGACAGAACTGTCGACAGAACTGTCGACAGAACTGTCGATAGCACTCCCGCCGCTGACACTCGGCTCGCTGGCCCGCAGTTCCCGGACGAAGGCGGCGTTGGCGGCCAGGATGCGACCGAAGCCGTCCAGGACGCAGGTGCGGCCCGGGAGATGGTCGACAACAGCGTCGATGAACCGGCGGCGTTCCTCCCGCTCCTGCTCGGCCGACGCCAATGCGGTCACGTCCCGGTTGACGCTGACGAACCCACCCGTCGGCTCCCCGGCCGCGTTGTGGGTGGGCGTCCGTACGGTGTCCACGATGAGGGTCAAGCCGGCGTGGGTGCTCTGGCGCACCCGGCCGCGCCACGGCCGTCCGGCGCGCAGCAGCGCAAGGACACCGTCCAGGCTGCCCGGCGGGTCGAGGACCTCGACCTCGACCAACTCGTTCATAGCGGTCCCGACCGCGTCGGCAGCCGGAATTCGGTACAGCCGCTCGGCTCCGGGACTCCACTGGCGGACCACCAGGTCGCCGTCGAGCGCCAGCAGGGCATCGTCCGCACCCGTGACCAGCTCGGAAAGCTCCGCCAGTCGCTGCGCGCCCCGGGCGGATCCGATCACGGTCGCGGCGATGGGCGCCAGACTGTGCAGGCGTCGCACCTCGTTGTCGTCGAACGGCTCGGATGTCACGTCCCGACTGACCGACAAAACGCCGACCACCTGCTTCCGAAAGAGCAGCGGAATGACGACGGCACTGCGCTGTGGCCACCGGGCGACGACGTCGTCATGCGCCTCATTCGCGGCTGACTGATCTGCAACAGCCGCCACCGCACCGGGTGCGGGCAGTGGGCCGCGCTTCGCCGAGGGGTCGGGCGCCGCGTAGTCGGGGGTTTCCTCGTACCTGTGCGACTGTCTCGAGCTCGCTGCTTTTCCAATTCGCCCCGCACCCCACGGGATGGGTGCGGTGGCCAGGGTCTGCAACCACCGGTCGGCCTGCGCCGGGTCGTTGTGCTGGGCGGTGCCCAGCGTCAGCCAGCGTTGGTACGAATCGCTGACCCAGATCGCCCCACCGTCGGCATGACCGGTGCAGATGGCCTGCAGGAGCACGTCCAGGAAGCCGGAAAGGTCGACGGGCTCCGCTGGGTCGGCGAGCGATGCGACGAGGGACAACAACTTGTCCCGCACTGCTGTATCGGTCCGAGATGTATCGGTCCGAGATGTATCGGTCCGAGCTGTATCGGTCCGAGCTGCATCGGTCCGATCCGCGAATTCGGTCGGTCCGCGCACGTCCGCCATGGCCGCATCGCCCCCAACATTGCACCCTGCCATCCCTAGCGCCCAAGTCAACGGGCGAAATGCCCGGGGCGCCCTGGGATCACCCGGGCGGGGGATCGCGGGCCAGGCTGGGCACAGTCGCTAGCAGATGCGAGGGGTCAGGGGCGTGGTCGGAGCAGCCGCAGGACCGTCGGGTGCAGCGCCGAGTTCGTCGTGACCGCGCTGCCGCCGGCCAACGCCGGACCACCGTCGAAGGCCGTGATCCGCCCGCCCGCCTCGATGACGATGGGCACCAGTGCAGCGATGTCCCATGGACCCAGCTCGGGTTCGGCCGCGACGTCGACCGCGCCCTCGGCGACCAGCAGGTGGGACCAGAAATCCCCGTACGCACGAGTCCGCCAGACTCTGGTCGCCAGGTCGAACAGCCCTTGCCCGGCGGACCGCTCGTTCCAGCCGACGTGATCGGAGTAGGAGAACGAGGCGTCGCCCAGCTCGGCCACGGCGCTCACGTACAGGCGTCGCGGGCTGGCCGAGGCCGGGTCCACGGACCAGGCGCCCTGCCCGCGGGCGGCCCACCAGCGGCGGCCCAACGCGGGGGCCGAGGCGACTCCCACGACGACCTCGTCCCCGTCCACCAGCGCAATCAGGGTCGCCCACACGGGGACCCCGCGCACATAGTTCTTGGTCCCGTCGATCGGGTCGATGATCCAGCGACGCTGCGAATCCCCGGCGGCGCCGTACTCCTCACCGAGAATCGCATCGGCGGGACGGTGCTCGGCCAGCAGCGCCCGCAGCCGCTGCTCGACCGCCTCGTCCGCCTCGGTCACCGGGCTCAGGTCCGGTTTGGTCTCCACTCGCAGGTCGGCTGCCCGAAACCGCGCCATCGTCAGGGGATCGGCGGCGTCAGCACAGGCCAACGCCAGTGCCAGGTCGCCGGTCAGGTTGACGTGATCGGTTGGGGCGTTTGCGCTGCTTGGCACGACAACTGAGGCTACTCTCGCCGCTTACGCGCCGCAGCGTAGCGAAATACCTGGTGACAACCCACGCGTGCGACCGACCGCCCGGAGGAACCCATGTCCACGTACGACATGTCCCCGTACGAAATGTCCCGGTACGAAATCCCACCAGCCGACGGGTCGGCCGCGGGGGATCGTTGGCTGGTGCCCACTGCTGGCTCCGCACGTTTCACCTGGGAATACGGCGAGGGACGGGACCGGCTGCTGAGCCTGTACCAGCGCGGCAAGGACAAGCAGTGGGACGCCGTCACCCGCATCGACTGGGCGGCCGAGCTGGACCCGGTGGACCCGTTCGGACTGCCGCTGGAGACGCATCCGCTGGCCGGGTCGCCGGTGTGGGACACCCTGGACGAGGAGCAGCGCAAGGAGAGCGCCCGGCATGTCGGCGCCTGGCAGTTCAGTCAGTTCCTGCACGGCGAGCAGGGCGCGTTGTTGTGCAGCGCCCGGATCGTGGAGTCCGTCCCGGATCTGGACGCGAAGTATTACGCCGCCACGCAGGTCATGGACGAGGCACGGCACGTGGAAACCTATGCCCGGCTGATGCAGGACAAGGTCGGCATGCTCTATCCGGTCAACTCCTCGTTGCAGGCGCTGCTGTCCGACACGCTGTCCGACTCTCGCTGGGACCTTCCGTACCTAGGCATGCAGGTGCTGATCGAGGGGCTGGCGCTGGCCGCGTTCGGGGTGGTCCGGGAGCTGACCACGGCACCGTTGATCAAGCAGATTCTGGCGTACGTGATGGCCGATGAGGCGCGGCACGTCGCGTTCGGCCGCCTGGCCCTGCGGGATCTGTACGCCCAACTGTCCAGCAGCGAGCTGGCCGAGCGGGAGGAGTTCGTGCTCGAAGGCGCCCGGCTGATGCGCGACCGGTTCCGGGCCGAGGAGGTCTGGCAGCGGCTGGACTACGACGTGCCGGCCTGTATCGCCGCGGTCGATTCCTCCCCGTATATGCAGGCCTTCCGGTCGCTGCTGTTCAGTCGGATCGTGCCGTGCGTACGCGACATCGGGCTGTGGAGCCCGCGGGTGCAGCAGGGGTTCGACGATCTGGGTGTGCTGGGGATGTCGGGGCTGGACCTGGACGCTCTGATGGCCGCCGACGAGGTCGCGGCGGCGGACGCCGACGCCGCCGACCGGCGAGTCCGGGAGCGAACCGCCGCGGAGGAGGCCGCTAGGCGCGCAGAGGTCGACGCGGTGGTGGCCAGCGCCGGCTGAGGGCTCAGCGCGCTGGCAGCCGGCCGTCCCAGACCAGTTCGGCGCCGGAGTGCCCGACCCGAACGGTCCACACCAGTACGAGGACAGCCGCGATCACCGTCACGACGGCGACGGTCTTCGTGCCGACGCCGCGGCCGCGCTGCCCTGGCACGGACCGGTCCAGCCACCACAGCGCGGTGACCGCCACGAACAGGCCGACGCCGAACAGTGGCAGCGTGTCGCCAAGCTCGAAATGGTCCTGGTCGCCGTACTTCAAGGCTTCTTGAAGCGCCTCACCGGATTCCTTGGCCAGGAAGGCCGAACCCGCGGCCACCAGGGCGATCAGCGCCGTCAGCCCCCCGAACCGGACCGACCAACGCGGGACCACGGCCAGGGCGATCGCGATCAACGCGGTCAACGGCAGCAGCACCACCGGGGCGTGCACGGCCAGCGGATGCAGCGGCAACCCAAAGACTTGCTCGAAGACGGTCGACGCGGCCAGGCCGTGGGTCAGGTCCAGCGGGTTGGGCATGGCGGTCACCCTCTCCCGCCTCCTCGGCCGGTGCAAGCAGCGCGCCTGCGCGGGCAGTCAGGAGCGAACGGTCAGGTATCTGCGGGGGCGTCGTAATCGTTGGCCTGCCGGCTGCGCAGCAGCCGCCGCAACGAGTCCAGCCGGGTACGCCCGGCTGCGCCGGCGCGACCCGTTGCGACCCATTCGTCCAGGCCGCACTCGGGCTCGTCATGGCCGCAGGCGCGGGGGCATTCTGCGGTGCCGGCGGCGAGGTCCGGGAAGGCTGCCAGCACCCGGGCGAGGTCGACGTGCGCCAGGCCGAAGGACCGGATCCCCGGGGTGTCGATGATCCACCCGCCGCCGGGCAGCGGCAGGGCCACCGCGGACGTGGAGGTGTGCCGACCCCGACCGGTGACCGTATTGACCCGGCCGGTGCTGCGGGTCGCACCGGGCACTAGTGCGTTGACCACGGTCGACTTCCCGACGCCGGAGTGGCCGATCAGCACCGTGGCGCGACCGGCCAGCCGAGCCCGTAGGTCGGCGCCCGGCGCGCCACGCGGGACGATCGCGTACGGGACATCCAGGGCCGCGTACGCCTGCAGCAGGGTCTGCGGATCGGCCAGGTCCGGCTTGGTGAGCACGAGCAACGGGGCCAGGCCGGCGTCGTAGGCAGCCACTAGGCAGCGGTCGATCAAGCCGGTCCGGGGTTCTGGGTCAGCGATCGCGGCCACGATGGCGAGTTGATCGGCGTTGGCCACCACCACCCGTTCGACCGGGTCGGTGTCGTCGGCTGTGCGACGCAGCACCGTCGCGCGCGGCGAGACCCGAACAATCCGGGCCAGTGCGTCCTGGCCGCCGGAGGTGTCGCCGACCACGGCGACCATGTCGCCAACCACCACCCCCTTGCGGCCTACCTCCCGGGACTTGATCGCCAGGACCGTGGCCCGCTCGGTCGGTGGATCGCCAGAGTCGCCAGAGTCGCCAGAGTCAGCAGAGGCGTCAGAGGCGCCCAGTAGCACGGTGAAGCGGCCGCGGTCCACGGCCAGCACCACCCCGGACCCGGCGCGCGCATGCGCCGGGCGCTCCTTGGAGCGGGGGCGGGACTTGCCGCGGCCAGGCCGCACGCGGACGTCGTCCTCGTCGAGTTCCCGCCCCGAGCGCCCCGAACCCCGACCCGCGCTCACCGGGTGCAGGGACCCGTCATGCCGACGCCGACCCGGCCAGCATCGACGTCCAGCGGTCCACGAAGTCGGGCATCGTCTTCGTCGTGGTCGCGACGTCCTCGACCTCGATCCCGGGGACCACCAGGCCCAGGACCGCGGCCGCGGTGGCCATCCGGTGATCGTCATAGGTACGGACGACACCGCCGTGCAGCGGCCGCGGTCGGATCCGTAGGCCGTCGCCCTTCTCCGCGACGTCGGCGCCCAGGGCCGTCAGTTCGGTGGCCAGGGCCAGCAGGCGGTCGGTCTCGTGGCCGCGCAGGTGCCCGATGCCGCGCAGCCGCGAGGTCCCGTCGGCCAGGGCGCAGACCGCGGCCAGCACGGGGGTCAACTCGCCCACGTCGTGCAGATCCACATCCAGCGGAGCTAACTGCTGAGGTCCGGTGAGGGTCAGCCCCCCCTCATCCAGCTCCGTGGTCGCGCCCATGTCGGTGAAGACCGCCCGCAGCGCATCCCCCGCCTGGGTTGTCACCAACGGCCAGCCGGGCACCCGGACCCGCCCGGCGGTGACCATGGCGGCGGCCAGGAAGGGCCCGGCGTTGGATAGGTCCGGTTCGACCAATCGGTCCAGCGCTCGGACCGGACCGGGCTGCACCGTCCAGGTCGCCCGGGTCGGGTCCTCGTCGTCGGCCGCCACGTCGACGCCGGACTCGCGCAACATCGACACGGTCATGCGGATGTGCGGCATCGACGGCACGGGACCGCCGCGGTGCTCGACCCGGACGCCGGCGTCGTAGCGGGCCCCGGACAGCAACAGGGCGCTGACGAACTGACTGGAGGCCCCGGCGTCGAGTCGCACCCGGCCGCCGGGCAACGCCCCCTGGCCGCGGATGGTGAAGGGCAGCGTGCCGCGGCCGTCGTCGTCGATCTGGGCGCCGAGCGTCTCCAGCGCTTCGATGATCTCGCTCATCGGGCGGACCCGAGCCCGGGGATCACCGTCGAACCGGACGTCCCCCCGGGCCAGTGCGGCCACCGGTGGGACGAATCGCATCACGGTCCCGGCCAGGCCCACATCGACGTGCGCCTTGCCCTGCAACGGTTTCGGAGTGACGAACCAGTCGTCGTCGACGCGTCGGATGCTGACGCCCAACGACTTCAGCGCCCGGACCATCAGTTTCGTGTCACGGGCCCGCAGCGGTTGTCGGATGCGCGAGGGACCCTCAGCGACGGCCGCCAGCACCAACGCTCGGTTGGTGACGGACTTGCTGCCGGGCACCTCCACCACCGCGTCGACCGGTCCGGCTGCGGTCGGCGCGGGCCATGGCTGATCTGCAGAACCCACGGAGCGGCTCGTCGTGTCGCTGAGTCCGCCGACTCAGGCGTTGGGACGGTTGCCGTGGTTAGCGCTGGACTTCTTGCGGGTGCGGCGTTTGCGCGCGCGCTTACTCATGGGGACTCCTTGTAGTCAGCCAGATCTGCGGGATGCCGCCTGCCGTTGCCTGCGTACGGGCCCGGGCGGCAAACCATCGTCCCACAGACCGTGCCCACCGCCGTCGCCCTACTCCACCCGGAACTGCACCGTCGTGGTCGTCAGGCGGATCTGCTGCAGCCGCACGAGGACGGCGGTCCGCAGGTGGTCGGGTGCCGGCGCGCAGGCGCACGAACGGGCTACGACGAGCTTGACCGCATGTTCGAGGCCGAATTGGCGTAAGCAGGGGGAGCATTCGTCCAGGTGGTTGCGGATCTCCTCGTGCGAGAGATCGTCGAGTTCACCGTCGAGGTAGTCGTAGACCCGCTCGAGGACGGCGGCGCAGTCGACCGCGTGCGGCTGTCCGCAGCTCATGATCCGTCCTCCCCGGCAGTGCGCAGGGCGGGGACCAGGCCCCTGTCCCGGGCGTAATCCTCCAGCAGCACCCGTAACTGCTTGCGGCCACGGTGCAGCCGGGACATCACCGTACCGACGGGAGTGCCCATAATCCCGGCGATCTCCTTATACGCGAAGCCCTCGACGTCGGCCAGGTAGACCGCCAGCCGGAAGTCCTCGGGCAGCTGGGCCAAGGCGGTGGTCACGTCGGAGTCGGGCAGTCGGTCCAGCGCCTCCGCCTCCGCGGACCGCAGGCCGACCGAGGTGTGTGCCTGGGCCCGGACCTGCTGCCAGTCCTCGATGTCCTCGGTGCCGCTGCGCAGCGGTTCCCGCTGCTTCTTGCGGTACATGTTGATGAACGTGTTGGTCAGGATCCGGAACAGCCACGCCTTCAGGTTCGTGCCGTCGGTGTATTGATGAAACGCGGCGAAGGCACGGACGTAGGTCTCCTGGACCAAGTCTTCGGCGTCTGAGGGGTTGCGCGTCATCCGCAGCGCAGCCGCATACAACTGATCGAGGAACGGCAGGGCATCGCGTTCGAACCGGGCTGCGCGCTGCTCGTCTGTCTCCTCGGCGTTCATCACGGTCGAGCCTAGCGGCCCGAGTGCGACCGCACCGGTCGGGACGCCGCACGGCTGGGCATCGCACGGCTGGAATTCGCGGCGGACGGCGGCGCAGCATGAGGTCAGGACGGCGGCCGGGTCCGCGACACCGGTTATCGGGTCGCAGCCGGCAGGCGGCGCAAGCAGCATCAGACCTCCGGACGAGTTGTCGACAGCGGCACAACGTCGGCCACCGCTGCAGCCATTCCCGCGCCGCCCCTCCCGTGCGGCTCTTCCCGCGCGGATGGCTCGGCGACCGGAGCCGCCGGGCTCGCTCAGTCGATCGCAGTGTCCAGGACACTCGCCGCGACCGTCCGGACGACCAGGTCCAGGGCCGCGGAGCGGGTGAGGGGAGCGCGCGCTGGGACCGCGAACGAGTGGTCGGCCCACGGGATGGACACGACGGGCACGTCCCGGCCGCACTCGTGCGCCGCGTCCGAGACCTCCTCGGGGCTGCCGAAGGTGTCCCGGGCGCCTTGGATCACCAGCAGCGGCACGCGGCCTGCAGCGGCAGCAAGTTCGTCGATGCGGCTGCGCTCGGGCCGTCCGGGGGGGTGCAACGGGAACGCCAGGGCGATGACGGCATCCGCCCTCGTCGCCTCGACGGTACGGCAGGCGACCCGGGCGCCTGCGCTGCGCCCGCCAACGACCAAGCGTCTTAGTCCGTGACCCGACCCGCGCAGCGCCTGCAGGCACGCGATCCAGGCGATGTCCAGTCTGGCCGGGGCCCCCGCAAGCCGGCGGCCCGCGACCGCCCAGGGCTGCTCGACGCGCACCACTGCGATGCCGCGCGGGGGCAGTTGGGCGGCCAGGGCGACCAGGTCCGGGGCCCCGATCCCGCCGCCGGCGCCGTGCCCGAGGACCAGCGTGGCGCGCGGTAGGCCCCGCGGCACGTGCGAATGGTGCAGCCGAGCCAGTCCGACCGGGGTGTCGACGTCCTGGCTGGTGACGGCATCGGTTGCCGGGGTGGCCGAGGCGGTCACCGGGCGCTCCCGGGGTCCTCGAGCGGCAGCTCGTCCGGCCGTTCGACCGCGAGTTCGGTCGGCGGTTCGTCCAGCACGGCATCGATCGGCCGGACGAGTTGTGGGCCGTTGTTGCGGACGTTGTTGACGTCGCGCGAGACCGGATAGGCCTGCAGCAGACCGGGCGCGGCCGGGACCAGTAGGTCCTGAAGGTCCGGCAGGTCCGTGGGATCCGCGATGGTCGGGTCCAGCCACGTCGACCGGTCGGCGGGCGGCACCAGCAGCGGCATCCGGTCGTGGATGATCCCCACCTCGTCCGTGGCCGCGGTCGTGATCACGGTCGCGGTCCACCACCAGGCCGAGGGGTCCCCATCGGGGCGGGTGCGGTCCCGCCAGAACTCGTACAACCCGGCCAAAGCCAGCGTCGACCCGTCGGCGGGCCGGATGAAGAACGGTTGCTTGAGCGGCTTGCGGGACCGTGGGCCGCCGGTGCCGTCGACGACCCGGGTGGAGTCCGGCGCCGGCGTATACCACTCGAAATAGCCGTCGGCGGGCAGCAGGCAGCGCCGCCGGGCGTACGCGGCCCGGAAGGCGGGCTTGTCCGCCAGCGTCTCCAGCCGGGCGTTTATCAGCCGTGCTCCGATACCGGGATCCTTCGCCCAGGACGGCACCAGACCCCAGCGGAGCACCGCGAGTTCACGTTCGACGGTGCCATCGTGGGAGCGGTCCAGCACCGCATACACCGGCTTGGTGGGCGCCACATTCCAGTCCGGCGCCAGCGCCTCGGCCGGACCCCGGACGACGCGGAACTCCTCGACCAGCGTGGCGGGATCGCGGCTGGAGGCATAACGACCGCACATGGCGCCAGCCTGCCCTACTGCGCCGACGGTCCTCCCGGCCGGGGGCTCACGGGTCGGATGGCCAGCAGCGTCGGAGCATCCCGATGACCAGCCGGGTGGCACCCAGACGCGGACCCACATGTGCCGCAGCCACCGCTGGGGCAGCCGATGGCAATGGCCTCCCGGCGCAGTCGGCCCAGGTCGATCAGGGTTTCGACGATGGCGTCGGCCTCGTCGTAGGACACCTCGGCCCGCCGAGCCGCCTCGGTCAGGGAGCCGGCGCCGGATTCGATCGCGCGCAGCACCGCCGTCATCGGATCGATCACCACACCAGCCGGCCAATCTGGAAGACCGCCACGGCGAGGGTCCAGGCGATGAGCAGTTGCCCGACGACCCCGGCCGCCGTCCACCGCCCGCCGATCTCGTGCCGCTGCGCAGCAATCGTGGCCATACAGGGGGTGTAGGCCAGCAAAAACACGAGGAAGGCCAGCGCAGCCGGTCCCGGATGGCCGTCGCTGGACTGCTCGAAACTGGTCCGCAGGTGGTCACCGAGGGTGCCGGGGGTGCTGGCGTCTGCTGGCTCGCTGGCAGCGTAGCTCTGCGCCCAGGAGGCGATGACAGCCTCCTTGGCCACGAACCCGGTCATCAGCGCCGCCGAGGTGTGCCAGTCGTCGAAGCCAGCGGGGGCGAACGCTGGGGCAACGGCCTGCGCGACGTTGCCGTAGACGCTGTCCTCCACTGCCACGGTGCCAAAGCCGCCACCGGTCAGGGACACCGACGACAGCAGCCACACCACCGTGACGGTCCCGACGATGATTCCGCCGGCGGTCCGCAGGAACGCCGCCAACCGAATCCCCACGCCGCGGGTGAGCACGCGCAGGGTGGGCACCCGGTAGGGCGGCAGTTCGAGGACCAGCGGTTCGACCGGAGTGTTCTTCAGGACCGTCGAGCGCAGCACCAGCCCCACCGCGACGATGAGCAGCAGCGACACCACGTACATCCCGAACACGACGGTGCCGGCGGCCGAACCGAAGAACACGGTTGCGACCAGGACGTAGACGGTCAGCCGGGCGCTGCACGAGGTGAACGGCACCAGCAGAGCCGTCATCAGCCGATGTCGGGCATCGGGCAGGATCCTGGTGCCGGCGATCGCGGGTACGTTGCAGCCGAAGCCCACCAGCAGCGGTAGGAACGCCCGACCCGGCAGCCCCATCGCGCGCATCACCCGGTCGGCGACGAAGGCGGCGCGGGCCAGATAGCCGGAGTCCTCCAGCAGGGTTAACAGCGCGAACATCAGGGCCATCAGGGGTACGAAGGTCAGCAGGGTGCCGACGCCGGCGATCAGTCCGTCGATCACCAGGCCGGACACCCAGGTGCCGTCCAGGCCGACCAGCCCGAGCAGCCTGCCCGCAGCGTCGCTGACCGGCCCGGACAGGAACCGATCGAGGCCCGCCTGCAGGGGGGCCGCCACCCGGGTGGTGAGGGTGAATACGCCCCACATGACCGCCAGGAACACCACCGGGCCGAGGATCGGCGAAGTGACCACCCGGTCGACGCGGTCCGACCAGGTACGTCGATGGCCGGTGTCGGCGACCGCGTGGGCCAGCACCTCGTGCACCCAGCCGAAACGCGCGGCGGCCTCCGCCACGGCGGCGTCACTGTCTGACCCGGCGTCACTGTCTGACCCGGCGGCACTGTCTGACCCGGCGGCACTGTCTGAAGTGCTGTCAGCCCGGGGTGGACTGTCGGCGCCCGACCAGGTGATTCCGGTGGGGGGCGGGAGTACGGGTCGGGCGATGCTGGCCTCGACGGCCGCGGCGAGCTGGTCGGTGCTGGAGCCGCCGCTGGCGGCGCCGTGGGCGATCCGGCCGGTGCCGCGACGCGGCGGGACGACGACGACGGGGACGCCGGTGGCGGCGGCCAGCGCGGCAGCGTCGACATCGGTGCCGCGGGAGGCCGCGATGTCCGTCATGGTCAGCGCGACCAGTAAGGGGATCTGAGCGTCGATGAGCTGGGACAACAAGTACAACGAGCGGGCCGGAGCGGCCGCATCGGCGACCAGAACGACCAGATCGGGTCGGTTGAGCGGGTCGTGGACCAGGTCGCGGGTGAGTTCCTCGTCGGGGGAGCGCGGCGCCAGGCTGGCGGTGCCAGGAAGATCGACGAGCTCAACCTCGAGCGGGGTGGAGCCGCCGTGCAGCTGCCACCGTCCGCGGGCAACATGGACGGTCTTACCGGGCCAGTTGGCAACGTGCTGGTGGCCACCGGTCAAGGCGTTGAACAAGGTCGACTTGCCGACGTTGGGGTTGCCTGCAAGGGCGACGATGCGCTGTCCAGTACGAGGGGGCTCGGACCGTGCCGACCCCCCGTGACAGGACGGGGTGCTGGCGGGGCGTCGGACCCGCACCGTCACCGAGTGTCCGCCGCGACCCGCAGCCGACGGGTGGTTGCCCGGTCCAGGGCTACCCGGGCCGAGCCCAGGGCCACCACGCGGCCGCCGAACGGGCCGTGGTGCAAGACCCGCAGCGCAGCGCCAGGGACGAAACCCATCTCGGTGAGCCGGTGGGTCTCGCCGTGCCCGTCGACCTGGATGTGACGGGGCGGCCGCGCACCCAGGTCGCCGTCGGAGTTGCTGTCGCCGTCGGAGATGCTGACAAGGCGCACCGTTGTGCCTGCTCGACATTCGTTGAGCGTCACGTGTCCACCCATCTGCGCGGCTCGTCCACAGGTCCTGCCGGAACTACTCGTTCGACGTGCGATTTCAGCGTAATAGATCAGGTTAGGCAAGCCTAAGTGACGATGGTCACCCGATTGGGGAGGAAACCGGCCCGACTCCTCGAGGCCAGGAGTCCTCAGCCGGTCAGGCGGCGGTTGACCGCGGCCAAGACCGAACGCGCCACCGCGTCGTACACGCCGAAGCGCACCACCGCGGATCCCGACAGGGCCAGCGGCCCGTACTCGGTCTGCAGTGTGACGACGCACAGCGCCACTTCATGGACGGCCAACTGCGCGAGCCCGATCCCTTCAACGGCGGCCGGGACGCCGAGCAGTGGGGCCACCGCATCAAGGGTCGCCTCGGCGACGATCGCCTCGGTGACGCCGTCCGCCGCCGGACCGGTGGCCGTCCCGTCGTAGCCCCCGCCACCCTCGACGGCGACGGTCACGGTGACGCTGCAGGTCCTGTCCTGCTCTGTGACAGCAACATTCGTCAGGGCCGGCCGGGTAGCGGCCGGCGCCAGGAGGGCAGGTTCCAGACCACCGGTCAGAGCCGGATCGTCGCCGCGTACCTGCACAACACTCACCGCTTCCGGGTTGATGGTGATACCGACCTGACGATCGGCGGCCTCGCAGAGCAGCCGAGCCATCTCGTCGGCGGAGACGTCGGCGGCCGTAATCGCGAGGATCTGCCAGGGCCGGTCGCCGCCCCCCAGCACCGTCGCCGCCCGTACGCCCGCGACGGTGCGGACCGCCGTGGTCAGGGCCGCCGTGTCGGCGGCGGTGTCGCCGTGACTCATCATTTCCTCCACGGAGACGTGTCCTCCACCGGCACGGTAGCGGCCGCGTCATCGGGAAGGACACCCGGACACTCTGCGCCTGTCAAGGACACCACCCCGTCGGCCGATGAAACAGGACGTGACCGCTGCATCCATTCAGTCCGTGTCCGAGCCAGCCGAGGCGACGGCGGACGTACCGCCGGTTCAGCTCCCCGCCCCCATCGAGCCCTATCTGCGGGCGCTGCTGGACTCCGGGGGGTCCGATCTGCACCTGAAGGTCGGAGCCGCCCCCCGGATCCGGATCCACGGGCGCCTGTTGACGCTGCAGGCCCCACCGTTGCAGACCGCGGACACCGTACGGATGCTCGGCGAGGTGCTGCGCGCGGACTTGGTGGAGCAGTTCCACCGCACCGGTGAGGCCGACTTCGCCTACGCCGTCGACAGTCTGGGCCGGTTCCGGGTCAACGCGTTCCGGCAGCGCGGCGAGGTCGGGCTGGTGTTCCGGCGGGTCTCGGTCGGGGCGATCCCGCTGACCGACCTCGGGCTGCCCGCCGTCATCGCCCCGCTGTCGCTGGAGCCGCGAGGCCTGGTGCTGGTGACCGGGCCGACCGGATCGGGCAAGACGACGACGCTGGCCGGCATGGTGGACCACATCAACGAGAACCGGGAGGTGCACATCGTCACGATCGAGGACCCCATCGAGGTGCTGCACTTCGACAAGCGGGCGATGGTGAACCAGCGGGAGGTCCGGGTCGACACCGACGATTTCGGGGTGGCGATGCGGGCGGCGATGCGGCAGGACCCGGACGTGATCCTGGTCGGGGAGATGCGTGACGTGGAGACCGTGAAGGCAGCCATCGCGGCCGCCGAGACGGGGCACTTCGTCATGTCGACCCTGCACACGACGGATGCGCAGGAGACCATCGCCCGCGTCATCGACTTCTTCCCCGCGCACGAGCAGCACCAGATCCGGCTGTCGCTGGCAGGGGCCCTGCGCGGCATCCTGTGCCAACGCCTCGTGCCACGGGCCGACGGGCAGGGTCGTGCCGTGGCCATGGAGATCTGCATCAACACTGGCCGGGTCGCCGACGCGATCGTGGACAAGGAGAAGACCGCCTCGCTGCAGACGCTGATCAGTGAGGGTGGCTTCTACGGCATGCAGACCTTCGACCAGCACCTGGTGGCGCTGTTCCGCGACGGTGTGGTCAGCCTGGAGGCCGCCGTCGCCGCCTCCACCAGTCCGCACGACCTGATGGTCGAGTTGCGTCGGCTGGGTCTGGTGGCGTCCTAGTTCGCTCACCTGGCGGCTGGCCTACGGTTGCGCGGCATGAGTATTCCCATTGGTTCGCGCGCAGCGTTGTCGTTCCCCGTGACCGAGCGCGACACGGCCGTGGCCCTGGGCAGCGGTGATGTCGCGGTGCTGGCGACCCCTCGGCTGATCGCCTGGCTGGAGGCAGCGACCGTCGCGGCCACAGCGGCCGAGTTGCCGGCCGGCGCAACGACCGTCGGGACCCGCGTCGACGTCGAACACCTGCGGGCCTCGGCCGTGGGCGCCCGGGTGGAGGTGACCGCCACGGTGACGGCGTCGACCGAGCGATCCCTGGCGTACGCGGTCAGAGCCACCTGCGACGGCGAGATCGTGGCGAGCGGACAGATCACCCGGATCGTCGTCGACCGGGAGCGCTTCCTGGCCCGACTCGCGTCGTGACGTCGTGATCGTCGTTGCTCTCGGTGGCCATCCCCAGATTTTCGTGACCAATCGTCCCTAATCCCCAGGACCTCGGACCCACAAACCCGTCGTTGCCGATCTGTTACCTTCCGTCCACCTCGACGCTGGTCGCGGTGGCGCGCCCCGACGCCGAGTCCTGCCCCGGGGCCGCGCTCGGCTCTCATCCGCACCGGGCAGGAGTGGGGGAACCACTCACGCGGGCGCCACGCTGGCGCCCTTGGGGTGCAGCCACCGACCAGGTGGCCGGCCAACTCCGGGCCGAACCCGACAGCTCACCTCACAGGCGGCAGGAGTGCATCATGACTGCTGCCCGTTTGCGTACCAGACCCGCACTCGCCACGTCCGCCGCATCCCTCGGACTGTTGTGCACCGCCCTGCTCGCCGGCCCCGCCGTGGCGGCACCCACCGCCGTGGCTGCGCCGGGTGCGGTGGTGGCACCGGCCGCCTTCGTCGCACCGGGCACCCTCGTACCGGCGTATCGACGACCCAACCTCGCCATCGGCGCCCGCGGCGCTTGGGTCCTGGCGCTGCAGCGGCGGTTGGGACTGCGCAGCGGCACCGGCAACTTCGGACCATCGACCAAGGCTGCGGTGCAGGCCCTGCAGCGCAAGGTCCGGCTGCCGGCGACCGGGGTGGTCGACGCTCGCACCTGGGCTGCGGTCTACCGGTTGCCGTCGGCGTCCCGGGCCTCGCGGAGCACGGCACGTACGGCCGCGCCGGCGACCAACGGCCCGGCGACCAACGGCAAGGTGTGCCCGACCCGCGGCTTCTCCTGGGGTAACGGCTTCGGGGCGCCGCGCTCTGGACACAGCCACCAGGGCATCGACCTGATGGGCCGCCGGGGCACCCCGATCTACGCCATCGAGAGCGGCTACGTGCTGCGAGCGCGCCGGCAGGGCAACGGCGCGCTGACCATCGTGCTGCAGGGCGCCAGCGGCTCGAAATACTTCTACGGCCACAACACCAGCAACTACGTCTCCGCCGGCACCCGTGTCACTGCCGGCCAGACGATCGCCTCGATGGGTGACTCCGGCTCACCGGGCGCGATACACCTGCACTTCGAATACTGGCGCAGCGGCGGGGAAAGCGCCGCCGTCGACCCCAAGCCCCTGCTGCGCTCGATCTGCTGACCCGCGCGCCGGCTACGTCCACCCGCGGCGCTCAGACGCCGGTGGTGGACCGGGGATAGGCGATGGCCGGGTCGGTGTGCACGTTGATCAGGTACGGCACGCCGGCCGCGAACGCCCGGTCCATTGCCGGACCGATGTCGCCAGGTCGACTGACCGACTCCCCGGCACCCCCAAGCGCGCGGACGACCTCGTCGTAGGCGGTCGGGCGCAACTGCGCCGCCACGTCGTAGCCATACAGGAAACGCATCGGGTGCTTCTCCAGCGCCCAGCCGGAGTTGTTGCCGACGACCATGACCACCGGCAGGTCGTGCCGGACCAGCGTGTCGACGTCCATCAGGGAGAACCCGGCGGCGCCGTCGCCGAGCAGCAGCACGATCTGCGCTGACGGTCGCGCGATCCGGGCGGCCATCGCGTACCCCAGGCCGGTCCCCAGGCAGCCGTACGGGCCCGGATCCAGCCACCCTCCGGGGCGGGCCGGTTCGACGTACTTGCCGGCGAAGGACACGAAGTCCCCACCGTCGCCGATGACGACCGCATCCTCGGCCAACCGCGGGACCAGCTCGCCGTAGATCCGCTCCGGGTGGATCGGGTCGGCCGTGCTGCCGAGGTCTGCCGCATCGGCAGCCCGGGCCCGGTCGGCCACGGCCCGCAGCTCGCCGAGCCAGTCGGCGTACGAGATCCGCCCGGTCCGTTGCTCCCAGGCCTGGGTGAGCCCGTCGAAGGTCGCCGTCAGGGCTGCACCGATGCCGATCGCCAGGGGCAGGTGCCGAGCCACCTCCAGCGCTGAGTCGACCAGGTGGACGACTTGCGCGGCGGGCGCACCGTCGCGGCCGCCGAACGCGCCGTAGCCGAGCCGGAAGTCCAGCGGAGTCCCGGCGACCAGAACCAGATCGGCCGCACCGAACGCCCGTGAACGGGCCCGGGTGACCAGTAACGGGTCGTCGGCGGCCAGGATGCCGCGGCCCATCCCATTGGCGATCACCGGTAGCCCGAGGGTGCGCGCACACCGGGCCGCCGCGATCTCGGCGCCGTCCGCCCACACGTCCCCGCCGATGACGAGCACCGGGTGCCGGGCCTGCGCGAGCAGCTCGGCGACGGCCGTGAGGGCGTCCGGGTCGGGCTGGTCGCCCGGCATCGATCCACCCACCGGTGCCGCGGCCTGCGCTGGGGTGAACAGGACGTCCATCGGCACGTCGACGAACACCGGACCCCGGTGCGGGCTGGTCGCCAGCCGGAAGGCCGCATCCAGGGCTTGGCCGGTGCCGGCCGGGTCGTGCACGGTGCTGGCCAGCTTCGTGATCGGCGCGAGCAGCGGCGGCTGGTCCAGTTCCTGCAGGGCCCCCGAACCCCACCGGGAGTCCGGTGCCCGCCCGCCCAGCACGACGATCGGCGAACCGTTGAAGTGAGCGCTGGTCACGGCGCTGATGCCGTTGGTGACCCCGGGTCCCGCGGTCAGCACGGCAAGTCCGGGCGTACGGGTGAGCTTGGCAGTGGCCTCCGCGGCGAATACCGCAGTCTGCTCATGCCGGACGTCGATCAGCCGCAGCGGACCGCCGGCTGCTGCAGCGCCTGAGTCCACGGCCGCCGCGACAGCCTCCTTGCCCCCGACCGCGGCGTCATAGACCGGGAACACGTGCGCACCGGACAGGGTGAACAGCGTCGAGACTCCGTACGCCCTGGCGGCCTCGACGACATGGACGCCGCCATGTCCGGTGATGTCAGCGGGGCTGCTGGATGTGTTCTGCTCGGTCGGTTCGGTCATTGGGCCACGCTAGCGTCGACCGTGCGAGCCGTGCGGATGGCTGGCATCACGCCCCGGGGCGGGTCAGGCGGGCGACGAACTTGTACCGATCACCGCGGTAGACGCTGCGGACCCATTCGAACGGCACCCCACCGGGACCGAAGGTGCGCCGGGAGAGCAGCAGCACGGGCAGCCCGACATCCGAGCCGAGCAGCGCGGCCTCGGTGGGCGAGGCGACGCCGGTCTCGATGGTCTCCTCGGCCTCCACCGGCTCGATGCCGTACTCCTGCTTCAGGGCCGCATACAGCGATCCATGCCGGGTGACGTGTCTGCGCAGATCGGGGAAGCGGGCGGCCTCCAGATGCGAGCGTTCGACGGCCATTGGCTCGCCGTTGGCCAGCCGCAGCCGTTCCAGGCAGCGCACCCGCGCACCCAGCGGTACGGACAACCGGTCGGCGACCACCTCGTCGGCGCGCACGGTCGTCAGGTTGAGCAACTGTGAGGACGGCTCGAAACCCTGCGCCCGCATGTCCTCGGTGTAGGAGGTCAGGCGCAGTGTCTGGGCGAGTTTCGGCTGGGCGACGAAGGTGCCACGGCCCTGCTGGCGATCCAGTCGCCCCTCGACGACGAGTTCTTGCAGTGCTTGCCGCACAGTCGTCCGGGACGTGTCGAAGTCGACCGCGAGACAGCGCTCCGTCGGCAGGGCGGTGCCCGTCGGCAGGGTCTTGGTCAGTTCGCTCAGATGTTGCTTGAGCCGGTAGTACTTCGGCTCGCGGGGCACGGGCCATCCTCTCCTGACGGCGCCGGAGACGTCCGTCGGGGTCGTCACCACATCGTGATCTGACTGGTCGCAATCATTGGCCCGGAACCCTTGACAACACAAGTGGTCTACGCCAATTATTCGGACTGGTCTAAACCACACGCGGCGATGCCGTATCGACTGGGACCTCGCCCCCATCGCCGACGTGAACACCGATCCCAACAACCCCGTGATCGGGGTCCGCTCGTTCGGTAGTGACCCGGAATTGGTTGCCCGCCACGTCGCCGCCGCCGTGCACGGCCTGCAGGGGGCGCGCGGCCTGGACCCAGATGCTCCGCGCGGTCTGGCCAAGGTCACCCGTACTTGGTGACCAAGCTGATGGGCGGGTTGGGACCCGGAGCCGTCCCAGCCAAATGGCTTCGGGGGCGCACTTCGCGCCGGGTGCCGAGGTGGTGGTCAGCCGATAAAGTCGCACGTTCCCGGAGGAAGAGGAGCGTATGACGGCGAAGACGATTCCTGCGCTGATCAAACGCCTTCCGTTCACCTTCGGCGTGGTCAGCCTCATGCTGGTCTTGGGTGTGGCTACCGGATCGTTGTGGGACGAGTTGCAGGGTCGGCCATTGTTTGACGTGGTCGCGTACGGATTGCCGGCATTCCAGGACGGACGGTGGTGGGCCGTCGGTCCTGGCTCGTTGTTTGCTCTGACGCCCTGGCAGTACCTCCCGGTTGCCGGTGGTTTCTTACTGCTGGTCGGCTGGGCCGAATGGCACGTGGGACCACGTCGGGTGGCGATCGCAACCGTGGCTGGTCAAGTAGTCGCGGTGCTGGGATCCGCGGCCTTGCTGGTGCCGCTATCTGCGTCGGGGTGGTCCTGGGCGGTGCGGATCTCCGACGACCTGGACGTGGGGTTTAGCGCTGGCGCGTTGGCTGCGGTCGCGGCGGCGACGGTGGCCGTCCCGCCGCCCTGGCGAGGTCGGTTACGTCTGACTCTCGGGTTATATGCAGTGATCTCGTTCCTTTACGTGGGGGTGCTGTGGGATCTCGAGCACCTCATCGCCGTCGCTTTCGGGCTGCTGCTCGGGCCGGTCCTGTTCGGTGCCCTGCCACGGCTGCGTCGGCCCCGGCTGAGCCGCCGGGAGTGGCGGCTCAGCGCCGCACTTCTGTTCGCGGTGGCCGGGGCGGTCCGGCTGGTGTTGTGGTTCTGGCCGGCGGACGGGCCGCTGGGGGCGCAGAGCGACGATTCCGACTTGTGGAGCGTGCTGATCAGCGCCGGAATCTCATTCCTGCTGGCCAACGGCCTGCGCACCGGAAGTCGCCGAGCCTGGCGTTGGGCGGTAGGCCTGACCGGGGTGGTGTTGGCCGTGCTGCTGCTGGCCGTCGCGGTACTGCTTGTCTTACCCGCAGATGAGGTGACGGACTCGGGGTCTGACATCGGCGAGGCGCTGCCGGCCTTCGTGGTGGACACCGGGTTGTGGGCGCTGCAATTCGCGGTCCTGCTGGCTGGCCGTGGCGCTTTTCGCAGCCCCAGCCGCCGGGCTATCCGGCGCGGCCGCGCGCTCGTTGGGGTCGACGACCGCACCCAGGCAATCGAGTTGTTACAGCGCCACGGCGGCAGCACGCTGTCCTGGATGGGAACATGGCCGGAAAACCTCTGGTTCGTCCCACCAGACTCATCCAGTCGGCCATTGGGCTACCAGGCCTTCCAGCTGCACAGCGGGGTGGCGATCGCGCTCACCGACCCGGTGGCCGCCGATAAGGCGGCCCGGCGTGCCGTTCTCGAGGCTTTTGTCGAGGACCAGGACCGGCTCGGGCACCGATTGTGCCTGTTCTCGGTAACTGAGGAGGTTCGGGCCTGGGCCGACGAACGTGGGTACCGCAGCGTTGCGGTGGCCGAAGAGGCTGTGATCGACTTGCCCGACTTGGAGTTTCGCGGCAAGGCTTGGCAGGACGTCCGTACCGCACTGAACCGGGCTGGCAAGGAGGGGATTACCTACCGGGAGGGGCAGCTCGCGCAGATGCCCCGCGGCGTCCAGACGCAGGTACGGGCAATCTCGGAACTGTGGGTTTCGGACAAGGGGCTGCCGGAGATGGGGTTCACCCTGGGCGGGGTGGACGAGGCGCTGGATCCACATACCGTCGTCGGTCTTGCCGTGGACGACGACTCGACGGTGCACGGGATGACGTCCTGGCTGCCGGTGTACGCCCCGGATGGGTTGGTGCGAGGTTGGACGCTGGACGTGATGCGGAGGTTGCCCGACGGTTTCCGCCCGGTCACCGAGTTCCTGATCGCCAGCGCCTGCATGTCGTTCAAGGCTCAGGGTGCGGATCTCGTCAGCCTGTCCGGCGCTCCCTTGGCGCACGCCGGCGGAGGGGACGCGGAACTCGGTGCGCTCGAGCGACTCCTGGACTCCCTGGGCGAGTCGATGGAGCCGTTGTACGGGTTCCGTTCGCTGGAGAGTTTCAAAGCCAAATTTCAGCCTCGGCAGGTGCCGCTGTTCATGGTGTTCGCCGACGCGGCGGCGCTACCTCGAATCGGGATCGCACTGACCCGGGCCTACCTGCCGGACGCGTCATTGACCCGGGTCGCCGTTACTGCCGTCCAAGCACGCAAGAAAGCGCCAGCCTGAATCAGGAGTCGCGGTCGGGCGCGTGGGTGCGCGCCTATCTGGCAAAGCCCTCGGCTACTCCGGCCTACGCCAAAACGGACTGCCCGATCGGCCGACCGCCGACCCACACCCGCTGCACCTGCAGGTCATCGCTCCACCACACCAGGTCGGCAGCTGCCCCGACCCGCAGGTCACCGACGTCCGTACGTCCCAGCAGGGCCGCTGGCGTGGCAGTGGCGGCGAGTAGGGCCTGGGCGGGCGACGCCCCGCAGCGGACGGCGTTGCGGACGGCCGCATCCAGGGTGAGGGCCGACCCGGCGATCGTTCCGTCGGCCCGGCGCGGCAGGCCCCCGTCGGTCTCGACGATGACCTCAACCCCCCCGAGCAGATAGCGCCCGGCAGGCATCGTGGTGGCCGCAATGGCGTCGGTCACCAGCAGGACCCCACCCAGGGCGGCGCGCAGGACCAGCGAGCAGATCACCTCGCTGACGTGGTGCAGGTCGCAGATCAGCCCCAGGCTCAGCCGCGGGTCAGCCATGCCCTGCCCGGGCACGCCCGGCTCCCGGTGGGCGAGCCCGCGCTGGGCGTTGAACACGTGTGTCACCATCCGCGCGCCGGCATCCGCAGCGGCGGTCACCTGCGCAGCAGTCGCTGCGGTATGCCCGATGGATACGCACACCCCGGCTGCGCGCAGCGCCTCGATGGCGGCCAGCGCCCCGGGCCGTTCCGGCGCGAGGGTGACCAGGGCCAGCACCCCGGGGGGGCCGCTGAGCAGTTCTGCTACCGCCGCTGGAGTGGGGTCGATCATGAGCCGAGGATCGTGGGCGCCGTGGTACTGCTCGGACAGAAAGGGCCCCTCCAGGTGGACGCCCAGGAGCCGGGACGCCACGCCGCCGTCGCTGCCCGCGCCCGTATCGGCGGCGGCTTGGGCTGCCGCTGCGCGACCCAGGCCGGCCACCAGGTCGGGAATCGGGGCGGTGATGTACGTCGCCAGAAACGAGGTCACGCCGGTACGCGCCAGCCGTAGCTGCACGTCCCGCCACTGCGCCGGGGTCGCCCCGACCAGATCCGTACCGGCGAAGCCATTCACCTGTAGGTCCACCAGGCCGGCGCTGAGGATGCCACCGGCAAGGTCGATCCGGTCGGCAGTGCATGCTGTCGGCGAGGTACGTACCGCGGTGATGACGCCTGCGTCGACCTCGACGACGGCCGGGCCGATCAACCGTCCGTCGACCAGCAACTGCGGTGCCGAGATGATGGCCATGGCTGTTGCTGCCTCCCGTGTCCCGTCGCGTCGCGTCGCCTATGGTCTAGACCAGTAAGTAGCATAGCCTTGATTGGCTATGAAGGTCTAGACCAAACCGCCTGGAGGTGTCGTGCTCGAGAGCGCCGCGCAGGCCGCCACCGCGCTGGAGTCCACCGGCGATGCCCGGGTGGCTCTGGTGCTACTGCTCACGGGGTGTGATGCCGACACCGCCCGGGACGCGCTGGCCCGGTCCGCCGGCCGAACCCGGGCGGCGGTCGCGCTGGTGTCGACGCCCTGACCTGACGGTTCGACCTGCCCAGATCCGTCTGCGGCGTTGACCATCGCCGACCGGGCGGCTGCCGTACCGTGCGGCGATGGCCAGCCTGACCCGGCTCATCACCGAACGTACGGACCTCACCGACGCCGACAGCGATCACCTGCACGCGCTGATCTCGGAGTGGACTCTGCTGGCGGACTTGGCCTTCGCCGATCTGGTGTTGTGGCTGCCGACCTGGAACGAGGCTGGCTTCGTGGCCGGCGCCCAGGTCCGGCCGACGACCGGACCCACGGCCGTCCCGCAGGACATCGTGGGCGAGTTCGTTCCGCGTGGTCGGCATCCCGAATTGGACCAGGCGCTGGCGCTGGGTCGGCTCGCTGCGGGCGCCCGCGACGACCGTGGGCTGCCGCCGGAGCGGGTGGCAATCCCGGTCCGCCAAGCTGGCCGGGTCATCGCGGTCGTGGCCCGCTGGTCCTCGGCGGATTCCCGGCACACCGGACGGCTGGAGGACGTCTACCTTGGGGCCGCGGATGATCTGGCCACGATGGTTGCCGAGGGCGAGTTCCCGCCCCCGGAAGGGGTAGCGCGTACCGGTGCGCCACCGCGGGTCGGGGATGGCCTCATTCGGCTGGACGACACCGGTGTCGTGTCCTACGCCAGCCCCAACGCGCAGTCCGCCTTTCGACGGTTGGGGGTGGCCGTGGATCTGGCCGGCGCTCCGCTGGGCCCGGTGGCAACCCGGTTGTCGCATCGCCCCGGCCCGGTCGACGAGGCAGTCGCCGTCGTCGCGGGCGGGCGGGCCGCCGGCGGCGCCGAGATCGAGAACCCGGCAGCGACGGTGACGCTGCGCTGCTTCCCGCTGCGGCGGGCCGGGCGCCAGGTCGGAGCCTTGGTGCTGGTCCGCGACGTTACCGAGGTACGCCGCCGCGACCGTGCGCTGCTGACTAAGGACGCCACCATCCGGGAGATCCACCATCGCGTGAAGAACAACCTGCAGACGGTCGCAGCGTTGCTACGGCTGCAGTCCCGCCGGCTGGAAGCCACGCCCGCCCGGGACGCACTCGAGGAGGCGGTGCGCCGCGTCGGCTCCATCGCCGTGGTGCACGAGGAACTGGCTCGGGAGACCAGTGAGGTGGTGTCCTTCGACGAGGTGGCCGATCGCGTATTGGCCCTGGTGGCTGATACGGCGGCCGCCCATGGCGGGGCCGGGCCGGCCGCTCTGGTACGGGACGGGTCCTTCGGGTCCCTGCCGGCCGACGTGGCCACCCCGTTGGCGATGGCGTTGAGCGAGTTGCTTCAGAACGCGGTCCAGCATGCCGGGGCTCGCACGGTACGGCTGTCCGCGGACCGCACGGCCACCCGGTTGCTCGCCCGGGTGGACGACGACGGAACGGGGTTACCTCCAGGGTTCGACCCAGCCGCGTCCGGCCGCTTGGGGCTGCAGATCGTGCAGACGTTGGTGGTCGACGAGCTCGGTGGTTCGCTGACGTTGGAGCCGGGACCCAGCGGTACGGGCACCCGGGCGCTTGTGACGCTGGCCCTGAACGCCTGACGGGCTTGCCCCATGCCCTGCCGGCGTGTACCGCACGAACGAAGGCCCCAGCGCCGCAATCAGGCTGTGCTGGGGCCCCGGTAGCCGATATGGCTCGAGCGGTCTACCTACGATCGATCACGCCATCCGTGCGCGGGCACGCGCGTTGCGGCGCTTGAGAGCGCGGCGTTCGTCCTCGGACAGACCACCCCAGACGCCGGCGTCCTGGCCGGTCTCGAGGGCCCAGCGCAGGCAGGAGTCGACAACCTCGCAACGACGGCAGACGACCTTGGCCTCATCGATTTGGGTCAGGGCAGGGCCAGTGTTGCCGATCGGGAAGAAGAGCTCAGGGTCTTCGTCACGGCAGGCGGCCCGGTGGCGCCAGTCCATGCGTTCCTCCATCAAGACGGCGTCCAATGCCGAGGGCATCGTTCGCGTGAGTGCAGATCGAGGCTATGCCTCCGGTGTACGGTCACGGTGCGTCGTCGAACCGGACCTCGTGAAACCATTCACGAACTCACCGAGCACACAGGTCTCAACGAAATGGACGCATGGACCATTCCCGTCGAGGCTGGACACGGTGATGTCGGGGCGGGGCTTCACGGTGGGCGCCGCCGACCGATGAATCGTTACAGGTTCAATCGACCGGCACAAGGCCCTAGGGGGTGTGGGTCGGACGTCTGTCTGTCGGCTGGGTCACACGGCGCCACAGTGCAGGCACTGAACGGTAGCAACTGCGCGACGACCGGCGCCCGGTCACGCTGCGTGACGAGAGCGTGACCAGGCGCCTGTCGTGCGAGGCAGTGGTCTAGACGAATGTGCGCAGTGCGGCGGGCATGCTCTCGAAGCGGACCGACCGGGTGGGCCCGTGGGCATCGCCGTCGATCTGATAGGCCACGTCACGAGTGGCCCGTACCTCGAAGCCAGTCTGGTCGTGCAGGACGGCCAGACCCTGGCGGGTGGACCCGGCCGGCGAGGCCGTCACCATCCGCCGGGCGTACCGCGCTATAGCCGCCAGGCCCAGCGAGCGCAGCGCGAAGACGTCCAGTCCGGTGTCGAAGGAGGCTCGCGGGCAGGGCTCGATCGGGACGGCGCCGAAGTAGGTCCACGGGGTGGTGTTCTGGACGAAGGCAGCGAAGATGCCCTCGACGGGCGGCACCCCGGGGCGGTGCAGGCTCAGGGCCGGTTCCCGCCGGTCGGTGCGAAACAGCATCTGACGTACAGCGGTGGCCAGATAACGCGCGGGGGTGGCCTGATGTCCCTCCCGACGCAGTTGCTCCATCGCGGCGATGACCTCGGCATCGACACCAAAACCCGCGTTGATGGTGAACCACTGGCCGTTGGCGCGGCCCAGACCGATGTGACGGATCCGCTTGTCCCGCACAGCATCCAGCAATTGACCGGTGGCCTCCACGGGGTCCGCCGGCAGCCCCAGGGCACGCGCGAACACGTTGCCGCTGCCGCCCGGGACTGTCGCCAGGGCGGGTACGTCGGGGCCCGGGCCGTCGGCCAGCAGCCCGTTGACGACCTCGTTGATGGTGCCGTCACCGCCGAACGTCACGACCACGTCCCAGCCGTCACGACGAGCGGCCGCGGCCAGCTCGCGGGCGTGTCCGGCGTGATCGGTGGGCACCACGTCCAGATCGATCAGGTCGGCCAGAGCGTGCACCAACACGTCCCGGACCCGCGCGGTGGTGGCGGTGGCCTGCGGATTGACGACCAGCAGACCGCGCATGGCGGCAAGGGTATCCGCGCGGTGGGAGCCCCAGGCGAGGCGTTGCGACGGGACGGGTCCCGCGGCTGGTTAGGGTCAGCGACGTGCCCGCGCCCCGCCCCGGACGACCCTCCGACGCCGCCGCCGAGCCCGGACCCGACCGACCGCGGCTGCTCACGCTGGCTGCCGGGGTCGCCGCGGTGCAGGCCGTGGGTGTGCTGGTCTACGTCGCCTTCCTGGCCGTCGAGGCCGTACGGGAGGGGGCTACCGGCCCCGCGGATGTCTCCTCCGGCGCTGGCCTGGTGGCCGAGATCGCGCTGTTCGCGTTCCTGGGCGCAGGCCTGGCCCTCGTGGCCGTGGGCCTGTGGCGAGCTCGTCGTTGGGCCCGCGCGCCCTACCTGCTGGGGCAGCTGTTCGGCCTCGTCGTGGGCTTTCCGCTGGTGCAAGCCGCCGACACGTCCCCCAGAGCGGCCGGGCTGGGGATCGTCGCCGCATCGGTGCTGGGCCTGGGCCTGGCCTTCGCGCCCTCGGTCGCGCGCGCACTGATGGGCGAGTCGGACGCCGGGCCGAAGACCGACTAGACCTGGGGACGAGGTGGGGCAGGACGACTAGTCCTGCGCCAGCCCCGTCCGCAACTGGCCCAGGGACCGTGCCAACAACCGGGAGACATGCATCTGGGAGATGCCGATCTCCTCCGCGATCTGGGATTGGGTCTTGCTGTGGAAGAACCGCAGCATGATGATGCGGCGCTCCCGCTCCGGCAGCGCTGCCAGCAGGGGACGCAGCGACTCCCGATATTCCACCTGCTCCAGGGCGGCGTCGTCGCTGCCCATCGTGTCCACGATGCTGGGGGCAGCCCCGTCTTCGTCGGAGCCCGCGTCCAGTGAGGTGGTTGCGTACGCCTGGGCTGACTCCAGACCCTCGAGGATCTCCTCGTCGCTGACGCCGATGTGCTGGGCCAACTCTCGCACCGTGGGTGAGCGGCCCAGGGCGTGTGTCAGATCACCGGTCGCGCGGTTCAGGTGCAGGCGCATCTCCTGCAGGCGGCGCGGCACTCGGATCGCCCAGCCACGGTCGCGGAAGTGCCGCTTGATCTCCCCGACGATGGTCGGCGTGGCATAGGTGGAGAACTCGACTCCGCGGGTGGTGTCGAACCGGTCGACCGATTTGATCAGACCGATGGTGCCGACCTGGACGAGGTCGTCGTGGCTCTCGCCCCGGTCGCGGAATCGCCGGGCCAGATACTCGACCAGCGGCAGGTGCATGGTCACGAGTTCGTCGCGGGCCGCGCGGCGGACGGGGGCGTCCGGCTCGGAATCGGCCAGGACCCGCAGCAGATCCCGCTCGCGCTCGCGGTCCCGGTCGGACCAGCGCCCGGACCGTGCGAAGGTCTGCACGGACTCGACCGCCGCCACCGCCTCGGAGTCGGCCTGCGGCTCCACGGCTGTGTCCGTGCTGAGGTTTGTCGTGGCCTCCTGCGCGGTCTCGGTGGCTTGGCCCGGCTGGCGCGCTGGTGGCACCACCTGCTCGGTGTCGTCCACGGTGACTTCGACCGCCGCGTCTGCGGGGTCATCAACGGGGCTGGGCAGGTCGGGGCGCTGCGGGCTGCTCATACCGGGACCGGTTCGGTCGGCGACACCGACAGGTGGATCCGCACGCTGCCGTCGTCGACCACCGCCGCAACGCTGTCCACCAGGGCGGTCAACACGGTCCAGGCGAAGGTGTCGTGGGGTGGCACCTGGCTATGCACCGTCGCCGCCTCGATCGTGATGTCCAGGGTGGCGCTGTCCTCGCGTGGCCGGAAGGTGAAGCGCAGGTCGGCGTCCGACCGCGCATCTCCCAGCAGCAGCGCCGCGGCCTCTGCCACCGCCAGCCGCACGTCGTCCAGGCGGTCGACCGAGAACTCCAGTCGCGCGCACATGGCGGCCGTGGCGGTACGGGCCAGGACCAGATATGCGCTGGAGGCGGGAATGCGCAGCTCGACGGTGCGGTCCGGCACGCGACCTCCTCGATCGATTCTCAGCCACGCGCCCAGCAGGGCGGCATGACTCCAGTCCGTAACCTATCGAGTCCGCGGCTCAGACTTCCTTGACGGCGCCGGCGCGGTGGCCGCCAGCTCCGCCAGCGCGTCGCCGCTGAGCCGGTGCACGGTCCATTCATCCATCGGGATGGCGCCGATCGACTCATAAAAGCCCACGGCAGGGGAGTTCCAGTCCAGCACCCACCATTCGACCCGGCCGTAGCCGTGGGCCGCCGCGGTCGCCGCCAGGGTCGCCAGCAGCGCCCGGCCGTACCCATGCCCACGCAGGTGCGGCCGCACGTAGAGGTCCTCCAGGTAGATGCCGTGCCGGCCCTTCCAGGTGGAGAAGTTGAGGAACCACAACGCCATTCCGGCCAGGGTGCGACCCTCGCTGTCCGGGGTCGGCAACTCGGCCACATGGCACATCGCGGCCGGGCCGCCGTGGTGCGTGATGGGTTCGATGCCCGGGCTCTGCTCGGTGCCGCCGAACAGGGCCGCGGTCAACTGCTCGACGGTGGCGACGACCTCCACCAGGGCGCGCTCGTACTCGGCGAGTTCACGAATCATCGACAGGATCTCGGGGACGTCGGCGGGGGTCGCCAGCCGGATGGTCATCGGCGCGCCACGAGATACGTCGTCCGTCGTCGCCAAGTGGCGACCGTCACGCAGATGGTGGGTTCACTGCCCGGCCCCGACAGCGGGGGACCCGGACGTGCCGGCGCCAGCCGGCTGGGAGATAGCGGGCCGGATCGGCTCGTGGCCGGCGTAGAACGCGACCCAGACCCCGTACGGAATCAGGAGAGGCGCGAGGAAGGCTGCTGTGAGCAGCCATGTCTGGCCCGCGATGAGCGCGAACACCCAGGCCAGGAACCCAGCGATCACCACAAAGGCGATGAATCCGACGATCTGTTCCCCACCGGAGGTCTGGTCGCGATCGGTCATGGCCCGAGCCTAGCGACTGCGACTCGAGCCATGACGGCTGCGGTCTAGGCCTTCTTGGTCTCTGCGAAGATCGCGGCGATCTCATCGATCTTGGCCAGTAGCTGGTCGGCGACTGCAGCATCCATCGAGTTCTTGGTGCCTGCGGTGCCGGCCAGCTTGGTGGCCTCGTTGAACAGCGTGTGCAGGTTCGGGTACTTCTCGAAGTGCGGGGGCTTGAAGTAGTCGGTCCACAGCACCCACAGGTGCTCCTTGACCAGCTGGGAGCGCTGCTCCTTGATCATGATGGCGCGGGTCTTGAAGTCGTGGTCGTCCGAGGCGTGGAACTTCTCGATGATGCCCTTGACGGACTGGGCCTCGATCCGGGCCTGGGCAGGGTCATAAACCCCGCAGGGCAGGTCGCAGTGGGCGTGCACGGTCGTACGGGGAGCCAGGATGCGCAGGAGCATGGTTGGGTCCTTTCCTTGCGGGTGGGGAACGGGCGCCGGGCGTCGGGCATGATCGTCACCGACCCTACCCAGTCGTAACAGACCCGGCAGGAGGAACTGTGCCCCCAGCCCCGGCAGCCAACCCCGCCGACCCCGCCGACCCTGCCAGCAACGCTGGGTCCGGCTGGCTGCCGCTGCTGCGGGTGGCCGTGGCCGGCGAGTCGATGCTGCCGACGCTGCGCCCGGGGGACTGGTGCCTGGTACGCCGCGGTGGCCGGATCCGGCCCGGCGCGGTGGTAGTCATCGAGCGACCCGACCGGCCCGGTCTGCTGGTCGTGAAGCGGGCCGTGCAGTCCACCGCCGCGGGCTGGTGGGTGCTCGGCGACAATCCCGTCCGCAGCGATGACAGCCGGGTGTTCGGTCCGGTGCCGGCCGCGGCCGTCGTGGGCCGGGTGCTCGGGCGGTACGCGCCGTGGCGGCGCCTCGGACGGATCCGCTGACGGGGGTCGCTCCGAGGACGTGGCGGCCCCGGACCGCGAGGCCCGGGACCACCACCTCCCCGGATCGTTACAGCACCTTGGACAGGAACAGTTGCGTGCGTGTCTCCTGCGGGTTGCTGAGAACCTCCCGCGGGTCGCCCGCCTCCACGACCACCCCGTAGTCCATGAAGACCAACGAGTCGCCGACCTCGCGGGCAAAGCCCATCTCATGGGTCACCACGATCATGGTCATTCCGGACGTCGCGAGGTCGCGCATCACGTCCAGGACCTCCCCGACCAACTCGGGGTCCAGGGCGCTGGTGGGCTCGTCAAACAGCATCAGCTTGGGTTCCATCGCCAGGGCCCGGGCGATCGCGACCCGCTGCTGCTGTCCGCCGGACAACTGGGTCGGATACATGGCCGACTTGTCGGCCAAGCCGACGCGTTCCAGCAGCGCAATGCCGGCCGCCTTGGCTTCCTTCTTGCCCACCTTCTTCACCCGTTGCGGCGCCTCGGTGACGTTCTCCAGGGCGGTCATGTGCGGGAACAGGTTGAACCGCTGGAACACCATGCCGATCTCTCGGCGCTGGGCGGAGACCTCCCGCTCGCGCATCTCGTGCAGTCGGTCGCCGCGCTCGCGATAACCGACGAGTTCACCGTCGACGGACAGCCGCCCGCCGTCGACCTTCTCCAGGTGGTTGATGCACCGCAGGAACGTGGACTTGCCCGAACCGGATGGGCCGATGAGGCACATGACCTCGCGGGTCGCCACAGTCAGGTCGATGCCGCGCAGCACCTCAATGCGGCCGAACGACTTGTGCACGTTGTCGGCGTGCACCATGGGGACTGGGCTCGCCGTCGTCGGGGCGCTCATCCGTGTACCTTCGTCGACCCGAGCCGTCGTTTCAGTTTCTGGATCGGGGTCAGTGGCATGGTCCGTACGGACCCCCGCGCGTAATAGCGCTCGATGTAGTACTGCCCCACCATCAGAATGCTGGTGAGCGCCAAATACCAGATGCTGGCCATGATCAGCATCGGGAACGGCTGGAAGGTCCGGTTGCCAATGACCGATGCCTGGAAGAACAACTCCGAAAACGGGATGACGGACACCAACGACGTCGTTTTCAGCATCGATATCGTCTCGTTGCCGGTTGGCGGCACGATGACTCGCATGGCCTGCGGCAGCACGATTCGGCGCATTGTCATCATCCGGGACAGTCCGAGCGCCTCGGCCGCCTCCCGCTGGCCCTCATCCACCGACAAAATGCCGCTGCGGACGATCTCGGCCATATAGGCAGCCTCGTTCAGCGCCAGACCCAGGATGGCCGCCACCGCATTCGGGATCAGCGTGGTCATATCGAAGGTGAAGAATGCCTGCCCGAACGGGATACCCAGACTTACCGACTTATATAGCGCGGCGATGTTGGCCCAGATGAACAACTGCACCAGGACCGGCGTACCCCGGAAAACCCACAAATAGACCCAGGCCGCGCCGGTCAGCACCGGGTTGGGCGACAACCGCATGATCGCCAGGAGGACGCCCAGACCGACGCCAATGGCCATGGCCACGACCGTCAACCACAAGGTCGTGACGACCCCGCTGCGGACCGGCTCGGAGAACGCCCATTCGCCCTGGAACGACCACTGCCAGTTCTCGTTGGTCAGGACCGAATTGACCAGCATCGCGAACAGGACCGCGATGGCGGCAATGGCCACCCACCGGCCCGGGTGCCGGACCGGGACGGCCTTGATGGGCTCCGGTCTGGGGCCCGCCGTCGGTCCGGCGCCCGGCGTCGAGGTGGACTGGCTCACTGCACCGCAGGGTTGATCTCGGACTTGTCGATCGCGCCGGCGGTCACGCCCCACGTGTCGAGGACGGCCGTGTAGCCACCGTCATCCATCAACTTCTGGTAGGCGCCCTGAATGGCCTTGGCCAAGTCGGGCTGGGTCTTCGGCACAGCAGCACCGTAGGGCGCCGCGTCGGAGATCTCACCCAGTTGCTCCAACTTGTCCCCGGTCTGCTGAATCGCGTACGCGACGATGGGGGAGTCGGCCAGCATCGCGTCGACCCGGCCCGACACCAGCGCCGTCGTGGCGTCGCTCTGTGCCTGGAACTGGGAGATCGCAATACCCGGCTTGCCGGCCTTCTTGCAGGCCGCGTCCTTGGCGGTGATGTCGTCCACCTGGACGGTGGCCTTCTGCACGGCGACCTTCTTGCCGCACGCGTCGTCCTGCGCCACGCCGTTCGGGTTGCCCGCGGCGGTGGCCCACGCCGTACCTGCCTGGTAGTAGCTCACCATGTCCACGATCTTCAGGCGCTCGGGATTGATCGTGAACGAGGAGATGCCCAGCTCGTACTTGCCCGAGTCCAGGCCCGGGATGATGGCGTCGAAGGGGGCGTTCTGGAAGTCCATCTCCAGACCCAGCACCTTGCCGACCGCCTTGCCGAGATCGACGTCGAACCCAACCACGGTGCTGCCGTCGGTGTCGATGAACTCATTCGGTGCGTACGAGGCGTCGCTGCCGACAGTGATCTTGCCGTCGGCGGCGATCTTGGCCGGGACCAGGGCGGCCAGCGCGTCGTCCTTCATGACCTCGCCGGCACTCGCGCTGGCACTTGCGGTGTCGCTAGCGGTGTCGGTGACCGCAGCGCTCGTGGTGGCGGCGGGGTCGCTGGACGAGCCGCACGCCGCGAGGGCGAGGATCGCCGCGGCGCTGCCGGTGGCGACGACGAGACGGCGGTATGGGTGGCGCGCTAACACGATGGGGCCTCCTGAGGGTGACACGACGGTGCACGAAGCACCGCCCGTATTGCAGCCGTCGGGGCTGCGGTTGGTTCTGGGTCCCGCGATGATGCCATCGCGGGAGCGCCGAGACTGGCGGGTCCGGATTACCGGCAGGTCACGATCGTGCTTCGACTGGGTCGTCGAGCCGGCTGGGTAGGCTCATCCCCTTGCCATGGTTGTGGGCCTTTGCGTGTGTTCTCCGGCCCGTCCCTGAACCGAAAGGCCCCTCGTGCGAAGCGCAGCCGTGCCCACCCACCCGTCCGCTCCCGCCGCCGGCGAGCCGGAGGTTGCCGCCGTGCACGCGGTCGACCCCGAGGTGGACGAGGCAGGCCCGCTGCTCAGCGAGTTGGACCAGGACCCCGCCTTCCCGTTGCATCGCGGCGGCAAGATCGAGATCCGGCCGGCCGTCCGCGTCCGGGACCCTGCGACGCTGGCGTTGGCCTACACCCCTGGGGTCGCCCGGGTGTCCCAGGCGTTGGCCGCCGACCCGTCTCTGGCAGCGCGCTACACCTGGAAGTCGAACACCGTCCTGATCGTCACCGACGGTACAGCCGTACTCGGTCTCGGTGACATCGGCCCCCTGGCGGCGCTGCCCGTCATGGAGGGCAAGTCGTTGCTGTTCAAGGAGTTCGGCGGTGTCGATGCCGTACCGATCTGCCTGGCCTGCACCGATGTGGACGAGATCGTCGAGACCATCGTGCGCATCGCCCCGGCCTACGGGGGAGTCAACCTGGAGGACATCTCGGCGCCGCGCTGCTTCGAGGTGGAGACCCGGTTGCAGGCACGCCTCGACATCCCGGTGTTCCACGACGACCAGCACGGAACGGCCATCGTCGTCACCGCGGCCCTGCTCAACGCCGCCGCGGTCACCGGTCGCAAGGTTGCCGACCTGCGTGCGGTGGTCTCCGGCGCGGGCGCGGCCGGCATCGCCGTCACCGACATGCTGCTCGACGCTGGCATCGGTGACGTGGCGGTGGCCGACTCCAAGGGCATCGTCCACCACGGCCGGGACGACCTGTCCGACATCAAGCGCGGCCTGGCGGGTCGCACGAACGCCGCCGGTCACGCCGAGAGCCTGACCGACGCGATGGTCGGTGCCGACGTGTTCATCGGGGTGTCCGCCGGCCAGGTGCCCGAGGCGGCCGTCGCCACGATGGCGCCTGGCTCGATCATCTTCGCGCTGGCCAACCCGCACCCCGAGATCCACCCCGAGGTTGCGACCCGATACGCCGCGGTGGTGGCCACCGGCCGCAGTGACTTCCCGAACCAGATCAACAACGTGCTCGCCTTCCCGGGCGTGTTCCGCGGCGCTCTGGACGTCGGGGCGACCCGGATCACTGCCGCAATGAAGGTGGCCGCCGCACAGGCCATCGCCGCGGTCGTCGGTGACGAACTCGCCCCCGACTACATCGTGCCCAGCCCGTTCGACGCCCGGGTGGCCGCTGAGGTGGCCCGCGCCGTCGCAGCTGCGGCCCGTCGTGATGGGGTTACGCGTACCTGAGCGCGCTTCCCGGTCATAGGGTCGCGACATGTTCGCTGTGTACGCAGACCACATCGACGCCGACGACCCGCTGTCCGCCCTGACCCTGGGGGACCGTCCCGAACCGGAGGTCCCGCCGGGCTGGACCACGGTGCAGGTCCGCGCGGCGAGCCTGAACCATCACGACCTGTGGACGCTGCGCGGCGTGGGGATCAGCGTCGAGGCGATGCCCATGATTCTGGGCTGTGACGCGGCGGGCATCGACGAGGACGGCAACGAGGTGGTCGTCCACGCCGTGATCGGGTCACCCGATGTGGCTGGCGGGGACGAGACCCTCGACCCGGGTCGCTCGCTGCTGTCCGAACGGCATCCCGGCACGTTCGCCGAGCGGGTCGCGGTCCCGCGGCGCAACCTGGTGCCGAAACCGTCGGCCCTGTCGTGGGCGCAGGCGGCTTGCCTGCCGACGGCCTGGCTGACCGCCTACCGGATGCTGGCCACCCGCTCGGGCCTGCGAGCCGGAGACACCGTGCTGGTGCAGGGGGCCGGCGGCGGGGTGGCTACCGCGGCCGTCGTACTGGCCCGGGCCATGGGCCTACGGGTATGGGTCACTTCGCGGGACGCAGCGAAACAGGCCCGGGCCGTTGAGATCGGTGCACATGCGGCGTTCGACAGCGGTGCCCGGCTGCCCGACCGGGTTGATGCGGTCATCGAGACCGTGGGGGCGGCCACCTGGTCGCACTCGCTGAAATCGCTGAGGCCGGGCGGCCGGATCGTGGTCTCCGGGGCGACCAGCGGCCCGATGCCCCCCGCCGACCTGAACCGGGTGTTCTTCCTGCAGTTGTCCGTGGTCGGTTCCACCATGGGCACTCGCGACGAACTCCAGCGGTTGATCGCGCTGTGCGACAGCGCCGGCGTCCGGCCCTTGATCGACCACGAGGTGCCGATGGACCGGGCTCGGGAGGCATTCGAGGCGCTGGAACACGGGGATGTGTTCGGCAAGGTTGTGCTGACGCGATAGTTCCGAGCTGCGGCGCGAACACACGACTCGGTTGCGATCCGCCGGTGTCAGTCGTCGAAGTCGGCGTCGTCGTCCAGGCGGGCCAGCCAGGTCGCCAGCCGCTCGATGGGGATCTCGAACTCCGGAGACTGGTCGACGAACTCGCCGAGCCGGCCTGCGAGCCACGCGACGGTGACCGTCTCGTGGCCGCGGCGCCGGTCGAGTTCCTCGATCCCGCGATCGGTGTCGTACATCGTGCGGCCCCGGCCTAGCCGAATGCCTCGGCGAGCAGGGTGGCCACTTCCTCGTCGTGCCGGTGGTGGGAGCCGACCGCCGGCGAGGACGACGCGGGCCGGGACACCCGTTCGAGGGTGCGACCGATGAACTGCGGAAGGTTCAGCGCCATGAAGGACCAAGCGCCCTGATTGGCTGGCTCCTCCTGCACCCAGCGCCACTCGGCTTCGGCGAACGGTGCCAGCGCTTCCGGCAGCGTGCGCCACGGAATGGGATACAACCGCTCCATCCGGATGATCGCGGTCGAGGAGTCCGCGCGCCTGGTGCGCTCGGCGAGCAGGTCGTAATAGACCTTCCCGGTGCAGATCAGGACAGTACGCACCTCCGCCGGGTTCACCGAATCATCCCCGACGACAGCCCGGAAGTGACCGTTGGTGAAGTCGGCCTTGCGCGACACCGCGACCTTGGACCGCAGCAACGACTTGGGTGTGAAGATGATCAGCGGCCGGTGCAGCGCCGAATGCAACTGCCAGCGCAGCAGGTGGAAGTACGAGGCCGGGGTCGACGGAATCGCCACCGTCATGTTGTCCTGCGCGCACAACTGCAGGAATCGCTCCACCCGAGCCGAGGAGTGGTCAGGGCCTTGGCCCTCATACCCGTGCGGAAGCAGCAGGGTCACCGACGCGCGCTGGCCCCACTTCTGCTCACCGGCGGCGATGAACTCATCGATGATGGTCTGGGCGCCGTTGGCGAAGTCACCGAACTGGGCTTCCCACATCACCAGTGCATCAGGCCGGACGACGGAGTATCCGTACTCGAATCCCATGGCGGCGTATTCACTCAGCAGTGAGTCGTAGACGAACAACTTGCCGCCATTGTCGTACAACTGCTTCAACGGCTTGTAATGCCAGCCGGTGGCCTTGTCGACGATGACCGCGTGCCGATGCCCGAACGTGCCGCGCCGGGAGTCCTGTCCGGCCAACCGGACCCACTTGCCCTCATTGATGAGGGAGCCGATGGCCAATGCCTCGCCCATGCCCCAGTCGATGGTGTCTTTCTCGACCATTTCAGCCCGGCGTTTGAGCTGCGGGGCCAACCGCTGGTGGAGGGTGAACCCGTCCGGCATCGTCAACTGGGAGGCGACCACCCGTTCGACCATCTCGTTCGAGATCGCCGTGGGCACCTCGGCGGCAGGGCGCTGCGGGGCGAGTTTCTGCTGGCCGCGCCGGACGACCTCACCGGAGGTCGAGGAGAAATCGTCGTCGCGTCCGCCGCCGCGGGTCTCCTGGAACACCTTCTCCAGTTGTTCCTGGAAGTGCCGCAGCGCCTGCTCCGCCTCGGCCACGGTGATGTCCGTACGACCGATCAGTGCCTCGGTGTAGATCTTGCGCACGGATCGCTTCTGGTCGATGACCTCATACATTTTCGGCTGGGTCAGCGACGGGTCGTCGGCCTCGTTGTGGCCGCGGCGGCGGTAGCAGATCATGTCGATGACGACGTCCTTGTGGAACGTCTTACGGAACTCGAACGCCTGCCGGGCAACCCGCACGACCGCCTCGGGGTCGTCGCCGTTCACGTGGAAGATCGGCGACTGGATCATCCGGGCCGCATCCGTGCTGTAGACCGACGAGCGGCTTTGCGCCGGTGAGGTGGTGAAGCCGACCTGGTTGTTGACGATCAAGTGGATCGTCCCGCCGGTGCGGTAGCCCTTCAGCTGTGACAGGTGCATCGTCTCGGTCACGACGCCTTGGCCGGCGAAGGCCGCGTCGCCGTGCATCAGAACGGGTAGCACGTCGAAGGCGCGGTGCCGGGGCAACTGGTCCTGCTTCGCCCTGGTGACGCCCTCCAGAACCGGGTTGACCGCCTCCAGATGGGAGGGGTTCGCCGCGAGATAGACCTTGACGTCGGACCCGGTCTCGCTGCGGAACACGCCCTCGGTGCCCAGGTGGTATTTGACGTCGCCGGATCCCTGGACGGAGCCTTCGGCCGGCTCGCCCTCGAACTCGCGGAAGATCTGCCCGTACGACTTCCCGGCGATGTTGGCCAGCACGTTCAGCCGGCCCCGGTGCGGCATACCGATGCAGACCTCGTCGTAGCGCGCGTCGGCCGCCTCGGTGAGGATCGCATCCAGCAGCGGGATGACCGACTCGCCCCCCTCCAGGGAGAACCGCTTCTGTCCCACATATTTGGTCTGTAGGAACGTCTCGAAGGCCTCCGCCTCGTTGAGTTTGCGCAGGATCCGCAATTGTTCGTCACGCGGCGGTTTGACGTGGACGGTCTCGATCCGCTCCTGGATCCACTCGCGTTGCTCGGGGTCCTGGATGTGCATGTATTCCACGCCCACGGTGCGGCAGTAAGAGTCACGCAGCACCCCGAGAATGTCCCGCAGCCGCATCAGCGCCCGGTTGCCGAAACCACCGGCGGCGAACTCCCGGTCGAGGTCCCACAGGGTCAGGCCATGGGTGAGGACGTCAAGGTCGGGATGGGTGCGCTGGCAGTACTCCAGCGGATCGATATCGGCGATCAGGTGACCGCGTACCCGGTAGGCATGGATGATCTCCTGCACCCGGGCGGTCTTGCCCAGGTCAGTCTCGTGCGAGGTCGAAATGTCCTGCGCCCAACGGATCGGCTCGTACGGGATTCGTAAGGACGTGAAGATCTCGTCATAGAACCCGTCCTCACCCAACAGCAGGCGGTGCACCAGGCGCAGGAAGTCACCGGACTGGGCGCCTTGGATGACGCGGTGGTCATAGGTGGAGGTCAGGGTGAGGATCTTCGAGACGCCCTGCCGGACGATCGCGTCCAGGGCGGCGCCCTGCCATTCCGCCGGGTATTCCAGGGCACCCACCCCGACGATGACGCCTTGACCCGGCATCAGGCGCGGCACCGAGTGCACGGTCCCGATGGTGCCCGGGTTGGTCAGGCTCGCGGTGGTCGCGGCGAAATCGTCCACGGCGAGTTTGCCGTTGCGGGCCTTACGGACCAGCTCCTCGTAGACCGCCCAGAATTGGGTGAAGTCGAGAGTTTCTGCCTTCTTGATCGACGGTACGAGGAGTTGCCGGGTGCCGTCCGGTTTGGCCAGGTCGATCGCCAGACCGAGGCCGACGTGCTCATGCCGGATGACGCCCGGCTTGCCGTCGATCTCGGCAAAGGAGGAGTTCATCTCGGGCATCGCCCGCAGCGCCTTGACCAGGGCGAACCCGATGAGGTGGGTGAACGACACCTTCCCGCCGCGAGCCCGGGCCAGGTGGTTGTTGATCACGACACGGTTGTCGATCAGCAGTTTCGCCGGAACCGCTCGCACGCTGGTCGCGGTGGGCACCCCGAGCGAGGCGGTCATGTTGGTGACGACCCGGGCCGATGACCCGCGCAGCGGGGTGGGGTCGCCGCCGCTGGCGGGTTTCGGTGCGGGTTTGTGTGCGGGCTCCGGTCCCGGGGGGGTCGTGGCGGCTGGTCCTGGCGCCTTGCCGTCCTGGGCGGCTGGCGTCGCGGCCGGAGTCGCCGGTGCGCTGGGCGAGGCTGGCCCAGATGATGTCGCGGCCGCCCGGGCCGTCGGACTCGCGCCCACCGCACGCGCCACCGCGTAGTCGGCCGGCGTGTAGTCGGCGAAGAAGTCCCACCAAGCCGGGTCGACCGCACTGCGGTCGACGAGGTACTGCTGATAGATCTCGTCGACCATCCACTCGTTCGGCCCGAACGAACTCAACGGATGCTCAGCGGCGGCGTTGGCGGGGACGTCGGTCGACAAGGCATTCCCTTTCGCTGGGAGATCCGCCGCCCGTACCGCTGGTCATCCGCGCGGTCCGTGGGCGTTCGCAGGAGCCTAGCCCGGCGACGCTGGCCGGTCGCGGGCTGCTCGGCCGCTGCGGCCCCGGATCGGCCGATGTGCGCACCGGCGGGCCAGGCGGTTGACTCGCGCCAGGCCGCGGCAGACCGCGCCGGACCGCTGCCGACGCGAGAGGGACGACAGATGTCGAGCACAGCTGCACCACCGGTAGGCGCTCTGGAGCGCCGCGTGGCGCTGGTCAGCGGCGGGAGCCGGGGAATCGGGCTGGCCGTGGCCCGCGGTTTAGGAGCAGCAGGTGCCACTGTCGTGCTGCTTGGTCGGGCGGCGGACGTGGCCGAACGGGCCGCCGACGAGCTGGTCGCCGAGGGCCTGGACGCCGTCGGGCTTTCCTGCGACGTCGCCGACGCCGCCGCAGTGGCGGGGCTGCCCGAGCAGCTGGGTCCGCTGGCCGCCGTCGACGTTCTGGTGCACAGCGCGGCAATCAAGGGGGAGTCGTGGTCGAAGACGCTGCGGACGACTCCCGAGCAGTGGCGGGACGTGCTCGGCACGAACCTGGACGGCGCCTTCCACCTCACGCGGACCTTCGCCCCCGGGATGGTCGCCCGGCGGTGGGGTCGGATCGTGCACCTGTCGGCCTGCCTGGGCCGGTTCACCGGACCCGGTACGGCCGGGGGCCTGGCGCCCTACCGGGTCAGCAAGGCTGCGCTGAACGCGTTCACCAAGAACCTCGCCACGGAACTCGGCGACGGGCATCGCGGGGTGTACGTGGATGCCGTCTGCCCCGGCCACTGCCGTACCGACCTCGGCGGCCCGGATGCCCCACGCAGTGCCCTGCAGGGCGCGGACACGGTGCTGTGGCTGGCCGTGCGAGATCCGACTACCGGCCCCGAACGTACGGGTCTGCTGTGGGAGGACCGCCAGGTCGTCCCCTGGTAGCTGCCGTCGCTTTAGGAGACATCTCTCCTGAGGGTTGTTGCGGCGGCCAGTCCGGCGAACGCCAGCGCATACCCGATCAGGAGCAGGGTGGCGCCCCAGACCGGCAGGAAGGGGGACGGAGTCAGGCTGTTGGTGCTGGCGTCGAAACCGGCGGCCTGCAGGATTCCGTTGGCGGCCCCACCGGGCAGCCACTTGCCCACCTTGGGCAGAAACGCCGTGAGCAACTGCTCGACCAGCAGCACCCAGACGACCGTGGCGAGGATCGCCGCGATCTGGTTGCGTACCAGGGCACCGACGGCCACCCCGATCACCGCGAACAGGGCGAACGTCAACAGCGATCCGGCGGCCACCTGCGCCACAAAGTCCCACTCGACGGGGGCGTGATCCTTCAGCGGCAGCAGTATCAGCGCCAGCCCGATCGTGAGCAGGATGCAAGACACAGCCAGGAGCGCCCCGAAGATGGCCTGCGCCATCATCTTGGCGACGACGACATGGCCGCGACGCGGCTCGGCCAGGAACGTGGAGGTGACGGTCATGTGCCGGAATTCGGTCGTCATCGCGATGACGCCGAGGATGAGTGCGAACACGGTGCCCGAGCCCATGGAGGAGAACACGCCACGGACCATGGCGGGATCCTCCAGAGTCGGTGTCCCCTGACTGCCGGCCGAAAAGATGGTGGCCACCACCGCGAGCGCCGTGAACGCGAGCGCTCCGATGATCATGCCGAGCAGCAGCCGGGTGCTGGTGACCTTGAGCAATTCGGAGCGGAACGATCCGATCATGCGACGCCTCCCTCGTGGGCCGTCGTCGTGGCGCCGATGCTGGCGTTGTACTCCGAGCCGGACTGGGTCAGTTGCAGGAACACGTCCTCCAGGTCGGTGCGTACCTGATGCAGTTCGTGCAGTTCCAGGCCGGCCGTGTACGCCAGATGCCCGACGTCGGCGGCGCTGAGGCCCGTCACCTCCAGGGCTCCGGATCCGTCGGTCGCCAACTCGACCCCGACGCCGCCCTCGACCCCTCCTTCGACCTTGCTTCCGCTTCCGCTGCTGCCGCTGCCACGCAGGGCAGTCGCCAGTGCTTCCCGGTCCGGTGACGACACCCGGATGTGACTTGCAGTGGCCGCCGTCAGATCCTCGAGGGACCCGGACTGCACCATGCTGCCGCGAGAGATGATGATCACGTCGTCGACGGTTTGTTGGACCTCACTGAGCACGTGGCTGGAGACCAGCACGGTGCATCCGGTCGAGGCCAGATGCCGCAGGAAGCCGCGCAGCCAGGCGATCCCCTCCGGGTCCAGACCGTTGGCGGGTTCGTCCAGCAGGAGCACCCCCGGGTCGCCCAGCAGCGCAGCGGCCAGTGCCAGTCGCTGCCGCATGCCGAGGGAGAAGCCGCCGGCCCGGCGCTGTGCCGCGCTGGTCAGGCCGACCTGCTCGAGGACCACATCGGCTCGGGACACCGGCAGGTCCGAGGCGCGGGCCAGGACCCGCAGGTGGTTGCGTGCGGTGCGACCGGGGTGGAAGCCGCTGGCCTCCAGGGAGGCGCCCACGACGGTGGCGGGATGGCGCAGGTGCGCGTAGTTCGTGTCACCGATGAGGACCGAGCCCTTGGTGGGGGCGACCAAGCCCAGCAGACAGCGCAGGGTCGTGGTCTTCCCGGCGCCGTTCGGGCCGAGGAAGCCGGTCACCCGCCCGGGGGAGACTTCGAAACTGAGATCGTCCACGGCCGTGACCGTGGTGCCGCGATGACCGAATTGCTTGGTCAGGTGGTCGACCGTGATCGGGAGTCCGGTAGTCACGTGCCCATACCCTGCCATGCTCGGCGCCTCGACTGCAGCACTGTTCACAGTGCCCGCCCTGTCGATCTGCCCCGCTCCCCGATCGAACAGATTGCCTAGTTCGCACAGTGGGCGTTGCTGGCTGACATGACGGCCGTCACGGTGGGGCCGGTACCGGCGTGGCCGGTGAGTGAGCCGACGAGTCGGAGGTGCCCGGTGTTCGGAGAGGCGCAGGCGTATACCCCGGTGCTGGCTACCGCCGAGGGCGCCCGGGTGGAACTGGCCGCTGACCATCCCGGGGTGGCGGACGAGGGATACCGGGCGCGGCGCGACACCATCGCTGCATTGGCGTTGCGCTGGCGACCAGGTGACCCGCCGCCGGTGGCGCCGTACACCGAGGATGAGCACGACGTGTGGCGGGTGGTGTCCGCCGAGTTGCGCAGCAAGCACCAGCGACTGGCGTGCGCGCAGGCGCTCGCCGGAGCCGAGCGGCTGCGGCTGCCCGCCGACCACATTCCGCAGTTGTCCGAGGTCAGCGACGCGCTAGAACCTCTCACGGGTTTCCGTTATCAGCCGGCCGCCGGGCTCGTGCCATTGCGGGAGTTCTACGGATCACTGGCGGACCGCCGGTTCTGGTCCACGCAATACATCCGGCACCACTCCGTGCCGCTGTATACCCCGGAGCCGGACATCGTGCACGAGGTGATCGGGCATGCGATCACGCTGGCCTCCGACGAGTTTGCGCGGGTCTACGTCGCAGCCGGCGAGGCGGCCCGCCGGGTCGAGTCCGAGGAAGCCCTGCAGTTCGTGTCCAAAGTGTTCTGGTTCAGCCTGGAGTTCGGTGTGGTCGGTGAACCGGACGGTTGGCGCGCCTACGGCGCTGGACTGCTGTCGTCATACGGTGAGATCGAGGAGTTCCCGCAGGCGGACATCCGGCCGCTGGACCCCGCGGCGATGGGCGTGCAGGAATACGACATCACGCACTACCAGCCGGTGCTGTTCGGTGCGGCTTCTTGGTCCGAGGTCGAGGACGTCGTCGGAGGTTTCTTCACCGCTGTCGACGACGAAATGGTGGCCCGGATGAAGGCCGACAACCGGCTCGCCTCCTCCGACGGTGTTCACGCCTGAATCGAGCTCCCGGCGGTAGGTTCCGCGCATGAGCAAGAACCTGATCCCCGACGTCGACCCGGACGCCATCACCCTCGTCCCCCTGGCCGGGCGCTGGACCTCCGCGGAGGCTTCCAGCTCCGTGCATGCGCCGTATGGGGACGCCCTGCTGGGACGCGTCCCGGCAATGACCGCCGAACACGTGGCCAAAGCGGTGGCGTACGCGCGCACCGCGCTGCAGGAGCTGCCGCTGGCGCAGTGGCGACGTGCGGAGATCCTGGACCGGGCCGCGGTGGCGCTGGCAGCCGACCGGGAGGCCTTCGCCCGCACGATCGCCTACGAGGCGGCCAAACCGATCAAGACCGCACGGGTCGAGGTGGACCGAGCCGTCAGCACCCTGCAGTTCTCTGCTGCAGTGGCGCGGACGCTGGCCGGGGAGGTCGTACCCCTGGAGGCCAGCAGCGTGGGTGTGGGCAAGATCGGGTTCGTCCTGCGGGTCCCGGTCGGTGTCGTCGGCGCGATATCGCCCTTCAATTTCCCGCTGAACCTGGTTGCTCACAAACTGGGTCCGGCGATCGCCGCCGGGTGTCCGGTGGTGCTCAAACCGGCCGGCCAAACGCCGTACTCGGCGATCCGGCTCGCCCGGCTGCTGCATGATGCGGGCCTGCCGCCCGCCTACCTGCAAATCGTCACCGGCGATGGCGCGTCGGTCGGCAACGCCCTGGTGGAGCACCCCGACGTGGCCGCGATCAGTTTCACCGGTTCACCCGAAGTCGGCTGGGGCATCAGGTCCCGGGCGCCACGAAAGCGGGTCGGGCTGGAGCTGGGCAACAACGCGCCGGTAGTCATCGAGGCCGACGGTGACTGGCGTACCGCGGCCACCAAGATCCGGATGGCTGGTTTCGCGCACGCGGGGCAGTCCTGCATCTCCACCCAGCGGATCTTCGTGCACGCCGATGTCGCCGAGCAGTTCGTGGCCGCACTGGTCGAGGAGGTTTCGACGCTGGTGGTCGGAGATCCGTTGGACGAGGCAACCGATGTGTCGGCCCTGATCACCACCCGGGAGCGGGACCGGGTCAAGGGCTGGGTCCAGGAGGCCACGGCCGCCGGCGGTCGCATCGTCTACGGGGGCACCCTGAACGACGCCGGCGTCCTGCTGCCCACCGTCATCGTGGACGCCGACCCGAGCATGCAGGTCTGCGCGGGGGAGGTGTGCGGCCCGGTGGTCGCCGTGCAGACCTACACCTCGTACGAAGAGGCGCTGCGGTTGGCCAACGACACGCGCTACGGCCTGCAGGCCGCGGTGTTCACCGCCGACCTGGCCAAGGCGATGATTGCCGTCCGCACGCTCGATTTCGGGGGCGTCCTGGTCAACGAGGTGCCGACCTGGCGGACCGATCAGATGCCGTACGGCGGCGTCCGCGACTCGGGAAACACCCGCGAGGGGCCGGCCTACAGCGTGCGGGAACTCACCGAGGAGCGCCTGATCATCTTGGTCGGCTGAGGCAGCGCGAGTCGCGGCGCAGCCCAGCGTCCGGCTGTGGCCGCCGGCCGGGATTGCCCGGTCAGCCGGGTGCAAACTCCAGCGCGGCAGCCAGGTCGGCGTACAGGTCCTCGACGTCCTCGATGCCGACCGAC
>JBBQYX010000017.1:0-48913 GCA_038208295.1 Candidatus Nanopelagicales bacterium | reverse complement strand
GGGGCGCGGTGGCACCCCCCCCCCGGGCGGCCGGCCCCCCCCGGCCCCCCCTGCCCGCCCCGGGCCCGCCCCCGGTGTTGGGTGCCCGCGGGGGGGGGGGGGGGCGCGCCCCCCCCCCCCCCCCACCCCCGCTGTCTGATCGCACCACCAGCACGGATCACGTCGCGTCGGCACCTCGGCGCCGCTCGGAGCAGGAGTCGTCGAGCACACCGCTTGTGGAGGGAGTTCAGTGGCCGCCGCAGACCAGTCGCAGCCGTTACTCATGCTGCGCAACGTGAACAAGAGCTTCGGGGCTGTCCACGTACTGCAGAACGTCGACTTCGAGGCCCGCACCGGGCAGGTGACGGCGCTCGTTGGTGACAACGGCGCAGGGAAGTCGACCCTGATCAAGGCGGTCGCCGGGATCTATCCCTTCGACAGCGGCAACGTCACCTTCGACGGCAAGACCGTCGCGATCACCGACCCCAAACACGCCAATGCGTTGGGCATCGAGGTCGTCTACCAGGACCTCGCCTTGTGCGACAACCTTGACGTCGTCCACAACATGTTCCTCGGCCGCGAGATGCGGCGCGGAGTCATCCTCGACGAGACCGAGATGGAACAGCGGGCAAAGGAGACCCTGTCCGGGTTGTCCGTCCGAACGCTGGCATCGGTACGCCAACAGGTAGCCAGCCTGTCCGGTGGCCAGCGGCAGACAGTCGCCATCGCCCGGGCGGTGCTGTGGAACTCGAAACTGGTCATTCTCGACGAACCGACGGCTGCCCTCGGCGTGGCCCAGACCGAGCAGGTCCTGAATCTCGTTCGCCGCCTGGCTGACAGCGGCCTCGCCGTGATCCTCATCTCCCACAACATGAACGACGTCCTCGCCGTCGCCGACAACATCGCGTGCCTCTATCTCGGGAGACTGGCCGCACAGTTGCCGACGACCGAGGTCACTCACGCCCAGGTGGTCGAACTCATCACCGCGGGACGCAGCGATTCGCTCGGGATCGGCGTCGACGTGGAGGCCAACGCATGAGCAGCCAGGCCCGAGTCACCTTCGATACGGCGTCCACCGACGACGTCGGTATGAGGCAGGCATTCGGGGACTACTGGAACCGGGTCCGTGGTGGTGACATCGGATCGCTGCCAGCCGTCCTCGGGCTGTTCGCCCTGGTGATCCTTTTCGGAATCCTGCAGGGCTCGACCTTCCTGTCGGTCTTCAACTTCGCCAACCTGCTCAACCAGAGTGCGGCGATCATTGTCATCGCCATGGGCCTGGTGTTCGTCCTGCTGCTTGGGGAAATCGACCTGTCCGCAGGGTTCGCCGCCGGCACAGCCGGAGCGATCCTCGGGGTCACCCTGACGACCCGGGACTGGCCTTGGCCACTGGCGGTGGGCACCTGCCTGGCCTCCGGCGCTGTTATCGGCACGTTGATCGGAATGCTGGTGGCCCGGCTGGGCATCCCCAGTTTCGTCGTCACGCTCGCGGCCTTCCTGGCGTTGCAGGGTCTGATGCTGCTAATCATCGGTGAGGGTGGCACGATCCCGATCCGCAACGACTTCATTCTGGCGATCATGAATAACAACCTGGCCCCGTTGCTGGGCTGGGTCCTGTTTGGTGTGCTCGTCATCGCCTATGGCGGCCTAGGGCTGCGGCGGCTGCTGAGCCGACGCGCGCAGGGCCTGCCGACCACGTCGCTGACGGTGTGGGCGATGAAACTCGGCACGCTCGCGATTCTGCTTGGGCTCGGCACCTACCTGCTGAATCAGGAACGGAGCCGCAACCCAGCCCTCACGTCCATTCAGGGCATTCCGGTGATCGTGCCGGTGATCATCGTGCTGTTGCTCATCCTGACGTTCGTCCTGGAGCGGACCCCCTTTGGTCGACACGTCTACGCGGTGGGTGGGAACACCGAGGCGGCCCGCCGGGCCGGCATCAACGTAGCCACGCTGAAGGTTGTATGTTTCATGATCTGTTCGACGTTGGCCGCATTCGCCGGGATCCTGTTCGCCTCCCGAGATAATTCGATTTCGCCGTCCACCGGCGGGTCCACAACGCTGCTCTACGCGGTGGGCGCTGCGGTCATCGGTGGCACCAGCCTGTTCGGTGGACGCGGAAAGATCCGCGATGCCATCCTCGGTGGCCTGGTCGTCGCAGTCATCGCCAACGGGCTACCGCTGATCACCCAACAGTCCGGGATTCAATACATTGTCACCGGGGGTGTGCTGCTGATCGCGGCGAGCGTAGATGCGATTTCGAGGCGTCGAGCCGCTGCCGCCGGCCGATGACCGTCCACTGCCGAGCCTGAGCGGAGTTCTGATGAGCACGCCCCGTGCCAGTCAGGACGACATCCGCCAACACAACCGTGCGCTCTTGCTGCGCCTGCTGCACGTACGCGGCGCGCAGACCCGTAGCGATCTGGGCCTGCACACCGGCCTCAACCGCAGCACCATCGGACTGCTCACGACGGAACTCGTCAGCCTGGGGTTAGCCGTCGAGGCGCATCCAGAACCCGACGGAGGTGTGGGCCGACCGTCGATCATGGTCGCGCCGGCGCAGTCCACGGTGTATGTCGTCGCGGTAGACTTTCGGGTGGACCGCACCGTCACCGCGGCCGTGGGGCTCGGCGGCCGCGTGCTGCTCCGCCGGGAATCCCCCCATCGACGCGGCGGCGTGGCCGAGCGGACGGCCGTCCGACAACTCGCCGACCTTGCCGAAGAGATGCAGCAGGAGTTGAGTGGGGCCCGGTGCGTCGGGATGGGTGTCGGCGTCCCGGGGGTCGTCCGGCACAGTGACGGACTTGTCCGCTTCGCTCCCAACCTCGGCTGGGTAGACATGCCCCTCGGCTCACGGCTCACCCAAGCCATGCGCGGCGCTTTCCCCGTCGTCATCGGCAACGACGCAGACTCCGGCGCTATCGCCGAGCACGTCCGCGGCGCCGCGGTCCAGGCCGACAACGTCATCTACCTGTCAGGTTCTGTCGGTGTGGGCGGCGGGATCCTGCTGGACGGCCAGCTGCTCAAGGGCGCCGGCGGCTACGGCGGGGAGGTGGGCCATACCCGGGTCAACCCACGCGGCCGCATCTGCCGCTGCGGCGCACGCGGCTGTTGGGAAACCGAGATCGGCGAGGAGGCCATCTTGCTGGCCACCGGCCTGGATCGCGGTCAGGACTCGCTGTCCGAGACCATCACCGCCGCGGCCGCCGGAGATCGACACAGCCGCGCGGGGTTGCGTCGCGTCGGCACCTGGCTCGGGGTCGGGGTTTCGAATCTCGTCAATCTGTTCAACCCGGACGTCGTCGTCTTCGGTGGCACTCTGCGGACCCTGTTCCCCGCGACCCGCGACCAGGTGACCGCGGAACTCGACCATGCCCTGGCCGCTCCCCGCCAGCAGGTGTCCCTCAAACTGCCCGGGCTGGAAGGGGACTCGACCCTGCTGGGGGCCGCCGAATCGGCCTTCGAGCCGCTGCTCAGCGACCCTGTCGGGACCGTGCAGTCGCTGGCCCAGGCAGGTTAGGCAACCGGCTCGTGGCCGAGTTCCGGTTTGGGTGCCCGGGCCATGAAGGACGCCAGCATGTCGGCGGGCCGGTGGCCGTGGTGCACCACCTGCACGACCTGCTCGGTGATCGGCATGTCGACGCCGTGCCCCGTGGCCAGATCGAGGATCGACCGACAACTCTTGACACCTTCACAGGTCTGCTGAGTCAGCGCCGTGGTTTCCTCCACGGTGAGGCCGCGGCCGAGGTTCTCCCCGAAGGTGCGGTTGCGGGACAGGGGTGAGGAACAGGTCGCGATCAGGTCCCCGATCCCGGCCAATCCGAGGAAGGTCAACGGGTTCGCGCCCAGGGCGATGCCGAGCCGGCTCATCTCCGCCAGGCCACGGGTGATGAGCGACGCCTGCGTGTTCTCCCCGTACCCGAGCCCGACGGACATCCCGTTGGCCAGGGCAATGACATTTTTCACCGAACCCCCGATCTCGGTGCCGACGACATCGGTGGTGAAGTAGGGACGGAAGTACGACGTGGAGCACGCGTCCTGCAGCGCCCGTGCGGCCGCCTCGTCGGTGCACGCGACGGTCGTTGCCGCAGGCTGACGCAGGGCGATCTCGCGGGCCAGATTGGGCCCGGACACCACCGCGACGCGATCGGTCGTCACCTGGGCAACCTCGGCGATGACCTCGCTCATCCGCAGGTCCGTACCGAGTTCTACGCCCTTCATCAGGCTGACCAGGACACTGTCCGGTGCCAGGTGCGACCGCCATTGGTCGAGGTTCTCCCGCAATGACTGTGCGGGCACGGCCAGCACCACGATCGAGGCGTCGGCCAGGGCGACATCTGGGCCACGATGCGCCCGAATCGTCTCGGGCAGCTCGATCCCGGGGTGGTACCGCTCATTCCGATGCTGGTCGTTGATGGCGTCCACGGTCGCGCCGTCGCGCGCCCACAGGACCACGTCACCGCCAGCATCCGCCAAGATCATCGCGAACGCGGTTCCCCAGGATCCGCCTCCCATGACAGCGATTCTGGTCACTGGTCCTCCTGGGAAAGCAGCGCTGGACGTGGCCGAACTGTGGTCGGGACCGGCTCCCCGCGCACCTCGGCGAGCAGTTCGGTCAGCGACGTGGTGATGCGGTCGGTGGCGATGCGCAACGTGGCGGCATCCAGCGGACGACCGGCCAGATCAGACAGGTCGACGGGCGCACCGGCCCGAACATGCATTGTCTTGCGCGGCAGCAGCCGAAAATGCTTGGTGTACGGGGCCATCACGTCCTGCGGGCCCCACTGGGCTACCGGGATGACTGGCGCGCCGGTAGCCAAAGCGATCCGCGCCGCGCCGGTCTTGCCCTGCATCGGCCACAGGTCGGGGTCGCGGGTGATGGTGCCTTCGGGGTAGACCACGACGCACTCCCCCGCCCGCACCGCCGACACCGCTGAGGCCACCGCGGCACCTGCATCCCGGCTCTCGCGATGCACCGGGATCTGCCCGGCGCCGACGATGATGCGGCCCAGCACGGGAATTCGGAAAACCGCCTCCTTGCCGAGAAGCCGCGGCGGCCTTCCGTTGTCGTACAGGAAGTGCGCCATGACCAGGGGGTCGAACCAGGAGATGTGATTGGGCGTCACCACGATCCCCGGACCGCTCGGACCGGGAACAGCGCCGCCTGGGTGCAGGTGCTCGCCCCCCTGCCAGTCGCGCTTGGTGAACACCATCAGCCACGGCCGCAGGAGCAGCACCGCCAGCCCGAACCAGAATCCCAGCTTTCGGCCGTGTCGCACCCGGGCCACCAGTGATTCTCCCTTGCGCATTCGGCGCCCGGTCTGGGCGCGGGCCTGCATCCTGTCACTGTCCGACGCCTGGCTGGTGAGTTCGCCGGCGCGCGCCGGGCGGCTGCTTGGATGGTCTCGTGAGCGGACGTGGGGTCGGTGCCGGATCGTGATCATCCATTGGGGTGTCGTGATCCCGGTCAAGCGACTCCAACTCGCTAAGACCCGATTGACTCCCCCGCCCGACGTAGCACCCGGCGCCTACCGCGAGGGTCTGGCCTTGGCCTTCGCCCTGGACGTCGTTGCCATGGCGCACGACTGCGCCTGCGTGTCAGACGTGCTTGTGGTCACCGACGACCCCGAGGCCGCGGCAGCCGCTCGGCTGGCCGGAGCGCGGACCATCGCAGACCAGCCCGACGCCGGCCTCAACCCGGCGTTGAGTTACGCCGCCCGCGCTATCCATGCCGCGTTGGGAGTTGCCGCGGTGTCGGCGGACCTACCCGCGGTACGTAGCAGGGACCTGCAGGCGGCATTGCTGGCAGCCGCGGACGTACGCCGCGGCTTCGTCAGCGACGCCGCCGGCACCGGCACGACCGTACTCACTGCGGCACCAGGCGTGGACCTAGAACCTGCATTCGGAAGTCGTTCCCGGGCAGCGCATCTGTGCTCGGGGGCGGTGTCGCTGGACGATGCGGTCTCCGCCCGGCTGCGGCGCGACGTGGACACCGAGGTCGACCTGTGGGACGCCGTACGCCTGGGTGTGGGCCGACATACCGCTCATCGCCTGGATCTGCTGCGTCGATTCCCGGCCACCTGCCGCGTGCAGCGGAGTGACGGAGGCGGCACAGTCGTCTTCGACGACGCTACGGAACTGCCCTTCGATGCCAGTGCTGTTCGGTCCGGCCGGTTGCGTCACCTGCGCGGCGGACAACGGCTAGAGGCTCTGGTGGCCATGGGTTTCGACGGTGCCCGCACCCGGGTTCTCGCCCTCGGGCTCAGTTCGTTGCCGGCCGTTTAAATCGCAGCGCCGCCGGGACCGAGTGGGGGTCCAAGCGGCGCTGCGGCGCTCTGCATCGGCGCGTATGGCTGCGTTGACGGTGCCCTCAGTCAACGCTTCGCGGCGGCCTTCGTCGCTCGTGCCGTCGTTGACCTCGCCGGAACTGCCTTGGTCGCGGTTGCGCGTGGGGCGCGCGTCGCCGTTGCCTTGGCAGGAGCAGCCTTGGCCGGAGCAGCCTTGGCCGGGGTTGCCTTGGCCGCGGTGGCCTTCGCCGCCCGGGCGGGCGCCTTCGCCGACGCCGCCTTAGCCGCCTTAGCCGACGCCGCCTTGGCCGGAGTCGCCTTAGCCGGAGCCGCCTTGGACGCAGCTGCCTTCGCGGGTGCGGCCTTGGCCGTTGTCGACTTCCGCGCCGTGGTGGCCTTGGCTGTCGTCGCGCTGGCGGTCGATCGCTTGGTCGCTGTCTTTCGTGCCCCCGAGACGACCTGCTTGAACTCGGTACCGGGACGGAACTTCGGCAACCTGGTGGCCCGAATCTTGACGGCCTCACCCGTACGCGGGTTGCGGCCGGTGCGCGCTGCCCGATCCGAACGCTCGAAGACGCCGAAACCGCTGATGGCGACCTTCTCACCACGGGCGACGGTCTTCTTGATCTCGTCCAGGAGTGTCTCGACGAACTCGGTCGCGTCCCGCTTGCTGTGCCCGAGGCGCTCGGATAGAGCCTCGACCAGCGATGCCTTGTTGTGGCTCACTGTCTACCCCTCCGCAGGGTTGTGGCCGGACCCACGTCCGGCGCCGGAGGACACGCTAGTGCTCTGCCCTCGGCGTTGCATGCAACGCGCCGAGATAAGTGTCTGCTACGCAAGGCTTTACCGACTCGGCTCAGGCCCCGGCAGTGGTGGGCAACCAGCTCGGCCGGGTCGCTTCGAAAGCCCGTACAGCGTCCTCGTGCTGCAAGGTGATGCCGACGTCATCGAGCCCCTCCAGCAGCCGCCAGCGAACATAATCATCAACCTCGAACGCCGAAACCACCTCTCCCGCAACAACTGTGCGCTCGACTAGATCGATGGTCACGGGCGTGGCCGGCTCGGTCTCCAAGACCGCCCAGAGTCGCTCGATGACATCCTGCGGAACAACGGCAGTCAGCAACCCCCCCTTGCCCGAATTGCCGCGGAAGATGTCGGCGAAGCGTGAAGACACGACGGCGACGAAGCCGAAGTCCTGCAACGCCCACACGGCGTGTTCACGAGACGAGCCGGTACCGAAGTCGGGTCCAGCGACGAGCACCGTGGCACCGGCGTATTCGGGACGGTTGAGCACGAAATCCGGATCGCGACGCCAGGCGGCGAACAAGCCGTCCTCGAAGCCGTGCCGGGTGACCCGCTTCAGATACTCAGCGGGGATGATCTGGTCGGTGTCCACATTGCTGCGGCGCAGGGGCAGCGCCGTTCCCGTGTGCACGGTGAACTTCTGCATGGTCAGCTCCGGGAGGGTCGAGGGGCGGGAAGTCAGGCGGTAGCGGGCAGATCCGCCGGTGCGGCGAGCCGACCCACGACGGCCGTGGCCGCTGCAACCGCAGGCGAGACCAGGTGAGTACGCCCGCCAGGCCCTTGGCGGCCTTCGAAATTCCGGTTGGAGGTGGACGCGCTGCGCTCACCAGGGGCGAGTTTGTCCGGGTTCATCGCCAGGCACATCGAGCAGCCGGCCTCTCGCCATTGCGCCCCGGCGGCCTCGAAGATCTCCGGCAGCCCCTCCGACTGTGCTTGCATCCGAACCCGGACCGAACCGGGTACGACCAGCATCCGGACTCCGGCAGCCACCTTTCGGCCGCGCAGAACCTGGGCCACCTGGCGCAGGTCCTCGATCCGGCCGTTAGTGCAGGATCCGACGAACACGGTCTCGACCGCGATCTCGCGCAACGGTGTGCCCGGCTGCAGATCCATATATTCCAATGCCCGCTCGATGGCAGCGCGGGCCACCGGGTCGTCGGTGTCGGCGGGGCTGGGGACGGCCGCGGACAGGGGCAGCCCCTGGCCTGGGTTCGTTCCCCAAGTCACGAACGGACTCAGCGTGCTGGCGTCGATGTGCACGTGTGCGTCGAACTGCGCGTCGTCGTCGGTGACCAGCGCCCGCCACTGGGCAACCGCCGCGTGCCAGTCGGATCCCTGCGGTGCGTGCGGACGACCGGACAGGTAGTCGAAGGTGGTTTCGTCGGGGGCGATCATGCCCGCTCGCGCTCCCGCCTCGATAGACATGTTGCAGACCGTCATCCGGCCTTCCATCGACAACGCTCGAATGGCCGGCCCGCGGTATTCCAGGACGTAGCCCTGGCCACCGCCGGTGCCGATCTGGGCGATGACCGCAAGAATCAGATCCTTGGCACCGACACCGGGCGGCAGTTCACCCGCGACGTCGACGGCCATCGTGCGAAACGGCTTCAGCGGCAAGGTCTGGCTGGCCAGCACGTGCTCGACCTCGCTCGTACCGATCCCGAAGGCGAGCGCCCCGAACGCCCCGTGAGTCGCGGTGTGCGAGTCGCCACAGACCACCGTCATGCCCGGCTGGGTGAGCCCCAGCTGCGGACCGACGACGTGCACGATGCCCTGCTCGGCGTGCCCGAGGGAATACAACGGCACGCCAAACTCGGCGCAGTTGCGTCGAAGAGTCTCCACCTGGGTCCGTGACACCGGGTCGGCGATCGGCTTGTCGATGTCCGTGGTGGGGACGTTGTGGTCCTCGGTCGCCAAGGTCAGGTCCGGGCGCCGAACCGTGCGCCCGGCGTCGCGCAGCCCGTCGAAAGCCTGCGGGCTGGTCACTTCGTGCACCAGGTGCAGGTCGATGTAGAGCAGGTCCGGCTCACCCTGCGCCCGGCGCACCACATGCGCGTCCCAGACCTTCTCCGCCAGCGTGCGGCCCATGAGTTGTCCTCCCTGTACGGCATTGTCCGTACGGATCGACGCGGGTGCGTTGGCCGGTGTCGCCGGACGAGCCAGCGACCTCCGACTTGACGTCTCGCATTGTGAGACGAGAGTATCGAGTCATGGACAAGTCTAGCGGCGTCGGGGTGCTGGACAAAGCCGCTTTGGTCCTCGCGGCGCTAGAGGCCGGGCCCTGCACCCTGGCCGGCCTGGTGACCGCGACCGGGCTGGCTCGCCCCACGGCTCATCGACTGGCAACCGCGCTGGAGTATCACCGGTTGGTCGGACGTGATGTGAACGGCCGGTTCTGCCTGGGCCCCCGGCTGCCAGAACTTGCCGTCGCCGCCGGCGAGGACCGCCTGTTGGCTGCGGCCGGCCCGATCCTGGCCACGCTGCGCGATACGACCGGGGAGAGTGTGCAGCTTTACCGCCGCAAGGGCGACCAGCGGATCTGCGTGGCCGCGGCGGAGAAACTCACCGGCCTACGTGACACCGTCCCGGTCGGCTCGGTGCTGTCCATGCAGGCCGGATCAGCCGCGCAGGTTCTGCTCGCCTGGGAGGAACCCGAGCGGATGCACCTAGGGTTGCAGGGCGCTGCGTTCAGCGCGACAACGCTGGCGGGAGTTCGCCGGCGCGGCTGGGCGCAGAGCGTCGGTGAGCGCGAGCCCGGCGTGGGGTCCGTCTCGGCTCCCGTACGCGGCAGCACCGGCAAGGTGCTGGCCGCCGTCAGTGTGTCCGGACCGCTGGAACGACTCGGCCGCGCCCCCGGGCGCAATCAGGCCGGGGCCGTTCTGGCTGCGGCGCAACGCCTCAGCGATGCGTTGCGCCGACCCGCGTAGTGACGGTCCCCGAGCGGCAGCCAGCCGCGTCGCAATCGGCCAGTACACCGATTCGCACGTTTCACGCCCGCCGAGGCAGGCTGTCGGCAGCACGCCAGGACGCCCTCGTACGGTTATGGCCACGATTCGGCCTGGATCTGCCGCAGTCTGACATCGCCGCGACACTGGGTCAGCGGCCGGTCGTCCTGGAGATCGGCGCCGGCATGGGTGAGGCCACGCTTGCACATGCCGTACGGAACCCGCAGATCGGCATCCTCGCTGCCGAGGTACACACGGCCGGTGTGGCACACCTGCTGTCCCTGCTGGATTCCGTTGGGATCGCGAACGTACGGGTCGTGCATGGCGACGCAGTGACGCTTCTAGGGGAGTCAATACGGCCGCGATCGCTGGTAGGAGCTCGAATCTACTTCCCCGACCCGTGGCCGAAAGCCCGCCACCATAAGCGCCGACTCGTCCAACCCGACTTCGTCCACCTGCTGGCCGACCGCCTTTGCAGCGGCGCGACGGTCCACTGTGCCACCGATGACCACGACTACGCCGAGCAGATGCTGGCCGTTCTGAGCGCCGAAAGTATGCTGGCGAACTGCTTCGAGGGATTCGCACCGGATCGGGGTGACCGGCCGGCATCACGCTACGAGCAGCGAGCGCTCGACGCTGGCCGGACCGTCCACGACCTGGTCCTCCGGCGGCTCTGAGCCAGCTGGGTCGTCGGCATATCCGCGGGATTCGGTGATCACCGGTCGGGCCACATCGAGCCCTGGCCGGCGCCGCTCCCGGGCACTACGGTCGAACGAACCGACCGGTATCCCTTCCCGGTCCCGGCGCTGTGGAGCCGACATGACCAACGGCGACAACCGCATGGGCGCGTTCGATGCCGTGATGTGGGGAGTCGAGGACGACCCGCTGCTCCGGTCGGTGATCTTGGTGGCGATCGTCCTGGACCGGGATCCTGGCGTGGCAGTAGGTCGGGAGCGGGTCGAGCGGCTGACCCGGTTGGTTCCGCAACTGCGCCAACGGGTTGTCGGAAACTCCTACTCCCTGGTGCCACCGCGTTGGGAGTCCGATCCGCACTTCGATCTGGGCTACCACCTGCGCTGGGTCGCGCTGCCTGCGCGGCACGATGGTGGCCCCGCAGCGGGCCTCGCCGGCGTCCTGCGGATCGCGGAACAACTGGCTGAACAGAACTTCGACCGGGACCGCCCCCTGTGGGAGATGACGCTGGTCTCCGGACTCCCCGATGGACGGGCCGCACTGCTCGTCAAGATCCACCATGCCATCACCGACGGTGTCGGGGGCATGCTGATCGCCGCGTCCCTGTTCGATCTGGACTCGGCCGGACCTCGCACGGTGACCCGGCTACCGCCGGTCGTGCCCTCCCCGGTCCTCGATCCGACCGGGCGGGTCCTAGCCGCGGTGGAGTACGAGAGCCGCACGCTCACCGACGAACTCCGTGCGGCCCTGTCCGGCGGTACCGGGTTGGCGTTGCGAGCGGCCCGAAATCCCTGGGACACCGTACGGTCGACCGCCGGATTCGCAGCCTCGGTAGCTCGACTGCTGGCACCGGCCTCGACCCCGTTGAGTCCGGTGATGGTCGAGCGGTCTCTGTCGATTCGACTGGACACCATCGAAATGCCGCTGACCGATCTGCAGGCCGCCGGGGTCGCGGCCGGCGGAACGATCAACGACACGTTCATCGCCGCTGTGGCCGGGGGATTCCGGGAGTTTCACCTGCGCCACGACGCGGTTCCCGCGGCCGTCCGGCTGAACATGCCGGTGAACCTGAGCCCGGGAGAAAGCGGGAGCGGCCCCGCCAGCGGGGCACGTCCAGGCGGAAACGGCTGGGTGCCGGCGCGGTTCGCCCTGCCGCTGGACGAACCGGACCTGTTGCTGCGCATCCAACAACTGCATCCACTGCTACGCCGGGCCCGCAACGAGCCCGCCCTGGGTGTGTCTGGCCAGGTGTTCCGGGTCCTGTCCACGTTGCCGCGGCCGGTGACCACAGCCGTAGCGGGCGCCCTCATGAAGGGCACCGATGTCGCTGCGACCAACCTGCCGGGACCGAACTTCCCCGTCTACCTGGCCGGCGCCCGGGTGCTCCAACTCATTCCCTTCGCGCCCAAGGCCGGTGCCGCCGTGAACATCGCGCTGCTGAGTTACAACGGAAACGCGCAGATCGGGGTGAACATCGATCGCGCAGCGGTGCCCGAAGCCGAGGAACTGATGGCCTGCTTGCGTCGCGCCTTCGATGAGGTCAGCCGGCTCGCGGCCCCCCAGCGCGGTCAGCCGACCCCGGCCACCAAGCGCATTCGACGCAAGGCAACTCCACGCTGACCGGCCAGCACGATCAGATGTCCAGCGGCTGACTCCCCAGCGCATCCTCGTACGATCGATTGTCCTCCAACGGTTCCAGGTGGGTATGCACCACCGCATCGGGTAGGGCCGCGCAGATCGCGGCTTCGACCTCCTCGAGAACGTCGTGACCTCGCTGTACGAGCCAGGCCCCGGGCACCAGGACGTGCAGCGACACGAACCGCACGTGTCCCGACTCGCGGGTCTGCAGCCCGTGGAAGTGCACCTCGTCGGTCGCGAACGGCCGGATCGCGGCCGCGATGCGCTCATTGTCGACCGCGGGCAGCGCGGCATCCATCAAGCCACCCACCGACCGGGCGAGCAACCGGGTGCCCATGACCAGGATGTTCAGCGCGACAACGAAGGCGATGATCGGGTCCAGGCGCACCCACCCGGTGATCGGGACCAGTAGCACCGCGACGATGACGCCCGCCGACGTCCATACATCGGTGAGCAGGTGTTTTCCGTCGGCCGTTAACGTCAGCGACCGGTGCCGGGTTCCGACCCGGACCAGCAGCAGGCCCACCGCCAGGTTCACCCCGGTTGCCGCGCCGGAGATCACGAGGCCGATTCCCACGCTCTGAAGTTCCTGCGGGTTGAGGAATCGGTTGATCGACGTGGCCATGATCGCCGCGCTGGCCACGAAAATCAGCAAACCCTCAAGCCCCGCGGAGAAATACTCGACCTTGCCGTGTCCATAGTTGTGCGACTCATCGGGCGGACGGGCGGCCACCGACAACGCCACCAAGGCCATCACCGCCGCGACCAGATTGACCAGCGACTCGGCGGCGTCGGACAGCAACCCGACCGAGCCGGTGATCAGGAACGCGCCGGTCTTCAGCCCGATCGTGGTGATCGCCGCCGCGATCGACAGCCAGGCGTACTTGGTCAACCGTGGCCGCACTGACGCGGCCCCCGAACCGTTGCGCTCGTTTGGTGTCGCCACTTCCCCCTGCACCGGCATGCCGCCATCCTTATCTATCGCGAGTGTGAATTCTTCACACCATGGCCGCAGACCCGATCTCCGGGTGCGCGCGGACGAACTCCACCATCCGGTGGGCGTACTCCTCGAAGTGCGGGCACACCACCCCGGTGCCCGCCAGGTCCTGCGTCGTCTGTGTCGTGTCGTAGTCCGTCGGATGGGCGAAATACGGCAGGGTTTCGGCGGGGACGCCGATGAGCCGCTCCAGTATCGGGAGGTGCCCGAGGGCATTGACAACCAGCCGACCGGGAACCGGTGTCCAGACCACGCGCCGGTCGAGCAGCCGGGCGAACGTGTCGACCAGTTCGCGAACAGTCGGCGGCTGTGGGTCGGTCAGCGCGTACGTACGGCCGAGGGAGGCCGGCGACCCTGACAGCTGCTCCATCGCGTCGATGACGAAATCCCGTGGCACCAGGCTGAAGTGGACGGAATCGGGGTCGACCAGGCGCGGCACGATCGCGAGGCGGGCCTGCCGCTGCAGGAACCGGATCAGGAAGTACGGGCCGTCGAATTTCTGGGTCGCTCCGGTGACCGAGTCCCCCACCACGACGCCCGGGCGATAGACCGTCGCCGGCAGCCCGGCGAGCATCCGGTCGCGGACGACCACCTCGGACAGGAACTTGGTGCGCTCGTAGTGGTTCTGGAACTGCTGGCCCACGACCAGGTCGTTCTCAGCGAAGCGGCCCGGCCAGCGGCCGGATACGTAGCACGTGCTGACGTGGTGCAGCCGCTGCAGGTCCGGTAGGCGGTCCACGACATCCAGCAGGTGCCGGGTCCCGGCGACGTTGACCCGCTCGGCCAGGGACGCCTCGACGGTGAGGTCGTAAACCGCGGCCAGGTTCCAGACCTCGGTAACGCCGGCCAGCTCCCGGTCCGGATCCGACAGGCCGAGGCCGGGCTCGGTCAAGTCACCAGGAACCAGGTCCACCCGGGCTGCCATCGCGCCGTGCTCGGCTTCCAGGGCTGCCAGCCGTTGCTCGGCATCGCCGCGATGCTGCGGTTGAACCAGACAGACGGCGCGGGCGTCGGGGTCGCGGGCGAGCAGCCGGGGCAGCAGGGCGCTGCCCAGGAATCCGGGGAATCCGGTCATCAACAATGCGGTCATGGTCGTGCCTCCCGAGTCTGGGTTCAGCCCCGATCCTGCCCCGCCCGCCCGGGCCGTGGCAGCCTGGGTCGCAGGACGGCCAGCTCACGATCGCTTACCGTGGTCGGGTGATGGGTTCTCGCCGAGTGGTCGCCGCCGTTGCCGCGGCGGCGTTGCTGGCCACCGCTGGCGGAGCGGCCGTCGCCGCCGCCCTGTCACCGGGCGGCCCGCTGGACCGTACCGATCGGGTGCCGGAGCAGTATCGCGCGCTGGTGGCCTCCGCCGCGGACCGCTGCCCGGCGGTCCCCGCGAAGGTGCTGGCCGCCCAGTTGGCGGCCGAGAGCGGGTGGGACGCCCGGGCGGTCAGCCCGGCCGGTGCCCAGGGCATCGCCCAGTTCCTGCCCGCCGTGTGGGAGCAATACGGCATCGACGGCAACGGCGACGGCGTGACCGACATCTGGGATCCGGCCGATGCGATCCCCTCGGCGGCAGAGTTGAACTGTGTCAACCGCGACTTGGTGGCTCAAGTTCCCGGCGATCCGTTGATCAACACCCTGGCGGCGTACAACGCCGGATTCAATGCCGTACGCAAGTACAAAGGCGTGCCGCCGTTCCCGGAGACCCAGACATACGTCCAGCGCATCCAGGACCGCGCCGCCAACATCGTCCTGTAACCAGCCTGTTGGGGTTCGCACCCCACGGGACTCACTTGATGATGGCAACCGTCTGGGTGTTGTGCGCCACCAGGACTCCTTCGGCCGACCACAATTCTCGCGTCTCCACCGCATACCCCTGTCGGGCTGCAATCAGCCGCCCGCGGTGGAATAGCGGTTCGGCCACCGGCAGCGTCGACGGGTCAACGGTCAGTTCGGCGGTAAACGCGATCGTTGCCAGCGGTCGGACCTGTGCCGACTTGGCCAGTGACGCCGGCCACCAGGCGTCGATCATCGCCATCAGCAGCCGTTCGTCAAAGCGGTCACCAGCGACCAGAGCACCCTGCGGATCCGGGCGCACCCAGCCGAGACACTCCCCGCTCGGATGACCCGAGCCGGGAACGCCCAGGACCGGCCGGTACTCCAGATGCTGGCTGAACACCGGGCCCATCGGCGGCATGACCGGGACGACCGGTACGCCTTGCCAGGCCGGCAGTTCCGGTGGCGTGAGGATCTGCCAGTCCGGGCCGTCGGCACCGACGTGCGGGGCTCGCGGTGCGCCCTGGACGACGACGGCGTGGGCCAGCACCGGCGCGTTCAGCGACGCCGCCAACTCCACGGCCATCGTCGAGGTGGCCGAACCTCGGCGCAGTTCCCGCGTGGTGATGAGCACCTCGCCCAACGGCACCGGTGCCAGGATCTGCGCCGTCAACGACCGCACCGGCAGACTCGGCGTCGATGATCCCGCGGTCGCCGGACTCAGCATGGCCGCGACGACTAGGCCACCCCAGGCACCGCGGCCCTGCTGCCAGCCATCCGGCACGTCCCACAACCATGTCCGCTCGTCCGTCTGCCGCGGCAGCAATTCGGTCCAGGACGTCCCACCCGCCTGGCCGTCGTTCCCGGTGACTGTCTGCAAGCCGTTCTCCATGCCCGACAGGCTGCCATCCCGGCCGAGCATCACCGCCCTGGGGTGACCGGTGGCGATGTCAGCGCAGCGCCATGACCGGTTCACCGGCGGACGTCAACCCGTTGGCAGCGCGTACGCAATTGCCGCCGCGCGGCGACCCGGCGTTGTACGCCTGGCGCAGGCAGTTGCGGTTGGCCAGCTGCCCCCAGTAGTTGGGGTGCAACGATTCCTGGATCGCGTACGTACCGCCCAGCGTGGTGACGGTACGGATCTGATTGACCCACTCCGTGCGGTCCACCGCGCCGGCACTGGACCAGGACGACAGTCCCTTCTCCTCCAGCAGGCCGACCGTGTTCTCGCACAGGCGTCGTCCGTTGTAGGCAGCGGATAGGTCCAAGACCTTGGTGTTGCCCAGGCCGGTGGCATTGACGCCCGCGCGCACCGCGGAGTTGATGGTGGTCAGCGCCGTGCGGTTGGCCCAGTCCGCGTCGCGGTTCCAGAACCCGCAACCACCGACCGACTGGCGCGAATAACCGCTCTGGGAGTAGCGGAATCCAGACCCGCCAGGGATCGGGGAGGGATACGTCTGGACGAGAATGGTGTACGCGGAGTCGGCGTATCCCGAGTTCTGCATGGCCTGCCGCACGTTCAGCAGGGCTGCACGGATGTCGGCCGTGCGGGCGGCGACGTTGCTCGAGGTCATCGTCGCGGCGACGGAACGGTCGTTGTTGCAGTAGTTGGGCCACCAGGAGGAGGACAGCAGAAAGTCGGTCACGCAGGACTGCACGGTCGAGGCGAACCCGAAGTCGTTTCCACCGATGGAGACAACGACCATCCGTACGTTGTGCGTGGCGGCCACGGACTGCAGCGCCCGGGCCTGCCCGACGCGTCCAGCGGCGTCGGCGTAGAAGTCCAGCCCGGGCTTGAAGTTCGTCCCGCTGGCGTCGGTTCTGGTCTCGGCGCCCGAACAGGCCAGATTGATGCCGGTGACCCCGCCGACGAAAACCTCGGCGGAGGAACTGCGATGGCAGCCAGGGATGGACTCCGCGGTGCCGGCTGAGTTGTCGGCATAGGCATACGGTCCCAACGCGTCGATCCGGCTGCTCGATCTGTTGGTGTTGCCGGCCCAGCGGCCCGCTTCACCGGAGATGTACGAGTCACCCAGGCTGACGATCGTCGGTGAGCCGACACCCGGGCCATCCGCGTGCGCGGCAGCCGGGACGGCGAGGACGGCGGCACTCGCCAGGGTCGGCACGACCAGCAACCGCGCCAACAACTTCACCTGCATCTGTGCTCCTCACGTCGATGGCGAGGCGCAGTGTGACACGGCTCACATCCGGTGGGGAGGTTCTTCGCGCGGAATCCTCAGCCGCACTTGTGGAATCGGGTCTGCTCCAGAGCTCAGATCTTCTTCTTCGCCGGCGCTGTGTGCGTCAGAGCCGACTTGGCGCGCCATTGCGAGGCGGTGTAGTTCCACTCGGCATTGGCGCCGTTGGTTGGCTCCATCGCGCGGCCGGTGCCCACGGTCACGACCACGTCGCCGCGCCGGATGTTCTGGTAGAACCACGTCGCGTCGGCGACCTGCAGGTTGGTGCACCCGTGCGAGCCGTCGTAGCGGCCGATGCGGGCCGCCGCCCAGGGTGCGCCGTGCACGAACTCGCCGGTGGGGGTGAGCCGGACGGCGTACGGCACCTGCAGGTCGTAGGTCTCGTTGGTCAGGCCTAACTGCTGGCTGGTCATCCGGCGGACCTCGTACTTCTCCCCGGTGAGGATCTTCACGCCCGACCGGGTCAGGAAACCAGCCTTGCCCAGGGAGACACCCATCCGCCGGGCGACCTTCCCATCGATCCGCACGGTCATCCGGTGCGAGCGATCGTCGATATACGCGATGACGGCACGACCGGTGTTGAACGTCCAGGCCCGGGATAGGGCGGACGACCCGACGTATTCCTTGCCGTTGCGGCGGTCCAGGATGACGCCGCGCAGTTGCATGGTGACCTTGATGCGGGCATGAGCCGGCCACCACGTCACCGGCCGGAACAGCACCGTGCGATTGTCCGTCCACGCCCACGTGCCGCTGGGCAGCCGCACCGAGCCGGTCACCTTCAGGGTGCGCTCGGCTGCCGCGCGATAGCGAATGGGCTGGGCGAACCGGATCTTGATCAGTTGCCCGACGCCGACGGTCGAGCCGCCGGACGGGGTCACGCTGACGCCGCTGACGGATACCCGGGGCACCGGCGTGGGTTTCGGCGTTGGCTTCGGCGTCGGCTTGGGGGTCGGCTTGGTCGTCGGCGTCGGCGTTGGCTTGGTCGTCGGCGTCGGCGTTGGCTTGGGGGTGGGCTTCGTCGTCGGAGTCGGGGTCGGGCTGGGCGTCGCAGTCGGCGTGCTCGGCGACGGGGTTGGACTCGGTGACGCGGGTCCTGGCGTCGTTGAGCCGGAGGCGCTCGGGCTGGGCGTGGTCGTTGCCGCGGCGGCCGTCCCCGGGGCGACGAGCCCGCCGCCGAGCGCCAGTACCAGCGATCCTGACAGGAGTAGCCCAGCCCGCCGCTGGAGGCGAGGGTGAATGAACTGCGTCGCCGCGGTGGCGTCTGCTGGGGTGGGGCGGGTGCGTGCCGCGCTCATACTCACTTCTCCGGTTCCGAGCCCAGGCAGCGGACGCTGGCCTGTGGATGACCTATCGACATCGTGCAGGCCGTGGACGAGGGTACGACGCGCATGGTTCCGTCGCCGGCCGAGCGTACGCGGAATAGATCCGGGACGAAACGGGCATCCCGGACGCGGCGATCTTCGGGGGTGGTGTGGCAGGCTCGCCGGATGGCTGATTCTCCCGATTCGTCCCGCGCCACCGGGCGTGCCGTACGAGCCCTGAGCCTGGCCTGCGTTGTCGGGGTGCTCGCGGTTCCCGCGGTCGCCACGCCGCTGAGTCCAGCCGGTGGTCCGCGCACCTCCGCGGTGCTGAGCTCGGTCGTGCGGGCCGACGATCCCGTCCCGGCCCCGTCGGCGACGAATGCACCACCGGCCAACGGCGCGACCCCCTCACCGACGCCGACGCCGCCACCCCCGCCGGTGATCCCGGTCGACCTGGCCGCTGCGAACGCCCAATGCCCGCTGGGAGCCGGGAGGCCCTTGAGCTGGAGCACCGAGCTCGCCAGGGCCAACGCCATCATGAGTGGCCGGGTCCAGCTGGGGAACTACGGGAGTTTCAATCTGGGCAGCAATCCGTACTGGGGTAGGCAGAGCGGACTGGACGCCTCCGGCAACGCGAACATCCACGGCCTGGACTGGCTGCTGCCGCTGCTGCGTGTCGGGGTGGCGAGCTCCAATCCCGCGATGATCGACCGGTTCTACGGGGTGCTGTTTGACTGGCTGCGCGATAACAAGCCGCGTGGCCTGTCCGCCACCGGCGCTTATTCGCAACTGCCCGAGGGCTACCGGCTGGTCGTCCTCACGTGCGCCGTCGCCGGACCGCACGGAGACGCCGCCTGGGTGCGCGCCGGGCTGCGCAGCCAGGCCGAACTCGTCGCCCGCGCGAACAGATGGAACGCCTACAACAACACCGCGGTCTATCAGTCACTGGGGCTGTTCGCGGCCGCCGAGGCATTAGGGCGTACGGACCTGCGCTCGGTCGCCGACAAGCGCATGCAACAGATCGCCCGGCTGTTGCTACGGCCGGACGGATCCGATCGCGAGGGCGCAGTCGGATACGCCGACGGCGGCTACCGGCAGTTCACCGAGGCCAAGGCGCGCTACGCCCTGGCGGGGCTGCAGGTGCCGGCCTCGATTGCCGCGGTGGACGCTATTCCAACGTTCTTGGCTTGGGCCACGCGACCCGATGGCCGGGTAGAGGCCCTGGGTGACACGAGCCCGAATGACCTCGCCGATCGCTACGGGGACAACCCGTTTGCCGCTTGGGCTGCCAGCCAGGGCAAGGCCGGAACTGCGCCGAAGGACCTGTTCAAAACATTCGCCGGTGGTTACGCCTTCGGTCGGTCCGGCTGGGGAACTCAGCGACCGTTCGACACGGAAACCTTCTGGTCGATGCGCTACCGCACGCCCGGGCCGACGGTGCACGCTCATGCCGACGCCGGTTCGGTGACCCTGTCCGCGCTGGGGAGTCAGTTGCTGTTCGACACCGGCCAGTACGGGTATTCGTACAACTCCAAGCGCACCTATATCCGCAGCCGCCCGGCGCACAACGTCGTGGTGTCCTCCACCGGTTCCTACTCGCTGCGGAACTCCTCTGTGCCGCTAGCGGACAGTTCGGACACCGGTGACACGGTCACCGTGATCGATCCGGGATACAGCGGCGCCACGATCACCCGCACCGTGCACTACGACCGGCCAGGAGGTTTCCTGGTCGTCTGGGACACGGCGACGACGAGCACGGCACGCACCTGGGCGCAGCACTGGCAACTCGGTCGCGACCGGCAGGTACGGGTGACGAACACCCCCGACGGCCCGGTCGCCGCCACCACCGGCACCGGTCCCAACCTCTCGCTGCGCTGGGTCGGCCCCTCCCCCGCCCAGGTCACCGTGAGCCGCGGCGCGACCAACCCGCTGCTGGGCTGGAACAGCCAGAAGTACGGCGAACTCGTCCCCGCCCCGACGGTCGCCGCCAAGACTTGGTCCCCGGCCGGCAGCACGACGTCGTGGCTGACGGTGATCGCACCCCGCGGCGCCTCGACCAACGACTCCGATCTGGTGGTACGCGGCATGGCCACCCGCTCGGCGGCCACCGTGGCCGTACGCACCCCCTCGGGTGACCGGGTTCTGACGATGCGGCGCAAGCAGGCCCCGACCACCCTGTCGGAGGCCACCGCATTGATCAGCGCTCCGACCGACGGCACCTTGCTGAACGCGACGGACGCCGCCCTCCGCTGGACTGACCTGCCCGGCACCGCTCGCAAGCACCGCGTCGTCGTCGACGGCGCCCCGGCGCTCAACGCGGCCGCCGGTGACACCACCGCCACCATCGGACTGAAGGACGGCTACCACAAGGTCCAGGTCGACACCCTCGCCGGCTCGACGATGGTCCCCGGCCCGCCGGTCACCGTCCAGGTGGACACCACTGCGCCGGTGCTACTCGCCGGCCCGACCTTGTGGCTGCGGCGCGGCACCGTCGGGCAGAGCCTGACGTCGGCGGCCACCTACCGCACCACCATCCCGCTCAGTGTCGGGTGGTATCTCTCCGACCGTGGTTACGGCGCCTCCGGGTTGGCCGCCCAGAACGTGCTGGGTCGCGCGGTCTCGCTGGGCAAGCGGGTGCAAAACCTGTATGCCAACACCGGCCGCGACGTCTTGGTCGGCATCACCGGCAAGGACCGCGCCGGCAACGCCCGTACCTACAACTCCCGCCAACCCGGCCCCAGCGTGGATCTGGTGGGCCCGGCCGAGGGGACGGCGGGCTGGGCCACCTCCCGAGGCGGCTCCTGGCTGGGCGGCACGGCCGCGGTGGCCACCAAGTCCGGGACCGCAACGACGTTCCGGGTCACCGGCCGTGGCCTGGGCGTGGTCTCCTCGACCAGCGCGAAGCAGGGCAACCTGGCCGTCTACGTCGATGGCAAGAAGATCACGACGCTGGATCTGCGGTCACGCACGAGCGCCCATCGCCAGGTCGTGTGGTCGCACACCTGGTCGAAGGTGGGCACCCGTACGGTCACGCTGGTCGCCCAGACCAGCAAGAGCCGGCCCACCGTCGTGCTCGACGGGCTGGTGACGCTGCCGAAGTGAGCCGGAATCCGCTGGTCGCGAAAGCGCTGACCGGACGGACCGGCCCGCATACGGTGCTGCCCATGAACGAACCCGACCTCGACACGGCAGCAACCAAGCCCGATGCGGCAGGCCCCCAGCGCGATGCTGCAGGCCCCCAGCGCGATGCTGCAGGCCCGCAGCGCGATGCTGCAGCCCCGCAGCGCGAAGCTGAACTGGCCGAGAAGTTGGCCCAGGTGGCGGCGTACGAGCACAGCATCCGACCCGGACCGCTGACCGCAGTCATGCGCCGACTGGGGACCACCCGGGGGTTCGCCGCGGTCTACCGCCGCCTCGGGCCGAAAGTGGATCCGTACATTGCCAAGATCGGTGACGGAAAGGTCCTGGCCCGGGTCTACGGGTTCCAGGTCGTTCTGCTGCAAACGATCGGCGCCAAGTCCGGGCAGCGGCGGGTCTCACCGCTGCTCTACCAGCGCGACGGCACAGACGTAATCCTGCTGGGCACCAACTTCGGCCAGCCGAAGCATCCGGGCTGGACGGCGAATCTGCTGGCCCACCCGGATGCGGCGATCACCATCGGCCCGGTGCAGCTGGACGTGCAGGCACAGCTTGCCGACGATGAGACCTGGGCGCGGATCTTCCCGGAGTTCGTCCGGATCTACCCGGGCTATGAGAAGTACCTCGACCGGCGCGGCGATCTCACCCCGCGAATGTTCCGGCTGCGGCCCGTCGGCTGACCTGGCTGACCTGGCTGATCTTGCTGACCTGGCTGACCTGGCTGACCTTGCTGATCTTGCTTACCAGGCCGGCTGATAGGCGCAGGCCGGGTCGTCGGCGAGCGGGTCTCCGGTGCCGGCATAGGCGCGTGCCCGGGACCCACCGCACAGATCGGCGTACTCACATCGTCCGCAGCGACCGCTGAATCGGGCGGCCCGGATGTCCTGCAGCACAGGGTTGTCGCGGTAGATCTCGGCCAGTGGGGCGGCTCGGACATTGCCAAGTGTCAGCGGCAGGAACCCGGCGGGATAGACGTCTCCGTCGTGCGCGACGAACAGGATCCCCTTGCCGTCCCGGGTGGCGACGGTGTGCGCCTGCGGCCGTTCGCCGGGGGCGCCGAGCAGCGCGACCAATTGCTCGCGCAGATCGGTGGTCAGCGGGTCGGTCGGCGCGGGAGTGTCGGCGCGTCGCTGCGCGACGACCCGACGGAAGAACGGCGCCTCGACGGTCCGGATCGTCATGCCGTAATGCGAGGCATCGAACAGGAAGTGGCAGACAGACTCGTGCTCGGCCGGGCTGATCTCGTCGACGGTGTCACCGCGGCCGACTTGGACGAGGAAGAACACCTCCCAGATGTGCGCTCCGGCGGCGTGGATCAGCGCGGCGATCTCGGGCAGTTCCGAGAGGTTGTCCCGCATGACGGTGGTGTTGATCTGTACGGTCAGCCCCTCCGCGACGAGCGCCCGGATGGCAGCCATGGTCGCCTCGAAGTGCCCGGGAATCGCGCGTACGCCCTCGTGCGTGGCGGGGGTGGCCCCGTCCAGGCTGATCGAAACCGCCTTCACCCCGCTGGCGGCGATCCGCTCGATCATCTGCGGGGACAGCGACGGGGTGACCGACGGCGACATTGCCACGGGCACACCGAGTTCGCCGGCATAGGCGGCGAGTTCGAACAGGTCCGGCCGCAGCAGGCAGTCGCCGCCGGTGAGCACCAGGATCGGGTGTGGCCGGCCGAAGCCGGCGACCTGCTCGATCAACTTGCGACCCTCTTCGCCGGTCAGTTCACCGGGTCGGGCGTTGATGTCGGCTGACGCGCGGCAGTGCCGGCACGCGATCGGGCAGGCCCGGGTGGTCTCCCAGAACACCAGCATCGGGCGCTGGTCGTAATTGATGCGCCCGGCGCCGCTGTTGGGGTGGCCGCCGGGATGGACGACCGGCCGCGCCCCCGGGTGGCCTGCTCGGTGACCCGCTCGGTGACCCTGCTCAGTGGCCTCGGGCTGGGCTGCAACTGCCGTACTCACTGTGGACTGCCCTTCGCGATCGATTGCCTGCCTGGCCAGCATCACCCGGACCGGCCGGACCCGCTCACGGCAAAGGTCTCGAATCCGCCGCGGAAGGCCCGGATCTCAGGAGGCGGTCGCGCGGGCGCCACTCACCGAGCGTTGCGGGCCGACCCCCGTCCGGCCCGCAGCGCCCAGCAGCTCAGTTGTTCAGCTCGATGGCTTCAGCAGCTCAGCGGTTTGAGCCGACCGGCCGGTCGCGCCGGGTCGTCATGCCCAGCACCCGGTACAGCGCGCAGAACCCGGTGGCGGCGGTCACGGCGAGCACGACGGCGACCACCAGCAGGATGATGCCCAGGACGCTGCCGGCGCCCACGATGAAGGCGATGACGGCCAACACGACGGCGACAACCGCGCGGATGGCCCGGTCGGCGGTGCTCTCGTTGGCAACCATGTCGAGTCTCCTGACGTCATGAGGTTCGTACGGGCAACGCTCGTACGAGAGCCGCAACGTGATCACTATACCCCATGGGGTATCCTCGTCCAGGGCCGGTATGCCCGCGCATGCACCCAGTCGTCCCGTTGTTTCGTTGCTGAAGGAGTCAGACCCATGAGCAGGCCGCATCCGACCGTGTCCCGCCGCCTTCGCCTCGGCGCCGCGGCGCTGGCCGCTGCCGCCCTCATCGTGCCGGCCGCTGCTGGCTGCTCGAGTTCGACCCAGACGCCGGCGTCCAACTCCGCAGCCAATTCGGCCGGACCGGTGGCGGCCAACTCGGCCGGCGGCGCAGCGTCGATCGAGAATGGCGCGCACCTGTCCCCCGCCGACTTCGACGCCGCACTCGCAGCGCCCGGCACCGTCGTTCTGGACGTGCGCACGCCCGCCGAGTTCGCTGCGGGGCACCTGCCCAACGCCAAGAACATGGACATCGAGGGCGCCGACTTCGCCCAGCAGTTGGCCACGTTGGACCCCAACGGCACGTACGCCGTCTATTGCCGCAGCGACCGTCGCTCCGGACTCGCCCTGGACCAGATGACCTCGGCCGGGTTCGCCCAGGCTTTCGACCTCGCCGGCGGCATCGTCGCCTGGGAGCAGAACGGCGGTCAGGTCGTCACCGGCTGACACGCGCTCAGGCGGCCGGCGATGTCGCGTTCAGCGCTCGAACCTGGTGCGGCTACTGCCTGCATCGCCCCGGCCTGCGATCGGACCGGTAGCTGCAGCCGTCCCGGATCCACCAGCGACGGGTCTCGTTCACGCCGCCACCGCGGCGGCGAGCAACTCGGCTTGCTGCATCACCAGCGCCACGGCGACTGCTTGTTTGTCGGGTGGGTAGCCAGCGCCAACGCTTCCTCGATGGGGGCGCCGACCTCCTGCCCGGCGCGGTCGCGGTCGCGGTCGCGGTCGGTGTAGTCGGCCAGCGCCACCCGCAGCGACTCCGCGATCCCGATGTGGTCCACGACGAGGCCGCCGGGCTTGTCGCGGAACGTACGGTTGACCCGGGCGATGGCCTGCATCAGCCCGGCGCCGCGCGGCGGCATCGACATCCTGCGATCCCATCCGGAGCCATGTACGGCTCAGATTTGTCCACACGTTTGGCGCCGGCCGTTGCCATGTGTTCCTCAGCACGGGATACTGGACATATGTTCGCATACACGGTGCCTGCGGCTGAGGGGAAGTCCACCCCGGTCGCGTTGGCCGCCCTCACCGCCGCCGATACGGCCGGGCCCGGGCCCGTGGCCATCCAGGCACTGACGGGTATCGACCCCAGCGAGCTGGATGAGTCCGCGCGGGTGGATCTGCTGCGCTGCTGGGAGGCGCAGGAAGGCTGGCTGACCGTCCGGCGCTACCACGCCGTCCTGCTGGTGGCTGGGCCAGAACCGTCCGACGAACCAGCCGATGCCCGCTCCCACCGCCCCTCTACCGGTGACGCGACCATCATCAGCACCGACAGCACCGACAGCACCCACGAGCCGGGTGCGAACCCCGCCCAGGCTTGCACCGGCAACGGGACTCGCGGGGGCATCGAGCGAGCCACCACCGAAAGAACCGCGGTCCATGGAACTCCCGCTCGGTCGATCGCTGAGTTCCGGGTTGCCCGCCAGCGAGCCGAACTCGACCAAGCCGTGCTGATCGGGGAGATCGCCGCCGTCCTCGGCGTCCGCCACTCCACCGCCGAAGCACGCACCGCCACCGCACGCCTGCTCGCCGGGCCCGGCTCCTCCATGGTTCCGTTACTGGAATCCGGAGCGTGGACGTCCTGGCAACTGCGGATCGTGGAATCCGAACTCGCCGGTGTCCTCGACCCGATCATCCGCGACGTCCTAGACGAAGTCACCCGCACCGGACGAGCCTCCGCCCAACGACTGCGGCTACGGCTGCGCAAATCCCTGGCCAAGGCCGACGCCGTCGGGATGACCGACCGCATCCGCGCCCGCTCCAAGGAGTGCCAAGTGACTCTGCGCCCCGAACCGGACTTCCGCGGCACCCTGTCCATCACCGCCCCCTGGGCGCAGGTGTCGTGGGCTTACCGCCAACTGAACACCTGGGCCGAGCGTGAAGCAGCCCGACTCGCCATCGCCGCGACCTGCGTCGCACCAGTCCCCGATGCGGGACCCGACGCAGACAATGACACGGACACGGAGACCGCCCGTGGTGACGCCAGCCTTCAGAACACGCCGTCGGTGGGGATGACCGGCGAAGGGGCCGCCAACGCGGGTGCACGGCGAGACCAGTTAAGGGCCGCGGCGTTAACCGAAGCGGCACGCCTGCTCGCGCACAGCATCGGCGCCGACCACGCAGATCCCCCTGCAGATTTCGGCACGACCGAACACCACCCGAACACCGCCACTGGCACTGGCACCAGCACCGGCGCCAGCACCGCCACTGATCCCGGCAGGCACGTCGACGACGCGGCCCGCGACGGCTCACCGCGGAATCAGCACGGAGGCTTGGCCACGGACTCCCATGGACACATCGACGGCTCCTACCGCAGCGACTCACCCCCTGACCAGGACGAGAACCCAGCCGCCGACTCCCGCGCGCATTCCTCCGACGGCGTCGCCGACGACTCACCATGGGACCAGTACGAAGACTCGGCCGCCGACTTCCGCGGGCACTCCGACGACGACGGCTTCGGCGACGACGGCTTCGACGGTGCCTCACCGTGGGACCAGCGCGAGGACTCAGAAACCGACTCGGCTGGATGCTTCGACAGCCGCTCTGCCGATGATGCTCCATGGGACGAGCGCGATAATTCAACCGAATTCCCGACTGGGAGCTCGAACGGCGATGCGAGCGGAGGGTCGCGCCCGTCGCCCCGACCTAATCCCTGCGGGCAACGACCCCGACGATCATGGAACGAAGCCATCATCATGCTCGACATCCGCACCGTACTCGGATTGGCCGAGGAACCCGGATTCGTTCCGGGCTACGGATACGTCCCCGCGCAGATTGCGCGAGAACTCGCCGCATCCGCCGACCTATGGCGACGGTTCATGGTCGACCCCGACAACGGCTGCCTCCTCGACGCCAGCCAGCAGCGATACCGCCCCAGCCCACAACTGCGCGAGGCCGTCACCGCACGCGACCAGATCTGCATATTCCCCGGCTGCACCTGCCCCGCCGTCGCAGCCGACCTGGACCACACCGACAACTTCGACGGCACCAACACCACAGCCGACAACCTCGCCCCCCTCTGCCGATTTCATCACCGACTCAAGACCTTCGGCGGCTGGACCTACCACCGCGACCCCGTCGGCACCATCACCTGGACCAGCCCACTCGGCCGGGAATACGACGTCGCCCCCGACCCGCTCTGGCAAACCCACCCAACGGACAACTCGACCAACCCGAACACCACAAACACAGTCACCGCCACCGCCACCGCCACCGCCACCGCCACCGCAGCAGCAGGAGCAGGAGCAGGAGACGCAGACGAGGTGCCGGGGGTCCTGCCCACCACCGACAGCGCCATCGAACACGCGCTCGCCCAGCTACTCGCGGCCTAAGACAGTGCAACGCACCTCAGCAACTACCGTCGAGCCGGTGACGTCCATCGGTGCGGCTCACTCCTCGCCATCAGCGGTCCCAGCGACACTTGCGTAGGCGACGTCAAGCCCTGATATCCGGCGTCCGTCAGCACCTGCGCCATGGTGCGCCGAGACGATACGGCGGGCGGGTGGGCAGGTCGGCCTGCAGCGCCGAACAGGGCGACTGCTGTAGCCGGGCCGGTGGAGAATCGGGGTTGATACCGGACCCCGTCGAAACCTGCCCAGGAGAAGGCCGCCGCCCAACGTTGCGATAGGCCGTAGTCGACCGCGGCGGACAGTTCAGCGGTGACGCCGAACTGCGCGTCGGCGGTGTGCGACAGGGACGCCAATCCCCCGGGCTTATGCGTGACGGTACTGACGACACGGTCCATGACCTCGTCATGCGCGACCACGTTTCCCGATCGGCCCAGACGTTCACGGGCGGCGGCGAGTTTGGCGTCGACCAGATAGCCCGTTCCCGCTGGCGCCGGCAGGTCGAAGCGTCCGACGGTCCCGTTGCGACGGGCAGGCTGGCGTCGAACCAGCAGCGACCGGCGACGTCATCGCAACGGTAGACGTGGGCTCCGTACCAGGTACGCCGCCGCGGCCGCACGGCTGGAAACGTGGCGTCGACGCCGTCCGGGTCTCCCTGTACGGACGCGTCGCGACGCCTCACGCTGCAATGGCCGCGGCCACGTACTGACCGGCGAGCCGGACCATCAGCGAGGCCTTCGCGGAGCGGATTTGCGCCGCGTCGACCGGCGCTGCGCCATCAAGATCAAGCTGGCCGGTGACCAGCCACAAGGTCGCCTCCCAGCGCCGCGCACCGCGCAGGGCAGACCAACGGCCCGACGATTCCCGACAATGCCGTACATGACGACCAAGACCCGGCCCAAAAACATGGCCGGGTCTTGATCGTCGTGGAGGTGCCGGGAGCCGTCGGTCGCCAGGGCGACCTCCTCCCGATTCCCGACAATGCCGTACATGACGACCAAGACCCGGCCCAAAAACATGGCCGGGTCTTGATCGTCGTGGAGGTGCCGGGAATCGAACCCGGGTCCGAACAGGTCGTTACCGTCCTTCTACGTGCGTAGCCGCGCTGACACGATCTCGGCCTTCCCGCTTCGTGCGGCACTGCGGGAAACGTGGCCCAGCCACTGTGTGGTGTTCCCACCGACCCCGTGACCAGGCCGGCGGGTGAGTCCCCTAGATGACGTCAGGAACCGGGTCGGGGACTCCCCGGGCTGACGGCGTCACACTCGCTCAGGCGGCGAGGGCGAACGCAGGCTGCGTCTTATTGGCAGTTATTTCATTTCACGACATGGTTTGCGAGATCTGCCGTGGTCCTCGGCACGCTTCTCCGGCTCAGACATCTGCTCGTCGAAACCGATCACCCCCCTGTTCAGTTATCCGCCCAGCGTACGCCGCGCCGCCCCCACCAGTCGACCCGACGCAGGCTCGGTCGCTGCGCGCTCACCCGTTGAGCCGCCGGTACATGCCCCGGACCGTCCCGTACAGCCGCAGGTACTCCTGATGCGCCGCCGCATATGTCGCCACGGCGGCCGGCTCGGGCACGAACTCCGCCGCCACGGGGACCAAGGTCGGCACCTGCGGAAGTCGCATCTCGCCCAGGCAGATGCGGGCCCACAGCGCCACCCCGCGCAGCTGAGCGTGCCGCGGGTCGGCGACCTGCACGACCGGGCGGCCCAGGACGTCGGCGTGGATCTGGCACCACAGGTCGCTCTCCGCACCACCGCCGAGGATCCGCAGCGACGGGACCGGACGGCGCAGGAACCGCTCGTAGGCGCGCAACAACCAGCGGGTGTTGTGCGCGACTCCCTCCAGAACCGAACGGACCATGATCGACCGGTCGGTGCGCAGCGACAGGTTGACCCAGGTCGCCCGCAGCGACTTTGCCTCCACCGGGCTGCGCTCCCCCGCCAGCCACGGCGTGAACAGCACCCCCTCGGCGCCCGCTGGCACCCCGGCGGCCAGAGCGATGAGGGCCTCGTACGAAGGCTGCGCAGTCTCCGGCGCCGCCCCGGCCGCGCCGATCCCGCTGCCCCCGCCGGACAGCCCGTCCGGAGGTGCGATGACCTGTTCGCGCAGCCACTGCAACGCCGCCGCGCCGGTCTCCTGGTTGTTGGCGATGGCCGGATACTGCGGGTCCAGGCCGGGCACCGTGGCGATCGAGTGCAACACGTCGGTCCGCTTGAACGGCACCCGCGCGCCAATCCAGGCCGTCGTGGACAACGCCAGGTGGGAGTCATACGGGGCGACCGCCCCACTGCCGACGATGGCCGCGTGCAGGTCCGGTAAGCCGCAGACGACGGGCGCCCCACCGGTGACACCGAGTTCCTCGGCCACCTCCGGCAGTAGCGGGCCAAGGATCGAACCGGTCGGCAGGAGTTCCGGGAGCTTGGCCGGATCGCGACGCGCCTGCCGTACCAACGAGTCCACATAGCCCAGCGGCGCACCCGGCCGGTTGTCCGTCAACCAGGACAGAATCATTGATGCCGGCGTGGCCGCCGCACGTCCGGTCAGCCGCAGCCCGAGATAATCCACCGGCTCCAACAACACTCGGGTCTTCGCATAGATGCTGGCAAACTCCCGTTGCAGCAGTAATGAATGCCCGGTCGGGTCGGCACCCGACGGGGTCGGGGCGCCACCGGTGATGCGTACCCACGGGAGAACCCGCTGGGGGGCGAAACCCTGATAGGTGATCGGGCCGCCGATGACATCGGCGGTATGCCGACCGGCACGCGTGTCGGCCCACAGCAGTACCGGGCCGCACGGGCGGTCGTCGGCACCGACCGGGACGGTCGACCCCCACTGCCCCGTGATAGCGACTGCGTGTAACGCAGCGACATCGGCGCCGGTTGCCGTGACCACCTCCCGCGTCGCCGCGACGATCCCGGTCCACCATTCGTCGGCGTCCTGGGTGGCCGTTCCGTCGAGTTTGATGTCGACCCGCACCGGACGCGCGGCCGTACCGACGACGTTCCCGTCGAGTTCGACCACCGCGACCTTCGGGCCGCCGTTGCCCAGGTCGACAGCCAGGATCCAGCGGTGCCCGCTCACCCCGGTGCTACCTCGTGCATGGCGTCCAGAACCCCACTCATCACGGTGCTCAGGGTCGCATTGCCCTGCGGCGTATGCCCAAATCCGTACATCGCACCGCTGGCTGCCGGCTCGCCCTTGTGCTCCAGGGCGTAGTCGACACTGGTGCGCAGATCGTCGATGAGGCGCTCGACCAGGCCAGCTGCGGTGTTCGGCCGGGTGACACAGAAGTGCAGTGCCGCAGGCAGTTGCAACGCGTTGAATCGCCAGCCTCGAGCCTTGAGCGCGTCATTGACCAGGTAGACATCGACTTCGTCGGAGGCGAAGGACACGACGAACAGCGGGTCCCCGATGATCTGCAACTCGGGGATTCGGGTACGGATACCGTCCTTCAGGACAGCGGCGGTACGCAGGATCTCCTGCGCCGCCTGCAGATAGCCGGCCTCCCCGATGGTCACCATGGCCGCCCACGTCGAGGCGATCAGCCCGCCGCTGCGCGACCCCGCCAGCCCTGGGGAGAGATACAGCCCGCCGGGCCAGTCGGGGAACGTGAAGTACTGCTGTCGGCGCAATTCCTTGTTGGCGTAGAGCAGGACGCTGCTGCCCTTGAGACCGTAGCCATACTTGTGGGTGTCCGCCGACATCGACGTGACACCCGAAACCCGGAAGTCCCACACCGGCACGTCATAGCCCAGCTTTTCCGCCCACGGCAACAAAAACCCGCCCAAACAGCCGTCGATATGCAACGGCAACTCACGCTCCCGAGCCAGGGCCGCGACCTCCTCGACTGGGTCGATGAGACCGTGGCCATAATCAGCGGCAGAAGCGACCAGCGCAATGGTCTGGTCATCGATCAACTCCGCCATCGCCGCGACGTCAACGGTAAACGCGCCGGTGAGCGGCGCGTGCCGCACCTCGATCCCGAAGTAGTGCGCACCCTTGTCGAGCGCGACGTGCGCGGTCACCGGCAAGACGACATTGGGTCGGGTCACCCCGCGGGTCTCCTGGGCGTATTCGCGATAGCTGAGCAGAACCGTCATCAGGCTCTCGCTACCGCCGCTGGTGATGACACCGCAGACCTCCGGCGCCGAATCCCCGTGCAGCATCGCCGCGGTCATAGCGATGATCTCTGCCTCGAACTTGGTCGCCGACGGATACATGTCGCGCTGCAAGACATTCGCGTGGGCGAACCGGCCGAACACCTCGGTCAGGAATGCGTAGTGCTCGTGGTCGCCGGAATACAGACTGCCCGACACCAGGCCTTTGTCGCCGGCCGCGTCCTCCGTACGCGCGAGTTCGGTGATCTCGGCGAGGATGTCGGCCCGGTCGCGGGGGGCTTCGTCCAAGCGTCGATACGCACGGGTCGAACGCCGGTAGGGCCAGAACCCGTCGAGCATGGCCTCCAGGCCGGGGTCACTCTGGTCTGTCGTGGCGTTGGTGGGGTGCTCGTCCATACGGCTCAGCGTAGAGCGAAGCCCGACCCCCAGAGCGGGGGATACGCGCAGTGCCAGCAGGATGCCCCCAAACGCCGCAGACAACCGCAGACAACCGCAGACAACCGCAGACAACCGTCCTACCGGATACGGCCCTTTGCCCGGGCACCGGCCACCCGGGAGATCTCCCGCTTGGCGTCCCGCTCGGCGAGCACCTGCCGCTTGTCATAGGAACGTCGACCGCGGGCCAGAGCGATTTCGACCTTCGCGTACCCGTCCTTGAAATACATGGACAGCGGCACCAGAGTGAAACCCGGCTCGCGTGTCTTGTGCATCAACTTGGCGATTTCGTCTCTGCGCAGCAACAACTTTCGGACTCGCCGGGGTTCATGGTTGTTCCATGTCCCGAGGGCGTATTCGGCGATGTGCACGCCGTGCAACCACACCTCGCCGTCCTTGATGTTCGCGTATCCGTCGACCAGCGACGCGCGACCGGCCCGCAGGGCCTTGACCTCGGTGCCGGACAGGACCACACCGCATTCATAGGTCGCGTCGATGTGATAGTCGTGTCGGGCCTTGCGGTTCGCGGCGATCAACGTACGGCCCTGCTCACGTGGCATGCCCGCTCAGCCCTTCGAACCAGTGGCGGCAACGAGCCCCCGCAGCACCTCGACGGCGCGGCGCTCGGTCGTCGACGGCGTGGCGTCGACCAAGACGTCGGGCTCGACCCCCGTACCGTCGATCAACGCACCCGACGGAGTCCGGTAACGGCCCACGGTGAGTTCCAGAGCGGACCCATCGGATAGCCGGCTGGCCTGCTGCACCGAGCCCTTGCCGAACGTGCGCTGTCCCACCACGACCGCGCGGTTGCGATCCTGCAGAGCGGCGGCGACCACCTCAGCGGCACTGGCCGTCGCACCGTCGACCAGCACGACCACCGGGGTGCGCGTGTCACCACGGCCAAGCGCGTCCAGCGTGCGCGTGCCAGAGTCCCGGGTCTCGTACGACACCACCGGGCCGCCGTCGAGAAAGACGCTGGCGACCTCGACCGCCTCGGTGAGCAGACCACCGGGGTTTCCCCGCAGGTCCAGCACCAGACCGGTCGTGGGTCGCGCGGCTGCGTCGGTTCGGGCCGGATCGTCAATCAGTGCGTCGCGCAACTGACGCCCGACGCCGCGGGTGAAGCCGGCGATGCGTACGACCTCCACGCCGCCGGTGATCCGATCGACGGTCACATCGTCGTTGGTCAACTGCTCTCGAGTTACGGTGACGTTGAGCGCAGTGCCGTCACGCCGCAGCCCCAGGGCCACCGTTGTCCCGGCCTGGCCGCGCAACTGCTCCGCCACCTGACCCAGCGGCTCGTCGGTGGTCTCCACGCCGTCGACGGCGAGCAGCCGGTCACCGGCCAGTACACCGGCACGAGTGGCCGGTGAGCCCGGCTGCACCGATGACACCACCGTCACGGACTTGACCGTGGACAACCACAAACCGACGCCGGTGTAGCGCCCCTCCAGAGCCTGCTCGAACGAACCGAAGTCCTCGGCCTGGAAATACCGGCTCCAGCGGTCGCCGAGGGCGCGCAGCATGCCTTCGACCGCCGCCCGGCGGAGCGCCTCGTCATCGACCGGCCGGGCCGCCGCCGCCTTGATCCGAGTCGCTGCCTCGTCCAACACGCCGAAAGTAGGGGTCGCGCTGGCCGACTGGCTTGCAGCCACCCCGGAACCCACGACCCCCGTCCCAACCCCAGCCAGGTAGGCGCCCACGACCGCGGCCGCAACGGCAGCGCCGCGCAGCCAACCGCGGGTCGCGAAGGGCATTGAGCCAGTGTAGGTCGGCCCACCTCGCTGTCGCCCGCCTCGGGACCATCCGCCGACGCGGATCTGCCCTCGGACGGGTGACGCTCGTTCGTGGCGCCCTGACCGCCGCCTGTCCTGGACCTGCCGAGCGCGGCTCAGCTCAGCAACGCACCGGCCCCCGGCTGCCGCCGAACCACCCCAGCGGGTCGTACGGGACACCGCCGACGTGAACCTCGAAGTGCAGGTGCGGCCCGGTCACCCAGCCGGTGGAGCCGACGTAGCCGATGACCTGACCGCGGGAGACGACGTCGCCGGCTCGCACGGCAGCTGCCGACTGGTGCGCATAGAAGGTGGCCAGGCCACCGTTGTGGACGATGAGGGTGTGCAGGCCGTACGCACCACCGGAGGTCACGGAGGCAACCACCCCGGAGGCAGCGGCCAGGATCGGCGTCCCGGTGCCGCCGCGGATGTCGACCCCGGTGTGGCAGGAGCGGTAGCCGTAGACCGGATGGATCCGCGGACCCACCCGCCCGGAGATGCCGGCACCCGGGATCGGCCACCGCAGCTCGGCGGAGTTCGAACCGGCCGCCGAGTTGTTCCCGCTCGGCAAACTCGATGTCGAGGGTGTGGGCGTACGAGAATTGCCGGCATCGTCCCGGCCGGTGTTGCGGGGGGTTTTCGAATCGGTTCTGTCCGGTGCTTGCCCGGCGCTTGCCCCGGGTGGGGCGGCAGCAATGCGTTGGGCCGCAGTGCGTTGCACAGCCGCCAATGCCGCGAGTTTCGCCGCAGCGGACCGCGCCGCGGCACGCGCCTCGGCAGCGACCCGGGCCTGTTCAGCCTGCAACGTCGCCAGCCGCGCGCGGACACCTGCGCGTTCGCGCTGCGCCACGGTCAGGGCACTCGTGCGTGCAGCCGTCAGCCGCAGCACCTGCGTGCGAGCACCCGCCGCATCAGCAGCCGCTTGCTGCGCCTGATGGGAACGCTGTTCGGCCAGCACCGCACGACCGGTCGCCTGCTCTTGCGCGCCGGTCAGGTCAATCTCACGCTGCTGAAGGGTCTGCTGGCTGGTGGCCAGGGCAGCCAGGGTGCTGTTGGTGCTGCGCCCCAGATGATCGATGCTGACCATCCGGGCAGCGAAGTCCCGCGGGTCACGGGCACTGAGCAGTACGTCGAGTTCGGCGATCGGGCCCGACTGATAGGCGCTGCGCGCGAATGCTCCGGCTTTGCTTCGCAACGCGCCGTACTCCGCCTCGACGGCGCTGCGGGCCACCTCGGCCCGCAGCAGGACCTGGGCTGCCTGGGCGGCCTGGGTCTGGGCCGACTCCGCCGCGCGCTGGGCCTGCTGCTGCAGCCCGACAGCTCGGCGCAGGCGGGTCTGGGCCTGCGGGATCGCCGCCTTCGCGGTTGTGAGGGCAGCCATCGCCCTGGTCACCTGGGTATCGGCACGGTCCAGGGTCTGCTCGGCCTCGCTTACCCGGGTGGACAGTGGTGCGGTCGGGGCGGACGGCTCGGCGGGAACCGCCGCCGACGTCGGGGCCGGCGCCAGCAGCAACAACACAGCGCCAACGACGACGGGCCCGCGACGTCGCACTCCGACCCCACCTCCGGTCCATGGGCTGCCCGGCCGAGCCGGGTACCCGCACGCTAGCCAGCCGGGCGCGCACAGTCGCGGCGACACGGCGTCTGCAGGACCTATCGGCGCTCGTGGCGGTCGGCCTGAGCGGTTGCCGCGTGCCATTCGGCCGACCCGATCTGTCGACGGGGTAGGGATCAGATGCGCAGGTATTTCTGCAGGGTGAGGAAGGCCGAGGCCGCGGCGAGAACCGTACCGACGACGAAGACAATGACCGACGTCCCGACGACGGCGTCCCAGCCGACGAAGGGGGTGAACTGGAACGACTGCGCCAGGAAGCGGTCGATCAGCGAGACCTTGATGACCACAAGGCCGCCGATGGCCAGCAGCGCCCCGACCGCCGCGGCGATGGCCGATTCCAGCAGGAACGGCAACTGGATGTAGAGCTTCGACGCTCCCACCAGGCGCATGATGCCCGTCTCCCGGCGCCGGCTGAATGCAGCGACCCGCATGGTGTTCACCACCAGCAGGACGGTGACCACGAGCATCGCCACGGCGATGATGAGCGCGATGAGCTGCAACCCGTCGAGGAGTCGGAACAGCTTGTCCAGCAGCTGTTTCTGGTCATCCACCCGTTCGACTCCCGGACGACCGGAGAAGGCGCTGGTGATGACGTCGTACTTGTCTGGGTCGGACAATTTGATGCGGAACGACTCCCCCAGGTCCGCAGGCGTCGCGCTGTCGACCAGGGGGGAGCCGCGGAACTGCTCCTGGAACCGGGCGAACGCCTCCTCGGCCGACTCGAAGTAGATCTCCTCGACCAACGGCTCGAGGGATTCCAGGTCGGCACGGACCTGGTCGATCTGCGCCTGGGTCGCAGCGCCTGTACACGAGGGCACCGCAGAGTTCTTCGTACACAGATAGATCGAGACCTCGATCTTGTCGTACCAGAACCCCTTCATCTGCGAGACCTGCTGGCGCACCAGCAGCCCGGCGCCGAACAGCGCCAGTGAGACGGCGACCGTGATGACCACTGCCAGGGTCATCGTCAGGTTTCGGCGCAGGCCGATACCGACCTCGCTCAGTACGAATCTCGCGCGCATAGCTAGACCGGGCCGTTTCTCATCGCAGGTACCGCCGGGGGCGTTCGGATCAGCGGGTATAGCCGTAGACGCCGCGGGACTGGTCTCGCACGACATGGCCACCCTCGAGTTCGATGACCCGCTTACGCATCTGATCGACGATGGCCGCATCGTGGGTGGCCATGACCACCGTCGTACCGGTGCGGTTGATCCGGTCGAGCAGTTTCATGATGCCGAGACTGGTCGCGGGGTCGAGGTTGCCGGTCGGCTCGTCAGCGATGAGGATCACCGGCTTGTTGACGAACGCCCGGGCGATGGCGACCCGCTGCTGCTCCCCACCGGACAACTCGTCGGGCAGCCGCCCCTCCTTGCCGGCCAGGCCGACCAGGTCAAGCACCTCGGGCACCACGCGGGCGACGTCCTTGCGGGAGCGACCGATGACCTCAAGTGCGAAGGCGACGTTCTGGCGCACGTTCTTGTTGGGCAGCAGCCGAAAATCCTGGAACACCGTGCCGATCTGGCGGCGCAGCGCGGGCACCTTCCAGTTGGACAGCCGGTTGAGGTCCTTGCCGGCGACGTGGATGGTCCCCTTGGTCGGCCGGTCCTCCTTCAGGCACAGCCGCAGGAACGTCGACTTACCCGAGCCGGACGACCCGACGAGGAAGACGAACTCGCCCCTCTCGATGTCGACGTTGACATCCTCCAGCGCCGGCGTGGACTGGCTCGGGTACAGCTTGGTCACGTCATCAAAGGTGATCATGGATGCCTCCGGTCAGTCCGATTGCTGCTTGCGCCAGCGGATCCCAGCCTCCACAAGTGCGTCGATCTCCCCGTCCAGGACGGCGGCGGTGTTTCCTGTCTCGACCTCCGTACGCAAATCCTTGACCATTTGGTACGGATGCAGGACGTAGGACCGCATCTGGTTGCCCCAGGAGCCGGCCGAATCGCCCTTCAGGGCGTCCATCTTCTGCTGGTCCTCCAACCGCTTGCGCTCCAGCAGCTTCGCCTGCAGGACGGCCATGGCCGAGGCCCGATTCTGGATCTGGGACCGCTCGTTCTGGCAGGAGACGACGATGCCGCTGGGCAGGTGGGTCAGGCGTACGGCGGAGTCGGTGGTGTTCACGCCTTGGCCGCCCGGACCGCTGGAGCGGTAGACGTCGACCCGGATCTCGTCCTCGGGGATCTCGATGTGATCGGTCTGCTCGACCACCGGAATGACCTCCACCCCGGCGAAGGACGTCTGGCGCCGGCCCTGGTTGTCGAAGGGGGAGATCCGCACCAACCGGTGGGTGCCCTGCTCGACGCTCAGCGTGCCGTAGGCGTACGGCACCTTGACGCCGAACGTCGCCGACTTGATGCCCGCCTCCTCGGCGTAAGAGGTGTCGTATACCTCGTACGGCCAACCGTGCCGCTCGCAGTAGCGGGTGTACATCCGCAGCAGCATCTCGGCCCAGTCGGCCGCGTCAACCCCGCCGGCCTCGGACCGGATCGTGACCAGCGCCTCGCGGGAGTCGTACTCCCCGGACAGCAGGGTGCGGACCTCCAACTCGCCGATGGCGTGCTGCAGGGAGGTCAGCTCCCGGTCAGCCTCCGCGCGGACGTCGTCGTCGTCCTCCCCCTCGGCCAACTCGACCAGGACGGCGACATCGTCGAGCCGAGCCCGCAGCGACTCGGCCTTGCGGATCTCGCCCTGCAGGAAGGACAGCCTGGAGGTCACCGCCTGGGCACGCGCCTGGTCGTCCCACAGGTCCGGCGCAGACGCCTGCTGCTCCAGTTCGGCGATCTGGGCCTGCATTCGGGGGACGTCGAGGACGGTTTCCACGCTGGCCAGGGTGGTGTTCAGCGCGGCGATGGCTTCGGCAGGATCCTGGGAGGGCACGGTCGATGAGGGTACGGGAGGTCGCCGCGCGTCGGATCAGTGCAGCTGCAGGCGGGCGTGGGCGGTGACGCGCAGGACTCGGGGCGCTGCTGACGGCAGGATCGCCGCGAACGGCAAGTCGAGGGCGCCGCGCACGGTGACCGTGACAGTGCGCCCATCGGTGCGCACCGACTCCAGCGCGAACCCCGGCACCGCGCGACCGGCCTCGGACTGGCTCAACTGGCGCCGGACGGCAGCCTCGACCCCTGCGCCGTCCAGCGGCACGATTCCGGCCGCTACGCCATCGGCATACAACCGGTCCAGGTCCACCGCCTGAGCCCCAGCGATAGCGGCAGCGTCGGCGACGCCGGCCAGGGATCGCCGCTGGAGAAACGCGGTTGAGGCATCCACGACGACGAGGACGACCAGCAGCGCCAGCACGGCCAGGCCGATGGTCAGCAGCAGCACGCTGCCACGCTCGGAGCCCGCTTTCCTCATGTCGAGCCTCGATAGCGATCAACGGGGGCGACATGCCACGCGGCAACAGGTATGGAGGTCGCCGATCCTTCGAACACCTGCGGGATCAACGGCAGCGCGACGGTGAGCCGGACGTCCACGGCCACCTCCGTGCCGGGCTCCAGACAGCCGCCGCCCCGACACGTCACGACCAGCGCCCCCGGCGGCAGGACGAGCCCGTGATCGGCCAGCGCGAGCCGAGCAGCGGCAGTGGCTCGCGTACGCGCCAGACCAGGGTTGTCGGCGGTGGCGAACGCCCGCCCGGCCTCTCGCGCGGCCGTGGTGACCGCGAAGGACGCCTGTTGCACGCGCAACGCCGTGGTCACGAGGTAGACCAGCGGTACGAGCAGCAGGACGGTCAGCGTCACGAATTCCACCAGGGCCGATCCGGCGTCACCCGCTGGAGGGTCGCCCTGGTGTCGTTGCGCCCGAATGGATCGCGTCATCGTTCGGCCAGGGCATGGCCCTCGACGACCATGCCGGTGGGTCCGAGCAGGCCGACCAGCGGCACCCGAGCGGTGACGCGGACCGTGAGGACCGCCAGACCGTCGACCTCGCCGCGGCGGGCGTCGACGGACTCGACGACATCTCCGGCCAGGTTGTCCCCTACCAATCCCCGAGTACGGCGGACTCCATCGGCCGGGTCACCCCCGGCCAAAGCGGCAGAACGGGCCCCCTCGGCCGCTGCGGTGATCAGCGTGGCTCGTACGTGGGCTGCTAGCGCGAGTTGCATCACCGCCACGACGAGAATCACCACCAACGGGGCTACCAGTGCGAACTCGGCGATCGCACTGCCACGCTCGCAGCCGAACCTGCCAGGCGGTGGCCGGTGGCGCGGACGTCTCATCCGGCTACCGATGAGATGGCCCGGGTGAGCACGGCACCGAGTTGATCGGCGGCAAGAACCCATAGCGCGGTCACCAGCCCCGCGGTCATGACGGCAACCAGCACCCAGCCGGGTACGTCGCCGCGTTCACGGCGGGCAGGGTCGGCGAGTTCGTCCAGGCGGACGGCGAGAACAGCGAACAGATGCGCGAGCAGGTTCATCGAAGAGGCTCCCATTCTTGGGTGTTCGGACAAGCAGGGGCTGCCGTGAAGACATACGGCGGGTGTTGATTCAAACCGCTGAGAGGGTGAGCGATGCCAGCCCGGGAAAGAGCGCTATGACCACAATGGTTGGCAGCACGAGGAAAACAACCGGGACCAGCATGGCCACCTCTTTGCGTGCGGCGGACTCCAGCAGCGCCCGTCGGGCGGCGGAGCGCGCGTCGGCGGCCTGCGCCCGTACGACATCGGCTAACGGCGTGCCCCGGTCGACCGCGGTGATGACCCCATCGACGAATCTGCTCACCGGTGTGATCTGTAGTCGGTCGGCGAACTGCCGCAGCGCCATCGGGAACGGCGCGCCGGCCCGAACGTCACCGACACACCGGGCGAGTTCCTGGGCGAGATCTCCGGTCACGGTATGGGACACCCGATCCAACGCCGCCACCGGTGACTCTCCCGCGGCCACTGCGAAGGCGATGAGTTCCGCGACGGTGGGGAACTGTTCGGCAATGCGTTCGGCTCGTCGACGAGTGGCGCGGCTGAGTTCCCAGTCGCGGGCGAGCAGTCCCGTGAACGCACCCAGGGCACAGATCACCAGGAGTGGGGCCACCGACAGCGAACCGGCTCGCCCGGCCAGAACCAGTGCGGATGTCAGCCCCATGGCCAAACCAACCGCTCCCCAGCCCAGTTGCTCCAGCCGAAATCGGTCGACGTCGGCAGCGGAACCGGCCCGGTCCAGTCGCAACTCCAGGGCAGCTCGACCGCCGTGACCCAGCCGGGCCGCCAGGGCCTCCAGGCTCGGTGAGAACAGCCGGAGCAGCGTGGTCAACGGCCCAACGGGCGACGGGTCGAGGCTGCGGCGCCCACCCAGGTGCACAGCGACCCGGTCGGTCAGCCGTGGCGGTCCGGCCGCATGTATCCCCCGCGACACCAGGAGTAGCCCCAGCGCGACAACCATCCCCAACAGCGCCCCGCCAGCGCTCCAGCCAAGCGTCGGGGCATCGGCGCTCATCGGATGCCTGCCGGGACCGGGACGGGTCCCACGGCCAGGATCCGCGCCTCGGTCGGTAGCCGTCCCAGCCGGAGCATCAGCCGGTAGGCGAGCGCAGAAGTCACCGCCGCACCGACCAGCAGGAGCAGCCCTGCGGGGGTGTTGAAGGCCGCAATCGCCTCCGGGCGAGCCGACATGAACAGCAGCACCAGCCAGGGCGCCGCGACGGCCAGCCGGGCACCGGTCACCGTGGACGCCTGCCGGGCCCGGATCTCGCCACGGGTACGGGCGTCCTCGCGCAGCAGGTCGGACAGGGTGCGCAGCACCCGGCCCAGATCCGTACCCCCGACCGCACGGGCGGTTCGCAGCGCGGCCGCAACCCGGTCGGCCACCGGATCGGCCAAGCTCGCCACCAGCCGGTCCAGTGCATCGGTGAACGACCCGGTGGCCCGGTAGTCCAGCTCGAAGGCCGCGCACGCCGGCCGCAACGACTCCGGCCCCCGGCGGGACAGATCGCCCAGCGCCTCCGGCAGGGACATCCCGGCGCGCACCGCGGACACCAGGACGTCGACGGCGTCCGGCCAGCCGTCGACCAGCGCGGCCGCTCGCACGGCTGCGCGTCGACGAAGCAGCACGATCGGGCTCCATGCAGCCGCGACACCCACCACGAGCGCCACCGTCGCAGCGGCCGAGATCACCAACGCGGTCAACGCCGCCACGACCCCGCTGGCCAGGCAGGCGCCTAACACGCCGGCCGGGCTGATCCCGGACATGCCAGATGCCTGGACCAGGCGGGACAGCCGGGACTCCCGGTGGCCGCGGGTCGGGCCGGCCAGCCCCTGCCACATCAGCAGCACCCCGGCAGCGAACAGCAGGCCGACCACCGCGCCCATCAGTGCTCCCCTGCGCCTTGGGCCAACAACGCGACCACGTCGATGTCGATCGACGCGAACCGGTCCAGGTGCGGCGGGAAGCCGTTGCCACGTGCCAACCGGCCGTCCACGGTGCCGAAGATCTCCGACATCTCCACGACGCCGCCTTCGCTGCGACCGGACAGGGCGCTGATCTCACGCACGCGCCGACGGCCGTCCGCTGTCGTGGCGGTGTGCACGACCAGATCGACGCAGCCGGCCACCGTCGGCACCACGAAGTCGCCGGAGATGTTGCCGCCCGCCAGCAGCGGCAGGGTGCACAGTTTCGTCACCGCCTCCCGGGCCGAATTGGCATGCACCGTGGTCATGGACGGCATGCCGGAATTCATGGCCACCAGCAGATCCAGGCATTCCGCCTGTCGCACCTCTCCGACGACCAGCCGGGTCGGGCGCATCCGCAGCGCCTCCTTCACCAACCGTCGCAGCGGCACCTCACCGGTGCCCTCCAGGCCCACGGCCCGGGTCTGCAGCGGCACCCAGTCCGGGTGCTCCAGCCTGATCTCGAAAACTTCCTCGCAGGTGATCACCCGTTCCCGGGCGGGTACGCAGCCGAGCAGTGCATTGAGCAGGGTCGTTTTGCCGGCCTGCGTGCCGCCCGCAACAACGATGTTCAACCCCGCCACCACCGCAGCCGCCAGGAAACTCGCGGCCGCGGGGGTGAGGGTGCCCATGGCGACGAGGTCGTCCACGTGGGTGGCGCGTACGACGAAACGGCGGATGTTGACCGACCAGTGCCGCCGGGTGATGTCTGGGATGACGACGTGCAGTCGGCTGCCGTCGCTGAGCATGGCGTCCACAAACGGGCTGCTGGTATCCAGCCGTCGGCCGGAGGCCCGCAGCATCCGCTCGACCAGATCGTGCAGCTCGGCCTCACCGAGGACCGTCGCGGTGAGCTCGCTGCGACCGTCCCGGGCGATGAACACCCGGCCCGGTTCGTTGACCCAGATCTCCTCCACCAGCGGATCGTCGAAGAACTGTTGCAGCGGGCCGTAGCCGGCGATCGCGTGGTAGACCGACCGGGCCAGCTGCACCTCGTCCGGTGGCCGAGGCAGGTCCAGGCTCAGACACCGTTCGACATGATCGGCAACCGCAGCGTCGACGAGCGTCCGTACGGTGGCGGGCTCGCGCAGCGGGTCGATCCCCGCCCTGCGCACCGCCGCGCGTACCTGGTCGGCGACAGTCCCTTCGACGGTTCCTGCGACAGTTCCTGCGACGGTTCCTGCGACGGTTCCTGCGACAGTGGCTTCGATCGTCATGGCGGCACCCCTCACACGGGTGGGCCAGCCGTTGGGGAGAGGGCCGGTACGGATTGGGTTCCTGCTTGTCTTCATCCGGCGTGGGGAGCGCCGGGGTGACCGTAGGCAGACCGTCCCGCTCGGTGCCAGTAGCTCCACTCGCTCCTGTGGACAGTCTTCGGCTGGATAGCCGCCCTGTGGACAGCTGGATCGACGACGGGGCCGGATTCATGCGTACGGGTGATGCGCCGACGCCGCGGCCTGAATCCCTCAGGTTCGCAGCGGCCCCTGCCGACAAGGCATCCGAGCAGGACGCTCACCCACGGCCACGGACCGGCCGGGGCCTCGCCGCGACCGCGGCGGGCAGAGGGGAAGGTAGGCGTCCTGCGATGACCGATGTCACGATGTCGGCGCTGACCAGCGCTCTGAATGCGCTGTCCCTGCGGCAGCGGGTGATCGCCAACAATGTCGCGAACATTCAGACCCCGGGGTTCACCGCGCAGCAGGTCTCCTTCGAGGAGGCGCTCGCCAGCCAGCTCGACGCGGTCTCCAGCGGTGACGCCGACCCAGCCACGCTGAATTCGAGTTCGCTGACGTCAATACAGGCCACCTCCGACCCGTCCCGCCTCGACGGCAACAACGTCAACCTCGACACCGAGACGCTGAACAACATCGACACAGGCCTGCGCTATCAACTGATGCTGCGCGCGGTCGACAGCAAGTTCGCCACGGTGCGCGACGTCCTGCGGACCACGTGATGGGACTCTTCGATTCGCTGGCCATCTCCGGCAGTGGCGTCGGCGTCTACCGCAAGTGGCTGGACGCGCTGAACGACAACATCGCGAACGTGAACACCGTTCGACGCACCTCGCAACCAGCGTTCCAGGAACGTTTCGTCGTCGCCGACGCGGTCGAAGGCCCCGCCGGTACGGGGATGGGCAGTCAGGTCAACCGGATCGAGTACGGGGATGCCGCCGGCCGACTGGTCTACGCACCCAGCCATCCGCTCGCCGATGCTGACGGGATGGTCCGTCAACCGAACCTGGACCTGGCCGACCAAATGACGTCCCTGATCATGGCTCAGCGCGGGTACGAGGCGAATCTTGCGGTTGTGGATCGGGCAAAAGAGGCCTACACCGCGGCTCTGCAACTGGGCAGGTCCTCATGAGTATCGCGGGCATCGGCGCCGTCGCTGCCGTTCCGCTGACCCCGCCGGCGCCCACGCCGGTGCTGGATGTCAGTGGTGCCAACCTCAGTCCGGGTATCACCACCGGCGCCGGTGTCACCCCGGTCGCCGGCGGAAACGGCGACTTCGGAAACGTCTTGACGCAGGCGGTCCAGGGCATCGCCGACCGGCAGGGAAACGTTGACGCCCTGGCCCAGCAGGCGGCCACCGGCTCCCTCACCGACGTCCACCAATACCTCATCGCCAGCACCGAGGCCAGCCTCGCCACCCAGTTGACCGTCACCGTACGCAACAAGGCGCTCGAGGCGTTCAACGAGATCATGCGAATGCCGCTGTGAGGGAACTGTCATGATCAAGGAAACACTACTGGCCAGTGGCGGCCGGGCCCGGGCCATGCTCGGCGGTTTCACCACCGGCCAGAAGGCCGTGACCGTGCTCGGCGTCGTGATGCTGCTGGTCGGCGGAATCCTGTTCATGTCATGGTCGGGGAAACCCGCCTACACGCCGCTGTTCAGCAACCTGTCCGGCAACGACGCCGCGGCCATCGTCGCGCAGTTGGACACCGCGGGAGTTCCGTACACGCTGACCGACGGTGGCGCCAGCATTATGGTCCCGCAGGACAAGGTCTACGACACGCGCCTGAAGATGAGTGCGCAGGGCCTGCCCGGTGGGAGCCAGGAGGGGTATGCGTTGCTGGACAAGCAAGGCATCACGACCTCGGACTTCATGCAGCACGTGGGATACCAGCGCGCTCTGGAGGGTGAATTAGCCCGCACGATCATGGCCATGGACGGGGTGCAGGGTGCCGTGGTCCACCTAGCTCTGCCCGAGAAGAACGTGTTCCTGGACGAACAAGCCAAGGCCACTGCCTCGGTCCTCATCTCCCTGCGGCAGGGGGCGGTCCTCGCCACCGGCCAGGTCACGGCAGTCAGCAACCTGGTCGCCAGCAGCGTTCCCGGCCTCGATCCCAGCGCCGTCACCATCGCGGACGGGGCCGGCCGGGTGCTCTCCGGCGGAGACGGAACCACCCTCGACGGCGCGGCCGCCACCCGGCAGCAGGCGACCCAGGCGTTCGAGAACCGCTTATCCCTGTCGGCCCAGTCCATGCTCGACCAGCTCACCGGAGCCGGACACGCGGTCGTCCAGGTCAGCGCGAATCTCGACTTCGACCAGACCGAGAGCAAGACTCAGACGTACGTCGCCGACCCGAAGGCACCCCCGCTGCGGGACACCACCTCCAAGGAGACCTACACCGGTACGGGCGACACCGGTGGCGGCATCCTGGGGCCGGGTAACCCGGCCAACGGCGGAACGGGTACGGGGACCGGGGCGGCGAACGGGACGGGTACCGGAAACTCCACGTACAGCAAGGAAATGACCTCGGCGGACAACTCGGTCGGCAGCGTGGTCGAAAACAGAAAAGCCGCCCCCGGAGCCGTCAAGCGGTTGTCCGTCGCTGTCCTGCTCGATGCGCGTACCGCCGGGACACTGGATCCGACCAAGGTCACCCAACTCGTCACCAACGCGGTTGGACTCGACGCCAAACGCGGCGACACGATCCAGGTGGAATCCCTGCCTTTCAACAACACCGCCGACACAGCCGCTGAGCAGGCCGCAGCGGATGCGGCTGCCGCAGAGTCCAAGACGGCGATGTTCGGCATGATTAAGCAGGCTGGCATCGTCATCCTGGTCCTGGCGGTGCTGATCCTGGCGTTTTTGAACAGCCGCCGGCAACGCCGCACCGATCTGTTGCTGAACCCGCAGGAGGAGCTCGAGACCGGCCGCCTGCAGGCAATCCGCGCCGAGGCGGACGCCCAGGTCCTCGCGGCCGCAGGGGACGTACGCGCCGAACTCGCCGCAGCGGACAGCGACGCGGCCCGCCGGGCGGCTGTTCGCGAGGACATCGGCGAACTGGTGCAGCGGCAGCCCGACGAGGTCGCGCAGCTGCTGCGCGGCTGGCTCGCGGACCGGAGGCGATAACCCGTGGCCGCCACCAAGATGGCCGGGGGGTTGGACATCCCGGGCCTGCGCAAAGCAGCGATCCTGCTGGTGCAGCTGGGGCAGGAACGGGCCTCCGCGGTGCTCGGCCAACTCCCCGAGAACGAGGTCGAGGAACTCGTCGCGGAGATTGCCCGACTCACCCAGGTCGATGCCGAGGTCGCCGATGCAGTCATCGACGAGTTCTTCGACCTTGCGGTGGCCCGCCGGTTCGCCTCCCAGGGTGGCATCAACTACGCCCGCGAGTTGCTGGAGAACGGACTCGGGTCAGAACGAGCGCGGGAGATCATGTCCCGGCTAGAGGCATCGATCTCCGAACTGCCCTTCCAGTTCCTGCGGCGTACGGATCCCCGCCAGTTGCTGTCGTTCCTGCAGGACGAGCACCCGCAGACCATCGCGCTGGTGCTGGCGCATCTATCAGCAGAGCAGGCGTCCCTGGTGCTGGGCAACCTGGCCGGCTCGTTACAGGCTGACGTCGCCCACCGCATCGCGGTGATGGACCGGACCTCACCGGACATCGTCCGCAAGGTTGAAGCCGTGCTGCTGCGGCGGATGTCGTCGGTGCTGCAGCCCACCGACCTGTCCGTTGTCGGCGGCCTGGAACCGCTGATCGACATCATCAACCGTTCCGACCGTGCCACCGAGAGGTTGATTCTGGATGGGCTGGAGGGGCGCGACCCCGAGTTGGCCGAACAGATCCGGGCACACATGTTCATGTTCGAGGACATCACCACCCTGGACGACCGGTCCGTGCAGGCCGTCCTGCGTCAGGTCGAGCAGGCCGACCTGGCCACCGCACTCAAGGGCGTTCGCGACGATGTTCGCAACAAGGTCACCGCCAACCTGTCCGAACGGGCGGCCGAGACGCTGATCGAGGAGATCGAACTTCTCGGCCCGGTTCGGGTGTCGGCCGTCGAGGAATCGCAAGCCAAGATCGTCCAGGTCATCCGCGCGCTGGAGGATTCGGGACAGATCGTGATCAGCAGGGGTGAGGATGACCAGTTCATCGCGTGAGGCCGCGTTCTTGCGCGGGCCGGATGCAGCGGTCATTCCCCGGGCCCGCATGGATGTGGAACTGCGCCGCAGCGAATACGTACGGGACCCGCAGGCAGACCCACGGTTGCTCGACCCGACCTTGGAGCGCGCCTTCGCCCTCGTGGCCGAGGATGTCCGCACCACCGCGTACGCGGAGGGTTTCACCCAGGGCTACGCGGAGGGCCGCGACCGGGCCGCCCAGGAGGCCGCCGCCATCGAGCAGGCCCGGGACGAAGCCGTCGCCCAGGCACAGGCGGCCATGGCCGAACGGCTGTACTCCGTACTCACCGCCTTGGCTGCGGCGGCCAGCCAGGTGGAACAGCAGTGGATCCCCGCATACGACCAGGCCGCAGCCGAACTAGGCCCGACCGCGGTGACCCTGGTGGAGGCACTGCTGGGACACGAACTCAGTACCCCGGTCGAACAAGTTCTCGATGCCGTCCGCCGAATAGCCTCGGTAGCCAGTATGAACGCGCCGTTGGTCCTTCGACTAAATCCCGCTGATGCCGACACGTTGTGGGAGTGCGGGGTCGAGTTACCCGAGGTGCTCGGCCGTCCCGTCGAGATCACCCCCGATCCCGCCGTCGAGTGCGGGGGGGCCGTCGGCGAGTCGGGCGCGTCCCGCATCGACGCCCAACTGTCGACGGCACTGGCCCGGTTGCGGGAGGTGCTGGCGGCATGAGCACGACGTTCCTGAATTCTGCTCTACCACAGGCGGTGGCGGCTGTGCGACCGTTCATCACCGGCTCGGTCACGGCCGTGACCGGGATGACGGCCTGGGTTGAGGGCGTGTCCGCACCCGTCGGCGACGTCCTCCGGCTGGCAACTCCGGCCGGGCAAATCCAGGCGGAGGTCATCGCCGCCGTCGACGGCCGCCTGGCCTGCATGCCGATGGGTCCGCTGTCCGGTCTCGGCCCGGGCGTGCCGGTGAGTGCGGGGCACGGCCCCTTGCACATCGATGTCGGTGCTGCGCTGCTGGGCCGAGTCCTGGACGGGTTGGGCCGACCGATCGACGGCCGTGGTCCGCTGCACGCCAGCGAGCGGGTCCCCGTCGACAATGCCGCACCCGCACCGCTGACCCGGCAGCGCATCGACCGGCAGATCGGTCTGGGCGTACGGGCCATCGACGCCCTGACGCCGGTCGGTCGTGGTCAGCGGCTGGGCATCTTCGCCGGTTCGGGCGTCGGAAAGTCGACGCTGCTGTCCATGATTGCCCGTGGCACGACGGCGGACGTGGTCGTTGCGGCCCTCGTCGGAGAGCGTGGTCGCGAGGTACGGGAATTCCTCGAGAACGACCTCGGTGAGGAGGGTCTGCGGCGTTCAGTCATGGTCGTCGCCACCTCCGACCAGCCGTCCGTCGTCCGGCTGCGAGCCGCGTTCGTAGCCACCCGGATCGCCGAGTGGTTCCGCGACCAAGGCGCCGATGTGTTGCTGCTGATGGACTCTGTAACACGTACAGCCTTC